>NZ_LZJW01000048.1 GCF_001667885.1 Mycobacterium scrofulaceum | reverse complement strand
CTCCGGAACGGAGACGCCTGTGGCCCCTGTGACGTACCACGCGCAGGCCCGCTCCGTTGTCGCTATGAGGCGGGCAGTTGGTCGATTCTTCCGGCGCCGAGGCGCAAGTGACGGATGGGACGAAACCTCACACCTCGAACCGATACCCCATGCCCGACTCGGTGAGCAAGTGCTTGGGGTGCGACGGATCGTCCTCGAGTTTACGCCTCAGCTGCGCCAAATAGACTCGTAAATAATGGGTTTCGGCGGCATACGCCGGTCCCCACACCTCCTTGAGGAGCTCTTCTCGGCCGACCAGCTTGCCGCGGTTGCGGACCAGCACTTCGAGCATCCCCCACTCGGTGGGGGTGAGGTGGACCTCGGTGCCGTTCTTGATGACCTTCTTGGCGGCCAGATCGACGGTGAAGGCATCGGTCTCGATCACCGGCTGCTCCAGCTCGGCCGCCGCGGTGTTGCGGCGGATCGCTGCTCGCAGCCGGGCCAAGAACTCGTCCATGCCAAAGGGTTTGGTGACGTAGTCGTCGGCCCCAGCGTCGAGCGCCTCGACCTTGTCCGACGAGTCGGTGCGCGCCGACAGCACGATTACCGGCGCGGTGAGCCACCCCCGCAGCCCGGCCAGCACGTCGATGCCGGAGATGTCGGGGAGTCCGAGGTCGAGGATCACGACGTCGGGTTTGTGCTCGGCGGCGGCGCGCAGCGCGCCGGCGCCGGTGGACGCGGTGATCACCTCGTAGCCCCGCACCGACAGGTTGATGCGCAGCGCCCGCAGGATCTGCGGCTCGTCGTCGATCACCAACACGCGGGTCATCGCGCCTCAACCATCTGTGGCGCAGCCAATTCCACCACGACCGTGAGACCGCCGCCCGGGGTGTCGCCGGCCGTGATCGTTCCACCCATGGCTTCGACGAAGCCGCGCGCCACCGACATGCCCAGGCCCACCCCCGTGGTGTTGTCGTGATCACCAAGGCGCTGAAACGCCTCGAATATCTGCTCCTCGGCCCCGTGCGGGATGCCGGGCCCCTCGTCGATGACGTTGATCAGCACCCGATCTCCGACGCGCCCTGCATTGACCCGAACCACACAGTTGGGCGCGTACCGTAGCGCGTTGTCGATCAGGTTGGCCAGAACGCGTTCGAGCAGCCCGGCGTCGGCCAGCACCACGGCGTCACCCACATCGACCTTCACCCGGTCGATGGCCGAGCGGTAGAAACCGGTGGCCCCCTTGCCGATACTGATCAGCGCCCGTTGCACCGTTTCCTCCAGATACACCCGGCGGACGTCGGGGTGCACCACCCCCGCGGCCAGGCGCGACGAGTCGAGCAGGTTTCCGACCAGAGCGGTCAGCTGGTCGATGGACTCCTCGATGGTCGCCAGCAGCTCCGCGGTGTCCGCGGGGGAGAAGGCGACGTCCTCGGCGCGCAGGCTGGACACCGCGACCTTGGCCGCCGCCAATGGCGTGCGCAGGTCGTGGCTGACGGCCGACAGCAGGGAACGGCGCAACTCGTCGGCCCGCACGATCGCCTCGGCCCGGCTGGCCTCCTGGGCGAGCTCGCGCTGCCGGATCAGACCCGCGGCCTGCTTGGCTACCGCGCCGAGCACCCGACGGTCGCGGGCCGAAAGCTTTCGGCCCGCCAACAGCATCCAGAACTCGTCGTCGCCGACCTCGATCGCGGTATCGGCGGAATCGACCGTGACGCAAGGATCCCGGCCCACGCAGGCGACGACCTCGCCACGCTTGCCGCCGCCGTGGTCCTCCTCGCCGCGTTCGCGCAGCATGCTGACCGCGCGCTGCGAGTAGGTCTCGCGCACCCGCTCGAGCAACGTCTCGAGATCCGCCCCGCGCAGCACCGACCCCGCGAACAGCGTCAGTAGCTCCGCCTCCTGCGAGGCGCGCCGGGCCTCGCGGGTGCGCTTGGCCGCGCCGTCAACCAGCACCGCCACGGCGACCGCGATCAGCAGCAGCACGAGTTCGGTGACGGCGGCGTCGGGTTCGGCGATGGTGAAGGTGTGCCGGGGGGCGGTCAGGTAGTAGTTCAACAACAGGCTGGAGAGCACCGCCGAGGCGACGGCCGGGGCAACGCCTCCGAGCAGTCCGACCAGCAACACCCCGACGAAGAACAGGGCGCTGTCGCCGCTGGTGCCCAAATATTTGTCGAGCGCTGTCACGATCACCGCGCAGATGACCG
This sequence comes from Mycobacterium scrofulaceum, assembly GCF_001667885.1. Classification (GTDB taxonomy): domain Bacteria; phylum Actinomycetota; class Actinomycetes; order Mycobacteriales; family Mycobacteriaceae; genus Mycobacterium; species Mycobacterium scrofulaceum_C. The sequence continues at coordinate 51,483 of NZ_LZJW01000048.1, read as the reverse complement.
ACGGCACAACGAAGGCCGCCAGCCACGACGCCACGCGCCGCTCGTTGGGCGACAGCGACGCCGCGCGAAAGCCGCGCTTGGATTCCTCGTGGGTGACCAGGTGGACGTCGATCTTGCCCGACACCTCGACGATCCGCGCGCCGATGCCCTCCTCGAGGACGCGCGCCCACCGTGACCGGCGCGACGTGCCGATCACCAGTTGGGTGGCGTTCATCTCGCGGGCGAAATCGAGTAGGGCCGTGGGTATGTCGTCACCGACCACGGTATGCAGCGAGGCGTCCAGGCTGCTTGCCAGCTCACGGATCTTGGCCATCCGGGCCTCCGACAGTCCGGCCAACCCGTCGCCGCGGATGACATGCACCACCATCAGCTCGGCGCTGGACTTCGACGCGATCCGGGAGGCCCGGCGTACCAGCGTCTCGGACTCGGGGCCGCCGGTGACCGCCACCACGACCCGTTCGCGGGCCTCCCACGTTTCGGTGATTTTGTTTTCCGCGCGGTATTTCGCCAGTGCCGTGTCGACCTGGTCGGCCAACCACAACAACGCGAGTTCCCTTAGCGCGGTGAGGTTTCCGCGACGGAAGTAGTTCGACAGCGCAGCGTCGATTCGCTCCGGCGCGTACACGTTCCCATGGGAAAGCCTGCGGCGCAACGCCTCCGGCGTGATATCGATCAGCTCGACCTGCGAGGCCTGCCGGACGATGGAGTCCGGAATCGTCTCTTTCTGTTCGATGCCGGTGATTTGAGCGACGACGTCGTTCAGGCTTTCCAAATGTTGGACATTGACGGTGGAGATCACCGTGATCCCCGCGTCGAGCAATTCCTCAACGTCCTGCCAGCGCTTGGCGTTTTTGCTGCCGGGTGTGTTGGTATGCGCGAGTTCGTCGACCAAGACGACTTGGGGTCGGCGTGCGAGGACCGCCGGCACGTCGAGCTCGGGAAAGGAACTGCCGCGGTATTCGATGTAGCGCGGCGGAACGAACTCGATTCCCTCAAGCAGCTCAGCGGTTTTCGCCCGACCGTGGGTTTCGATCACGCCGGCCACCAGGTCGGTACCGCGTTCCAGCCGGCGATGCGCTTCGCCGAGCATCGCGTACGTCTTGCCCACCCCGGGGGCCGAACCGAGGTAAATCCGCAGTTCGCCGCGCTTAGGACGGTGGTCAACGACACTCACGTCAACCATCATCCCCCTATCGCGCTAGCTCGAGACCGGATATTTGTGATCGAGTTGCAGATTGAGTTGCAACACGTTGACACACGGTTCACCGAAAAATCCGAGGGTGCGGCCGCTTTGATTCTGTGCCAGTACTTGACGGATCTGGTCCGGGCTGACGTGCCGGGCCTTGGCCACCCTGGCGACCTGGAGGTCGGCGTAGGCCGGTGAGATGTTCGGGTCGAGGCCGCTGCCGCTCGCGGTGACGGCGTCGGCGGGTACGGCGGGGTTTGCGGGCGCGGCACCGCGGATGGGCACGATCTGACCGATCGTGTAGTCCTCGCCGTATTTCGCGCATTCGACCTTCACGCCCTCGTACAGCGTCACGAAGGCCGCCGGGGTCGTCTGGCACGGTTCGTTGACGCTGACCACCCGCGTCGGATGGGTGACGTTGCCGCGGCCGTCGCGGGGGCCGATCACCGACAGCACGGCGCCCACACCGCCACCGGTGCAGAACGGTCTCGACCCGTCCACGCCTTCGAGCTGGCCCACCGCTGCGCTGCGTGAGCACACGGTGGTCAGCAGGCTCGGCTTGAAGCCCGCGTCCGAAGCGGATTTGCCCGACGCCATGAGAGCCGGATCCGCGGGCGTGTCGACGATGCTTTCCGGCCCGAGATTGCTCGCGCTTGTCGACAGCGGGTCGTAGCCGGCCCCGGCCGCCGAGGGGCGGCTCTGGAAGTACTGCGGCAGCGCGTTCCCGTCCTTGTCGGTGAAGAGTTGGCCGATCAGCCGGCTGCCGACGGGCTTGCCGTTGGCGGTGAGGATCGAGCCTTCGGCGTTGTCGTGCAGCCCCGGTATCTGCGCCACCAGCCAGATGAACAGGGGGTAGGCGAGGCCGGTGATCACGGTCAGCACGAGCAGGGCACGAAACGCCGCCCAGTGCATGCGAACAAAACTCGAGAACTTCATGTCAGGACATCCCGGGGACGAATTGGATGATCAGGTCGATCAGCTTGATTCCGATGAACGGGGCGACGATCCCGCCGAGCCCGTATACGTAGAGGTTGCGGCTCAACAGCTTTGACGCGCTGCTGGGTGTGTAGCGCACCCCACGCAGCGATAGCGGGATGAGGGCCACGATGACGACCGCGTTGAAGATCACCGCCGACAGGATCGCCGACTGCGGGCTGTGCAGCCGCATGATGTTGATCATGTCCAGCCCGGGGAACAGCGCGACGAACATCGCCGGGATGATTGCGAAGTACTTCGCGATGTCGTTGGCGATCGAGAACGTGGTCAGCGCCCCGCGGGTGATCAGCAGCTGCTTGCCGATCTCGACGATCTCGATGAGCTTGGTGGGGTCGGAGTCGAGGTCGACCATGTTGCCCGCCTCTTTGGCGGCCGAGGTGCCGGTGTTCATCGCCACGCCCACGTCGGCCTGAGCCAACGCCGGCGCATCGTTGGTGCCGTCACCGGTCATCGCGACCAGCTTGCCGCCCTCTTGTTCCCGCTTGATCAGTGCAAGCTTGTCCTCGGGTGTGGCCTCGGCGAGGAAATCGTCAACCCCGGCCTCGTCCGCGATCGCCTTGGCGGTCAACGGGTTATCGCCGGTGATCATCACCGTCCGGATACCCATCTTGCGCATCTCGTCGAACCGCTCGCGCATGCCTTGTTTGACGACGTCCTTGAGATGGATGACGCCCAGCACCGACGCGTTACCGTCGCGGATCTCCCCGACGACCAGCGGGGTGCCGCCGCCGGCGGAGATGCCGTCGACGAGCTCGCCGAGCTGCTGGGGAACCTTGCCACCTTGACCGCGAACCCATTCCGCGACGGAGCTGGCCGCGCCCTTGCGCAGCTGGTGCCCGTCGATGTCCACGCCGGACATCCGCGTCGCGGCGGAGAACTCCACCCACCGGGCGTGGGCGAGTTCGCCCGGCGTGCGCGCGCGTAGCCCGAAATGCTGCTTGGCGTAGACGACGATTGAGCGTCCCTCCGGCGTTTCGTCGGCCAGGCTGGATAACTGCGCGGCGTCGGCGAGTTGCTCGCTGGTGACTCCGTCGAGCGGGACGAAGGCGCCGGCCTGCCGGTTGCCCAGGGTGATGGTGCCGGTCTTGTCGAGCAGCAGTGTGTTGACGTCGCCGGCGGCTTCCACCGCGCGGCCCGACATGGCGAGCACGTTGCGTTGCACCAGTCGGTCCATGCCCGCGATGCCGATCGCGGAGAGCAACGCGCCGATGGTGGTGGGGATCAGGCACACCAGCAGTGACACCATCACGATGCCGGTGACGCCGTTTGCGTTGAGCGCCTGGGTGTCTGGGACGCCGGGGTTGTTCATCTTCGAATAGATCGCCAGCGGCTGCAGGGTGGCGACGGCGAAGACGAAAATGATCGTCAACGCGGCCAACAGGATGTTCAGTGCGATCTCATTGGGCGTTTTTTGTCGGTTGGCGCCCTCGACGAGCGCGATCATGCGATCGATGAAGCTCTCCCCGGGCTTCTGCGTGATCCGTACGACGATCCGGTCGCTGAGCACGGTGGTGCCGCCGGTGACCGCCGAGCGGTCGCCCCCGGACTCGCGGATCACGGGCGCCGACTCGCCGGTGATGGCCGATTCATCCACGGAGGCAATGCCTTCCACGACGTCGCCATCGCCCGGTATGACTTGGCCGGCCTCGACCACGACGATGTCACCCTGCTGCAGCAGTGGCGCGGCAATCTCTTCTTCGGTGACCGGCGCGCCGGGTTTCCAGTCTCTGAGCCGCCGGGCTGGGGTATGGGTCTTCGCCCGGCGCAGTGACTCGGCCTGGGCTTTGCCTCGCCCTTCTGCGACCGCCTCGGCGAGGTTGGCGAACAGTACGGTGAGCCATAGCCAGGTCACGGTCAACCAGGCGAACCAGGTCGGGTCGATGATGGCCAGCACAGTGCTCCAGGTGGCGCCGATCTCGACGATGAACATCACCGGGTTGCGCCACAGGGTGCGCGGGTCGAGTTTGCGCAGCGCGTCCGGCGTCGACTTCCAGAGCATCTTCGGGTCGAGCAGGCCGCCCTGAACGCGTTTTGTGCTGGCCGGGGACGCGGGCTGAGTCTCCTCAGCCGTATCGACGGTGGAAGCGGTCATCAGTGGATTCCTTCAGCGAGAGGCCCGAGCGCGAGCATGGGCAGGAAGGTCAGGGCCACCAGGATCAGCGTGACCCCGGCGACCATGCCGACGAACTGTGGCCGATGGGTGGGCAGAGTGCCCGCCGATTCCGGCGTCATTCCCTGCTTCGCCAGCGAGCCGGCCAGGGCGAGGACGAGCACGATGGGCAGGAATCTGCCGAAGACCATGGCCAGTCCGAGGGCCGTGTTGTACCAGTTGGTGTTGACGCTGATGCCGGCGAAGGCCGACCCGTTGTTGTTGGCGGCGGAGGTAAACGCGTATAGGACTTCCGACAACCCGTGCGGCCCGGTGTTCAGCATGCCGGACCGTTCACCGGGCAGGGCCATCGCGATCGCGGTGCCGGTCAGCACGATCAGCGGAGTGACCAGGAAATAGCTTGCGGCAAGCTTGATTTCGCGCGGATTGATCTTCTTGCCGAGGTACTCCGGTGTCCGCCCAACCATCAGGCCGGCGACGAAAACGGTGATTACCGCCAGGACGAGCATGCCGTAGAGGCCCGAGCCGGTGCCGCCGGGCGCGACCTCGCCGAGCTGCATGTTGAACATCGTGATCATCCCGCCGAGGCTGGTGTAGGAGTCGTGGAAGGAGTCGACGGCGCCGGTGGAGGTGAGTGTCGTCGAGTCGGCGAACACCGCCGAGTTGGCGACGCCGAAGCGCTGCTCTACCCCCTCCATGGCCGAGCCGACCGCGGTCGGCACAGTGCCATGGTGCTGCAACTGGAACCACATCATGAACGTCACGCTGATCGCGTACAGCGACGCCATGACCGACGCGATCGCATAACCCTGCTTCGTGCTGCCGACCATGCGCCCGAAGGTTCGCGGCAGCGAGAAGCTGATCACCAGCAGCAGGAAGATCTCCAGCCAGTTGGTCCACCTCGTCGGGTTCTCGAATGGGTGGGCGGAGTTCGCGTTGTAGAAGCCTCCCCCGTTGGTGCCGAGCTCCTTGATGGCCTCCTGGCTGGCCACCGGGCCGCCGGTGACGGTCTGCTGCGCGCCGCCCAGGGTGTTGACAACCTGGTCGTGCAGGTGGAAGTTCTGGATCGCCCCACCCGCGACGAGCACGATCGCGCCGACAACCGAGATCGGCAGCAGGATGCGAAGCACCGTGCGCACCAGGTCCACCCAGAAATTGCCAAGATCGCCGGTGCGCCTCCGCGCGAACCCGCGCACCAACGCGACCGCCACCGCCATGCCGACGGCCGCCGAGACAAAGTTCTGCACCGCCAGCCCGGCCATCTGCACCAGGTGACCCTGGGTGGACTCGCCCGAGTAGGCCTGCCAGTTGGTATTGGTGACGAAGCTGACCGCGGTGTTCCATGCCAGCCCCGGCGTCATCTGGGTGGCCGGATCATGCAGGTGCAGCGGCAATTTACCCTGCACCAGCTGGAACACGAACAGGAAGAGGATGCTGATCGACGAGAACGCCAACACGCTGCGCGCGTAGGCGCCCCACGTCTGCTCAGAGCGGGAATCGACACCGATCAGGCGATAGATCGCCCGCTCGACATACGAATCCTTGTCCGACGTGTAGACCCGGTACATGTAGTCCCCGAGGGGAACGTGCACCGCTGCCAGTGCCGCGACGAGGACGAGCAGGAAGATGATTCCCGCTGTTGTTGTGCTCACTAGAACCTCTCCGGGAACAGCAGGGCGCAGCCGAGAAACAGCGCAAGAATTATGGAAAGCGCCAAGCCGACGATGTTTTCGTAGCTCACAGCCGCTCGACCAGCTTTTGCACCAGGCCGAGGACGGCGAACACCGCCACCGTGAGCACGACAAAGGCCACTACGCCCATCTTGTCTCCGTTCCGCGCCGATCCGCGTGCATACGAAAGGACCTCATCGAGTCAGCCACAACGCCGTTCTCGGAGGCAAGGTCAGCTTGAAGCTAATTGGGGCAGGCCCGATAGGGCCTTTGGTTGACACTTTTCTTACGGTGGCCCAGGGCTCCCTTACGGTTTGTTTACGCACGTTCGTTCGAACCTGCCGACAACTCCCGCCCGGCGACATCCGGACCGGCGGCGGCACGCTTTTTCATCCCAGCATCGGAGTAGGTGTCCCCAATCACGATGACGGATAGGAGTTTTGAGGAACTCCGCGGCGGCCGGCCTCGTCAATCGCAAGCTGCGGCATCGGCCGGTGCTTTTACCGATCCCGCGCACAGGGTCGATTAAGGTTCCGTAAACATTGGCGCCCCGGGCGTATGGATGCCGTTGTCATCCCGGCGCGTGCCGTCCTCGCGGCGTAGACCGAAACTCATGCGTGATCGCCAACACCGAACCGTTGAATGCGGCGTAACCGAACCACCACGGGGGCGAGCAACTGTGCCGTCCTGGTTCTCGCGCCTGCTCGACGGTGACCACCTTTGGGGATCGTATGGGGCGGTGGTCAGCCAGTACGGGGTTCGCCGCTACCACCTGATCATCTATCCGCCCGGAACCAGTACCACCGACCGGCGGTTAGCAAGGCTGTGGCGTGAGTGGCCGCTAACCGCTGCCGCGCTGATGCTGTTGTGCGTCATGGTATTGGGCAATGCAATGGACTCACCCGACACCGTGCTGACAGTCGCTGCGGTCGCCTATCTGAGTATCAGCATGCTCCTGTTTTTCCGGGCCGGGCCTCCCCGTGTTCGAGCCAGGTCGATGTCGATCATCCTCATGCCCAACACCATCGACGTGCGGGAGCTGTGCAGGTACGCCCAATGGCGGACGTTGGTCGACATGCTGATCAAGGCCGACCGCATGCTGACGACTCATACGATCTCACCGGTTGAGCATGAGGCCGTCTGGTGGGATGCCTACGACCGTATGGCGGAGATCGAGCATGTCTGATGCGCTGACACCAACCCCAGGCGTCCAGGTATTCCGGTGCCCGTCCGATCATCAGCCCGCCTAGGAAAGCGAGTCGGCGAGAAGCGCGCGTATCGGAGGAGGGAAAAGCCAATGATGGCAGAAGGCCGGCCTCGGGCAAGAGTACCTGAATGTCGGGCGTCAGCGGCTGCCGGGTTTTTCGATCATCGGCAGCCGGACCCGGAAAACCGTTCTGCCCTCGGTGGATTCGGCGGTGACGGAGCCGTGGTGAGCCTTGACGATCGAACTGACGATGGCCAGACCCAGCCCGGTGCCCGTTCCGTTGAGCCTCGAGTTGTCCGCCCGGGCGAACCGTTCGAACAAGCGGGGCAGCAGCTCCGGGTCGATGCCCGGTCCGTCGTCGGTAACGGTCAATTCCGTGTACGGCTCGGGACCGTCGCGGTGGCAGGTGATCGCGGTAGTGACGGTGACCCCGGGCGGGTTGTGCACCCGGGCGTTGTTGAGCAGGTTGCTGACCAGCTGGTGTAACCGCGCGTGGTCGCCGCGGACCCACACCGGTTCGTCGGGCAGGTTCTTCACCCAATGGTGCGCGGGCGCCGCGACCGCCGCGTCGTTGACGGCGTTGCCGACCAGCTCGGCAAGGTCGACGTCCTCGCTCTGCAGGTCTTGCCCTTCACCCAGGCGGGACAGCAGCAGCAGCTCGTCGACGAGCAGCGTCATGCGCCGGGCTTCGGACTCGATGCGGGCCAGGGCGTACTCGGTGGTCGGCGGCAACTCCGAACTGTCCTGGCGGGTCAGTTCGGCGTAGCCCTGAATAGCCGCGAGCGGGGTGCGCAGCTCGTGGCTGGCGTCGGTGATGAACTGCCTTGTCCGCAGGTCGGATTCGGCGCGTTGCGCCAGCGCACTATCGACGTTGTCCAGCAAACGGTTCAAGGTGTGGCCGACGATGCCGACCTCGTTTTGCTGGTTGGTGTCACGCGGCCGGACCCGGACACTGATCCGGTGGTCGTCGTCGGCGAGCGGCATGGCCGCCACTTCCGCCGCGGTGGCCGCCAATCGGCGCAATGGCCGCAGGGTATAGCCGACGACCCACACGGTGAGCCCGGCGGTGACCGTCAGCGCGGCCGCGATGAGCAGGGTGGTGGTGACCTGTTTGCGGGCGATGATTTGGTCGGCGAGGTTCAGCGACACGCCGGCGATCAGCACGTCCGACCCGTCGACGTGGCTCTTGAGCCGGTAATACCCAAGGCTGCCCAGGTTTTCGGTCCGTGGCGGGCCGTTCGCCCACGACTGCGCCTCGATTGCGCGCACCACGTCGGCGGGCGCGGGCCGCGCCTCGGCCTCCGAGAACACCGCCGACCCGGTCACGCTGCCCTCGTGCAACACCACGATCAGGTTTCCCGGGGTCTGATCGGTGAACTGCAGCATCGCCTCCGGCAGTGGCCTCGCGCCGCCGGCCGGATCGTGTTCGCCCCGCACGTATTTGTGGTACGAGTGGCCCAACGCGTCCAAGGACTCGGCGACGTCGGCGTCGCTCATCGCGGTGACGTAGCCGCGCAGGCTCAGCACGGAGACGATTCCGACCGTCATCAGCACCACACTGACCACCGCGAGTACGCCCAATAGCAGCTGGCGGCGTAACGAACGGGGCAGCCACCGCGGAAGATCGCCGGACAGGGCGTCCCGGTCCCGGGTCATTCCGGGGGCCGCAACATGTACCCCACACCGCGCACGGTGTGAATCATCGGTTCCCGGCCGGAGTCGATCTTCTTTCTCAGGTAGGAGATGTAGAGGTCCACGATGCTGGTGCGCCCTGCGAAGTCGTAGTTCCACACCCGGTCGAGGATCTCGCTGCGGCTCAGCGCGCGGCGCGGATTGCGCATCAGGAACCGCAGCAGTTCAAACTCGGTTGAGGACAGCGATATCTGCGTGCCGCCCCGCGTCACCTCGCGGCTGGCGGTGTCCAGCCGCAGGTCGCCGACGTTGAGTGTTTCGGCCGCGGGCGGTGTCTGCTGACCGGAACGGCGCAGCAACCCGCGCAGCCGTGCCACGAGCTCTTCCAGGCTGAACGGCTTGGTCATGTAGTCGTCGGCGCCGGCGGTCAGACCGGTGACCCGGTCCATCACCGAATCCCGCGCGGTGAGGAAAAGTGTCGGGGTGTAGGTGTCGGACTGGCGGACGCGTTCCAGGATTCGCAGCCCGTCGACGTCCGGGAGCATGATGTCGAGCACCAGCACGTCAGGATTGACCTTGTCGAACTTGGCCAGCGCCTCGCGCCCGTTGTGGGCGATGTCGACGACCCAGCCCTCGTAGTGCAGCGCCATTTTCACCAGATTGGTCAGCGCCGGCTCGTCATCGACCAGGAGGACCCTGATCGGTGATCCATCGGCACGGTAAATCCTGGGCAGCTGCCCGAGGATGGCCTGGCGGGGGCGCTGGCCACCCGCGTAGCCCGACGTTGCGGTCATGTCCCTCCATTCTGGCAAGACCCACACGTAACTGTCACGGAGTTCATAGAGTTCTCAAATGTCCGCGGAGTGACCGGCCCGCGTAAGCCACCCCGAATATGAGTTCTCTATGTGTCCGGCCGGACAACTTGCGGGGTGCCGGTTTGCCAAAAACGTTGGTTCGCATGGCCATTGGTTTGCCTTCGCCGGCCGGTTCCAGGCGATACATTCCGAAACCGGGTTCACTCGAGCCGATTTGGTCTCTTTGCAATGTTCCGATTTTCCGGGGATCGGGATAGCGGCCGAAATACGTACGCTCGATGCGGCGGACGACGAAGTCCGGCTAGCGCAAATCGATCACCAAAGTTGGCCTTTCCGAACGTTTTCCGCGCACCGTCACATATCACCGCCGAGCTTCGGCGGCCTCGGGAACTCAACCAGCAGAAGGAAAGCAATGGATTTTGGCGCGTTGCCCCCGGAAACCAACTCCGGTCGGATGTATGTTGGACCCGGGGGCGCGACGCTGCTGGCTGCGTCGTCGGGATGGGACTCGCTGGCCATCGAGCTCAACTCCGCGGCCGGCGGGTACGAATCGGTGATCACGACTCTGACCGCAACGACGGGGCCGACGTCGGCATCGATGGCCGCCGCGGTCACGCCCTACGTGGTGTGGCTGCGAGCCGTCGCCGGGCTATGCGAACAGTCGGCGGCGCAGGCCACGGCCGCCTCGGCGGCTTACGACGCGGCCTACGCGATGACCGTGCCGCCACCGCTCATCGCGACCAATCGCGTCAGCACCGGCGCGGGGGCGGCGTCCGGGCTGGCATCTGCGCTCGGCGGGGCCCCCGGCGGCGGCGACGCGGCCGGGCTGTTGTCCGACGTGGCGGGATTGGGCTCCGATGCCGCCGGCTTCGGCGCCGACGGCGGTGGGGTCGATATCGACCTCTACGGTCTGGGGCTCGATTATCGGGGCCTCGACCTGGATTACCAGGGGCTGGCGCTCGACATGGAGGGTGCTGGTTCGATCCTGGGAGCGGAGGGGGGCCCCGCGCTGCACGGCGCACCAGCTCTGGGCGGTCTGGGGCACGGTGCGACGGCGAGCCTCGGCCGCGCGGCGTCGGCGAGTCTGGGTCAGGGGACGTCGCTGGGGACCCTGTCGGTGCCGCCGGGCTGGGCGAACGCCACGTCGTCGGTGACGCCAATGCCTACGGCCCTCGACGCCAAGGCCATGCCGGGCGGGTGGGGCGCCGCGCCGCCGCCGGCCACGGGTGTCTCCAAGATGCCGCTGGGCGGCATGGTCGGGCGCGAGTCCGGCGGCGTCGTTCACCGGATCGGGTTCCGGCCCTCACTGATCCCGCGTTCACCGGTGGCCGGGTAAGCGCGGAATCGAAAGGGCCCGCACACCGTGGTGTGCGGGCCCTTCGAGCGGAGAAGCGGTGTTAGGCCCAGCTGGACCCAACGGCGCTGTCGGTGCTGGCCATGTTGCTGCCGGCGCTCTGCACCTTCTGCCCGTGGGCGTTGGCCTGCTCGTAGATCACCTGGAAGTTGCGACCCAACTGGGTGATGAACTCCTGGCAGGCCACCGAACCGGCACCGCCCCAGAAGTCACCCGCAGCAAGCACATCGCGAACGATGGCCTGGTGCTCAGCCTCCAGAGACGCGGCCTGAGCGCGGATCAACGCGCCGTGGGCGTCGACATCGCCGAACTGGTAGTTAATGGTCATTGCTTAGCTCCTTAAAAGTGTTGGATAGCAGTGGTTTTCGGCTGCTAGCTGCTCAGGATCTGCTGCGAGGCCTGCTCTTGCTGCTCGTAGTTGTTGGCGTCGCGGATGAGCCCGTCGCGCACTCCGTGGAGCATGTTGACGATGTTGCGGAAGGCCTGGTTGACCTGGCCCATGGTGTCGTACGAGGTCGCCTGCGCCTGGCCGCTCCAGCCCGAGCCGGCGATGTTCATCGAGGACGCCCACATCTTGCGGGCCTCGTCCTCAACGGTCTGGGCGTGCACCTCGAAGCGGCCCGCCATCGCCCGCATTTCGTGCGGGTCAGTCATAAAACGTGTTGCCATGTTTCTTTCTCCTTATCTTTCAAGCCTTCAAACTCGAAGTCTTAACAGTTGCAATTGATGCGGTGGTGGCCGCGTTATGGACAGATTACGACCTACCGGTTAACTGATCGCCTCAAACGGGTGACATGTACCCCCTTATTTCCCGTACCGGTATTCCGACATCAGACGACAACCTGCTTGGGCATGACGATCGGCTTGAAGCCGTATCGCGGCCCGGCGCCGTAGGCACCGGCGCCCTTGGCAGCCCCCGCCATGCCGGGCATGCCGGGCATCGCGGCGACCGGCTCCGCCTCGGCCGCGGCCGTCCAGCCCGAGCCCTCGAGCGGGGCGGTGGAGGAAGCCAACGACGTCGCCGGGGCGGCGGCGTTCCAGCCGGCCGGCACCGACAGCCCACCGACCGCGGAGGCCTCGCCGAGGGCGGCTGACGCCCCCGCGCCCGACACCGAGCCCACCATCGTGCCCGGCACCAGGCCGCCGGCGAGGGGCGTGACGGAATCGGTGAGCGCGAACGGGATCGACGGCACCGTGCCGAGCGTGTGCCCCAACGACACGGCCGTCGGGATGGTGTTGCACACCCACCAGGCCGCGGTGTTGACGGCGCCGTTGATGCCGTTAAGCACGGACGGCGTGCCAAGGAAGTTGTCGATCGAGGACAACAGGCCATCGGTCGTGAAGGGGAGGGTGGGCGCGGCCAACGCGGCATTGGAGACGGGTGCCGCCAACGCCTGCACCGTGCCGCCCGACGAGTCCGCGGCGAGGGCGGTGCTGTCCGCTGCCGCTGCGGCCGCCGGGTTAGTGGTCGACGCCAGCGGCGTCACGGGCGTGAGCACCCCCGCGGCCGCCGAGGCGGCCTGGTACGCGGCCATCATCGCGGCGTCCTGAGCCCACATCGCGGCGTACTGCGCTTCCGTCGCGGCGATCGCGGCCGAGTTGACCCCGAGGAAGTTGGTCGCGACGAGTGTCGCCAGCAACGTCCGGTTCGCCGCGATCACGGGCGGGGGGACCGTCGCCGCAAACGCTGCCTCGTAGGCGGCCGCCGAGGCCGTGGCCTGAGCGCTGGCCTGCTCGAGCGTCGTCGCCGTCTCGGTCAGGTAGGTGATGATCGGCTGGGCCGCGGCCGCCGCCGCCGCCGATCCGCCGCCGGTCCAGTTCTCGGTGGTCAGCAACGAGATAATCGACTCCCACTGGGTTGCCGTGGCGCTGACCTCGGCGGCCAGGTTGGCGTATGAGGCCGCCGCGGCCATCAACGGCCCGGCACCGGCGCCGGCGTACATGAGCGAGGAGGTGATCTCCGGGGGAATTGCTGCAAAGTCAAGAACCATTTGTGTTTCCCGCTCCTTTGTCTTTAGAAATTCGAGGTTTTCGAGGGACTAGACGGTCGCCGGTTTCGGCATGACGATCGGCTTGACGCCGTAGCGCGGAGCGCCGAAGCCGGCGCTGTTGCGCGCGGCCGCGCCCATGCCCGGCATGCCCGGGATGATCGTTCCGGCGCCTGCCTGAGGCGCGGCGGCGGTCCAGCCCACGGTCTGCAGCGGCGCAGCGCTGGTGCCAACCACCGGGGTGGCCGGAGCGGCCCAGGTCGGCGGCACCGACAGTTTGCTGACCATCGTGGCCGAGCCCATCGAGGCCATCGGCGCTGCGCCCAAGCCGGCCATGCCGCCGCCCGCCATGGGCGCCGTCGTGTCCGCGAGGCCCGCGGCGCCGGCGGCAGAACCGGCGGCGTCGGCGGCGGAGGTGTCGAGCAGACCGCCACCGGCCAGACCCAGCAGGTCGGATCCGGCCGAGGCCCAGTTACCGAAGCCGATGTTGCCGATGTTGGCCCCGTTGCTGGAAAGGCCGAAGATCCCACCGAGCATGTTCGGGTTGGTGCCGTTGCCGGTGCTACCGAGCAGCCAAGCGAGGTAGTCGAGTGGAGTGTTCGACGGCGTGGCAGCCGCGGTGGCGAGCGGAGATGCGGCGCTCGACAGCGCGGCCTGGCTCGCGTTGATGGCCTCGGTGTCGCCGTAGCTGCCGGAGCTGATGCCCAGGGTCTGCGCGTAGTTCTCCAGCAACGCCTGCGCTTCGGTGGCGATCGCCTGGTACTGGGTGCCGTACGCCGAGAAGATCGCCGCCTGCTGGGCCGACACCGGGTCGGCGGCGGCCGGAGCGATGACCGTGGTTGCCGCCGCGGCGCCCGCGTTCTGCGCCGCTAGGTTGGTGTTGATCCCCGACAGCAGCTGCTCGGCAGCGAGCATCTCTTCGGTTTGTGTTGTCAGAAATGCCATCGATTGCTCCTAATGTTGGAACGAGCCGACCCCCATGCGGTGGATCGACCTGTGTGTTCGCGTAACGGCCCCTGTGCGTTGGCGTAACACTAACGACCCACGACTCCACGGTCCCGGCCGAAAGCGCCAGCGTGACAGCCGTTTACGGCTTTTTAACGAACGGGTCGGCAGTTTTAACACGGTCTTGCCGGACGACATAGCCGTGTCATCTGTCATCTGCCGGAAAGCCGTGGTTAAGGTGCGCGGGCGCGGATCTTAACCGAAGGCCGCCCCCACCGCATGCCGGACATTTCGCCTATTCGACGGGGACGCGATGTCCCGGAAACGGCGCCCGCGCGCTACATTCGCCGCCGGGCCCCCATAGCCCAATTGGCAGAGGCAGCGGACTTAAAATCCGCCCAGTGTCGGTTCGAGTCCGACTGGGGGCACCGCCGAATCTGCGCCCCGCCGCTCGCACGAGGAACGTGAGCGGCTGTCGGGCTTCACGGCGCTACCTCAGCGGAGTCGCGTGAGATTCTGGGCGCACCACAGCGCCGCGCTCTGCCCCCACTCTGAGCTCACGCAGCATGGACAGCGTCTCCCATCGCCCTCGATGAGCATCCGGACTGACATGGCGGTGGAGTCCCGGTCATCCAGGCCGGCGAGTTGGCAGCAATCCGTCCGCCAATGCCCGCGCACGGGGGCGATCACCTCATCTTTGGATGTTTGCCACACACGACACCAAGGACTTGGGATCGGTAGTCCGCGCACCTCCATGTACTTGTCGCACGCGCCGCCACCGGGTGGCGCACGCCCAGTGGGATTCGGCAGGAAAGGAGCCGCCATGACGACCGATGTCACCGCCCGTCGCGCAGCCAAATCGACTTCGCGTCGCACCCGCATGACCGGCCTGTACGCATTGAAGCCGTGGTTCACCGGGAGGTTGACTCCGATCATCGACATCGCCGTGGCTCGCCGGGTGTCTCCCGACGTCTTCACCGCCGCAGGTGTCGCCGCTGCGGGCGCCGCGGGAGCGGCCATCGCGTTCGGGTGGTGGCCGCTGGCGGCGGTCTTCATGGTGATCCGCCTGGCGGGCGCCAACCTGGACGGAGCGGTCGCGCGCGCTCGTGGGGTGAGCCGGCCGTGGGGCTTCGTCGTCAACGAACTCGGCGACCGCGCCGCCGATCTGCTCGCCTTCGCCGGCCTGGCGGTCTGGGCGGCGCGGCAGCACGGCCCCGGACTGAGCTGGCTGTCCTGGCCGGTGCTTCAGGTCCTCCTGGCGGCGCTGGCCGCCACCCTGCCGACCTTCGCATCGCTGGCCGTCGCCGGGGCAGGCCTCACGCGTCGCAACGGCGGACCGCTCGGCAAGACCGAACGCTGCCTGTTCCTGGTGCTGGCCACCGCATTCCCCGTCATCATGCCCATCCTGCTGATGCAGTTGGTGAACGGGTCACTGCTCACGACCGTTCTGCGGTTGCGGGCCGCGCATCGCGAGCTGAAGGCGCAGCGGGTGCCGGACTTCGTTCCCCGCGACCTGCAGATCGAAGCGACCGTGCCTGTCACGCTGTTCGAGCGCTTTGATGCGATCACCCAGCCGGTTGCCGCGGCTGACCACCTCTCCAACGCCGTCACGCTGCCCATGGCGCTGGTGGCGGCATGACCACCGGCCGGATTACGAGCGCGCTTCGGCACTGGCTCTGGCGGACGGTGTGCGCCGTCTCGGGCGGGCTGACCGTGACCGGACGCTGGAACACCAAAGGCGGCTGCATCGTCGTCGCCAACCACGCCTCCCACGCGGACACCGCGGTGCTGGTCGCGGCGCTGCCGTCCGCAGCCCGTCCCGTCTTCGGCGCGGCCGCCGACTACTGGTTTGACGTGCCGATGCGACGCTTCATAGCGACCTCGCTGATCGGGATACTGCCGGTGCGCCGATCGGGCGACGGCAACTACGACGCGCTGCTCGCGGCCGCCGGCCCGGCGCTCCGCGCGGGACGGACCGTCGTCATCTATCCCGAGGGAACGCGATCGACAGACGGCGTGATCGGCGAATTTCGTTTCGGCGCAATACGTCTAGCGCGTGACTGCGGCGTGCCGATCGTTCCGGTAGCGATCGTCGGGACCGCCGACGTCCTGCCAAAGGACGGAACCTTCACGCCCGGACCGATGGAGGTACGCCTCGGTACGCCTGTCGATCCCCCCACCATCTCCGCACCGCAGCTGCGGTCGCAGGTGCTGGCACTGCGCGGCGACGTCGTGGCCGATGACCGCCTCGCGCTGGCGTCCTGAACCGGCGGCCCGCAATGTCACTCGTCGGCCACTGGCTCTCTCATCTCGATCGGCGGATGCCGCTCAACATCGACCTGGGTCCGCTGCACGTTCACATGTACTCGCGGGCCGTGTTCCTGCTGTGGGTCACGGTGGCGATCCTGGGCGCCGCGGGCATCGCCGTCCTGGTATCGCGTAAGCGGGAGCTGGTGCAGAAATGGCGCACCTGGGTGCTGATCGCACCGGCCGTCGGCATCCCGGTTTGGGCCGGCCACGGCACGTCGGCGGGGTTGGCCGCCGCACTGGCCGTCGTCGCCGTGATCGAGTACGCGCGGCTGGTCAAGCTGGGCCGCGCGGACACCTACGTGCTTGTGATCCTGGCCGTAGCATACCCGATCGCGGCGTGGCTGCGCCCCTCACTCCTGCAGTTCGCGCCGATCGTCGTGCTGCTGTGCGTGGTGCCCTCAGTCCTCGAGGGCGACGTCGAGAACGGCGCCAGGCGCGCCGCGTCCGCCGCATTCGCGTCGGTGTGGATCTGCTGGTCGCTTTCCCACTTGGTCATGGTGGGGCCGGACGCATATCTGCTGTGTTTCGCCGTCGCGGCCACCGACGTCGCGGCCTGGTGTGGTGGAAAAGGGTTGCGGCGTATGCGATGGGCGCGCAGGCCGCTCTCCCCGCTGAGTCCCAACAAGACGGTCGGCGGCATGGTCGGCGCGATCATCGGCGCGTGCCTGATCCTCACCCTCTTGGGCACGATCTCCGTCGGCCTGCTCATCGCCGTCTCCATCGGCGGTGTGTTCGGTGACCTGCTCGAGTCCATGCTCAAGCGACAGGCCCAGGTCAAGGACGCCGGTGACTGGCTGCCCGGGTTCGGCGGCCTGCTCGACCGCATCGATTCCCTGCTGGTTGTCCTCCCACTCGCGTACTTCCTCGGATGAGAGATCTCGATGAATAACGACAAGCCCACGATGCCGATCACCCTGCGAAACCGGGCCGACGACGCCGCGCGCGCCACGGATATGCGTGCACGTTGGCGATTCCCGGCAGAGCCGTTCGGGTCCATCCCGATAAGTCGAACCCTCGAGCGCGTGAACCGCCTCCGGCCCGCGGCGACCGGTGGCCTGGAGATGCGCGATGTCACCCTCGCCGTCGACGGCGAAAGAGTTCTGCTGGACCGGGTTTCGTTCGCGGCGCGCCCCGGCACCTTGACCGCGGTGATCGGCCCCTCGGGGGCGGGCAAGTCGACACTGGCCAAAGTCGTCGCCGGGGCCGAACGTCCGACCAGTGGGACGGTGTCTTTAGAGGCGAGGGCCGTGCACGCAGTGCGCAGTGACATCGGGATGGTGCCTCAGGACGATCTTGTGCACGGCCGGCTCACCGTCGCACAGGCACTGCGGTTCGCGGCGGAACTTCGGATGCCCGCCGACACCGTCGCGAGCGAACGCCGGCGGGTGATCACCGCGGTGCTCGCCGAACTCGAGCTGACACCGCACGCTGACACCCGCATCGACAAGTTGTCGGGCGGCCAACGTAAGCGCGTGTCGGTGGCGATTGAATTGTTGACCAGCCCTTACCTATTGGTACTCGACGAGCCGACGACGGGGCTGGACCCCGCGTTGGACCGCTCGGTGATGGCGATGCTGCGGCGGTTGGCCGATGCGGGCCGCGTGGTGGTGGTGGTGACGCACTCGTTGACGTTCCTGGACGTGTGCGACCAGGTGCTGTTGCTCGCGCCCGGCGGGAAGACGGTGTTCTGCGGACCCCCCGATCGGCTCAGTTCCTCTCTGGGAGCGTCGGATTGGGCTGACATCTTCACGAACGTGTGCGCCGATCCGGACGGTCTTCAGCGCCGGTTCATGCAGGCGCGCGCCTCCCAGGGCGCGGACACTGTGTGCCTTGCCGCGCCCGTTCAGCCGGTCCAACCGCCCGGGGTCGGCGTGTGGCGCCAAACCTCGACGCTCGCGCGTCGCCAGGTGAGGTTGCTTGTGGCGAACCGCGGCTACCTCGCCTTCCTCGCGGTGTTGCCGTTCATCGTCGGCATGCTGCCGCTGACCGTCACCGGTCATGCGGGCCTGAGCCACCTGCCAGAGCTTGGCGCACCACCGTTCGAAGCCAAGCACATCGTCGCGTTGACGAGCTTCGCCGCGATCCTGATGGGCGCCACGCTCAGCGTCCGCGATCTCGTCGGCGAGCGCGCCGTCTTCCGGCGCGAACAGGCGGCGGGACTGTCGGCGTCGGCGTACCTCGTTGCGAAGACGATCGTCTTCGGCACTGTCGCTGTGATCCAATCCGCGATACTCGTTCTGATCGTCACGGCGCCTGCCATCGGCAAGCGCAGCGCGTCGAGTGCGGTGGTCTTGGGTAGCCCGACCTTCGAGTTGTTCGTCGGCGTCGCGGCGACGTGCGTGGCGGCCGTCCTTCTCGGCCTTGCGCTTTCGGCCCTGGCCCGCACCGGCGATCAGGTCATCGTGCTGCTGGCGATGACGCTGATGGCGCAACTGGTGCTCGCGGGAGGCTTCATCCCGGTGACCGACCGACCATTGATGGGAGCCTTGGCCTGGCTGACTCCCGGACGATGGGGGTTCGCGGCGACTGCGTCGACGGCCGATCTGACCAAACTGGTCGCGGGGATTGCCAACGATCCGCTCTGGCAGCACTCCAGCGCGGCGTGGCTGATGAACATGGGCATGTTGGCGGCGCTCGCCGCACTCTTCGCCGGGGTCACGCGGTGGCGCCTACGACGTTGAGGCGGGCGGTTTCGCGCAAACCGCCAAGCGGAACGCGGCTGGGCAGTACGCTCTGATGGTTATGACCAGGGGGAAAAAAGCTTTGATTGCGCTGGTTCTCGCGTTCGCCGTCTCGACGACGTCGGTGGGCTGCATACCCATCAACATTCCGACCTGCCCGGCGGGCGGCGGCCCGGTCGGCTGCTGATCACCAGCGCTGTAGGTTCGGCCGCTTCGGCTACCCGCCGTCGGGCGCACGTCTCGTCGCGGGGGAGCGTGTCGTCGCCTGCGCGGGCGGCGCAATCATCGCACCTCCACGCGGATAGCTAATCCGGCCACCGGGTTCGGGGCATCTTGCTGCCGGAGCTAGAGGCTTTGTGCCCTGTCTAGCCGGCGCCCCTGGAACGAAGATCACCACCAAGGGTTTAGGAGGCCGGTGGTGATCAAGCAAGCCATGGTGGGTGCTGCGGCGGTGGTTCTCTTCCTCGCGGGGTGTTCCGCCGGAAATCACAACAGCGGCGCCGGTCCCACCACGACGACGCCGCGCGCCCAGGCCGTGCGCGGATGGGTCGAACAGACCAAGGACCACATGCAGGACCTGGGGATCGCGATGGGCAAGGCCACCTTCGCGATCGGCGAGCATGACTATGTCGCCCTTGGGGCGGCCTGCCACGAGGGCCATGAGGCGGCGAGCTTCCTCCAGGGCCACTTGCCTTCCCCCGACAAGGAACTCACCGACGCGTTGCAAGCCAGCCTGGACGACTTCGATGCCGCGTCCCACTTCTGCGTCGCCGCGGTCGAGGACAAAGACGCCAACGAGGCACGGCACGCGGGCGAATTCATGAACTCCGCCGAAGGGCATCTCACCACCGCTACCGGCATCAGGGATCGCATCGTCAACGGACCCGCCTGAGTCGGAGATTGGCGACGAAGGGGCCGACGCGCGAGGACCTTGGCCCCTATCAGCGTCCGCGGGCGGGGCCGACAGTGAGAGCACACGACTGCATGACGACCGAAGGGCGAAATGATGAATCGCGAAGTAAGCAAATTTCTCTGCGGAGCGTTCGCCGGAATTGCGTATGCCCACGCGGGCTACGCCATCGCGGCTTCCAGCGGCATCATCGACGAGCCCATCTTCCTCGGGAGGAAGTGGGGCGTCGGGTTCATGTGCACGGAGGCCGTTGTCTATTCCGCGATCAGCGCGGGGCTCGGGTACGCGGGCTGGGGTGCGCGTCCGGTCGAGCCGCGCCGGGTCGGCGCGCCGGAGACGAACGGGCAGAGCGACCAGAGTGCCGGCACGGCGATGTTCCCTCAGTCGGCCTCGGGCTGATCGGCGCGCCCGACGATATGAAAGTTGTTCCGGGGAAAAGACGGAGGACGTGTGCTGTCCTGCTGTCGGCCCTCGTGCTGCTTCCGGCAGCGTCGGCGCCGGCCTCGGCCGACCCGGGCGACGACGCGTTCATCGCGTCCCTGGCGAACTACGGGATCGAAGTGCGGGACCCCGATGTCGCGATCGCGATGGCCCACCGGGTGTGCACCGGATTCGACAACAACGCGAACGCAAGCGTGCTGGCGATGAAGGTGAAGCGCGACACCGATCTCTCGATGAAGGAAGCCAGCTACTTCGTCGGCCTGTCCGTGGCCGCCTACTGCCCGCAGTACCGGGGGCTCATCGACAGCTCGTTGATCTGGCTCGTCCCGGGGCCCCCGCTGATGTGAGCCGACGGCCGGCATCGGCAAGCCGAAACATCTCGGGCACAGTAAGTTGGTCGCGACCGCCACCGTGAAGGAGCCGCGCCGAAGTGACCGACGATCCGCGGGGCGACGGCGTCTCCCGCCAATACGATCGATGGGAGTATCCGCCTCCGGTCACCGATCTGGCGGCGTGGACCAAGACCCACTGGGATTGGTTCGATCCGTTCTGGGCGCACCGGGTGTTGTGGCCGAACCGGGGGTACAAACCGGACCTCGACATTCTCATCGCGGGTTGCGGAACGTTCCAGGCGGCCCTCTTCGCGTTCATGAACCGGACCGCCAAGGTGGTCGCGATCGACGTCAGCCGGTCGGCGTTGAAGCACGAGCAGTACCTGAAAGACAAGCACGGCCTGGACAACCTGGAATTGCACCTGCTGCCCATTGAAGAGGTGGCGACGCTGTCGCGCGACTTCGACCTGATCGTGTCGACCGGCGTCCTGCACCACATGGCGGATCCGCTTGCCGGGCTCACGGCGCTCGGTGGGTGCCTGCGCGCAGACGGGGCATTGGGCGTGATGCTGTACGCGAAGTACGGCCGGATCGGCGTCGAGATGCTCGAATCGGCGTTCCGCGACCTCGGACTGGGGCAGGACGACGCGTCGGTCCAGATGGTCAAAGAGGCGATCGCGGTGTTGCCCGCGGATCACCCCGTCCGCCCGTACCTGAAGGGCGCGCGCGATCTGGTGTCCGACGGCGCCCTGGTCGACACGTTCCTGCACAGCCGCCAGCGAAGCTACACCGTCGCCGAATGCCTGGACCTGGTCGGCGCCGCGGGCCTGGCGTTCCAGGGTTGGTTTCACAAGACGCCGTACTACCCGCACGACGTCGTCGCGCCGGCGAGCGCGTTTCAGGCGCTGCTGAACCAGCTGCCCGACGCCGAAATGTGGTCGGTGATGGAACGACTGCAGCCGGCGAATGCCACCCACTTCTTCATGGCCTGCCGCCACGAACGCCCGAAAGAGCACTACACGATCGACTTTTCGACGCCTGAGGCGCTCGACTATGTTCCGCTCTTGCGGACGGCCTGCCTGCTGTCCGGGGACGACATCCACCTGCCCGGCACCAAGCTGAAACTCAATCCGGCCCAGCTGCCGTTCGTTGAGCAGGTCGACGGCCGCCGCACGATTTCCGAGATCGTCGAGCACGTCGCCCTTCGCGGCGACATCGGCCCCGAAAGTGCTTATCTGGTAGAGGAATTCGGGCGAAAGCTGTTCGAATCGCTGTGGCGTCTCGACTTCCTGGCGATGGCGCTGCCCACCGGTTAGCGGTTCACGCGTTCGTTGGGGATGGTCGCCCGTCGGGGTCCGCCTGCTCCTCGATGTCCCGGGCGGCGAGTTGCCCGAGCAGGCCGCCGATCTCCTTCGCCGCGGCGGTGTGATCGGCCAGGCCGGCCTTGATGGCGTTTCTCGGTAAATCGGGAAACAGCGCGTCGCTCGGTTCCTGAACCACGGCGACTCCTCGCTCGGCCTTGATGGCGCGCAGCCCGGCCACGCCGTCGTCAAGCATTCCCGACATCAGGACGCCGATCGCGCGTGGGCCGTAGTCCAGCGCGACCGACCGGAAGAGCGCGTCAATCCCGGGTCGGCGACCGCCCTCCGACGGTCCGTCCGACAGCGCCACCCGGTGGTCGCGGGCGAGCAGATGGCGGTTGGGCACGGCGGCGTATATCCGGCCGGCCTCCAGCGCGACGCCATCGACCGCCGCGACCGCAGGCAACGGGCCACTTCGGTTGATGATCTGCGCCAGCAGCGACGGCGCCCCACGGCTCAAGTGGATGACGATCATGACCGCGAACGGGAAATCCGGCGGCATGCCGGCCGCCAGTTCGTTCAGCGCCTCGATGCCGCCGGCGGACGCACCGACCGCCACCACGCCTTCAGCCGGCGCTGACGTGCGACCCATAGCTCAACCTAGCTTCGCCTTTGCGATCCGGATGGCTCCAACACTGGCCCACGCGGGGCCCCGCGCCAAGGGCCATAAGCCCCCTACCAGCCCGCTGGCCGACCCGGCAAACCCATTGGCGCCACGGGGATCCGGCGGCCGAACAAGGCTGCGCGGCCGGGCCACAGGCAGCGGACCAAATTTTCGACCCGGCCCGCCGGGGCCGCCGAAATCATCGCTCATACACTGACCCCTCGTGGGCATGCTGTTTGGTCTTGCGCCGTGGATCGTCTATTGGGTGCTCGTCGGTAACGTCCCGTTGCCCGCCGCCGCGCTAGTCGGGCTGGTGGTCGCGGCCGTCGTGCTGGCGATCGGGATTTTCACCGGAAAGCCAGAGCGGACGCTCGAAATCGGTTCCGCCGCAGCGTTTGTGGTGTTGGCGGGGCTGACGTTCGCGCTCGGTGACTGGTTCTCGCAGCGGTGGATCCTGCCGCTAAGCATCGCCGGCTTACTGGTGGTGGCGCTGGTCGGCACGCTGACCGGCGAGCCGTTCGTGCGCGCGTTCGCCGCCGCGGAGCAGCCCGCAGACGTGCGCACGACCGAGCTGTTCGGGCGGGCCGTCAGCGTCGTGAGCTGGATGTGGGTGGGGACCCTGGCTGCCATGACGGTGTCGTCGGCGATCCCACCGATCGTTCGGGCCGATGCCACCATCCTGGACACCAGGACGCCGCTCTCGTACGTCTGCTACTGGCTCATTCCGTTCACGCTGTTGGGCCTGGCGGCGCTGGCGTCGCGGATGCTGCCCGAGCGGATGCTCGCCGGAATCGACGACGTGGCGCGGGAAACCTCGTTCGTCGCCTACGACGAGGCCACCATCGACGAGCTGTACTTCCTTGCCCAGGAGCACGCGAATCGGGAGGTCGGTCCGGGCAAGGAGGCCTACAACGTGAAGGTCGGGGGGATGGGCACCCCGTTGACCGGGGACGAGTCCCGCAAGTCGTGGCCCTCGACGTACAAGGTGCGCGACAAGCGGCGCTGACGGCGCAAGCGTGTTCCGATACGTTGGGTTCCGGCGGGGCGGGCCCGGACCAGCCGCACGCGCTCCGCGCCCGGTTGCGGCCAATCAGGGAGCCCAAAAGGAGTCGCGAATGAACGCGATCAGCCCAGACGCCATCCGTGCGGAGACGATCACCATCACGGGCCACGGCGGCGACGAGATCGAGGCCTACCGAGCCATGCCGCTCGTCGAGGATTCACGCGGCGGCGTCGTGTGGATTCATCACATGCCCGGCTACGACCGCGAGACCAAGGAGTTCGTCCGGCGGCTCGCCGTCAGCGGCTACCACGCCGTGGCCCCGAACCTGTATTCGCGTGAGGCGCCGGGCGCTTCGCCCGACGACGCGCCGGCGGCCGCGCGGGCGGCGGGCGGCGTGCCCGACGAGCGGCTGGTCGGCGATGTCGCGGGCGCGGTCGAGCACCTGCGTTCACTGCCTGGGGCCAACGGCAAGTTCGGCGTCATCGGGCACTGTTCGGGCGGGCGGCACGCGTACCTGGCGGCGTGTTCGCTGCCGTTCGACGCCGCGGTGGACTGCTACGGCGCGTTCATCGTCGAGGATCCGCCGGAGGGGATGCCCAAGGCCATGAAACCGATCCTGCAGCTGGCGCCGAACCTCAGCTGCCCGCTGCTGGGCCTGTTCGGGCTCGACGACCGATTCCCGGCGCCGCCCGCGGTGGCCACGCTGGACGACGAGCTGACCCGGCTGAACAAGCCGCACGAGTTCCACTCCTACGAGGGCGCGGGCCACTCGTTCTTCTCCGTGGACCGGCCCGCGTACCGGCCCGAGGCGGCGGTCGACGGTTGGCGGCGCATCGACGACTTCTTCGCCACCCATCTGAAAGGCTAGGTCCCGCCGATCATGTGCACCTATCTCACCGAACACGTCGAAATCGACGGCAGCGGCAAGGGCGCCACGGGATGGTTCGGCGCCAGCCGCGCGACCGTGTACGTCGATCACCCGGTCCACGCCCCTTACGGCCACACGGTCAACATCGACGTGATCAATCCGCAGCTCGGCCCGTCGGCGCGGGTGGCGCTGGAGCTCACCGAGGAGAGCGCCCTGGCGTTGGCCGACGCTATCCGCAAGGCGATCGCCCATGCGCCGGCGGGGCTGGCCGCCAAGGATCAGGCATGACCGGCGAGCGTGACTACCCCGAAATGGCCGTCGCGCGCGGCAGGGTCGAGCCCGCGCCGCGCCGGGTGCGGGGCTATCTGGGCGACGCGTTGGTCTTCGACACCACCTCCGCGCTTTACGTGTGGGAGGTCCCGTACTACCCGCAGTACTACATCCCGTGGGCCGATGTCCGCCCGGAATTCCTCCGTGACGAGAACCATTCGCAGAAGGTGCAATTCGGCCCCTCACGGCTGCATGCCCTCGACGGTGCCGGCCAGACCCATCCGTCCGCCGCGCGGGTGTTCGACGCCGCCGGTGATGGTCCGGTGGCCGGGACGGTGCGGTTCGAATGGAATGCGTTGCGCTGGTTCGAGGAAGACGAGCCGATCTATGGTCATCCGCGCAATCCCTATTCTCGGGTGGACGCGCTGCGGTCACATCGGCACGTGCGCGTCGAACTTGACGGAATTGTGCTGGCCGACACCAGTTCTCCAGTTCTGCTATTCGAAACTGGTTTGCCGACAAGGTATTACATCGACCCCACCGACATCTCATTCGAGCATCTGGAACCCAGCGCGACACAGACGCTTTGTCCGTACAAAGGGGTGACGACCGGATACTGGTCGGTGCGCTCGGGCCCCCCTGATCAGCAGGTCGTGCACCCGGACCTGGCGTGGACCTATCACTACCCGTTGCCCGCCGTCGGCCAGATCGCCGGTCTGGTGGCGTTTTACAACGAAAAGCTCGACATCATCGTTGACGGCGCCGCCCTGCCGCGGCCCAAAACCCAATTCAGCTAGCGAAGCGCGATGTGATCTTTCCCTCTTCGCGGGGTGGCCCCTGAGAATTTCTTATCCTGGACAGCCCTGGTGCGCTGACCGGGGACGTTAGCGGCGGAAGCGAAACCGGCCGGATGCGCGTTTGCATCTCTTTCGCTGAGGGTAGGCGACTGCGGTACAGCGAAATTGAAAGCCTGAGCAGAACCTGAGCGCGGGGAGTGACGTAGCTAACGTCGGGGGATTTCGACCCGCTTCGACGCGGATTTCGGCCGGTAGGATCTCAAAAACCAGTCGCGTCAGCGCCTTTCGGTGCTGAGATCCTCGTGGATTCGGAGGCCGAATTGTCGCGCAAGTCCCGGTGATTTGCCTCCGCGCCGACAACATAGCAAAGGCGGTGCAGCGTGAGTGTTGTGAACGGCCGAAAGGCCTTGCCTGATGACGGAGAAGAGCGAAACTTCCGATTCGATGACGGCTCGTTGGTTCGGATTGCGGTGCAACACGGTCCGATCAGCGATGTCGGCGTCAGCCCCGACGGCGGCCGGCTGATCGTCGCCCACTACGGCCGCGACGCGGTCTCCATCATCGACACCGATGCGCGGCGGGTGGTGCAGACCCTCACGGGCCTCGACGAGCCCTTCGCGATCGCCCTCAGCGGTGGAAGCAACCCGCGCGCCTACGTCAGCACGGCGACCGCGGCATACGACTCCGTCGACGTCGTCGACCTCGCCACCAACGCGCGTGTCGCGACGCATCCGCTGGCCAACAGCGTGAGCGACCTCGCCGTGAGCACCGACGGCAGGTTCGTCTACGCCGGACGGAACGGCGCCCAGGGGGCCGACGTCACGGTCCTGGACACCACCACGGGTGACTTCGAGGTGATCGACCTCGCCGCGGAACCGGGGACCACCGTGGACTGCGTCCGCATCGGCCCCGAGGGGCGTCAGCTCTACGCCGCCACCAATGGGCCGTCCGGTGGCCAGCTGGTCGAGGTCGACACCCGGCGCTCGCGCATAGCCGGCGCCTACGACCTCGGACTACCGATCCGCGACGTCGCGCTGAGCGATGACGGCGGCACCGCCTACGTGGCCAGCTGCGGCCCCGTCGTGGGCGCGGTGCTCGACGTCATCGACACCCGAACCCGCAAAATCACCGGCACGCGCAAGCTCAGCGAGGTCGCCGGTCCGCTCACCCGCTTGGCGCTCAGCCGCGACGGGCGTCGCGCCTATCTGGTCGGCGATGACCACGTGGCGGTGGTCTGCACGCGCACCCACGACGTGATGGGTGACATCACGGCGGTGCAGCACCCGTCCTGCGTGGTGGAGAGCCCCGACGGCAGGTACCTGTACATCGGCGACTACTCGGGCGCGGTCACCGTGGCACCGATCGCCGCGCGACTGGCCGAGGAATCGACCACTCGGCTGCCCGCGCTGGCGCAGCGGGAACCCGTACTCGCTTAGGGTGATTGCCGACACCGGCGCCGAACTCGGGCTTAGGGTGGAGGCTGCCGGCGGGCCCCCGCCCCCGGCGCGGGATGCGGCCACCCCGCGTCTCGAGGGTTGACATCAGGCCCAGCTGAGCCGAGATCCAAAGGCGGTACCTCAATGGACAGCACGATGCAGGACTTTCCGTTGACGATCACCGCGATCATGCGTCACGGCTGCGACGTGCACGGTGCGCGCACGGTCACCACCGCCACCGGCGACGGCTACCGGCGGACCAGCTACCGGGAACTGGGCCAGGACGCCGCGCGGCTGGCGAACGGGTTGCGGCGCCTGGGCATCCGCGGGGACCAGCGGGTGGCGACGTTCATGTGGAACAACACCGAACACTTGGCGACCTATCTCGCGGTGCCCTCGATGGGCGCGGTGCTGCACACCCTCAACATCCGCCTCTTCGCCGAGCAGATCTCCTACGTCGCCAACGAGGCAGAGGACCAGGTGGTGCTGGTCGACGCGTCGCTGGCGAGGCTGCTCGCGCCGGTGCTGGGTGACCTCAAGACCGTGCACACCGTGATCGTGGTCGGCGAGGGGGACACCGCCCCGTTCGAGGGCTCGGGCAAGACCGTGCTGCGGTACGCCGAACTGCTCGACGGTGAATCCACCGACTTCGATTGGCCGGAACTGGACGAGAAGTCCGCGGCCGCAATGTGCTACACGAGCGGCACCACCGGCAACCCGAAAGGCGTGGTCTACAGCCACCGTTCGAGCTACCTGCACACCATGGCGGCCTGCACCACCAACGGCATCGGCGTCGGAGCCGTGGACAGTGTCCTGCCAATCGTGCCGATGTTCCACGCCAACGCGTGGGGCCTGCCGTATGCGGCCCTGATGGCCGGCGCCGATCTGGTGTTGCCCGACTGCCACCTCGACGCCCGGTCGCTGATCCGCATGGTGGAGGACCTGCGGCCGACCGTGGCGGGTGCGGTGCCCACCATCTGGAACGACGTATTGCATCGCCTGGAGGACGAACCCGAGCACGACATGTCGTCGCTGCGGCTGGTGGTGTGCGGGGGATCGGCCGTTCCGCTCTCGCTCATGCGCACCTTCGAGGAGAACCACGGCGTTCAGATCCGGCAGCTGTGGGGCATGACGGAGACCTCGCCGATGGCCACCATGGCGTGGCCGCCCCCCGGAACCCCCGAGGACCAGCATTGGGCGATCCGCGCCACGCAGGGGCAACCGGTCTGCGGTGTCCAGATGCGGATCGTCGACGATGACGGCACGGTTCTCCCCAACGACGGTGAGGCCGTGGGCGAGGTGGAGGTGCGCGGTCCCTGGATCGCCGGCTCCTATTACCTGACGGCCGATGACTCGAAGTTCGACTCCGGCTGGTTGCGCACCGGGGACGTGGGCCGGATCGACGAGCGCGGCTTCGTCACCCTGACCGACCGGGCCAAGGACGTCATCAAGTCCGGGGGCGAGTGGATCTCCTCGGTCGAGCTGGAGAACAGCTTGATCGGACATCCGCACGTGGTCGAGGCCGCGGTCGTCGGCGTGCCCGACGAGCGGTGGCAGGAACGGCCGCTGGCCGTCGTGGTGGCCAAGGAAGGCGCCACGGTCAGCGCCGAAGACTTGCGAAAGTTCCTCGCGGAGAGGGTGGTTCGCTGGTGGTTGCCCGAGCGGTGGGCGTTCGTCGAGGAGATACCACGCACCAGTGTGGGCAAGTACGACAAGAAGGCCATCCGGGCGCGCTACGCCGAGCACGGCTACTGGGTGGTCGAGGCCCGAGACTGACCCACTAGAGCTGGGTACCGTCGGCACCATGTGTCGACTATTCGGGCTCCACGCCGGGACGCAAGTTTGCACCGCGACGTTCTGGTTGTTGGACG
This sequence comes from Mycobacterium scrofulaceum, assembly GCF_001667885.1. Taxonomy (GTDB): domain Bacteria; phylum Actinomycetota; class Actinomycetes; order Mycobacteriales; family Mycobacteriaceae; genus Mycobacterium; species Mycobacterium scrofulaceum_C. Next base: position 22,696 of record NZ_LZJW01000048.1, on the reverse strand, counting down.
CCCCCGACAGCCTCGCCGAGCAGAGCAGGCGAAACCCGGACGGCACGGGCGTGGGCGTTTTCGACGAGCACGGCCGGCCGCAGCTGGACAAGCAGCCCATGGCGGCCTGGCAGGACGCGGCGTTCGCGACCGAGGCCCGTGACCTGACCGGCACCACCTTCATCGCCCATGTGCGTTACGCGACGACCGGTTCACTCGACGTCCGCAACACCCACCCGTTCCTGCAGGACGGCCGGATCTTCGCGCACAACGGGGTGCTGGAGGGGCTGGACGTCCTCGACGAGCGGCTGCGCGAGGTCGGCACCGACGATTTGGTGCTGGGCGACACCGATTCCGAGCGGGTGTTCGCGTTGATCACCGCCTCGATCCGTGCGCTCGATGGTGACGTCGGCGCGGGCCTGACCGATGCCATGACATGGCTCGCGGCCAACGTACCGATCTATGCGGTGAACGTGCTGCTGAGCACCGCCACCGACATGTGGGCTCTGCGCTACCCCGAAACCCACGAGCTCTACATTCTGGACCGGTCCGACGGCGCCCCCGCCCAGGCCCCGGCGTTCGATATGCGCACCAACCGGATTCACGCGCGGTCGGAACACCTGTGCACCCGCTCGTCGGTGGTGTTCGCCACCGAACGCATGGACGACGACGACCGCTGGCGCCTGCTCGAGCCGGGTGAGCTGGTCCACGTCGACGCCGCGCTGCGCGTCGACCGCCGGCTGATCCTGCCCGACCCGCCCGCGCACCTGCTGCGCCGGGCGGAGCTGAGCGCGTCGGTCCAGGAGGCGCAACACGCGTTGCCGGGCACCCGGCGCTAGCCGATGCCGGCCTGGCAGAGTGGGTGGGCGTGATCACCAGACGAGCGCTAGTGCTGGCCGGCGGGGGGATAGCGGGAATCGCTTGGGAGACAGGCGTTTTACGCGGCATCGCCGACGAGTCTCCGTCGGCGGCGGGGTTGTTGCTGGATTCCGACGTGTTGGTGGGCACCTCCGCGGGGTCGGCGGTCGCTGCGCAGATCGGGAGCGGCGCCCCGCTCGACGAGCTGTTCGACCGGCAGGTGGCCGAGGCGTCGACCGAGATCGATTCCGGGGTCGACGTCGAAACGATCACCGAGATGTTCCTGAGCGCGCTGGGGGAGCCCTACGCCGACCCGTCGGACCGGACCCGGCAGCAGATGCAGCGGATCGGTGCCGTGGCGCTCGCGACCGAAACGGTTCCGCCGCCGGTGCGCCGCCGGGTCATCGCGCAACGTCTGCCATCCCACGACTGGCCCGACAGGGCATTGCGGATCCCCGCAATCGACGTGGCCACCGGCGAATTGGCGATTTTCGATCGAGAATCCGGTGTCGATCTCGTCGACGCGGTGGCGGCCAGCTGCGCGGTGCCCGGGGCGTGGCCCCCGGTGGCGATCGCCGGCCGCCGCTACATGGACGGCGGAGTGGCCAGCACGGTCAACCTGGGTGTGGCCGCCGATTGCGATGCGGCGGTGGTGTTGGTGCCCTCGGGCGTGGACGCGCCTTCGCCGTTCGGCGCCGGGCCGGCCGCGGAGATCTCCGCCTTCAACGGCCCGACGTTCGCCGTGTTCGCCGACTCCGCCTCGCTGGCGGCCTTCGGGTCCAATCCGTTGGATCCCGCCTGCCGCGTCGCGTCGGCGCTGGCCGGCCGCGAGCAGGGCCGACGCGAGGCCGAGGCCGTCGCACGCTTTCTCGGTGTCTGATCCGCCTGCGCCCGATCGCTTTTCAGCCCTCGATCGCGGGCGGCGCGGCACGATCGTTCTCAAAGGCGTCCAACGCCTCGTCCGCCAGCGCACGGCCGACTGCGATCACCTCCGCCGCACGGTGAAACTCCAGGCCCCGGCAGATCGAGCGCGGAACTTCGATCAACAAGTCGGGTGGGTAGACGGCCAGCGTGTGGCGCGCCAGCGCGGCCTGGGCGATGTCGATCGTCCGGTTCATCACCTCGAAGCTGCCCAGTTTCGGGACTTCCGGTGCCGCGTCGAGTAATTCACCCGCCACCTCGTCTTCGGGCGCGTCTTCCTCGACGTCCGGATCGTCCGGCCCGCCGAACCTGCCCAGGACCGCCCGCGCGGTCGGCCGATCGAGCAGAGAGCGGGCGGCCGAGGTGTCGAGCAACGCCGAGGTGCTGCGCACCATGCGGTTCAGCCACTCCGCGGTCACCCCCGACTCCGCGTCGCGGTTGGCGATCGCCTCGCTGCCGGACAGGCTCACCGCTATGGTCACGTCGGCGTTGACCGCCGACAGGGGCGCCATCGGCAGCGGGTCCAGGATGCCGCCGTCGGCCAGCAGACGCCCATCGACCTCGTGCGGGGCGATCACGCCGGGGATGGCGATCGAGGCGCGGATCGCGGTGTCGACCGGGCCGCGCTGAAACCACACCGACTTACCGGCCACCAGGTCGGTAGCCACCGCGGTGAAGGGGATGGGCAGCTCCTCGATGGTGACGGGGCCGAGGATGTCCCGCACGGCATCGAGGATCTTCTCGGCGCGCATCACCCCGGCCGCGCTGATCGAGAAGTCCAGCAGCCGCAGGATGGTGCGCTGCGTCAAGGACTTCGCCCAGTCGGCGAACTCGTCGCGGCGCCCGGCCGCCTCCAAGCCGCCGACCAGCGCGCCCATCGACGAGCCGGCGATCCCCACGATCTCGTACTCGCGGGCGCGCAGCGCCTCGATCACCCCGATGTGCGCGTATCCGCGGGCCCCGCCACTGCCCAGCGCCAACGCCACCCGGGTCGGTGACGATCGGCGCGCAACGGGTGCGGCGGGTCCGTCCGGCATCCCTTCATTCTGCGCGGGGGCACCGGCCCGCACCGCCCGGGTGGGCGGTTTTTCTAGCCGTGAATTGAATTGCGCGGAGATTCGAAAGCGCTAGCCGCATTCGTCATTGGCGGCGGCACGGGCGGCGGTGAGCACGGCCGCCTGCCGGGCCGGCGTCAGATCCGCCCATCGGGCGTTCCAGCTGCCCGCGGTGCCCGACGGCGAGGCCTGGAGCATCGCCAAGTAGGGCTCGAACAGCGACTGACCGGTCCTGGGCTGCGCATCCATCCAGACTTTTGCGGCGTGACAGGCCTGGTAATACTCTTCCTCGGTCGAATCGGCGGGCACGTCGACCCTGGTCGTCACGCCCGCCGGCGAGAGGCCAACGGCGCCCGGGGGCGCCGCACCGGGGCCGGTGGGAATGCCCGCAGGACGCGTCGACGAGGACGCGGGCTTGCCGCTCGGGTGGCCAGCGGAGCACCCCGTGACCGCCACCAAACTGGCCGCCACGGCGAGCATGCCCCACACCAGGGGTCGACGAGCGCACCGGCGCACCCTGCCAATCTATGCAACACTGGCGGCCGTGATGGAGCGCTTCGGATTTTGCGAGTGTTGTCGGCCGTAACACGCCGCCGCCCGTCCGATCCGTTTCCTCTGGAGCTCCCCGATGTCTTTGCCCCTCGCCGCCCCGGCTGCGTTGCGCCCGCGCCACGTTTCGTCCCCATCGTCGGGACCGACCCGCCTGCGGGTGCCCGACCTCATGCACGCCACCGACCAGGCCGCCGACGACGTGCTGAGCGGGCGTTGCGACCACCTGCTGCCACCGGGCGGGATCCCCGAGTCGCGGCGCTGGTTCACCCGCATCCACGGTGACGAGGAGCTGGACGTCTGGCTGATCAGCTGGGTGCCCGGCCACCACACCGAACTGCACGACCACGGCGGATCGCTGGGTGCGCTGACGGTGGTGTCCGGCTCGCTCAACGAGTTCCGCTGGGACGGCCGCGCCCTGCGGCAGCGGCGGCTCAACGCCGGCGATCAGGCCGGGTTCCCACTCGGCTGGGTGCACGACGTGGTGTGGGCACCCCGGCCCGTGACCGTGCCGGTCCCGGGCCTGGCGGGCGCCAACCGGGGGCCGGTGCGTCCGTCGCTCAGCGTGCACGCCTATTCGCCACCGCTGACCGCGATGTCCTACTACGAGGTCACCGGCCGAAATCGCTTGCGCCGCCAGCGCACCGAATTGACCGATCAACCGGAGGGACCGTGATGAGCCGCATCGACGTTGTGTTGAGATCCGCCCGGCGCCGGTTCCGTCGCCTTCCGGCCGCCGAAGTGCCCGACGCGCTGCGGCGCGGGGCGGTGCTCGTCGACATCCGGCCGCAAGCCCAGCGGTTCCGTGAGGGCGAAATCCCCGGTGCGCTGGTCATCGAACGCAACGTCTTGGAGTGGCGCTGCGACCCGACCAGCGAGGCGAAGCTGCCCGAGGCCGTCGGCGACGACGTCGAATGGGTGATCGTGTGCTCGGAGGGCTACACCTCGAGCCTCGCGGCCGCGGCGCTGCTGGACATCGGCTTGCACCGCGCGACCGACGTCATCGGCGGGTATCACGCCCTCGCGGGTTCGGGTGTGCTGGAACAGCTTTCCGGCGCTGTACCGGCGGAAGGCGGCCCCGGGGTGCTCGCCAACTCCGGCACCCCGGGTCGGCGCTGGCTCTAGCTAGCCGGTGGAGGTCGCGTCGGAATGGAGCAGCGGCCGCAGCTTGTCGGTCTTCTCCTGCGACCAACCGGGCGGTGACAGCACGGCGGCCCAGCCGTCAGCCGCATCGGCGACGTAGTGGTGCCCGTGGCCCTCGGGGACGTCGACGGCCACCGCCATGTCCGCCGAAACCTGCAGGAACGTGACCACCGGGATCCAGCGCGTCTCGGGCAGCACGTCGTAGCCCCGCGGCTCCCGCAGCCAATCCGGTTTGCTGAACAGCAGGTCGGGCGACCACCAGGCGATCGGGTCGGAGGCGTGTTGCAGATAAACCACCCGCGGGTGATCCCACGGCTTGTTCGGGCGGCCCAAATCGCTTGGGCGAGCGACGAATCGGACGTTCTTGCCGTCATTGTAGATCGGCAGCCACTCGGGGGAACCGGCGTCGCGCGTCGACGTCAGGTCGGTCCAGATGGTGTTCTGGAACGTCGGTCCGCTGAACAGGGCGCCGTCGGTGCGGGCGAGGACGTTGTTGAGGCTCATGAACGGCGCCTCGCCGCCGAACGATCCCAGGCTCTCGCCGAACACGACGAGCTTGGGGCGTTGCGCCTCGGGCATCTGGCGGATGAGTCGGTCGACGGCCTCGAACAACGCCTGCCCGGCGTGGCGGGCGTTCTCCTTGTCCACCAGGAAGGACAGCCAGCTCGGCAGGAATGAATACTGCATGCTGACGATCGCGGTGTTGCCGTTGTACATGTATTCGAGCGCATCGGCTTCGGCCTCGTTGATCCAGCCGGTGCCGGTGGTTGTCGCGACGGCGACGACTGCGCGTTGCAGCCCGCCGGTGCGCTGCAGCTCGCGGGCCGCGAGTTCGGCGGTCTCCGTGATGCCGTCCGCGGAGTTCAGCCCGGCGTAGGCCCGGATCGGTTCGGTCGCCGGGGCGCCGTTGAAGGCGGTGAGCTGGTCGACCCTCGGACCGGCTTCGACGAAGATGCGGCCTTGGTGCCCAAGGGATTCCCACGACACCAGCGATTCGGGTCCGCCGGAGCGCAGCGGGGTCCGCGGCGGCGCGGTGTCGGGGTTCATCTCGTTGTTCGCCGAGGCGAACGTGTTGTTCATGGTGCGCATCGCGAACTTGAGCACGACGCCGTTGAGCAGGGTGATGGCGAGCACCACCAGCAGCACCACCACGATGGTCGCCGAGAGCCGGAACGGCGCGATGCGGTCGACCTGACCGACCAGGAACCGGACCAGCCACCGGATGAACTGGCCGATTTCGACCAGGGTGAACAGCGCCACCAGCGACAGGCCCGCGGCCACCGGGTAGTCGTACCACTTCAGGTGCGCAACGCCCATCAGGTCGCGCACGTTGTCCTGCCACACGTGGAACCAGACGGCCATCAACACCATGCCCAGCGCGCCGATCGGGATCAGCACCTTCCACGCCCAGCGCGGCGCGGGTGGACTGGACTCCTTCGCCCACAGGTACCGGTACAGCCAGACCGCGAAAACGCCCAGCCCGTAGCCGATGGCGCCCGAAAACCCGCTGACCAGGCCCTGGAACAGCGCCCCGCGCGGCAGCAGCGACGGCGTCATGGAGAACCAGATGAAGATCAGGCCGACGGTGGTGCCGGTGAACGTGTAATGGCGGACCCACCAAGGCTTTTCGGTCCAGCGAGGACCGCGGGTAGCCGGTTTGACTTCCGGCTCGGCTTGAGCAGGTGCGGCCTCTTCGGTGACGGCCGTCGGATTGTTGGTCGCTGGACCCGCCTCGCTCATCGCAGGCCTACCGGTGAGTGAAGTTGGGAGCGCGCTTCTCGATGAACGCCGTCATACCCTCGGACTGGTCGTCGGTGGCGAAGGTCGAGTGGAAGAGCCGGCGTTCGTAGAGCAGCCCTTCGGACAACGTGGACTCGAACGCGCGGTTGACGGCCTCCTTGGCCATCCGGGCGGCCGAGCGCGACATCTGCGAGATGGTGGTGGCGACGGCCTTGGCCTCGGCGAGCAGGTCGTCGGCCGGCACCACGCGCGAAACCAGGCCGCTGCGTTCGGCTTCAGCGGCGTCGATGGTGCGCCCGGTCAGGATGAGGTCCATGGCCTTGGCCTTGCCGATGGCGCGAGTCAGGCGCTGCGACCCGCCCATGCCGGGCAGCACCCCGAGTTTGATCTCGGGCTGGCCGAACTTCGCGGTGTCGGCGGCGATCAACACGTCACACATCATTGCGAGCTCGCAGCCGCCGCCGAGTGCATGCCCGGCCACCGCGGCGATGGTCGGGGTGCGGACGGCGGCCAATTTCGCCCAGGGGGCGAAGAAGTCGGCGTCGAACGCGTCGGCGAACGTCAGGCCGGCCATCTCCTTGATGTCGGCACCGGCGGCGAACGCCTTGGCCGAACCGGTGATGATGATCGCACCGATGCAGGGGTCGTTGTCGAGCTCCGTTGCGGCGGCGGTGACTTCGTTCATCACCTGGGTGTTCAGCGCGTTGAGCGCCTTGGGCCGGTTCAGGGTGATGGTGCCGACGCGCCCGTCGCGTTCGACCAGGATGGTTTCGTAGCCGTTGGCAGTGGGGTCTGTCATCCAAATCGCCTTTCTAGAAACTCAAGTCGTCGTCGACCGGGGTGAAATACGCCTCGATGTCGGCGGCGGTCACCGCGTCCAGCGTCGCCGGTGACCACTTGGGATTGCGATCTTTGTCGATCAGCTGCGCCCGGATGCCTTCCACCAGGTCGTGCGACCGCAGCGACGCCGACGACACCCGATAGTCCTGAACCAGAACGTCTTTCACCGTCTCGAGTTTGGCGGCGCGCCGGACCGCCTCCAGCGCCACCGACAGGGAGATCGGCGAGCGGGTGGAGATCAGGTCGGCGGCGTCGTTGGCTGGGCCGGCGGCTTGCTCGCGCAGCGCGGCGACGATGTCTTGTACCGTGTCACCCGCGTAGCACTCGTCGATCCAAGCGCGTTGTGCCGCAAGCTCGCTCGGTGGCGGCTCGACGGCGTGCTTGGCCAGCGCGCTCTGCACGCCGTCGGCGACGATCGCCCGGGTGAACGCCTCGAGGTCGTCGTGCGGCACGTAGTGGTCGGCGAATCCCATGGCGATGGCGTCGGCCCCGGAAAACGGCGCCCCGGTCAGCGCGGCGTGCAGGCCCAGCCCGCCGGGCGCCCGGGACAGCAGGAACGCCCCGCCCACGTCGGGAACGAAACCGATACCGACCTCGGGCATCGCGATCTTGGAGGTGTCGGTCACCACGCGGATGTTCGCGTGCGCGCTGACGCCGACGCCGCCGCCCATCACGATCCCGTCCATCAGCGCCACGTATGGCTTGGCGAAGTCGGCGATCTGGGCGTCGAGCAGATACTCGTCGCGCCAGAACCGCCGCGCCTCGACGCCGTCCTTGCGCGCGCTGTGATAGATGGAGACCACGTCGCCGCCCGCGCACAAGCCGCGCTCGCCGGCCCCGGAGAGCACCACGGCGCGCACCGCGTCGTCGTCGGACCAGCGGGCGAGGATGGCGCGCAGCGCGTCCACCATCGGCTGATTCAGCGAATTGATCGCCTTGGGGCGGTTGAGCGTGATCAGACCGACGTCGCCGTCGATGCGGGTGAGAACCTCATCGGATTCGTCGGTCACGCCCTAACCTCCCATCGCCGGGTCACCCTCGACGAAAAATCTAGATCGTGACGACCGGCGCCATACCCGCGGGTAAGGGTTATCTTTAACCCGACGCCAGCAGCAAAGGCTCTAGGCGCCGGAAAATGCCCAGTTCGGCTGGGAACCCGGACGGAACGCTGCTCGTTGAGATTGTGTTCGCACAGCTCGAAGCCAATAGAGAGGATCCGACGGTGCGGGAGACAAGCAACCCGGTATTTCGTTCGCTGCCCAAGCAGCAGGGCGGGTACGCGCAATTCGGTACGGGCGCGCCCCCGGCGCAGGGCTATGGCTACGGAGCCGACCCCTACGCGGCGCCCTACCAAGCTCCGTACCAGGAGTCCAGGGCTTCGCGCCCGCTGACCATCGACGACGTCGTCACCAAGACCGGCATCACGCTGGCCGTGCTGGCGGTGTCCGCCGTGGTCTCCTACTTCCTGGTGGCGTCCAACCTGGCGCTGGCGATGCCGCTGACGATGATCGGTGCGCTGGGCGGCCTGGGGCTGGTGCTGGTCGCGACCTTCGGCCGCAAGCAGGACAGCCCGGCCATCGTGCTCAGTTACGCCGTGCTCGAGGGGCTTTTCCTGGGCGCCATCTCGTTCGTCTTCGCCAACTTCTCGGTGTCGCACGCCAACGCCGGCGCGCTGATCGGGGAGGCCGTCCTGGGCACCTTCGGGGTGTTCTTCGGCATGCTCGTCGTCTACAAGACCGGGGCCATCCGGGTCACGCCCAAGTTCACGCGGATGCTGGTGGCCGCGATGTTCGGCGTGCTGTTCCTGATGCTGGGCAACTTCGTCCTCGCGATGTTCCACGTCGGTGGCGGTACCGGTCTGGGCCTGCGCAGCGGCGGGCCGATCGCCATCATCTTCTCGCTGGTGTGCATCGCGATCGCGGCGTTCAGCTTCCTGATCGACTTCGACGCGGCCGACCAGATGGTGCGCGCCGGGGCGCCGGACAAGGCGGCCTGGGGCATCGCGCTGGGCCTGACCGTGACGCTGGTCTGGCTGTACATCGAGATCCTGCGTCTGCTCAGTTACCTGCAGAACGACTAGCTCTCGTCAACGAAAAGACCGGCACGCCGTTGGCGTGCCGGTCTTTTCGTGCTGGGCGTCGACTGTGAACTGACGAGCGCCGAGCGTGCGCTCATGGCGGGCGTTGCCGGCGTGTCGCCGCCCTGGGCGCACGCTCGACGCTAGTGACGAGCGGTCAGCTGAGCCGCTCGATGATCATCGCCATGCCCTGGCCGCCGCCGACGCACATGGTCTCCAGGCCGAACGTCTTGTCGTGCGTCTGCAGGTTGTTGATCAGCGTGGTCGCGATCCGCGCGCCGGTCATGCCGAACGGGTGGCCCAGCGCGATGGCCCCGCCGGACACGTTCAGCTTGTCCTCGTCCATGCCCAGCTCGCGCGCCGAGCCCAGCACCTGCACCGCGAAGGCCTCGTTGATCTCGTAGAGGTCGATGTCGTTGATCGACATGCCCGCCCGCGCCAGCGCCTTCTTGGACGCCTCGATCGGGCCGAGGCCCATGATCTCCGGCGATAGGCCGCTGACCCCGGTGGACACGATCCGCGCCAGCGGCGTCAGGCCGAGTTCCTTTGCCTTGGTGTCGCTGGTGATCACCAGCGCGGCCGCGCCGTCGTTCAGCGGGCAGGCGTTGCCCGCGGTCACGGTGCCGTTGGGCCGGAACACCGGCTTGAGCTCGCTGACCTTCTCGTAGGTGGTGCCGGGACGGGGGCCGTCGTCGGTGCTGACGGTGGTGCCGTCCGGCAGGGTCACCGGGGTGATCTCGCGCTCGAAGAACCCGCTCTTGATCGCTTCCTCGGCGCGGTTCTGGCTGCGCACGCCCCAGCGGTCCTGGTCCTCGCGGCTGACGCCGGTCAGGATGGCGACGTTCTCGGCGGTCTGACCCATCGCGATGTAGACGTCGGGCACGTTCCCGTCGGCGCGCGGGTCGTGCCATTCGTCGGCGCCGCCCGCCGCGGCGGCGGTGCGCTCCTGGGCCTCGTCGAACAGCGGGTTCTTGGTGTCGGGCCAGGAGTCGGAGTTCCCCTTACCGAACCGGGACACGGTCTCCACACCGGCGGAGATGAACGCGTCGCCCTCACCGGCCTTGATCGCGTGGAAGGCCATCCGGGTGGTCTGCAGCGACGAGGAGCAGTACCGGTTGACGGTGGTGCCGGGCAGGAAGTCGTAACCGAGCTCGACGGCGACGACCCGCGCCATGTTGAAGCCGGACTCGCCGCCGGGCAGGCCGCAGCCCAGGATGAGGTCGTCGATCTGGTGGGGGTTGAGCGCCGGCACCTTGTCCAGCGCCGCGCGCACCATCTGGGCGGCCAGGTCGTCGGGCCGCATGGAGACCAGCGACCCCTTCATCGCGCGGCCGATCGGCGAGCGGGCGGCGGAGACAATAACGGCTTCAGGCATGACGGTTCCCTTCAAATCCCTTCCGGATTCCGGCGAGCTCGCTTCACAAACCGTTGACGTGACGCCGACGGACTACGACAAATCTAGTCGTTGACAACCGGGGGGCACGAGGACGGGGCGGGTCCCGGTGCCGGGCGACGCCACAGCCGCGACATCACGCTGGTTCGGGTGTGCCGCTGACCGAGCACGGGCGGGGTCGTCGACGCCGCCAATTCCAACGGCGGGATGTCGACCTCCTCGCCCAGCGCCTCGCACAGCGCGCGCAGCAGCGCGTCGGCCGCGATCGCGTATGCCGGCGCGGACGGGTGGAAGCCGTCGGGGGAGAACATCACCTGGGGCGTCGACCGGAACTGCGGCGTCATCAACTGCCCGAGCGGCACCGGCATGCCGCCGGCGGCCCGGACCGCCGCCGCCTGGGCCCGCGCGAGTTGCGAGCAACGCTCATGCGCCAGCGACCGAAGCGGTTGCGGGATGGCGGTGATGACGCCCAGGTCCGGGCAGGTGCCGGCGATCACCACCGCGCCGCGGGCGCGCAGCTTGCGGACGCTGAGCCCCAGCCGCTGCGCCGACTGGCTGACGCCGTTGAGGGCCGTCACGTCGTTGGCGCCCACCATGATCACCGCCGCGTCCGGCGGAGCTCCGGCCACGAACATCGCGTCCACCTGGCCGCACACGCCTTTCGACGTGGCGCCGACGATCGCCTTGGTGCTCAGCCGGATTCGCTTGCCGGTCTGCTCGGCGAGGCCCCGCGCGATCCGCACCCCCGGCACTTCCTCCGCGCTCAGGCAGCCGTACCCGGCGGCGGTGGAATCACCGAAGATCATCAGGTGCAGGTCGACGGGCATGCCGCGGTGCCACCGCTCGACGGGTCCGCCGCCGCGGGTGTACACGCCGTCGGCGCGGGGCGGAATGTCCCATGACTTGGGGATGACGGTGCGCGCGTGCGTCGCCTGGCCGACGAGCAGGTTGCGCGCGCCCAGATAGGCAGTTCCTGTCGAGGCGAGGGCGCCTGCGGTGGCCAGGGCGATCGCCGAACGACGGGGCACCCGCATGGTCACGCAGTCCATTTTAGATGGGCTTGCATGTTTGCGGGGTCGGGCGACGAACAATGTGGTCACGGGAAGAATCAAATTGGTAACGAATCAGACTTTTTAAATGTTCTCTTAAGAAGTGCCTGTCAAGCTGAGTCGGCGGGGTTGGCTGAGCGCCTTGGGTGAGCGGCTGAACCAGACGCTTAGCTGCCTCGTCACATGCTGTATCGCACTACAACGGCGTAGGAAGTGTTGAGCATGAGCGCACCCGGTCAAGTATCCGGCTCCCCCCGGACTGCCCTTCGTCCTTATCAAGTTCTCAAGGCGCGTCGCGCCGAGACGCGCCGATACGCGATGAGCGATGGCGCGCCGGTCGAGGTCCTCGAGTCCGGGCCGAGCGTTGCTGCGCGGTTGGCCAACCTGACGTCGCGGGTGACCATCCGGCCGGTGCTGTCCGTCGGCAGCCACGTCCCCAACTTCCCGTGGCCCTGGGGGCTGATCGACCTGGCGGCCCGGGTGGTGCTGCCGGTGTCGGCCACCGTCCGCGAGACGGTGAAGCTGCCCAACGCCTCGGCGCAGCTGGTGCGAGCGCCCGGCGTGCTGCCCGCCGACGGCACCCGCCGGGTGATCGTCTACTTCCACGGCGGCGCCTTCCTGACCTGCGGGGCCAATTCGCACGGCCGGCTGGTGGAGACGCTGTCGCAGGCCGCCGACGCGCCGATCCTGGTGGTCAACTACCGGCTGCTGCCCAAGCACTCGATCGGGATGGCGCTCGATGACTGCCACGACGGCTACCAGTGGCTGCGGCTGCGGGGATACCAGCCGGATCAGATCGTGTTGGCCGGCGACTCGGCCGGCGGCTATCTGGCGCTCGCGTTGGCGCAACGCCTCCAGGAGGAGGGCGAGGAGCCCGCGGCGCTGGTGATGATCTCGCCGCTGCTGCAGCTGGCGAAGGAAGACAAGCAGGCCCATCCCAACATCAACACCGACGCGATGTTCTCGCACCGAGCGTTCGACGCGCTGGCCGAACTGGTCGCCAGCGCGGCCGACAAGCACAAAGTCGCGGGGAAGCCCGAGGAGATCTACGAGCCGATCGAGCACATCAAGCCCGGCCTGCCGCGGACGCTGATCCACGTCTCCGGGTCCGAGGTGTTGCTGCACGACGCGCGGCTGGCGGCGAGCCGGTTGGCCGCGGTCGGGGTGCCGGCCGAGGTCCGGGTGTGGCCCGGCCAGATCCACGACTTCCAGCTGGCCGCGCCGATGGTGCCCGAGGCGGTTCGGTCGCTGCGCCAGATCGGCGACTATATCCGCGAGGCCACCGGATAGCGCAACCGCCGTGGGCGCCGAGGGGAAGCACGTCGTGCACCGCCGGAACGTGCCTGACACGATGAACGCATGCGGATCGCCCAGCACATCAGTGAGCTCATCGGCGGCACGCCGCTCGTTCGCCTGAATTCCGTCGTTCCCGAGGGCGCCGGCACCGTGGCGGCCAAGGTCGAGTACCTCAACCCCGGGGGCAGCTCGAAGGACCGGATCGCGGTCAGGATGATCGACGCCGCGGAGGCGAGCGGGCTCCTGAAGCCCGGCGGCACCATCGTCGAACCCACCTCCGGCAACACGGGCGTCGGCCTGGCGCTGGTCGCACAGCAGCGCGGGTACAAGTGCGTGTTCGTCTGTCCCGACAAGGTCGGCGAGGACAAGCGCAACGTGCTGCTCGCCTACGGCGCCGAGGTGGTGGTCTGCCCGACGGCCGTGCCGCCCGACCACCCGGACAGTTACTACAGCGTGTCCGACCGGCTGACCCGGGAGATCGACGGCGCCTGGAAGCCCGACCAGTACGCCAACCCGGAGGGCCCGGCCAGTCACTACGCCACCACCGGCCCGGAGATCTGGGCGGACACCGACGGCAAGGTGACCCATTTCGTCGCCGGCATCGGCACCGGCGGCACGATCACCGGCGCGGGCCGCTACCTCAAGGAGGTGTCGGGCGGGGCCGTGCGGATCATCGGCGCGGACCCCGAGGGTTCGGTGTATTCGGGGGGTACCGGCCGGCCCTATCTCGTCGAGGGCGTCGGCGAGGATTTCTGGCCGGCCGCGTACGACCCCACGGTGCCCGACGAGATCATCGCGGTGTCCGACTCCGACTCGTTCGACATGACCCGGCGGCTGGCCCGCGAGGAGGCGATGCTGGTCGGGGGGTCGTGCGGGATGGCGGTGGTGGCCGCGCTGAAGGTGGCCGAGAAGGCCGGGCCCGACGCGCTGATCGTCGTGCTGCTGCCCGACGGCGGCCGCGGCTACATGGCGAAGATCTTCAACGACGCCTGGATGTCCTCCTACGGGTTCCTGCGCAGCCGCCTCGACGGGTCGACCGAACAGGCCCGGGTGGGTGACGTGCTGCGCCGCAAATCGGGCGAGCTGCCCGACCTGGTGCATACGCATCCGTCCGAGACCGTGCGCGACGCGATCGGCATCCTGCGCGAGTACGGGGTGTCCCAGATGCCGGTCGTCGGCGCCGAGCCGCCGGTGATGGCCGGTGAGGTGGCGGGCAGCGTCTCCGAGCGCGAGCTGCTGTCGGCCGTTTTCGAGGGGCGGGCCAAGCTGGCCGACGCCGTCTCGCTACACATGAGCCCGCCGCTGCCGATGATCGGCGCGGGGGAACTGGTCAGCGCGGCCGGCAAGGCGCTGCGCGACTGGGACGCCTTGATGGTGGTCGCGGAGGGCAAACCCGTCGGGGTGATCACCCGATATGACCTGCTCGGCTTCCTTTCGGATGGGCCGCGGCGACGCTGACGACGCGGCCGTTCGGCGCGCGACGATGTCTCGCCGGGCCGCCGCGCGCTCGGGTACTGTAATGCCGCCTGGTTCAGCTGGTCCGCAGTGGAAGGGGTGCTCATGACCGATCAACCGCCGCCCAGCGGCTCCTATCCGCCGCCTCCGCCCGGATCGCCCGGCGGCCAAGACACCCCGAGCCCGCCGTCGGCGCCGTCCGGCGGTTCGTACCCGCCGCCTCCGCCGCCACCCGGCGGCGGTTCCTACCCTCCGCCCCCGCCGTCCTCCGGTGGGTACGCCCCGCCGCCTCCGGGACCGGCGATCCGCACGTTGCCGACGGAGGCCTACACGCCGTGGCTCAGCCGGTTCCTGGCGTTCGTCATCGACATCCTCCCGTACGCCGTCGTGCACGGCATCGGCACCGGGATCCTGGTCGCCACGCAGCAGACGGCATGCGTCACCGACGTCACGCAGTACGCCGTCAACCAGTACTGCGCGACGCAGAACTCGACTCTGGGCCTGGCCGCGCAGTGGCTGGCGTCGCTGGTGGGGCTGTTCTATCTGATCTGGAACTACGGCTACCGCCAGGGCACCACCGGGTCGAGCGTCGGCAAGTCGGTGCTGAAGTTCAAGGTGGTCAGCGAGGTCACCGGCCAGCCCATCGGTTTCGGTATGTCCGTGGTGCGTTCCCTGGCGCACATCGTCGACGCGATCATCTGCTTCATCGGTTTCCTTTTCCCGCTGTGGGATTCGAAGCGGCAAACGCTCGCGGACAAGATGATGACGACGGTCTGCCTGCCGCTCGACGGAACCGAACAGCAGCCGGGCTAGTCGTGCGGGCGCGGTAGCCCAGGCGGCCGTCGCCTAGGCTGATCGTCGATGAGCGCCGACCGCACCGGACACTTCACTGGACTCGCCACCAAAGCGATTCACGCCGGCTACCGGCCGGACCCGGCGACCGGGGCGGTCAACGCCCCGATCTACGCCAGCAGCACCTTCGCCCAGGACGGCGTCGGCACACTGCGCGGCGGGTTCGAATACGCGCGAACCGGAAACCCGACGCGCGCCGCGCTCGAGGCCTCGCTAGCGGCGGTCGAAGAAGGCGGCTACGGGCGGGCGTTCGGCTCGGGCATGGCCGCCACCGACTGCGCCCTGCGGGCGATGCTGCGGCCCGGCGACCACGTGATCATCCCCAACGACGCCTACGGCGGCACCTTCCGGCTGATCGACAAGGTGTTCACGCAGTGGGGCGTTGGCTACACGCCGGTCGCGCTGTCCGACGTGGACGCCGTCCGCGCGGCGATCACGCCGCAGACCCGCCTGATCTGGGTGGAGACGCCGACCAATCCGCTGCTGTCCATCGCCGACATCGCGGCGCTCGCCGAACTCGGTAAGCAGTCCTCGTCGAAGGTGTTGGTGGACAACACTTTTGCCTCACCCGCGCTGCAGCAGCCGCTGACGCAGGGCGCGGACGTGGTGCTGCATTCGACCACAAAATACATCGGTGGCCACTCCGACGTGGTGGGCGGCGCGTTGATCACCAACGATGCCGAGCTGGACGCGGCGTTCGCGTTCCTGCAGAACGGCGCCGGCGCGGTGCCCGGCCCGTTCGACGCCTACCTGACCATGCGCGGCCTGAAGACCCTGGTGCTGCGGATGCAGCGGCACAGCGAAAACGCCTCGGTCGTGGCGGAATTCCTCGCGGGGCATCCGGCGGTGAGCGCCGTGCTGTATCCCGGCCTGCCGGACCACCCCGGCCACCAGGTCGCCGCCCGGCAGATGCATGGGTTCGGCGGCATGGTGTCGGTGCGGATGCGTGGCGGCCGCCAGGCCGCCCGGGATCTGTGCGCCCGCACCGAGGTGTTCATCCTGGCCGAGTCGCTCGGGGGCGTCGAGTCACTGATCGAGCACCCCAGCGCCATGACGCACGCGTCGACGGCCGGTTCGCAATTGGAAGTGCCCGACGACCTGGTGCGGCTGTCGGTCGGCATCGAAGACGTCGGCGACCTGCTGGCCGACCTCGAGCAGGCGCTAGGTCAGGAGTGGTAGGGCTCCGCGCTGACCAGCGTGACCTCGACGGTGTTGCCGTTGGGCACGACGTAGCTGCGGGTCTCGCCGACCTTGGCGTCGATCAGGGCGCCGCCCAGCGGTGAGTTGGGCGAGTACACCTCGAGCTTGCCGTCGTTGACGCCCTCCTGACGGGTGGCGATCAGGAACGTCTCGCTGTCCGACTTGTCGCCGTTGTAGTAGACCTTCACCACCGAACCGGGCAACGCGACGCCGGACTGCTTGGGCGCTTCGCCCACCTTGGCGTTGTTGAGCAGGTCTTGCAGCTGACGAATGCGGGCCTCCTGCTGGCCCTGCTCCTCGCGGGCGGCGTGGTAGCCGCCGTTCTCGCGCAGGTCGCCTTCCTCCCGGCGGTCGTTGATTTCCGCGGCGATGACCGGACGATTCGCGATCAATTGATCGAGCTCCGCCTTCAGCCGGTCATGTGACTCCTGGGTCAGCCACGTCACCGAAGTGTCCGTCATCTCGTCGTGCTCCTCGTTTGTCGTTCCGCGTACCCGCGTAAGCCTGTTAAACCCCACCGCCGGAGGTATCCGGGTTCTCTCCCCGAGTGCTGCCGATCCGTTGTGCTCACGGCCTTAATGCAGCAATACACGGTCCCATCAGGAACCGTGCATTCACCCATGTTACCACCGCGCAAACAATTGATGACCCCAAATTCGCAGTTCGGCTGTTGTTAAGGGGTCACGCCGGCCGCAGATAGGCGGGCACGTCGGTGCCGCACCCGTAGATGTCGGCCATCACCGGCGGTTTGCTGGACTTCACCGTGGTCGTCAGCTGCACGGTGGCCGACTCGGACGGGGGGACCAGCACCTCCCGCCGGCCCGTCTCGCTGCCGTCCTTCGCCCGCACGCGCACGATGCAGTCCACCGGCCGCGACGGATCGGATCGCGTCACGCTGATCGTTACCGACGCGGTCTGGTCGTCGATGAGCCGATAGCCGGCCAGCGTGCCCGACACGGGGCTGGTGCCCAACCGGTGGTAGCCGACGACCGCGATCACCAGGCCGGCCGCGACCACCAGCGCGCCGAGACCGATGACCACCCAACGCCGGGGCATCCGGGAGCGCCCGTAGCGGCTCTCCGGACGTGAGGCGGAAGTTTCGGTCATCTGGTGGGTATGCCTGGATGGTGGGCTGCCGGACGCTGGCCGGCAGCATGCAACGATCTGAAGAACTGGAATTATAGGTTCGCAACCGGCGACCAGTTGACCGACAAGGGGGCACGTGAGCGAGCTGCGGTTGATGGCGGTGCACGCCCACCCCGACGACGAGTCCAGCAAGGGCGCGGCCACCCTCGCCCGCTACGCCGACGAGGGCCACCGGGTGCTGGTGGTGACGCTGACCGGCGGTGAGCGCGGCGACATTCTCAACCCGGCGATGGACCTGCCCGAGGTGCACGGCCACATCGCCGAGATCCGCCGCGACGAGATGGCGAAGGCCGCCGAGATCCTCGGTGTCGAGCACACCTGGCTCGGCTTCGTCGACTCCGGCCTGCCGCAGGGTGACCCGCCGCCCCCGCTGCCGGAAGGGTGCTTCGCGCTGGTGCCGCTGGAGGAGTCGGTCGAGGCGTTGGTCCGCGTGGTCCGCGAGTTCCGCCCGCACGTGATCACCACCTACGACGAGAACGGCGGCTACCCGCACCCCGATCACATTCGCTGCCATCAGGTTTCGGTCGGCGCGTTCGAGGCGGCCGGCGACTATCGGCGTTTTCCCGACGCGGGCGAGCCGTGGACGGTGTCCAAGCTCTACTACATCCATGGGTTCCTGCGGGCCCGGATGCAGTTGCTGCACGACGAGGCCGTCAAGCACGGCCAGGAACCACCGTTCAAGAAGTGGCTCGAGCATTGGGACGCCGCGCACGACCCCTTCGAGTCACGGGTGACGACGCGCGTCGAATGCTCGGCGTATTTCAGCCAGCGCGACGACGCGCTGCGGGCGCACACCACCCAGATCGATCCCGAGCACGACTTCTTCGCCGCGCCCATCGAATGGCAGCAGCGGTTGTGGCCGACGGAGGAATTCGAGCTGGCGCGCTCGCGGGTGCCCGTCCGGCTGCCCGAGGACGATCTGTTCGCCGGAATCGAGAGCGACGGGTGAACCGCCTGTTTGCGATGTCGAGCGCGTTGGCGGACGGCGCGCCGCAGCACACCGGGCCCGATTTCGGCAAGGCCAGCCCGATCGGGCTGTTGATCGTCGTGCTGCTGCTCATCGCCACGCTGTTCCTGCTGCGGTCGATGAACCGGCAGCTGAAGAAGGTGCCCGAGTCGTTCGACCCCAAGCACCCCGAGCCCGACCAGGCCGCCGACGAGGGCACCGACGCGGTCGATGACGGGCGCACCCCGGGCCAGGCGAACCCCCCGGAGCGCCCGCCGGGACCCGGCGATGAGCCCGGCTGACGCGGCCGCGACGAACACCCTCGGGCTGGCCACCAGCCCGTACCTGCGCCAGCACGCCGACAACCCGGTGCACTGGCAGCAGTGGACCCCGCAGGCCCTGGCGGCCGCGGCCGAGCGCGACGTGCCGATCCTGCTTTCCATCGGCTACGCGGCCTGCCACTGGTGTCACGTCATGGCCCACGAATCGTTCGAGGACGACGAGGTGGCCGCCGCCATGAACTCCGGATTCGTCTGCATCAAGGTCGACCGGGAGGAGCGCCCGGACCTCGACGCCGTCTACATGAACGCCACCGTGGCGCTGACCGGGCACGGCGGTTGGCCGATGACGTGTTTCCTGACGCCGGACGGCCGGCCTTTCTTCTGCGGCACCTACTATCCGAAAGACGGCTTTCTGCAACTCCTTTCGGCCGTCTCCGCCACCTGGCGGCAGCGCCGCGGCGAGGTCGAGGAGGCGTCGGACGCGATCGCCGGCGAGCTGCGTGCGATGGCGGCCGGCCTGCCCTCCGGCGGCCCGGACGTCGCTCCGGCGCTGTGTGACCACGCGGTGGCCGCGGTCCTCGCCGACCAGGACACCGCGCGCGGCGGTTTCGGCGGCGCACCCAAATTCCCGCCGTCGGCGATCCTCGAGGCGCTGTTGCGCCACTACGAGCGCACCGGGTCGGCGGCGGCGCTGGAGGCGGTCGCGCGCACCGGCACCGCGATGGCCCGCGGCGGCATCTACGACCAGCTCGCCGGCGGCTTCGCCCGCTACAGCGTCGACAACGCTTGGGTGGTGCCACATTTCGAGAAGATGCTCTACGACAACGCGTTGCTGCTGCGCGCCTACGCGCACTGGGCCCGGCGCACCGGGGACCCCTTGGCGCGCCGGGTCGCCGCCGAGACCGCGCGCTTTCTGCTCGACGATCTGGCCGACGGCGCCCTGTTCACCTCGTCGCTGGACGCCGACGCCGACGGCCGCGAGGGCTCAACCTATGTCTGGACGCCCGAGCTACTGACCGAGGTGCTCGGACCCGACGACGGCCCCTGGGCCGCAACAGTTTTCGCCGTCACCGCGACCGGCACCTTCGAGCACGGAACGTCGGTGCTGCAGTTGCCCGCCGATCCCGACGACCCGCAACGGCTGGAGCGGGTGCGGGCCGCCCTGCTGGCCGCCCGCCGGACCCGACCCCAGCCCGGGCGCGACGACAAGGTCGTCACGTCCTGGAACGGCCTGGCGATCACCGCACTGGCCGAGGCCAGCGTCGCGTTGGACGACGCCGAACTCGCCCGGGCCGCGCGGGACTGCGCGACCGCGTCGCTGGGCTCGCACCTCGTCGACGGGCGGCTCCGGCGGGCCAGCCTGGGCGGGGTGGTCGGCGACAGCGCCGCCATCCTCGAGGACCACGCGATGCTGGCCACCGGCCTGCTCGCGCTCTATCAGCTGGACGCCGACCCGGCGTGGCTGGCCGCGGCGACCGAGCTGCTCGACACCGCGTTGCGGCACTTCGCCGACCCGGAGCAACCGGGTCGCTGGTTCGACACCGCCGACGACGCCGAGCGGCTGATGGTGCGGCCCGCCGACCCGCTGGACGGCGCGACGCCGTCGGGCGCCTCCTCGATCACCGAGGCGCTGCTGACCGCGGCGCACCTGGTCGACGGGGAGCGCGCGGAGCGGTATCTGCGGGCGGCGGGCGAGGCGCTCGGCGCGCACTCGCTGCTGCTGGAGCGCGCGCCGCGTTCGGCGGGACACTGGCTGGCCGTGGCGGAGGCCGCGGTTCGCGGGCCGCTGCAGATCGCCGTCGCCTGCGATGCGCCGCGGTCGCCGCTGTTGGCTGCCGCGCGCCGGTTGGCGCCCGGCGGCGCGATCGTCGTGGGCGGGGAAAGCGATTCGTTCACGGTGCTGGCCGGCCGCGGCCGGGTGGCCGGCGCCGACGCTGCCTACGTGTGCCGCGGCCGGGTCTGCGACCTGCCGGTGACCACCGCCGAAGACCTCGCGGGGGCGCTGGCGGCGCCACGGTAGCGTGACGTTTCATGCCGAGCGCCGAACACATCACCGACACGGTCAACCGCTACATCGAACTGGTCGCCAAGGGCGGCGCCGACGAGCTGGTGGAGTTGTACGCCGATGACGCCACCGTCGAGGATCCCGTCGGCGGCGAGGTGCACATCGGCCGCCAGGCGATCCACGGCTTCTACTCCGCGGTCAACGACGTCCAGCGCGAGTGCGAGCTGGTGACGCTGCGGGTCGCCGGCAACGAAGCGGCCTTCCATTTCCGCCTGACGATCACCGCGGGCGAGCACCGGATGGTGATCGAGCCGATCGACGTGATGGCGTTCGACGAGGACGGCAAGGTCGCGCACATGAAGGCGTACTGGTCAGCCGCCGACGTCACGCACTCCTAGCGCTCAGTGCAGCCACGCCTGGTTGCCGACGTAGAACACCGCGAACCACATGGCGATGTAGTGCAGGATCGCGGCGACCGCGGTGAAGGCGTGGAAAAACTCGTGATAGCCGAAGGTGCGGGGCCAGGGGTCGGGCCAGCGCAGTCCGTAGAAGATGCCGCCGATGCTGTAGAACACGCCGCCGACGGCCAGCAGCACCGTCGCGGCGACCCCGGCCTTGTGCAGGATGGTCGGGCAGTACCACACGGCCACCCACCCCAGCAGCAGGTAAAGCGGCACCCCGAGCCAGCGCGGCGCCGACGGCCAGCACACCTTGAGCAGGATGCCGGCCACCGCGCCGCCCCACACGATCCACAGCACCTCCATCCCGGTCTGCTGCGGCATGGCCAGCCGCGCGAACGGGGTGTAGCTGCCGGCGATGAACACAAAGATCATCGAGTGGTCGAGCCGCTTCATGAGGCTGCGGGCCGCCTCCGATTTCCAGTGCACCCGGTGATAGGTGGCGCTGACGGCGAACATCGCCACCGTGGCCGCCGCGTAGACCAGCGTGGAATGGCCGGCGCGCGGGGAAGACGCGGCCCAGGACACCGAGACCAGGGTGGCGCCGGTGATGATCGCCAGCCACGCGGACACGAAGTGGATCCAGCCGCGCATGCGAGGCTTGGTTAAGACGTTGGCCGCGCCCTCGACAAGCTGTTCGACGGTATTGCCGGGCGTGATGGCCTCGGATCCGCGCTCGGGGCTGGCGGGGGTGCTCGTCTGGCTGCTCATATCTCCTGGGGCCTCGTCGTGCAGGTCGGGAAACTGCCAGTGGCTGCTTACCCGCCACAGTAATGGGCAATCGTCACGGAACGATGTCCGCATCGCGTGAGATCGCCGGTTCAGGTGGGGGAATTTGGTGTAGCTCACAGTAGGCTGAGTCTCCGTGGAAATTATCCCGCCGCGTCTCAAAGAGCCGCTGTATCGCGTCTACGAGCTGCGGCTGCGGCAGGGCCTGGCGTCGTCCAAATCCGACCTGCCCCGCCACATCGCGGTCCTGTGCGACGGCAACAGGCGATGGGCGCGCGACGCCGGCTACGCCGACGTCAGCTACGGCTACCGCATGGGCGCCGCGAAGATCGCCGAGATGCTCCGCTGGTGCCAGGAGGCCGGCATCGAGATGACCACGGTCTACCTCTTGTCGACGGAGAACCTGCAGCGCGATCCCGAGGAGCTGGCCGGGCTCATCGAGATCATCACCGATGTCGTCGAGGAGATCTGCGCGCCGGCCAACCGCTGGAGTGTCCGCACCGTCGGCGATCTGGAGTTGCTCGGCGAGGAACCGGCCCGGCGGCTGCGCGGCGCGGTGGAGTCGACGCCGGTCGTGGCGCCGTTCCACGTCAACGTCGCGGTCGGTTACGGCGGACGTCGCGAGATCGTCGACGCGGTGCGGGCGCTGCTGAGCAAGGAACTCGCCAACGGTGCGTCCGCCGAGGAGCTCATCGACGCGGTCACCGTCGACGGCATCTCCGAA
>NZ_LZJW01000047.1 GCF_001667885.1 Mycobacterium scrofulaceum | reverse complement strand
TGCTCGCGAATCAGCATGGCGTGCAGGTCTTCTGGTGAGCGGACCACCGCGTCGGGCACGATCACCAGCCGGTCGCCGTGCAGCAGCGACCCGAAGATCTCCCACACCGAGAAGTCAAAGGACAGCGAATGGCACTGCGACCACACCCGGCCCAGCGCCAGCTCGTCATGCACCGACTCCAGCAACTGGGTGACATTGTGATGGGTGACCGCCACGCCCTTCGGAACCCCCGTCGTGCCCGAGGTGTAGATGATGTAGGCCACGTTCTCGGGGGCCGGCGGCGGTAGCGGCCCGGCCGGCTGTGCCGCCATTTCCGGATCGTCGAAATCGATGACGGCCACGTCCGACCCGTCGAGCCGCGATCGCACGCCCGCGGTGGTGACGGCGGCGATGGGCGGGGCGTCGGTGAGCATGAACTCGATGCGGGTCGCCGGGAGCCCGGGGTCGATGGGCAGGTAGGCGGCCCCGGTCTTGAGCACCGCCAAGATCGCCACCACGGCCTCGGCCGAACGCTCGGCCACCAGACCCACACACTCCCCCGGACCCGCACCATACTCAACCAACAAGCGCGCCAACCGATTCGACGACTCATCCACCTCGCCATACGTCCACGACCGGCCCCCGCAGGTGATCGCCACCGCCTCCGGGACACGATCCACCTGCGCGGCGAACAACTCCGGAATCGACACCGTCACCGCCACCGGCCCGCCCAGCACCGCCCGATTACCGATCAGCTCAAGACGCGCCCGCTCGGCCTCGTCGAGCACATCGATCGACGAAATACGCCGCGTGGGATCGGCCGTGACTGCCAGCAGTACCCGCCGGAACTGCTCGATCAGCTTTTCGACGGTGGCGGTGTCGAACACGTCGGTGCGGAATTCCACCGCCCCGCCGATCCCGGCGGGTTGCCCGTCCTCCGTCCAGCGCTCGGCCAAGGAGAACACCAGATCCATTCGCGCGACTTGGGTGTCAACGGGTTCCGGCGTCACCTTCACGTCCCCCAACGCCAGCCCGGCAGCGGGCCCCTCGTGCTGCCAGGGCAGGTTCTGCCAGGCCAGGACCACTTGGATCAGGGGGTGATGGGTCAGGCTGCGGGTGGGGTGCAGCCGTTCGACGAGGACTTC
>NZ_LZJW01000046.1 GCF_001667885.1 Mycobacterium scrofulaceum | reverse complement strand
GGCCGCCTGCCCGAAGAAGACGGAAATCAGCGAGCGGGTCACCCAGGCCGTCTCCGACGTCCCGGGCACGGGCGCCGTCAAAGTCACCCTGGACGTGATGAACGACGAGCAGCGCACCGAATTGCGCAAGCAGTTGCGCGGCGATGCTCGTGAGCCCGTCATCCCCTTCGCCCAGCCGAACTCGCTGACCCGGGTCTATGCGGTCGCGTCCGGCAAGGGCGGGGTGGGAAAGTCCACCGTGACCGTGAACCTGGCCGCCGCGATGGCGGCGCGCGGCCTGTCCGTAGGCGTGCTGGATGCCGATATCCACGGCCACTCCATCCCGCGGATGATGGGCACCACCGACCGGCCCACCCAGGTCGAGTCGATGATCCTGCCGCCCATCGCCCACGAGGTGAAGGTCATCTCGATCGCCCAGTTCACCGAGGGCAACACCCCGGTGGTGTGGCGTGGGCCGATGCTGCACCGGGCGTTGCAACAGTTCTTGGCCGACGTCTACTGGGGCGATCTGGACGTCCTGCTGCTGGACCTGCCGCCGGGCACCGGAGACATCGCCATCTCGGTGGCGCAGCTGATCCCCAGCGCCGAGCTGATGGTGGTGACCACGCCGCAACTGGCCGCGGCCGAGGTCGCCGAGCGGGCGGGCAGCATCGCGATGCAAACCCGGCAGCGCCTCGCCGGCGTGGTCACCACCATCAGCTCGGCGCTGGGGATCAGCTGCGCCACCGAGATGGCGATGTCTCCGGTGCCCGGCG
>NZ_LZJW01000045.1 GCF_001667885.1 Mycobacterium scrofulaceum | reverse complement strand
CTCGCGCATCAGCCGGCCCGATTCGTCGAGCACCGCCTCGATGCGGTCGACCGCGCTTCCGGACCGCGCGGCGGCCGCTCGCAGTCGCGGCAATGCGACGTCGGTGCGCGCCGCGATCGCCGCCTTGATCAGCTCGGCCTTGTTCGGAAAGTAGTTGTACAGGCTGGCGCTGGTGACATCCGCGGTGCGGGCGATCTCCCGAATCGTGGCTCGCGAGTAGCCCACCGTCGCCACACAGCGCATGGTGGCCACGATGATGCGCTGGCGGGTCTCCTCACCGCTGGCCCCGACGGGGCGTCCCCGCTGCGGCCGCGTCACCGTGTTCTCCCCACTCGCGTGTCCCGTCCGCCGGCCCTCGGTGCCTGACAGGTCGAATATAATCGAGCGATCGATTAATTCGGGGTTTCCGGCGGAGGTGCGCGGTGCGTGAGGGACGGTACCTTCCCGCATGAGCGGTCCCCCGGCGCAATTGGGGCGCCCGGTCGGTGCGGACGGCGAGCAGACCCGCACGCGCATCATCACTGCGGCGATGCGATGCGTGGCCGAGAAGGGCTACTCTCGCACCACGATTCGCGAGATCGCCCGCACCGCGGATGTCACCAGCGCCAGCCTGTACAACTACTTTCCGAACAAGGCCGAGCTGATCAAGGCGGCGATCGCGGCGCGCACCGACGTCGCATTGCCGCGACTGCGAGCGGCCGCCGCGCGGTCCGGAAGCGCGGTCG
>NZ_LZJW01000044.1 GCF_001667885.1 Mycobacterium scrofulaceum | reverse complement strand
TGGCCCGGCTGTGATCACCCGGCGGTGGCCTGCGACATCGACCACACCATCCCCCACAGCCAAGGGGGACTCACCCACGCGAGCAATCTCAAGTGTTATTGCCGCACGCATCATTTGGTCAAGACGTTCTGGGGTTGGCGCGACCAGCAGCTGCCCGATGGGACGCTGATCTTGACCTCCCCGGCCGGGCGCACCTACGTCACCACCCCGGGCAGCGCGCTGCTGTTCCCGAGCCTGTGCCACGCCACCGGCGCCATACCGGCCCCCGAAGCCGACCCGGCGCCCGATTACTGCGGCCAGCGCACCGCGATGATGCCCCGCCGGCGCCGCACCCGCACCCAGGACCGCGCCACCCGGGTCGCCGTCGAACGCCGTCACAACCGCGACGCCCGCACCGCCCGGCGAGTCGAGTCGGTGAGCTACAGCGGCCCCGCGCCGCCCGAAGCCGACGAAGAACCACCACCGTTTTGAACAGGCCCTTCCTGGGATCGGTAGCGGCCCGCTCATTGTCTGCTGTTTCCAGCGGCGCGAGCGGATACTGATCCTCAGCACCCAGCGTCGAGGAAAGGCGCGAGGCCATGTCGAACGAATGCAGTAAATACCGGCTCAGCAAGGTCGTCACCGGGGTGCTCTTGTCCGCGGGCATGGCGGTGGCCGGCCTGGGGCTGGCCGCGGGCACCGCCCAGGCGGAGAGCGGTCCCGCGCCGCAGGTCATCGGTCCCGTGCCGCTGGACAACTTCACCGTCCCGCACGACTGGTGCCCGGGCCAACCGTTGCCGATGCCCGACGTCCGGTGGGACATGGGCGTCTGCCACCACTGGTACTGGGTCCCCGTCGGCGGCATGGGCAACGTCGGCCAATTCGTGTGGGAGGGAGACGCCCCCCGCCGGCCGCTCGGCCCGCCGCCCTGCTACGGGGCGCCCATCTGCTTGCCCGGCCTGTAGGCGTGAGCCGCCCGCGATCGGGTAGCCCGCGCGTATGGACATCACCGTGACGTTCGTCGGCAACGCCACCACCCTGATTGCCGCGGGCGGCCTGACCCTGCTGACCGATCCCAACTTCCTGCACCGCGGGCAGCACGCGTACCTCGGGCACGGGCTGGTGTCCAGGCGCCTCAAGGAACCCGCGTTACGCATCGACGAACTCCCGCCGGTCGACGCGATCGTGCTGTCCCACATGCACGGCGACCACTGGGACCGGGTGGCGCAGAAAGGCCTCGACCACGACCTCCCCGTCGTCACCACCCCGCACGCGGCCACGCGGCTGCACCGTCGCGGTTTCGCCAACGCGCACGGGCTGTCGACCTGGGGTCAGCACAAGATCACCAAGGGCGGCACCACCATCACCATGACGTCGCTGCCGGGCCGGCACGGGCCGGGGTGGACGCAGCGGCTCCTGCCGCCGGTGATGGGCACCATGCTGGAATTCGCCGCCGACGACGGATCGCCCAGGCGCCGGCTCTACATCTCGGGCGACACCGTGCTCGTCGAGGAACTCAAAGAGATCCCGGCCCGGTTCGACCCCATCGACGCGGGGGTGCTGCATCTGGGCGGGACCCGCCTGCCGGCCGGGCCGCGGCTTCCGTTCGGGCTGACCGTAACCATGGACGGCCGCCAGGGCGCGGAACTGGTGGCCATGCTGACCCTGCCGAAGGCCGTCCCGGTGCATTTCGACGACTACGGCGTCTTCGCGTCCCCGCTCGCCGACTTCACCGGCGAAATGCGGCGCCGCAATATGGCCGATCGAATCGTCGAGGTCGCGCGCGGGGCGTCGGTGACGATCTGAGAGAACCGCCCGGCGAGGCCGGTAAACGGCCACGTAGGCCAAGACTTTGGATACCCTAAGGCTACGGGTATATCGTTCGTCACGGCCGGAACTCGACGGGGAAGGATTCGGGCGGCACCCTTGGGGTGAATGCGTAATGTTTCCGGTCTCTTTGCAACCTAGTAAACGAAATTTTCCGGCCGCGTACTCGGCGTAGACAATGTGAGATGTGATGGACCTATTCGCGCCACCTGAGGTCACCTCGACCCTGATCCACTCCGGTCCCGGAGCGGGTTCGCTGGTCGAGGCTGCCGGCGCGTGGCAGAGCCTGGCCGTCGAGCTGGAGAACTCGGTCTCCGTGTACGCGTCCGTGCTGTCGTCGTTGATCGAGTCGTGGGACGGACCGTCCTCGATGGCGATGCTGCAGGCCGTCCAGCCCTACCTGATCTGGCTGCGCACCACCGCGCAGCAAGCCCACCAGATGGCCACCTCGGCGGAGTCGGCCGCCGCGGCGTTCACGGCCGTCCGCGCGGCCGTGGTTCCCCCCGCCGTGGTGGCGGCCAACCGGACCCGGCTGATGCAGCTGCTGGCCACCAACCGGTTCGGACAGAACACCGCGGCGATCGCGGAGACGCAAGACGAATACCAGACCATGTGGGCGAACAACTCGGCGGCGATGAGCCGCTACCAGGCGACGTCGTCACAAGCGACCACGTCGCTGTCCCAATTCAATTCGCCGCTGGCCATCGCGAGCCCGTCGGGGCCAGGCCAGCAACAGGCGGCGGTCACGAACGCGTCGCTGCTCGGCGCCTCGAGCACCGGCAACATCATCGACCAGCTCGGGGTCACCCCGTTCGACCCCAACGCCGGCTGGTTCAGCTACTTCAGCACCTGGGGCAACCAGTTCATCTCGTCCGGTTTCCCCATCAACCTGCTCAGCTACCTGGCGCAGAACACCTCGGCGCAGGCGCTGCAGGGCGTGGGCAGCGACATCGGCCTGGGACTCTCCGAGGGCGAGGGCGCGCTGGCGTCGTCGATCACCCGGCTGGCGGGCGCCGTCTCGGCCGCACCGGGCGGCGCGGCCGCGGGTGCGATGGGGGTGGGGGTCTCGCTCGGCAAGCTCACCGCCCCGCCCGCGGTGGTGGGCCTGCTGCCGGCGACGCAAACCCCGGTGCAACTCGCATCGTCGGTGTCGCCGCTGCCCGCCGAACCCGGGCTCACCGGGATGCCGCTGATGCCGATGATGCCGGTGCCCCCGGGCAGCTCGGCGGGCAGCGGCTGGCGCAAGCGCAAGCAGCAGAAGTTCGAGGATCTGGAATACGGGGCGGAACTCCCGAAGAAGGTGATACACCGACCGCCCAGCGGGGGATGAGGGACGACGATGGTTCCTCACCACTCCGGAAGCAGAATTTCGCCGCCGGATAGGTCGACGGCGCAACTCGCCGTCCGCCCTGCCCTCACATTGGGCGCGACGTGATCGATTTTGGGCTGCTGCCGCCCGAGATCACCTCGGCGCTGATCCACTCCGGACCCGGTGCCTGGTCGATGATCGAAGCCGCCGGTATGTGGCAGGAGCTCAGCGCCGAATTGGAGGCGGCGGCCAACAGCTATACCGCGGAGCTGGCGTCGCTGGCCGGGACCTGGCAGGGACCCTCGTCGATCGCGATGGCGCAGGCGTTCGAGCCATACCTGGCGTGGTTGCGCACCACCGCGGCGCAGTGCCAGGAAATCGCCGCCTCGGTCGAAACCGTCACGGCGGCATTCGAATTGACCCACTGGACCGTGGTGCACCCCTCGGTCGTCGCGGCCAACCGCGCGCGGCTGGCGATGCTGCTGGCCACCAACTTCTTCGGCATCAACGCCCCGGCCATCGCCGAAACGGAAGCCGAGTACAACGCGATGTGGGTGAACAACTCGACGGCGATGTACCGCTACGGCGTGACCTCGCTGAACGCCGTGAAGCTGTCGCAGTTCTCGGCGCCGCCGCCCGTCGCCAACCCCTCCGGCGTCTCCACCCAGGCCGCGGTGTTGCCCGCCGCCACGGGTACCACCCAAACCACGGCCAACCTGCTGGCCGCCTCGTCGACGACCAACGCGGGGACGATCATCGACCAGCTCGGCGTGACCCCGTTCGACCCGAACAAGGGCTGGTTCGCGTATTTCAGCACCTGGGGCAACCAGTTCATCGCCGGCGGCTTCCCCGTCAATCTGCTCAGCTACGTCGCGCAGATCAATGCGGCCCAGGCGCTGCAGGGCGTGGGCTCCGACATCGGTCAGGGCTTGGCGGAGGGTTCGGCGGCGCTGGGCTCGGCGGAGATGAACCTGGCGAACGCGGTCAACTCCGGGGGCCTGGGGCTGGCGCCCCGCGGGGCGATGGGCGTGTCGGTGTTGGTGGGCAAGTTGAGCATGCCGCCCGCCACGGTGGGCATGCTGCCCGGCGCGCAGCCGCCCGTGCAGCTCGCGGCCGCGGTGTCCCCGCTTCCGCCGGGCGGAGCCCAGCCGTCCGGTCTCCCGATGGTGCCGGTGCGGCCGCCGCTGGGCGGCAAGGGCGGGGGCGCCGGCCGCGACTACGACGACATCGAAATCGGCGCCGAGCTGCCAGGCACCGTCATGAAACGGCCACCGTCAGCGGGATAGCTTGTGCGCCAACGGCTTTGGTTCACCGGTTTCGTCGTCGGTCAGGGTGAAATAGCTTTCCTCCTCCTGCAGGAAATGCAGGCGTAGCAGCGCGTGCAGGCCGTAAAGGCACGCGAGCAGGTCGTCGACCTGGTCGGCGCCGATCGCTCCGTTGCTCCGGGCCAGGGCCAGATGGGCGCCGATCCGGTCGGACATCCGCTGGATCTCCGCGTGGGTTCGGCTCATCGGTGCGGTCGCCTCGCTGGTGCCCAGCGGGTGGGCCAGCGCCGGGTAGAGCTGCGTCTCCTCGGCGCGTTCGTGCGGAATGATCCGCTCGACGAGCACGGCGTACGCCTGGCCGATCGCGTCGAGCGCCGACTGATCGGCCCCGGCGGCCAACCGGTCGGCGGCGCCCCGTAGCAGCTCCACCGCGTCGCGCAGTTCGTCGTGTTCGGCGTCGAAGCGCCGCAACAGTTGTTCCGTCGGCGCGGGGAGGTCGACTTCGATGTCCGGATTGCCGCGCAGGGCGCGCAGCGCGTTGAGGATCACCGCGACGTCGATGCCCTCCTGGACCAGCGCCCCGACCGCGGGCGGCAGCCACCCGACGGCGGCGACGCCCATCGCGGCCAGCGACAACACCATGCCGACGACGGCGCTCTGCACGGCGATGCGCCGCGACCAGCGGGCGATGTCCATCGCATCGGCGAGCCGCTCCAACCGGTCGGTGGTCAACACGATGCCGGCGGCCTCCGAGGACGCGGTGGCGCCGCGGGCGCCCATCGCCACGCCGACGGTCGCCGCGGCCAGCGCGGGCGCGTCGTTGACGCCGTCGCCGACCATCACGGTCACCGCGCGGTCGCACTCGGCGCGCACGGCGGCCACCTTGTCGGCCGGGGTCTGTTCCGCGTACACCTCGTCCAAACCCAGCACGGCGGCGACCTCGCGGGCGGGCTCGGCGCGGTCCCCGGTCAGCATGACCAATCGATTCAGCCCGGCCTCGCGGAGCCTGCGCACCGTGCGCGGTGCGTGGCGGCGCAGCGGGTCGCGCAGCAACACGGCGCCGCCCGCGCGGCCGTCGACGCAGACCCACGCGATCGCCGCCCCGTCCAGCAGGGCGCGATTCACCACCGCGCGCGCCCATTCCGCGGTCGCCGTCTCCTGCGTGAGCTTGCCGACGTGGACCCGGTGGCCGTCCAGCGTGGCGGTGACGCCCCGGCCGGGTTCCTCCACCACCTCGGTGGGCAGCGACAGCTCCAGGCCGCGGGAGCGCGCCGCGGTGACGATCGCCTCGGCCAGCACGTGCGGGGACATCTGATCCACCGAGGCCGCCACTCGCAGGATCTCGATCGCGTCGCGGCCGGGCGCGGCCGCGACGTCGATGACGGCGGGGGTTCCCATCGTCAGGGTGCCGGTCTTGTCCATCACCAAAGTTGTTGCGTGCCCGAGGTTTTCCAGAGCGCCGCCGCTGCGGATCACCACGCCGCGACGCGACGCCCGCGACAGCCCGGACACGATCGCGACGGGCGCGGCGAGCAACAGCGGGCACGGCGTCGCGACCACCAGCACCGCGACCGCCCGCACCGGCGACCCGCTGGCCAGCCACGCCGACCCCGCCACCACCAGGGTCAGCGGCAGGAACCACGCCGCGTACCGGTCGGCCAGCCGTACCACCGGCGCGTTCTGGGCCCCCGCCTCCGCGGCCAGGCGCACGATCTGCGCGTAGGTGCTGTCGGTGGCGGTGGCCGTGGCCCGCATCTCGAAGGCGCTGCCCGCGTTGACCACGCCGCTGCGCACCGGTTCGCCGTCGCCCCGTTCCACCTGCAGCGGTTCGCCGGTCAGGACCGATTCATCCAGCACGGCCACCGCGCCGGCGATGCGCCCGTCGACGGGCACCACCTCACCCGGACCGACCACCAGCAGGTCGTCGATCGCCACGTCGGAGAGCGCGATGACGTCCACCGCCGAGCCCACCCGGCGGCGCGCGAACCTCGGCGCGTGTTCGAGCAGCGCCCGCAGATCGTGGGAAGCGCGGCGCTCGGCCGCGGCCTCCAGCGCCCGCCCCCCGGCCAGCATCACCGCGATCAGCGCCCCCGCGAGGTACTCGCCGACCAGCAGCGTGCCCACCAACGACAGCACCGCGATCAGATCGACCCCGAACCGGCCCCGGCGCAGCGCGGCGAGCACCCACACCGTCGCGGGGATCACCGCCACCACCGTGCCCGCGATCCAGCAGCCGTCGGCGACCCGCGCCGCCCCCGCCAGCCAGGCGATCCCCCCGGCCGCCAGCGCGACGACGGTCGCGGCGGCGAGGGCCGGCTCCACCCAGCGGGCCAGCCGCTCGCGCGTCACATCGCCCATGCGGGCCAGCCTGACCGCCGGCACCCCGCGACGGCTAGGGCCGGATGGACGCGGATTGAGGACTCAGGTCACTAGAAAGGGCCGCCACCGGCTGACGAGCATGGTGGACGTGACTGACATTTCCCCGGCGGGGTCCCTCCCGATCGCCACCATCACCGGCGACCCCGTGGCACGCGTCCCCGTCAACGCCACCATCGCCGACGTCGCCAGGGCGATGGTGACCTGCGACGTGGGCGCGATCGTGATCGGCGACGACCCGCGGCCGGCCGCGTTGGTGAGCGAGCGCGACATCGTGCGGGCGGTGGCCGCGGGGCGCAACCCGGCCACCACCCCGGTCTCGGAGGTGGCCAGCACGAAACTGGTGTGGTGTGACGCCGACGCCTCGGTCGACCGGGTCGCCGCCCGGATGATGGACCGCTACATCCGACACCTGCTGGTGGAGCGCGACGGCGCGCTGGTCGGCATCGTCTCGGCCCGCGACCTGCTGGGCGTCTACACGAATTTCGATTCTTGAGGCCGCGCGCGGTCGCCGCGTTGGTCGGCGGTGGCCTGGCCGGGCTGACGGGGTGGGATCTGCTGCAGCGCCGGCACACCATCCTGCGGAACTACCCGATCATCGGGCACCTGCGGTTCCTGCTGGAGGCGGTCGGCCCCGAGCTGCGCCAGTACATCGTGACCGACAACGACGCGGAACGGCCATTCAGCCGCGACCAGCGGCGCTGGGTGTACACGTCCTCGAAGCTGGCCAACCGCTACTTCGGGTTCGGCACCGACAACGACCTGGAGCGGGTGCACAACTATCCGATCATCAAGCACGCGGCGTTCCCCGTCGCGGCGCCGGCGGGCGCGCCCGAGCATCCCGACCCGGCCGTCCCGTTGCCGGCGGCGAAGGTGCTCGGCGGCGCGCGGGGCCGCGCCAGGGCCTTCCGCCCGGCGTCGGTGGTCAACATCTCCGGGATGAGCTTCGGCGCCCTTGGCGGCGCGGCCATCACCGCCCTGAACCAGGGCGCGGCGCTGGCCGGCGCCCTGCACACCACCGGCGAGGGCGGGGTGTCGCCGTATCACCTGAACGGCGGCGACCTGGTCTGGCAGGTTGGCACCGGCTACTTCGGCTGCCGCGACGACGACGGCCGCTTCAGCCTGCCCCGCCTCGTCGACCGGGTGGCGGCCACGCCCGCGATCCGCGCCATCGAGATCAAGCTCAGCCAGGGCGCCAAGCCCGGCCTGGGCGGTGTGCTGCCCGGCGCCAAGGTCACCCCCGAGATCGCCGCCATCCGCGGGGTCCCGGCCGGGGTGGACTGCAGGAGCCCGGCCGGCCACACCGCCTTCCGCGACGTCAACGGGCTGCTCGAGCTGGTGGAGACCATCGCCGCCGCGACCGGGCTGCCGGTGGGCATCAAGTCGGCGGTGGGCGAAGAGCGGTTCTGGTGTGAGCTGGCCGCCCGCATGGCCCGCACCGGCACCGGCGTCGACTTCGTCACCGTCGACGGCGGCGAGGGCGGAACCGGGGCGGCCCCGTTGGTTTTCAGCGACCACGTCGCCCTGCCCTTCAAGTGGGCGCTTCCTCGGGTCTACCGCGCCTTCGCCGAGCACGGCTTGCACCACGACGTGGTGTTCATCGGGTCGGGCAAGCTGGGCATCCCGGAGAACGCGCTGCTGGCGCTGGCCACCGGCTGCGACATGGTCAACGTGGGGCGGACCGCGATGTTCGCCATCGGCTGCATCCAGGCCCAGCGCTGCCACACCGGCCGCTGCCCCTCGGGCGTCGCCACCCAGTCGCCGTGGCTGCAGCACGGCCTCGACCCGCACCTGAAGTCGGTGCGCTGCGCCAACTACCTCGCCACCCTGCGGTTCGAACTGCTGCAGCTGGCCCGCACCTGCGGCTACGTCCATCCGGCGCTGGTGCCGCTGGAGGCCATCGAGCTTCTCGACATCGACATGAAGAAGGTGCAGGTCAACGAGTTGCTGGGCTACCCGCCCGACTGGGGCCTGCCCGCCCCGGCCGACATCGAGGCGCTCACGACCCTGATGACCGCAGGATGAGTTTGCGGATTTCGCTCACCCACAGCACCGTGCTGGCCATGCCGATGCACACCAGCCACTGGCTCAGCGTCAACGGCGTGGTGGTGAAGGCGGTGTTGAGCGCGGGCAGCTGAACGACGGCCACCTGCAGCAGCGCCGATAGCCCGATCGCCGCCCACAACCACCCGTTGGCGAAGAACCCGCGAAACGCGGTCGTCGTCTCCGAGCGGGCGTTGATGGTGTTGACCAGCTGGGCGATCACCAGCACCGTGAAGCCGGCGGTGCGGGCGGTGGCCACCGACGAGGGCAGCGGACCGTCGGGCGCGTAGAGGTGCATCGTGAACAGCGTGGCGGCGGCGACGGCCGCACCGATCACGACGATGTTGTTCCACATCCGCGCGTCGATGACCCGGTCCGACGCCGAGCGGGGCGGCCGGCTCATCAGCTCTTCGGTCTGCGGGTCGACGCCCAACGCCAGGGCCGGCGCGCCGTCGGTCAGCAGGTTGATCCACAGGATCTGCGTGGCCAGCAGCGGCAGCGCGACGGTGTGGTCCTGCGCCAGGCCGACCGCCCCGGCCAGCACGACGCCGAAGAAGACGGTGAAGATCTCGCCCATGTTGGAGGAGAGCAGGTACCGCAGCGTCTTCTTGATGTTCGAGAAGATGCCCCGACCCTCCCGGATGGCCGAAACGATGGTCGCGAAGTTGTCGTCGGCGAGGATCATGTTCGCCGCCTCCCTGGCGACCTCGGTGCCGCTGCGACCCATGGCGATGCCGATGTCGGCCGACTTCAGCGCCGGGGCGTCGTTGATGCCCTCCCCGGTGACGGCGACGATCTCATGGTCGGCCTGCAGGGCGTCGATGATGCGCCGTTTGTCCGCGGGATCGACACGGGTGAACTGCGAGTGCACGCGCACCGTTTCCCGCAGTTGCTCGTCGTTCAGGGTGGCCAGTTGGTCGCCGGACACGGCCGACTCCCTGTCCTCGATGCCCAGCTTGCGGGCGACGCGCGCCGCCACCCGGGGATGGTCGCCGGTGATCATCACGACCCTGACCCCCGCCCGGCGCGCCTCGGCGATCGCCGCCGCGGCCTCCGGTCGCGGCGGATCGGTGATGCCCGCCATGCCCAGGTACACCAGCTTCCCGTCCGATTGGTAGGCGACGGCCACCGCGTGCAGGGCGTCCAGCGCGAGCCGCTGGGCGTCGCCCCGGATCGCGGCCCTGGCCGACTCGTCGAGCGGCGCGAGCCGCCGACCGGCCTGCAGGTATGTGCAGCGGTCGAGCAGCTCGTCGGGGTCGCCCGTCGTCACCCGCGCCGGGGCCGGGCGTGATCCGTCGTCGAGCTTCCGGTGCGCCACCAAAAAGGCCGCATCGACGGGGTCGCCCTGGACCGTCCACCGGCCGTCCTCCGCGTGCAGAGTGGCCGCGCCGGCGGCGGCGCCGCCGTCGAGCACCAGCGCGGCCTGCCGCCACAGGTCGTCGCCCTCGTCCAACACCACCCCGTCGCGCTCCAGGTGACCCTCGGGCCGATATCCCGCGCCGGTGACCTTCACCTCGCCCAGCGGCGTTACGACCCGCACGATCGTCAACTCCCCGGTCGTCAGCGTGCCCGTCTTGCCCGAGCACACCACCGACGCCGAGCCCAGGGTCTCGGCGGAAGACAGCTCCTTGACGACGGCGTTCCGGCCGGCCATCCGCCGCATCCCCAGCGCGAGCACGACCGACATGATGGCCGGCAGGCCTTCCGGGACGGCGGCCACGGCCAGGGAGACCCCCAGCAGCACCGCCGTCACCACGTCGTGGGCGCCGTGGATGCCGAAGACCAGGAGAATGGTCGCGATCACCGCGACGGCGATCACCAGCACGGCGATCCCCAGCAGCCGGCTGGCCCGCGCTACTTCGCGCTGCAGCGGCGTCGCCTCGCGGTCCGCCGTCCGCACCAGGCCGGCGATCTGACCGGTCTGGGTCGCCATGCCCGTCGCGGTCACCACCGCCCGCCCGGCGCCCTTGGCGATCGCGGTGCCCTTGAACACCATGTCGGCCCTGTCGTCCGGATCCGCCGACCCGGGCAGCGGACGGGCGACTTTGGGCACGGGTTCACTCAGGCCGGTCAGCGCGGCCTCCGACACCTGGAGCCCGTCGGCCGACAGCAGCCGCGCGTCCGCCGCGACGGCGTCGCCCTCGGCGAGCAGCAGCACGTCGCCGGGCACCAACTCGCTCGCCGCAATGGTGCGCGGCGCCCCGTCGCGGACGACCGTCGCCGAGGTCGCGGCCATTCGCGCCAGCGCGCCGACCGCCCGCTCCGCGCGGGCCTCTTGCCCATAGCCCAGCAGGGCGTTCAGGACGAGGATGACCGCGATCACCACGGCGTCGACGGGCCAGCCGTCGGCCCCCTCGACGGCCCAGACCGCGAGCGAGGCGATCAGCGCGGCCAGCAGCAGGTAGATCAGCGGGCTGCGGAACTGCGCCAACAGCTTTCGCCACGCCGGTGCCGGCGCGACGCTTCCGATGTCGTTGGGTCCCACCGCGGCGAGCCGGCGGACGGCCTCCGCCCCGCTCAAGCCGAATTCCGCGTCGCTGCACAGCTTTTCGACAACGGCCGCGGCGTCGAGTAACGCGGGGTCGGCGGGTGCGCCGGAGGCCGAAGCCGTGACCTCCAGCCAGTCCCGCGGCTGGATGCCCATCCGGTCGCTACTTCGCGATGCAGCCAGCGGTTCGGCTTACGCCG
This sequence comes from Mycobacterium scrofulaceum, assembly GCF_001667885.1. Classification (GTDB taxonomy): domain Bacteria; phylum Actinomycetota; class Actinomycetes; order Mycobacteriales; family Mycobacteriaceae; genus Mycobacterium; species Mycobacterium scrofulaceum_C. Next base: position 64,494 of record NZ_LZJW01000044.1, on the reverse strand, counting down.
TCAGCGACGGTCGCCGATGATCGTGCGGGCGCGATTCCAGCATCCGGTTACGCACGATGTGTTCGACCAGGATCGGCACGAAGGTCTGCACCGGCGCGTCGACGAACTGAAGGGCGGCCTCCTCGCTCCAGCGCTTGATCTGGGCGGTGCGGCGCTCGTCGTCCAGGCCTTCGTGGCGGGCCAGCTTCTCGGCGACGTCGGCCACCGATCGCGCCACCGTCGAACGGCTGGCCGGGGCCGCCTCGGCGTCGGCGGGTTTCCCCGCCCGCTCGAGCGCTTGCCGGGCCGCCTCCTCGCCGGTGTCCGGCCGGATCACCTGCAGCGTGACATGACGGCCGTTCTCGCCGATCAGGATGACACTGGTCGGCTCGTCGCTGGTGAAGCCGAGCAATTCGACGGTGTGGCCGGCGACCTCGATCAGGGCCGGCGTCTCGTCCCAGCCGTTGCGGCGGTAGCCCACCATCACGACCCGCCCCATCCGTTCGGACAGCGCCGTCAGCAACTTCGGCAGCTCCTCGACCAAGTTGGTCGACTGCGGCCACCAGGCGCCGTCGATGTGCTCGGATACCGACCGATAAGGCTTGAGCCGCAACCGATTGTCGCGCTCCATCTCAACCACCTGCTCGCTTACTTTCGAGTTAGCCGTCGTACCGCAAACGGTACGGCCGGCGTGACCGGCCCGCGACCCGGACAAGTGACCGCGGGGTTTACCAGACGTGAACAACGCGTGCCGCCAACCGGCTTCGGGCGCGCCATCAGTGGCCGACCATCCGGCGCTGCACGCTCTGCGACGCGCGCAGCAGCAAGTCGGGGGCGGCCGCCGACAGCGAGCTGGCCAGGGCCGCGGCCAGCAAACCCTGGGCCCAGGCCAGCGGGTCCACGGGCGTGCAGCCGAAGACCTGGCTGAGCCCCGGCGTGCTGACCACCACCGCCAGCGCGCCCATCGAGCCGACCGACGTCAACACCACCAGCGGGGCGCGCGAGTCCACCAGCGTCTGGGTGAGTTGCGCGCCCACCAACGCGATCAGCGCGACCGTCGCCGCGCGGCGCGGCGGGCCGGTCACGCTGGCCATCGCCCAGCCCGCCGTCGCGCCGATCGTCGTTGCCGCCCCGCGGATTCCGATCGCCCGCCACATCGCCGCCTCGTCGCGGCTGACCTCGTCGGTGGCCGCCTGCGGGCTGACGGCGAGCGCCGCGGCGGGCAGCGCGTCGGTCAGCATGTTGACCAACAGCATCTGACGGGCATTGAGCACCGACCGCCCGGTGAGGACCGTGGTGATCATGGCGAAGCAGACCTCGCCGAGGTTGCCGCCCAACAGCATCGACACCGCCGACTGCACGCGCCGCCACAGCTGCTGGCCCTCGTCGAGGGCGTCGATCAGCGCCTCGATCCGCTCGTCGAGCAGCACCACGTCGGCCGCCGTGCGGGCCGCATCGCTGCCGCGCGCCGCCACGCCGATGCCCACGCTGGCCGCCCGAATCGCGGCGGCGTCGTTGACGCCGTCGCCGACCATGGCCGTCACCAGTCCGGACCGCTCCAGGGTCTGGACCACGTCGATCTTGTGTTCCGGTGTCATCCGCGCGAACACCACCCGCGCCGCCGCCGCCGCGGCCCGTCCGTCGGCGGACAACGCTTCCCAATCGCTGCCGGTGATCACCTGATCGGGGGTGACGTCGAGCCCCATCTCCTGGGCGATCGCCGCCGCCGTCGCGGGGTGGTCGCCGGTGATCAGCCGGACGCCGATGTCGCGCGCGGCGAGTTCGGTCAGCACCGCCTGCGCCGCGGGCCGCGGCGTGTCGGCGAGTCCCAGCAGGCCGATCGGGGTGAGGGCGGCCGTGCACAGGGCCTCCAGCCGGTCGGGGTCCTGCGCCGCGGCCGCGGCCTCCTTCGGGCTGAGTTGCCGCTCGGCCACCGCCAGCACCCGTAACCCGTTGGCCGCCATCTCGTCGATCTGCCGGGTCAACGCGTGGTCGTGTTGCAGCAACGCCGACGAGAGCACCTCGGGCGAGCCCTTGATCGTCAGCCGCGTGCCGACCAGCGCGGCGGCGAACGGGCGGCCGGACTGGAACGGCAGGAACGCGTCGCGGGTCAGCCGTTGCGGCGCTGAGCCGTCGCCGCGCAGGGCGGGGTCGGCGGCGGCGCGGTGGACGGCGTCGTCGGTGGCGTGGTCGACCCGGTGGCTGTGCCGCGCGTAGCTGGTGCTCAGCGCCGCGTCCAGGACGGCGCCGGGGGCGTAGCCCGGCAGCGGGCGCACCTCCTTGACCTTGAGCCGGTTTTCGCTCAGCGTGCCGGTCTTGTCGAAGCACACCACGTTGAGCCGGGCCAACGCCTCCACCGAGTGAGGGTTGCGGATCAGCACCGATTCGCCGGTGAGCCGGCGGGCGGCGGCCAGTTGGGCCAGCGTCGCCACCAGGGGCAGGCCCTCGGGGATGGCGGCGACGATCAGCGTGACCGCGCTGGACACCGCCTCGCGCAGCCCGGTGCCGCGCGCCACGCTGAGCAAGCCGACCAGGCCGCCGCTGGCGACGCTGAACGGCAACGCCCGGCGGGTGATGTGCCGCAACTGCCGCTGCAGTCCGATCTCCTGCAGCTTCCTCGGCGCCATCGCCAGCGCCCGGCGCATCTCCGAGCGCGATCCCACGGCGGTGACCACGGCCACGGCCGTGCCCGCGACGACGGTGGTGCCGGCGTAGAGCATGCAGGTCCGCTCGGCCAGCGGCGCGCCCGGCGTGGGCTCGGTCTGCTTGGCGACCGGCAGCGATTCACCGGTCAGCGTCGACTCGTCGACCTCCACGTTCGAGGCGTGCAACAGCCGGGCATCCGCGGGGACCACCTCGTCGGCGTGCACTTCGATGATGTCGCCCAGCCGCAGCCGCTTGGTGGGGACCTTCTCGCGGCGCTGCGCGTCCAACGCACCGACCAGGCGCCGCGCCGGCGGATCCTGAACGGCCAGAAGCCGATTCAGTGTGCTCTCGGCATGCAGCTGCTGCTCGGCCGACAAGGCGGCGTTGACCAACAGCACGCTGCCGACCAGGACGGCGTCCAGCGGGGAGCCGAGCAGCGCGCTGGCGGCCGCGCCGGTGGCCAGCAGCGGCGTGATCGGGTCCGCCAGGTCGCCGCGCATCTCCTCGACGAAATCGCGGATGGACGCCCAGGACGCCGCGGCCGCGTCGTGCAGCACGCGAAGCGGGGGCACCTGCTGCCACCGCGCCACAGCCTCCTCGCGGTCCTCGTCGACCGGGCGGGGCAGCAGCCGCTGCACCTCGGTGACCGGCAGCGCGTGCCAGTCGTGGGCGGTCTCGGGCTCCGGCAGCGGGTCTCGAAGGGCCTTCACGGCCGCCCGGTAGCCGAACCACAGGCTGGCGACCATGCCGACATTGACCGATGCCGAACTGCGGCCCGGCACACCGGGAATCAGCATCAGCGCGCCGATCGCGGAGGCCGAGGCCGACAACCGGACCGCGCCCTCGGTGGCCGCGCGCGCGGCGGGCAGCGCGTGCAACATGCGCCACGCCCCGGTCAGGTCCTTCGCGATCACGTCGGCGGCCCACGGCGCGGAATGCCCGGGCCGCAGCACCCCGATCGTCACGTCGGACCGGTGCGCGCCCCGCATGGCCGACGTCGTCAACAGCGCCACCGTGTGCCCGGCGGCCTTCAGTTCCGCGACCGCCGCCGCGACCGCGTGGTCGATCGACCCGTCCGCGGGATACAGCTGATCGAAACCCTTTGCCAGCGAACGCAATCCGTCGTCATCCAGGGAGTAGACCCGCGGCTGGGAGCGCCGTGCCTCGGTGAGCACCGCCGCCGCGAACGGGTCGCGGACCGGGCTGATCAGGGCTTCGCCGACGCTGCCGGCGCCGGGAATGTCGGCCAGCTGGTGCCAGCCCGGTTTCATGCCGTCGCCCTCGAGCGCGGCCCGCACGGCCGCCCAGGCGTAGGTGCGCGCCGAATTGTCGACGCCCAGAACGCGACTGACCGTCAGCTCGTCGGTGTACAGCGCTCGCGGGTCGACCATGATCGCGTCGACCCGGTCGAGTGCCCGTAGCACGCCGGGCCGCAGCACCAGCGCGTCGTGGCGGGCGGTGAGGCCGCGACTCATCGTGCAGCCGAACGCTTCCCGCACGGTGCGCAATGGTTTGGGGACCGCGGCCAGCGCCGCGGCGCCGGCCGCGTCGGGGTTGCGGGTGAGCAGGCCGACCGCGGCGGCGGCGCAGATGCCGGCCAGGCCGACGCGATTGGCGTAGCGTTCGGCCGGCCCGTCCGGCGGGGCCTGGTAGCCGACGGGGGTCGCGGCCGCGTCGTCGGGCACCGGCTGGCCGGCCAGCTCGGGTTCATGCCGACTCCACGCCAGCCTGCCGTTCCACGCCTCGGCCGCCAGCATGGTGCGCGTCGCGGCTTCGGCGGCGGCCGCCGTCGGCGACAGCGTCAGGGCCGCGGTGGTGGCGTTGACGATGCCGAACAACACGTCGGTGCCCTCGGGTCCCAGGCGCCGCTCCAACTCGCGGCGCAGCCCCGGCAGGTGGTCGGCCACCGTCGGCGGCACGGCCACCAGGTCGGGCAGGCGGGGCAGTCGCAGCAGGCTGCCGGTCAGAGAGAGGGCGAAGCCCACCGAGGCCGCCGTCGCCGCCACCATCCGGCCCATCAACACCGCGTCGTCGCCCGGCAGGCTGGCCGGGTGGGTGCGCGCTGCCCGGCCGCGGCGGGGTCGTTCCGCGGCGCCGACGGCCCGGCACAGCTCGGCCGTGGCGGGGCCGTCCTCCGACACGGTCACGACCACCCTCGCCAGGGTGGGGTTGAGGTGTGCCCGTTGGACGCCGGGCATCGCCCGGACCGCCGCCAGGACCGCCGCCGCGATGTCCGCGGCGCGCTCGCCCTCGAGGCCGCGCACCTCGATCCAGCGCCGGGGCCCATTGGCGCTGACGCGCCGGGCCCGCGGGCCCCCCGCCGCCTCCAGCACCGCGCCCGCCGCGGCGCGGGTCAGCGCCGGCACGTCAGGCGTCGCGCGCACGAGCGACCTGCCCATGCTCGTCGCCACGTTCCCGCCCAACAGCGCGGCGCCCGTGGCGATCTCGGCGCTCACGGCGGCGGCGCGCAAGGGCGTTGTCAACAGGCCCAGCCCGGGGAGGCCGCGTCGTGTGCTCACCGTGTTCTCTCGGCTCGGGTGGATTTCATCGATATGGTGACAGCGGCAGGTTAACCGGCGGTGCCGCGCGGGGGAGGAGCCATTCAGGCCCTTTTCGGGTGCCTTTCGTCCCTTGCGAAAAGCGCTCGCATTGGCCACCGTTGCGCTATGCGAACCGCTTACCACCACCAGCTGGAGGAATTGAGCGTCCAGCTCGGCGAGATGTGCGGCCTGGCCAACGAAGCCATGAGGGGCGCGACCACAGCGTTGTTGGAGGCGGACCTCGAAGCCGCCGAACGCGTCATCCGTGACCACGACCGAATGGTGGCGATGCGGGGGCGCGCGGAGCGAGAAGCGTTCGCGTTACTGGCGCTACAACAACCGGTTGCCGGGGAGTTACGGGCAATCTTCAGCGCCATCCAGCTCATCGCCGACATCGAACGAATGGGCGCGCTCGCGGTGCACGTCGCCAAGATCGCCCGGCGCGAGCACCCGGATCGGGCGCTCCCCGACAAGGTCCGCGCGTGTTTCGCCGACATGGCCGAGGTGGCAATAGCGTTGGGCGACAACGCGAAACAGGTGCTCATGTGTCACGACCCGGAACAGGCCGCGCGGCTGCGCGAACAGGACGACGCGATGGACGAGCTCTACCGGCAGCTGTTCAGCGTGCTGCTGGACCAGAACTGGACGGACAACATTCCCGCCGCCGTGGACGCCGCGCTGCTGGGCCGGTTCTACGAGCGCTTCGCCGACCATGCCGTGGAAGTCGGGCGCCGCGTCATCTTCATGGTCAGCGGCGACCTGCCCGAGCAGGACGAGATCTCCACCTACTGATGGACGGCGGCTGGACCCGGGCTGAGAAGATAGCGTCGTGCAGGGCAACATCCAGGGCCGCGTGTGGCGGCACGGTAAGCCGCAGAACGACTTCGCCTTTGACGACATCTCGGAGTACCTCCGTGAACCCGACACCCTGGTTTGGGTGGACCTGTGCGTCCCCGACCACGACGCGCTGTGTGACCTGGCCGACGAACTCGGCCTCAACACATGGGCCGTCGAGGACGCCGTGGCGGCCGCCGAGCGGGTCAAGGCCACCGCGTATGAGACGCACACCTTCTTCACGGTGTACGCGGTCGAGGTCGCGGCGGAGGCGAGCGACGAGCCGCGGCGAATGCTGTCCATGCACCGGATTTCGGCATTCGTGCTACCCCGCGGCCTGATCACCGTGCGTCTGACGCCGGAGTTCGACATCGCCGCCGTGACCCGGCGATGGGAGGAGATCGGCGCCCAGCAGTACGGGGTGGGCGCGCTGGTGCACGGCCTGCTCGACGTCGTGGTGGACAGTCATTTCGCGGCGGTCGAGGCCCTGGACGACTGCGTCGAATCCATCGAGGACGAGCTGTTCGACGGCAGGCCGCGCCAGCCCAGCTTTCAGCGCCGGACGTTTCAGATGCGGCGCGACCTGGTGGGGCTGCGGCGGGTGGCTCTCCCGATGCGGGAGGTGGTCAACTCGATTCAGCACCACCGGCACGAGGTGGGCACCGCCCCGGAACTGGACCCCCTGTACGCCGACCTGTACGACCACGTGCTGCGCGTATCCGAATGGACGGAATCGTTGCGCGACATGGTCACAACGATTTTCGAGACCAACCTGTCGCTGCAGGACGCGCGGCTGAACACCATCATGAAGAAGTTGACCGGATGGGCGGCCATCATCGCCGTGCCCACGGCGATCACGGGGTTCTACGGCCAGAACGTGCCGTACCCCGGCTTCGGTCACCTCGCCGGGTTCATCGCCAGCACCAGCCTGATTTTCGTCCTGATGGTGGTGATCTACCTGATGTTCAAGCGCAGGGACTGGCTATGACCGCCGAGGTGTTGCCGGCTTCCGCCGCCCCGACCACGACGTCGGTGGCGGCGGCCACGGTCGACGACGTGCTGCGCCTGCTGGACAGTTCGGCCGCCGGCCTGTCCAGCGACCAGGCCGCCGCCCGGCTGACGCGCTACGGCCCCAACGCGGTGCGGACCCACCGCGTGAATGTCTTTGCGGTGCTTGGCCGTCAGCTGCGCAACGCGGTGCTCATCCTGCTGGCCGGCACCGCGGTCGTCTCGTACTTTCTGGGCGACAGCATGCAGGCGGTCATCATCGGCATCATCCTGGTCGCCAGCATCGGCCTGGGCTTCATCAACGAATACCGCGCCGAACGGGCCGCCGCCGACCTGCACGCGAGCGTGCACCACAACGCCGTGGTGCGCCGCGACGGGGAGTTCGTCACGTTGCCGGTCACCGAATTGGTACCGGGCGACGTGATCCGGCTGTCGCTGGGGGAGGCGGTGCCGGCCGATGTCCGGCTGATCGCCGTCAGCGGATTGGAATGCAACGAAAGCATCCTGACCGGGGAGTCGACCGGTTCGGAGAAATCACCCGAACCCGTGCCTCCCGGAACCGACCTGGCCGACGCGGCCGACCTGGCGTTCATGGGCACCATCGTCAGCGCCGGCGAGGGCACGGGGGTGGTGTACGCCACGGGAAGGGAAGCCGAATTCGGCCGCATCGCAGCGGGTTTGGACGAACGCCAGCCGGAAACCGGCTTCCAGGTGGGCCTGCGCCGGTTCTCCTACCTGTTGCTGCAGGTCGCCGTCGCCCTGATGGTGGTCATCCTGATCAGCAACCTGTTGTTGGCGAAGCCGATCATCGACTCCGTGCTGTTCTCGCTGGCGATCGCGGTCGGCATCACGCCGCAGCTGCTGCCCGCCGTCGTCAGCACCGGCCTGGCCACCGGGTCGCGGCAGCTGGCCAAGGCGAAGGTGCTCGTGAAACGGTTGGTGTGCATCGAGGACCTCGGCGACATCGACATCCTGATCACCGACAAGACCGGGACCCTGACGGAAGGCCGGCTGCGATTGGTCGACTTCGTCGAACCCGGCGGCGCGCAGAGCGACGCGGCCCGCCGGCTGGGGCTGCTGGCCACCGACGTCGACCCGGAAACCGGTGGCGCCAGCGCCAATCCGCTCGACGCGGCGCTCTGGGAGTCCCCGCAGGCACACGACTTGGTGGCCGGTGCCGCGCGGGTCGCCATGCTGCCGTTCGACCACGAACGCCGGGCGACGTCGGTGTTGGTCGACGACGACGGCACCCGGACGCTGGTGGTCAAGGGCGCGCCCGAGCAGGTGCTGGCCCAATGCCGGGGCGTCGCGGCGGTGGCGGAGGAAACGCTCGCGGCGTTGTTCGCCGCCGGGCGCCGAGTGGTGGCCGTCGCCGCCAAACCCGCGCCGGGACTGACGACGCTCACCCGTGCGGACGAGTGCGAGCTATCGCTCGCGGGCTTCCTGGTCTTCGCCGACGAGCCCAAATCCGCTGCGCGCCAATCACTCTCGAAATTGGCCGACCTGGGCATCGAGTTGAAGATCGCTACCGGGGACAACCCCAGGGTCGCCGAAAAGGTCTGCGGCGACCTGGGTTTGGCGTCCAAAGGCACCATCACCGGCGCGCAGCTGGACGCGCTGGACGACGACGCGTTCGCCGGGGTCGCGCAGAACCACACCATCTTCGCGCGCATCTCCCCGGAGCAGAAGGCCCGGCTGATCACCGCGCTGCGGCGCAAGGGACGCTCGGTCGGCTTCCTGGGCGACGGCGTCAACGACGCGCTGGCCCTGCACGCCGCGGACGTCGGGATCTCCGTCGACAGCGCCACCGACGTGGCCAAGGACGCGGCCGACGTGGTGCTGCTGGAAAAGGACCTCGGGGTGCTGGCCACCGGGGTGGCCGAGGGCCGGCGCATCTTCGCCAACACCATCAAGTACGTGCTGATGGGCACGTCGAGCAACTTCGGAAACATGTTCAGCGCCGCTGCCGCGTCGGCGCTGCTGCCGTTCCTGCCGATGCTGCCCAGCCAGATCCTGCTGAACAACCTGCTCTACGACACCTCGCAGCTGGCGATCCCGACCGACCGGGTCGACGCCGAGCAGCTGCATGCTCCATCGCACTGGAACGTCGCGTTCATCCGCCGGTTCATGCTGATCTTCGGTCCCATCAGTTCGCTGTTCGACTTCCTGACCTTCGGGCTGATGCTGGGCGTGCTGCACGCCGGCGCCGTCGAGTTCCGCACCGGCTGGTTCGTGGAATCGCTCGCGACGCAGACGCTGATCATCTTCGTGATCCGCACCCGGATGGTGCCGTTCTTCCGCAGCCGGCCCAGCGCGCTGCTGACCGTCACGAGCGTTTCCGTGGTCGCCGTCGGCGCCGGGCTGACGATCTCACCGCTGGCGCGGACCTTGGGCTTCACCCCGCTGCCGTGGCAGTTCTTCGCCGTGCTGGGCACGTTCGTGATCTGCTACCTGATTCTGGTGGAGCTGGCCAAGATGCTCTTCTACAGCGAGCCGATACACCTTGCCGGGCAACCGCATCGCACCCGCGGCAGCGCGTATCGCATCCGCCGACGCGCCGCGCGTTACCACCATTACGCCGTGCGACGCACGCGGAGAACGAACTGAACCTCAGTGATGAATCTGCGCTGCGGGCAGGTCCGCAAGGCCGTGCTGGATTCCCCGGACGATCTTGTCCGAAAGGGCCGCGCTGTCCGCCGGCGCCGTCTCCTCACAACTGCAGCTGAGGGTGTTGAAAGGGCTCGGGTCAGCGTGGGCGATGGCTGCCGTCCCACCAGCGGCGCCTAGAGCGAGTGCCACGCCGACCAAAAGTCTAGGGATCATTTGGCCTTCGAGTTCTCGGAATTGTTTCCGGGTTAAATTTTACCGGCGCGCTTGTCACGAACCTGTCAACTGGCTGTTAACTTTCAGGCCTGCGCCCCGTACTTCGGGCAGTACGCGCGGATGCTCACGCCCACGAAGTAGCCGGCGTGGTAGCCGTCGAGGTGGCTGTTGGTCATGACGTCGTTCGCCACCTGCTGCGGCGCTTCACCGGACTCGAGTTGCTGGCACACCAGGTGGCCGGACCGGATCGCAGTTTCGGGCGATTCATAGTTGATGCCCTTGGCGGTCAGCGCGGCGAGGAACGCGTCATCGGCGGCGCTGGCGTGCGCGGCGGGGGTCGCTCCGAGCACACCCACCAGCCCGGCCGACGGGACGACGCCGGCAGCCATCAGCAACAGCAGAAGGCTGGGGTTGCGTATCTGGGTCCTCGTCATTTCTGATACTCCCGTGACATCGAAGTGCCGTTGCTCGCTGACAGCGGGGGCTGCCCGAATATTCGCACGTTGCGACGCCGCTCGGTGCAGGATCAATGATATTGCGATCATCGCCACACCCAGCGCACGGTTTGCTCCGCCTTCGGCGTTGCCGGGGTTCTGAAGGCATGCCGCACGTGCGTTTGTTGTCTCTGCTTCTGGTGGCGGTGTGCCTGGTGAGCTGCGGGGAGCGGCATGTGTCGGCGGCCACCGTGCGCGATGCTTCCGGGACGTTCCGTTCCGGCGGCATGGACCGAACTTACCTGCTGCATGTGCCGCCGGGCAGCCCGGTCGGCCTGGTCCTGAGCCTGCACGGTGGTGGCGGCACCGGCAACGGGCAGCGCGGGCTGACCGGATTCGACTCCGTCGCCGACGCCCACAACCTGCTGGTGGTCTATCCCGACGGCTACGACAAGAGCTGGGCCGACGGGCGGGGGGCGTCGCCGGCGGACCGCCGGCACATCGATGACGTCGGCTTCCTGGTGGGGCTGGTGGGCAAGTTGCAGACCGACTACAACATCGCCCCGGGGCACGTTTTCGTCACCGGGATGTCAAACGGCGGATTCATGTCCAACCGGCTGGCGTGTGACCGCGCCGACGTGTTCGCCGCGGCCGCACCCGTGGCGGGCACGCTGGGCGTTGGTGTGGCGTGCAACCCGTCTCGGCCCGTGTCGGTGTGGGAGGCGCACGGCACCGCCGACCCGCTGGTCCCGTTCAAGGGCGGGGTGGTGCGCGGTCGCGGCGGGGTCAGCCATGCCATCTCCGCCGACAGCATGGTGAACATGTGGCGTTCGGCCGATCGCTGCCAGGGCGACCCGTCCGTCCAGGCCCTGCCCAACGTCGGGGACGGGACCGTCGTGCGCCGCTTCGACTCGACGGCGTGCGCGGCGTCCACCGAGGTGATCTTCTATCAGATCGACAGCGGTGGGCACACGTGGCCCGGCGGCAGGCAGTACCTGCCCAAGGCGATCATCGGGCCCACCACCCGCGCGCTCGACGGCTCGGAGGCCATCGCGCAGTTCTTCCTGGCGCACGCGCGGGACTAGTGGCGATCGCAAGCGCGGCGGAGCCGGGCGAAGCGGGTCGCCACCATGGGACTAGTGGCGATCGCAAGCGCGGCGGAGCCGGGCGAGGCGGGTCGCCACCATGGGACTAGTGGCGCGGCGTCAGCGCTGGCAGGACGGGCACCAGTACATGACCCGGTCCCCGGTGCCGTCGTAGGCGATGCGGGTGCCGCAGCGGCGGCAGCTCTGGCCCGCTCGGCCGTAGACCCACAGCTGCCGGCCGGTCCGGGTGTCGCCGGTGGTGCAGCGGTTCCACCGGAACCGGTTGAGCCATAACATGTCCCGGGCGCGCGAGACCAGCCGCTGCGGGTCGGCCACCGCGCTCACCGGCGCGGTGGGCAGGTGCCCGCTGACGAAACACAGCTCGTTGGCATAGACGTTGCCGATCCCGGCGAGCACGCGCTGATCCAGCAGTGTCTCGGCGAGCGGGCGGTCCGGGTGCCCGGCCAGGTTGGCGGCGGCCAGCCCGGCGTCCCAGTCCTCGCCCAGCAGGTCGGGCCCCAGGTGCGCGACGGCGTCGGCGTCGTGCTCGCGCTCCAGGATCTCCAGCACGCCCAGGTCCACGCCGACGGCGCGGACGGTTCCGGCCTCCAGCACGATGCGCGCTCGGTGGTCGACCCGCGCCGGCCGCTCGCCCACGCGCCAGCTGCCGTCCATCTTCAGGTGCGAGTGGATGCTTGCCGGGCCGACCCGGATGAACAGGTGCTTGCCGCGGCTGAGCACCTCGTCGACCGCCTGCCCGGTGAGGTCGACGGTCGCGTAGCGGGGGACGCGGACGTCGCAGCGGGTCAGGGTGCGGCCGACCAGGTGCTGGCGCAGGACGGCGGCGGTGTGCCAGACGGTGTCGCCCTCGGGCATGGCTACCGCGGCCTCATCGGAGCCGCAGTCCGCGCGGGGTGCGGGCGAACCCGGCGTCGGCCAGCGCCTCGGCGACCGGGCTCGGCCCCCCGGCCTGCGGCTGCAGCGCCGGCGCCCCGTCGATGCGTTCGACCAGGATCGACGCGACGCGCCGGGAGGCGACCAGGTCGGCCAGCGCCGCGGCCGCCGCGCCGTGGGCCGCCGGGTCGTCGGTGAACGTCAGCAGGGACCGCCCTCCGCGCTCGAGGAACCAGCCCAGGTGTCCGTCGACCAGCACGACGAGCGCGCCGGCCTTGCGGCCCGGCCGCGCCCCCTCGCCGCCGGAGGCGGGCCACGGCAGCGCGGCGCCGTAGGGGTTGGCCGGGTCGGCGGCGGCCAGCACGACCGCCCGGTATTCGGGCCGCTCGGGGTCGATGCCGTCGCTGTAGCTGCGCAGCCGGTCCACGGTCGACGCGACCGCGAACTGCGCGCCGCCCAACGACTCGACGAAGTAGCCGCGCTGGCATCGGCCGGCCTCCTCGAAGGTGCTCAGCACCTTGTAGAGCGTCGCGAACCCGCCGGTAATACCCTCGGCGGCCACCGCGCCTTTGGTCAGCACGCCGTGACGGCCCAGCAGCAGCTCCGCCTGGTAGTGGGCGCGGACCGTGGAATCCGGCTCGGTCGGCGGCAGGGCCGACCACCGGCCGGCCACCGTCGGGTCGGCCGGGCGCGACTGCGCGTGCGCGACGCTGTATCGGCTCAGCCGCGGCGGCCGGTGCGACCGGTGGGCCGGGGCCGAGCGTTTGCGGTTGCCCACCCCGCCGAGCACGGCGCGCACCGGGGCGAACGTGTCACCGGTGACCCAGCCCGCCCAGATCAGCTCCCACAGGGCGGCTTTCAGCTCGGCTTCGGCAATCCCGCTTTGGGAGAGCTGCCGGAAGAAGTACGCGCCCCCGCCGGCCAGCGTGTCCAGGATTGCGCGGTGGGCGTCGGTGAAGTCGATCTCGGCGGGCCCGGCCAGGGTGAGCGGCGCCGAATCGCTCACGTGCAGCGCGATCCAGCCGTCGCTGGCCGAGATCGACCCGGCGCCCGACCAGGTCACCTCGCCGGTGGCGAGCAGCTCGTCGAGCATCGCGGGCGAGTAGTCGCGCACCCGCGGGCCCAGCACCAGCGGCTCGATCGCCGAGGCGGGCATCCGGACCCCGGCCAGCTGGTCGATCACCGACATCAGGCCGTCCAGCCCGGAATTCTGGGCGGGCAGCCGGTGCCAGGCCGGCAGGAACCGCCCGTATGCGGCGGTGCTCACGGGCTCCACCTGCGCGCGCAGCGCGGCCAGCGATCGGCGCCGCAACACGCGCAGCACGTCGGCGTCGCACCACTGTTCGCTGCCGGAGGCGAACTCGGTGGCGGCGACGAAGTCGCCGCGCACCAGGCGTCCGTCGGCGGCCAGCCGGCCCAGCACGTCGGCGGTCACCCGCAGTCCCAGCCCGAACCGGGCCGCGGCCTCCGCGGTGGTGAACGGGGTGTGCGTGCGCGCGTAGCGGCCCAGCAGCTCGCCCAGCGGGTCGGCCACCGCCTCGGTGAAGGCGGCCGGCACCCCCAGCGGAACCGCCGCGCCGACCCCGTCGCGCAGCCGGGCGATGTCCTCGATGGCCACCCACCAGCTGCGGCCGGCGAACGACACGGTCAGCGCCCGCCGCGCCGCCAGCAGGCCCTCGAGCCAGCCGCCCACCTCGGCGCCGCCGGCCCGCGCGGCGATCTCGTCCTCGGTCATCGGGCCCAGCAGCCGCAGCAGGTCCGCGACGCCTTCGGCGTCGCGCGCGGCACGGTCCTCGGCCAGGTGCTGCAACTGGCGGCCGGTCGCGGCGATGACGTCGGGGTCCAGCAGCTCGCGCAACTCGACGCGGCCAAGCAGCTCGGCCAGCAGCGTGCTGTCCAGCGACAGGGCCGCGGCCCGGCGCTCGGCCAGCGGGGTGTCGCCTTCGTACATGAACGCGCCGACGTAGCCGAACAGCAGGGACGCCGCGAACGGAGAGGGACGGTCGGTCTCGACCTCGGCAACCCGCACCTTGCGTTGGGCGATGCCGGCCATCAGCGACGTCAGGGCGGGGACGTCGTAGACGTCCTGCAGGCATTCGCGGATGGTCTCCAGGACCACCGGGAAGTCGGGGTATTTGCGGGCCACATCCAGCAGTTGGGCGGCCCGCTGGCGCTGGTGCCACAGCGGCGATCGCTTACCCGGGTGCCGGCGGGGCAACAGCAGCGCGCGGGCCGCGCACTCGCGGAACCGCGACGCGAACAACGCCGAACCGCCCACCTCGGCCGTGACGATCGGGTCGATCTCGTCGGCGTCGAAGACGAACAGCTCGGCGCCGGGCTGGGTCTCGCCGGCGTCGGACAGCATGTCCGGCAACCGCACCACGATGCCGTCGTCGGAGGCGGTCGGCTTCTCGTCGATGCCGTAGCGTTCCCGCAGCCGGCGGCCCACCGCCAGCGCCAGCGGGCCGTTGACCCGCAGCCCGTACGGCGAGTGCAGGATCACCCGCCAGTCGCCCAGTTCGTCGCGGAACCGCTCGACCAGCAGGGTGGTGTCGGTGGGCACCACCCCGGCCGCGGTCCGCTGCTCGTCCAGCAGCGCCCACATGTTGTCGGTCGCGTAGGCGTCGAAACCCAGGCCCGCGCAGCGGGCGTCGAAGGCCTCGCGGTCCAGGCCGGCGAGCTCGCCGGTGAACGCGCCCAGCGCGGCCCCCAGCTCGGCCGGGCGGCCGGCGTCGTCGCCGCGCCAGAACGGCAACCGGGCCGGCTGGCCCGGCGCGGGTATCACCAGCACCCGGTCATGGGTGATCTCGGTGATCCGCCAGCTGGTGGCGCCCAGCGAGATGACGTCACCCGGCCGGGACTCGTACACCATCTCCTCGTCCAATTCGCCCACCCGGGACGGCTTTTCCGCCTCGCTGGCGAGGTAGACGGTGAACATGCCGCGGTCGGGGATGGCGCCGCCGGAGGTGACGGCCAGCCGCTGCGCGCCCGGCCGCGCGGTCAGCGTGCCGGCGTCGCGGTCGTAGACCAGCCGGGGCCGCAGCTCGGCGAACTCGGTGGACGGGTACTTGCCCGAGAGCAGGTCGAGGGTGGCTTCGTACACGCTGCGGGGCAGCGTCGCGAACGGGGCGCTGCGGCGCACGGTGTCGAACCACCGGTCGGCGTCCAGCGGCTCCAGCGCGGCCGCCGCGACCGTCTGTTGCGCGAGGATGTCCAGCGGGTTGGCGGGCACCCGCATCGTCTCGATCTGGCCGGCCAGCATCCGCTGCACCGTCACCGCGCAGCCGATCAGGTCCGTGCGGTGCTTGGGGAACAGCACGCCCTGGGACACCTCGCCGACCTGGTGGCCGGCCCGCCCGATGCGCTGCAGGCCGCTGGCCACCGACGGCGGCGCCTCGACCTGGATCACCAGGTCGACCGCGCCCATGTCGATGCCCAGCTCCAAACTCGACGTCGCGACCACGGCCTTGAGCAGACCGCGCTTGAGGTCCTCTTCGACCAGGGCGCGCTGCTCCTTGCTGACCGAACCGTGGTGGGCGCGCGCCAACAGCGGTTCGGCACCGTAGGTCTGGCCGCTGCCCATGAGCTGGGCGGGCGCCCCGCCCGCCACCTTGGGGTTGGTCTCACCGGACAGGCCCAGCCCGAGGCGTTCGGCGTGAATCTCATTGAGGCGCGCGGTGAGCCGCTCGGCCAGCCGCCGCGAGTTGGCGAACACGATCGTCGAGTTGTGCGCCTCGATCAGGTCGACCAGCCGCGCCTCGACGTCGGGCCAGATGCTGTTGTTGGCCAGGTTGGCCATGTCGGGCACGGGCACCTGCACCGTCAGCTCGACGGTTTTCGCCGATCGGGGCGCCACGATGGTGGTCGGTTGCTGCCCGGACAGGAATCGGGCGAGCTCCTCGGGCGGGCGCACCGTCGCCGACAACCCGATGCGCTGCGCGGGCGGGCCCTCCCGCAACTCGTCGAGCCGCTCCAGCGACAGCGCCAGGTGCGCGCCGCGCTTGCCGGCGGCGATGGCGTGGATCTCGTCGACGATCACCGTCTGCACGCCGGCCAGGGTCTCGCGGGCGGACGAGGTGAGCATCAGAAACAGCGACTCCGGCGTGGTGATCAGCACGTCGGGGGGCCGCGCGATGAGCTGACGGCGTTCGGCGGGCGGAGTGTCGCCGGAGCGGACGCCGACGCTGATGGCCGGCGGCGGCAGGCCGTGCCGCTCGGCGATGCGGGTGAGCCCCGCCAGCGGGGTGCGCAGGTTGCGTTCGACGTCGACCGCCAGCGCCTTCAACGGGGACACATACAGCACACGGGTGCCGGCGGGCCGCTCGGCCGCGCCGGCGAGCGAGTCCAGGGCCCACAGGAAGGCCGCGAGCGTCTTGCCGGATCCGGTCGGGGCGATCACCAGCGTGTTGTCGCCGTCGGCGATGGCGTCCCAGGCTTCGGCCTGCGCGGTGGTGGGGCCGGCGAAGGTGCTCGTGAACCATTCGCGCGTGGTCGCGCTGAACCGGCCTAACGGGTCATGGGTGGTCACCTAACCATGGTGCCAAGACCCACCGACAAGTACGCCGGCTAGCGGGGTTGGATGCGGGCCGTCGCCATCGCGTGGGACAGCTCCTCGGGGATCTCCGGCACCCGGGCGATGGCGTCGAACAGCGAGTGCGCGCACGCGTCGGCGAGGCGCTCGGCGTTGATCGTGGGATCGATGATGCGCTGGCGGCACAGCTCGAAGGTGAACGCCAGCCAGCCGTGACAGATCACCCGCAGGTCCCGCTCGACGTCGGCTTCCAGCTTGGCCCCCGAGATGTTGGCGACCAGGTCGTGGATGCGGCTCATGATGTGTTCGAGCTGACGGTTTTTGGCCTCGTCGTCGACGCCCAGCAGAACCGGGTCCGACCGGCCCAGCCCGACGTACGCCGCCCACGCGGCCTCCGGGTTCTGCTCGTGGTAGGCCATGTAGGCCATGACGCCGAGGCGCACCTCTTCGTACATCGTCAGGCCGGTGGCGTCGTCCATGTTGGTGGTCTCATACAGCCGGTCGGCCTCGTCCTTGACCACCGCGGCAAAGAATGCCCGCTTGTCGGGGAAGTAGTGATACATCAGCGCCCGCGACACTCCGGCGCGCTCGGCGATCTCGTCGATGCGCACTTCGTCGTAAGGTCGCTTTCCGAAGACTTCTGCCCCCAAAGCGAGCAGCTCAGCGCGGCGATCCTCGGGGGATAAGCGCCTTCGGGCTGTCGGCATGTGAGAGATAGTACTCATCGGTTCTGAGACACCGAGCAGATTGTGTGCATCCGGGGTCGGCGCCGTTGGCCAGCGGTATTGCCGAAAAAATTGACGTTATCGTCGACGCGCGCCTCGCTGGAGGGCCCGCCGGTTTTACCGGGTTTGCGGCCGGGTATTTGTTCCCATGCGTTTTCCGCGAAGTGCCGGCGCGATCGCGACGCCCGATCGCCGGACATTTGTCCTTGCGAAGTAACTATTGCGACGCAGCAAACGATGAACAAAGCGTTGGCCACACGGGGGATTTCGAGGGGCAAGCATGCACAAGGCGGATGAGCGATCGGGCGGTGATCGCCTGGGGCAGGAGGACGGCGAAGTGCGCGCCGCCATCCGGTTCGCGGCGGTTGCCGCCGTCGCGGCGGTCGGGTTTCTGGTCCTGGCCGCGCTGTGGGTGAGCACCTGCCCGGGCACCGGCGTCGACACGGCTGCCTGCGGCGCGCCGCAGCGGACGTTGCTGGCGGTGGGCGGACCGCTCATCTTGCTCGGGGCCGGGCTCTGGGCGTTCCTGCGCACCTACCGGGTATGGAAGGCCGAGGGCACCTGGTGGGGGTGGCACGGCGCCGGGTGGTTTCTTTTCACGCTGATGGTGCTGATGGTGGCCATGGGCGTGGCCCCGATCGCGGGCCCGGCGCTGCCCTTGTGATCGGGGTCTCGCCAAAAGCCTTCCCGGGGATCTACCGTTGATGGTGCAACCCGATTTGAGCTGCGCATGAGTCATAAGTTCCGTAGTAGGAGCAGCCATGGGAGACACCTTTCATGACCCCGTCGACCATCTGAGGACCACGCGGCCGCTCGCCGGCGAGTCGTTGATCGACGTATTGCACTGGCCCGGGTATCTGCTGGTGGTCGCCGGCGTGATCGGGGCCTGCGGAAGCCTCGCCGCCTTCGGCACCGGACATCACCACGAGGGCGTGACCGCCGGCCTGCTGGCGATCATCGCCGCGGTGCTGGGGCTGGTGTGGGTGGCCGTCGAGCACCGGCGGATCCGCCGGATCGCGGATCGCTGGTACGCCGAGCATCCCGAGGTCTACCGGCAGTGGCCCGCGAGCTAGGAGTCCGTCCGGCCGGGCGATCCTGAGCGCCGCAGCCGTTTTGCCAGCAGGTAAACCCGGGGGTTACCGGCGTCGCCGAGTGGGTATCAAGTGTGCACCATGATGAGTGCCGGAACGGTTGCGTTAGCGTGGTCACCCCATCATGGGGGCCAGGATCACGAACACGCCGACATAGATGCTTATAGCCAGAAGAACCAACACGACCAGCGCGATTCCGGCGATCACCGCCACGCGCTCGAGCCGCCACGTTCGAACCGTTTCGGGGGTCTCCGGCCCGCCCATAGCGGGCCGAATACCCGGCGGCAGCCATGACTAACCGGCTCGAGCGGACGGTCCACGGCGGGCTAGGGGATGGTAGTAGTGGTAGTCAACCATTGCCGGGAGACCAGATGAACGATGCGGGATTGCGCACTCACAAGCGCCAGCGCGGCAACCGCGCCGTCGAATTGCACGTTGCGGCGCGCCTGGAGAACCTGGCGATGCTGCGGACGCTGGTCGGTGCGATCGGCACCTTCGAGGACTTGGACTTCGACGCGGTGGCGGACCTGCGGCTCGCGGTCGACGAAGTGTGCACCCGGTTGATCCGCTGCGCCACCCCCGACGCGACCCTGGTCGTCGTGGTCGACCCGCAGGACGACCAGCTGGTCGTGGAGGCCTCCGCGGCGTGCGACACGCACGACGTGGTGGCGCCCGGCAGCTTCAGCTGGCACGTGCTGACGTCGTTGGCCGACGACGTCCAGACCTTCCATGATGGTCGCGAACCCAACCAAACCGGCAGCGTATTCGGTATCACGCTGACGGCGCGACGGGCGGCCTCCAGCAGGTGACCCCACCAGCTGCCGGCGGTTCCGTCTCGCGACCGAACGAATACGCCGATGTCCCCGCGATGTTCCGCGAGTTGGCCGATGTCGACCCCGACTCGATGGAATTCCAGCGTCAACGGGACAAGATCGTCGAGCGCTGCCTGCCCCTGGCCGATCACATCGCCCGCCGGTTCGAGGGCCGCGGCGAACCGCGCGACGACCTCGTCCAGGTGGCGCGGGTCGGGTTGGTGAACGCGGTGGTCCGGTTCGACGTGGAGGCCGGGTCCGACTTCGTGTCGTTCGCGGTGCCCACGATCATGGGCGAGGTCCGCCGGCACTTCCGCGACAACAGCTGGTCGGTGAAGGTGCCCCGGCGGCTGAAGGAACTGCACCTGCGCCTCGGCACCGCCACCGCCGAACTGTCGCAGCGGCTCGGGCGGGCACCCACCGCCACGGAGCTCGCCGCCGAACTCGGCATGGACCGCGAGGAGGTCGTCGAGGGCCTGGTGGCGGGCAGCTCGTACAACACCCTGTCCATCGACAGCGGTGGCGGCAGCGAAGAGGACGAGGCCCGCGCGATCGCCGACACCCTGGGCGACGTCGATACCGGGCTGGACCGAATCGAGGATCAGGAGTCGCTGCGCCCCCTACTCGAGGCACTGCCCGAGCGGGAGCGAACGGTGTTGGTGCTCAGGTTCTTCGAGTCGATGACGCAGACTCAGATCGCCGAACGGGTGGGCATCTCGCAGATGCACGTGTCCCGGCTGCTGGCCAAGTCGCTAACGCGGCTGCGCGACCAGCTGCAGTAGGGTCTCCGGCTCTTCGTCCCCGGGGCCCAGCAGCGGCTCGGCCGCGGGCGTCGTCACCGGGAGGGTGCCGTCGGGGTCACAGATGCGCAGCAACCGCGCCACCGCCGGGCTCGGCGCCATCGCCCAATCCGCCTGGGCGCCCGAGCACACCACGTTGATCCGGTGCAGCGCCGAAAAACCGGCCGTGCCAATGAATTTCAGGCCACGCAGGTCCAGGATCACGCGCCGGGACCGGGCGATCGCGTGTCGCACGTACGCCGCGAGCTGATCGGCGTTGGCGGCGTCGAGCTCGCCGTCCACCGTGATGAGCGTCCCCGACGGGTCCCAGCGCGCGGTGAACTGCGCCGCGCGGCTGTGTTGCCAAGTTTGGGCCACAGACATTACTGACTCCATCCGTAGAACAGGATGTGTGCTGCGGAAGACGTCAGGTGCGGAGTGAAGCTGAGAACAAACGAGTTCACCTTCCAACGCCCCATACGTGATCCGGACGGCTGTGAACTCAACCTGACCCGAACGGTACCCGCGCCGGACCCGGTCGACAACTGTTTCCCAGGAATATCGTCCGACTCGGCTATTTGATCTCGGCGAGCACCGTGCCCTGGGTGATGGCGGCGCCGGGCTCGACCGCCAGGCCGGTGATGACACCGTCCTTGTGCGCGGTGACCGGGTTCTCCATCTTCATCGCCTCGAGGACGACGACCAGGTCGCCAGCGGCGACCTCCTGGCCCTCCTCGACGGCGACCTTGACCACGGTGCCCTGCATCGGGGCGGTCACCGCGTCACCGGAGGCGGCCGCACCCGAGTGCGCGCCCCGCTTGCGCGGCTTGGGCTTCTTGCGGATGACGCCGGCCGGGTCGGCGGAACCGTTGGACAGCGCCAGGTCACCGGGCAGCGATACCTCGAGCCGGCGGCCGCCGACCTCGACGACCACCGTCTGGCGGGGGCGGGCATCCTCCTCGTCCACGGGCTCGCCGCCGGTGAACGGCTCGACGGTGTTGTTCCACTCGGTCTCGATCCAGCGCGTGTGCACCGAGAAGCCGTCGCCGTCACCGATGAAGGCGGGGTCGGACACCACGGCGCGGTGGAACGGGATGACGGTGGCCAGCCCCTCGACGTGGAATTCGTCCAGGGCGCGCCGCGAGCGGGCCAGGGCTTCTTCGCGGGTGGCGCCGTACACGATCAGCTTGGCCAGCATCGAGTCGAACTGTCCGCCGATAACCGATCCGGCTTCGACACCGGAATCCAGCCGGACTCCCGGTCCGCTGGGCGTGTCGTACCGGGTGACGGGGCCGGGCGCCGGCAGGAAGCCGCGGCCGGCGTCCTCGCCGTTGATCCGGAACTCGATCGCGTGGCCGCGCGGCGTGGGGTCCTCGGTGAGGTCCAGCTTTTCGCCGTTGGCGATCTTGAACTGCTGCAACACCAGGTCGATTCCGGAGGTCTCCTCGGTGACCGGGTGCTCGACCTGCAGGCGGGTGTTGACCTCCAGGAACGAGATCAGGCCGTCCTGGCCGACCAGGTACTCGACCGTGCCGGCGCCGTAGTAGTGCGCCTCCTTGCAGATGCGCTTGGCCGACTCGTGGATCTCCTTGCGCTGCGCGTCGGTGAGGAACGGCGCGGGCGCCTCCTCGACCAGCTTCTGGAAGCGGCGCTGCAGGGAGCAGTCGCGGGTGCCGGCCACGATGACGTTGCCGTGCTGGTCGGCGATCACCTGCGCCTCGACGTGGCGGGGCTTGTCCAGGTAGCGCTCGACGAAGCACTCGCCGCGGCCGAAGGCGGCGACGGCTTCGCGCACCGCCGACTCGTACAGGTGGGGGATCTCCTCGATGGTGCGCGCCACCTTCATGCCGCGGCCGCCACCACCGAACGCCGCCTTGATCGCGATCGGCACGCCGTACTCCTCGGCGAAGGCCACCACCTCGTCGGCGTCCTTGACCGGGTCCGGGGTGCCCGGCACCAGCGGAGCCTGGGCGCGGGCGGCGATGTGGCGGGCGGTGACCTTGTCACCGAGGTCGCGGATCGACTGGGGGCTCGGACCGATCCAGATCAGCCCCGCGTCGATGACCGCCTGGGCGAAATCGGCGTTCTCCGAGAGGAACCCGTAGCCGGGGTGGACGGCGTTGGCGCCCGATTTGGCCGCCGCGTCGAGGAGCTTGCCGATGTCCAGGTAGGACTCGGCGGAGGTCTGCCCGCCCAGCGCGAACGCCTCGTCGGCGAGCCGCACGTGCGGCGCGTCGGCATCGGGCTCGGCGTAGACCGCCACGCTGGCCAGGCCCGCATCGCGGGCCGCGCGAATCACCCGGACAGCGATCTCGCCGCGGTTAGCGACAAGCACTTTGGAGATCCTCGAGCTGGCGTGACTAGCCACTGCGCCTCCTGTTTGGCATATCTGAAGCGGACGTGTTTCCGCCGTGGGCTTCTTTAAGAGAGTTTCTTACAACTCCACGGAAGTCTAAGCGCCGCGCCGTCGGGCCGATCAGCCGGTGCCGGAATTCTGGCCTGACTCGCGCAGCCGCCGCTTGATGCGCGCGAGCATCGCCGACATGCCGCGCAACCTCAGCGGGCTGATCAGCGCGGCCAACCCCAGGTCGGTGTAGAAATCCTCGGGCACCGCCAGGATGTCGGCGGCGGGTTGCTCGTCCAAGCCGGTGGCGAGGATCGACGCGAACCCTCGCGTGGTGGGCGCCTCGGCGGGCGCGCTGAAATGCAACCGCACCCGGTCGGGGTCGCTGGCGTCGACGTGCAGGAACAGCGGGGTCTGGCATTCGGGCACGGGCTCCATGGCCCGCTCCTCCAATTCGGGTGGCAGGGGCGGCAGGTCGTTGGCGAATTCGAGCAGCAGCGCCAGCTTGTCCTGGCCCTCGACTTCGGCGAAGTCGGACACCACCTCGGCCAGCGGCGCGGGCAGGCTCATCGGACCGGAACGGCCCCGGGCTCTTCGCCGGCGACGATCGGCGTGCGCACGGTGTTGCCCCACTCCGTCCACGATCCGTCGTAGTTGCGCACCCCGGGCTTGCCCAGCAGGTACGTGAGCACGAACCAGGTGTGGCTGGACCGCTCGCCGATCCGGCAGTACACGACGGTTTTGTCCTCGGGCTCGATGAAGCCGTAGATCTCCTCGAGCTCTTCGCGGCTGCGGAATCGCCCGCTTTCGTCGACGGCCCTGGCCCACGGGATGGACCGGGCGGTGGGGATGTGGCCGCCGCGCAGCACCCCCTCCTCGGGGTATTCGGGCATGTGGGTGCGCTTGCCGGTGTACTCGTCCGGCGAGCGCACGTCGATCAGCGGCTGGCTGCCCAGAATGGCCAGCACGTCGTCCTTGTACGCCCGGATGGGCGCGTCGTTGCGCGTGACGACGGGGTAGCCCGTGGAGGTCTTGGTCGGCACGTCCAGGGTGGTCTCCCGCCGCTCGGCCAGCCACAGGTCGCGCCCGCCGTTG
This sequence comes from Mycobacterium scrofulaceum, assembly GCF_001667885.1. Taxonomy (GTDB): domain Bacteria; phylum Actinomycetota; class Actinomycetes; order Mycobacteriales; family Mycobacteriaceae; genus Mycobacterium; species Mycobacterium scrofulaceum_C. The sequence goes on along the minus strand of NZ_LZJW01000044.1, from coordinate 40,874 downwards.
AGCAGGCGCACGTCGGGGTGGCCGAACAACGTGAAGACCCACAGCGCGTAGGCGGCCCACCAGTTGCTCTTGTCGCCGTAGATCACCACGGTGTCGTCGCGCGAAATCCCTTTGCGGTCCATCAATTCGGCGAACTGCTCGCCGTTGATGTAGTCGCGGACCGTCGGGTCGTTGAGGTCGGTGTGCCAGTCGATCTTGACCGCGCCGGGGATGTGGCCGATGTCGTAGAGCAGGACGTCCTCGTCGGATTCGACGATCACCAGGCCTGGGGCGCCCTGGTGGGCGGAGAGCCAATCGGCGGTGACCAGCCGTTCGGGGTGGGCGTAGTCCGTCAGGGTCGGGCTGGGATCCGGGGGTAGTGCCACGACCCGAGCCTACCGTCAGCACCCGGGGGTCATTCGCGGCCGCTACCCACCGCGACACTTAACTGACGGCGACGACACGCCGACGAAGGCCGCCATGGTTTAAGTCTCGCGGGCCGGCCGAAGGCTAATCCGGCGTCCACAGCGCGGTCACCGACAGGCCCACCCGCCCAAGGAGGGACCGCAGCAAGGGCAGGCTCACGCCGATCACGTTCGACGGGTCACCTTCGATCCCGTCGACGAACCAGCCGCCCAGCCCGTCGAGGGTGAACCCGCCGGCCACCTGCAGCGGCTCGCCGGCGGCGACGTAGGCCCGCAGATCCGCATCCGTTGGTGCGGCGAAATGCACCGTGGTGCAAGCCGATTCCACTTCGCGGTGGGTGATGGCGCCGCCGCTCAGCCGCAGCAGGCAGTGCCCGGTGTAAAGCCGGCCGGACCGGCCGCCCATGCGCCGCCACTGGTCCGTCGCGGCGTCGGCCGAGCCCGGCTTGCCGCACAGCTCGCCGTCGAGGTCCAGCATCGAATCGCAGCCGAGGACAACGCAATCGGCGGCGACGTCGCCGTCGAGCCCGCCCGCCACCTGCTCGGCCTTGGCCGCCGCCAGGGCGCACACCACGTCCGCCGGAGCGGCGTCGGGGCCCAAGGCGGCGACGAGGGCGTCCTCGTCCACCCCGGAGACCACGACCAGCGGATCGACGCCGGCCTGCCGTAGCACCTTGCGGCGTCCCGACGAGGCCGATCCGAGGACCAGGCGGGTCAATGCTTCATGTGCGTCATTTGCTGAAAGGTGAGCCGCTGGTAGTTGGACATCGCGAACCGCAGCCGGTCCACCGGCAGGCCCCACCGCGTGCGCTCGGGCTCGCCGGGCTCGGGGGCGGGACCGCCCACCACGCCGAGCGCGGTGACCAGCGCGGCCAGCTCCGCGTCGGTGGGTTGGCCCTTGACGATCTGGATGTGCGGCTCGTGCGGCCCGTGCGCGGTTTCGGTTGCCTCTGAACCGTTTTCGTCTGTCATAGCGGAATGTTCCCGTGCTTCTTGGGCGGCAGGTGTGCGATCTTGCGTTCCAGCAGCCGCAGCGCGGTGCCGATGTAGCCGCGGGTGTGCGACGGCGGGATGACCGCGTCGACGTATCCCCGCTCGGCGGCGACGTACGGGTTGACCAGGGTGTCCTCGTACTCCTGCTGCAGCTCCAGCCGCAGGGCGTCGACGTCCTTGCCTTCCTTGGCCGCCTCGGCCAGCTGCTTGCGGTAGACGAACCCGACGGCCCCGGAGGCGCCCATCACCGCGATCTGCGCGGTCGGCCAGGCGATGTTGACGTCGCAGCCCATGTCCTTGGAGCCCATGACGCAGTACGCGCCGCCGTAGGCCTTGCGGGTGATGACGGTGATCTTCGGAACCGTGGCCTCGCCGTAGGCGAAGAGCAGCTTGGCGCCGCGCCGGATGATGCCGTTGTATTCCTGGCCGGTGCCCGGCAGGAAGCCCGGGACGTCCACCAGCATGATGATCGGGATGTTGAAGCAGTCGCAGGTCCGGACGAACCGCGCCGCCTTCTCCGAGGCGTTGATGTCCAGGCAGCCGGCGAACTGGGTGGGCTGGTTGGCCACGATGCCCACCGGCCGGCCCTCGATGCGGCCGAATCCGACGATGATGTTGGTCGCGTAGCCGTTCTGGATCTCCAGGAACTCGTCGTCGTCGAGGATGCGGGTGATCACCTCGTGCATGTCGTACGGCTGGTTGGCCGAGTCCGGGATCAGGGTGTCCAGCTCGAGGTCCTCCTCGGTGAGGTTGTCCTCGATCGCCCCCTCCGGGACGGGTTCCGCGTAGCGCGGCGCGTCGGTCGCGTTGTTGGGCGGCAGGTAGCTCAGCAGGTCGCGCACCCAGTCGAAGGCGTCCTGCTCGCCGGAGGCGACGTAGTGCAGGGTGCCCGACTTGGCCATGTGGGTGTGGGCCCCGCCGAGCTCCTCCATCGTGACGTCCTCGCCCGTGACGGTCTTGATGACGTCCGGCCCGGTGATGAACATCTGGCTGGTCTGGTCGACCATCACGACGAAGTCGGTCAGGGCGGGGGAGTAGACGTGCCCGCCGGCGGCCGCGCCCATGATCAGCGAGATCTGGGGGATCACGCCGGAGGCGAGGATGTTGTTGCGGAAGATCTTGCTGTACAGGCCGAGCGAGACGACGCCCTCCTGGATGCGGGCGCCGGCGCCGTCGTTGATGCCGATCAGCGGGCGGCCGGTCTTGATCGCCAGCTCCTGCACCTTGACGATCTTCTCGCCGTACACCTCGCCGAGGCTGCCGCCGAACACGGTGGCGTCCTGGCTGAAGATGCACACGTCGCGGCCCTCGATGGTGCCGTAACCGGTGATCACCCCGTCGCCGAGCGGGCGGTTGTTCTCCAGGCCGAAGTTCTTGCTGCGGTGGCGGGCCAGCGCGTCGAGCTCGACGAACGAGTCCTCGTCGAGCAGGGCGAGGATGCGCTCGCGTGCGGTCAGCTTGCCCTTGGCGTGCACCTTCTCGACGGCCTCTTCGCCCACCGGGTGCAGCGACTCCTCGCGGCGCTTGTGCAGCTCGGCCAGCTTGCCTGCGGTGGTGTGGATGTCGATGGTGTGCTCAGCTGCGGGCTCCGCGGTATGAGCAGAGTCGGTAACGCTTGTCATGGGATCCGAGCTTAGCGGCGCGCTAGTCTCCGCTGATGGACTGGGCGACCGAATGCGACGTACTGGTCGCGGGGTCCGGCGGCGGCGGCGTCACCGGCGCCTACACCGCGGCGCGCGAGGGCCTGGACGTGCTGCTGGTCGAGGCGACGTCGAAATTCGGCGGCACCACCGCTTACTCGGGTGGGGGCGGCGTCTGGTTCCCGTGCAATCCGGTCCTGCTGCGGGCCGGGGTCGACGACACGATCGAGGACGCGCTCACCTACTACCACGCCGTGGTCGGTGACCGGACCCCGCGCGAGTTGCAGGAGACCTACGTCCGGGGCGGCGCCCGGCTGATCGAGTATTTGGAGGCCGACGACACCCTGAAGTTCGTGCCGCTGCCCTGGCCAGACTACTACGGCAAGGCGCCCAAGGCGCGCCTCGACGGTCAGCGCCACATCGCCGCGAAGCCCTGGAAGGTGGCCGCCGCCCCCGAACTGCGGGAGGTGATCCGCGGGCCGTTGGACACCGACCGGCTCGGCGCGGATCCGCCGTCGGACTACTACCTCGGGGGCCGCGCCCTGATCGCGCGGTTCCTCACGGCCATCGGTCGATACCCGAACGCGTCGCTGCGACGCGACACCGCCCTGGTCGAGCTCGTCTCATCCGACGGGGCCGTGACGGGAGCGATCGTGGAGAGCGGCGGCGAGCGGCTTGCCATCCGCGCCCGGCTGGGCGTGCTGCTGGCCGCCGGCGGCTTCGAGAACAACGAGGAGATGCGCCGCGAATACGGGGTGCCGGGCACGGCGCGAGATACCATGGGCGGCCCGGGAAGTCGCGGTCTGGCGCTGCGGGCCGGCATCGCCGCGGGCGCCGACACCGACCTGTTGGACCAGGCGTGGTGGTCGCCGGGCATGACGCATCCCGACGGCCGGTCCGCGTTCGCGCTGTGGTTCACCGGCGGCATCTTCGTCAACCAGGACGGCGACCGGTTCGTCAACGAGTCCCAGGCGTACGACCGGGCCGGGCGCGAGATCATCGCGCAACTGCAGGACGGCTCAATCACGTTGCCGTACTGGATGATCTACGACGACGCCGGGGGTGAGGTTCCGCCGGTGAAGGCGGCCAACGTCTCCATCGTCGAGACCGAGAAGTACGTCGCCGCCGGCCTGTGGCACACCGCGGACACTCTGGAGGAACTGGCCGACAAGATCGGGGTGCCGGGTGCACAACTGGCGGCAACGGTCAAGCGGTTCAACGGTTTTGCCGCGTCCGGCGTAGACGAGGACTTCGGCAGGGGCGACGAGGCGTTCGACCGCGCGTTCTCGGGGGGCGCCTCGCCGCTGGTGCCGATCGACCGGCCGCCGTATCACGCCGCGGCGTTCGGCATCTCCGATCTGGGCACCAAGGGCGGCCTGCGCACCGACGCGGCCGCCCGGGTGCTCGACAAGTCCGGCAAGCCCATTCGAGGCCTCTACGCCGCCGGCAACACGATGGCGGCGCCCAGCGGCACCGCGTATCCGGGCGGGGGCAACCCGATCGGGACCAGCATGCTGTTCAGCCACCTGGCCGTCCTGGACATGCTCGACGACGTGAGCCGCCGGCACCACTGAGTCCTAGGCTGGGTCCAGTGACGGATCGTGACCAGCTCCCAGCACCGTTGGACGAGGCCGCATTACGGGCCGAGCTGATCGGCACCGGGCTGGGCTGGCACCGGCTCGACGTGGTCGGGGAAACCGGCTCCACCAACGCCGACCTGCTGGCCCGGGCCGCGTCGGGGACCGACGTCGCCGGGGCGGTGCTGATCGCCGAGCACCAGACCGCCGGGCGCGGGCGGCACGGCCGCGACTGGACGGCCACCCCGCGGGCCCAGCTCACGATGTCGGTCGGCGTCAGCATCGTCGACGTCCCGACGGCCGGGTGGGGCTGGCTGCCGCTGGCCACCGGGGTGGCGGTGGTGGACACGCTGGCCCCACTGCTCGAGGGCGTTCGGGTGGGGCTCAAGTGGCCCAACGATGTGCTGGCGGGGGACCCCCCGGGCAAACTGGCGGGCATCCTCGCCGAGGTGGCGCGGCCGGTGGTGGTGATCGGCTTGGGGCTCAACGTGTTTGAGGCCCCGGCCGGCGTCGAGGGGGCCACCTCACTGGTCGACCTGGGCGTGCCCGCGCCCGACCGCACCCGGCTGGTGAGCGGCCTGCTGAGCGAACTCGGGCGGCGGATCGTGGCCTGGCGCGCCGCGCGCGGAGCCGACTGGTCGCTGGCCGCCGACTACCGCGCCCGCAGCCTGACCCTCGGCGCCCGGGTCCGTGCCCACCTGCCGGGCGGCAAGGAGGTCGTCGGGGACGCGAGCGCCGTCGACGACCAGGGCAGATTGTGCATCGAAAGTGGGGGACAGACGGTCGTCGTTTCGGCCGGCGACGTGGTGCATCTGCGGTAGCTTCGCTCACGTGAGCTATCCGGATAACGTCCTGGCCGCCGGCGAGCAGGTGATCATCCACCGCCACCCGCACTGGAAGCGGCTGATCTGGCCCGTGGTGATCTTTTTGCTGGTGACCGCGATCGCGTCGTTCGGCTCCGGATACCTCAACTCCACGCACTGGAGCCAGCTGGCCAAAAACATCATCTACGGCGTCATCTGGGGCATCTGGCTGGTGATCGTCGGCTGGCTGACGCTGTGGCCGTTCCTGAGCTGGCTGACCACCCATTTCGTGGTGACCAACCGGCGGGTGATGTTTCGGCACGGGGTGCTGACCCGCACCGGAATCGATATTCCGTTGGCGCGGATCAACAGCGTCGAATTCCGCGACCGGATCACCGAACGGATGTTTCGCACCGGAACGCTGATTATCGAGTCGGCGTCACAAGACCCGTTGGAGTTCTACGACATTCCGCGGCTGCGCGAGGTGCACGCGCTGCTGTATCACGAAGTCTTCGACACCCTGGGTTCCGAGGAGTCGCCCGGCTGAGTCAGCCGGCCGGCCCGGTTGCGCCAGGACCGCAGCAGCGTCACGTTGCCGCCCTCGATCTCGTCCTCGAGCATCTCCGCGATACCGCCGGCGGTGAGGGCGGATTCCAGCGCCTTGTCCGGGTTGCGCGCGAACTCGTCGGGGAACACCCAGCGCCGGAACGCATAAAAGCGGAACGCCATCTGCAGCAGGTTGCCGATGATGTAGGCCGAGATGAAGTCGGCGATGTTCTCCACGGTCAGCGACACCATCGGCTCCCGCAGCTGCAGGACGTAGCTGGAGAACCACAGCGGCGCCATGGACAGCAGCACGCCCACCCCGCTGAACGCGAAGAACAGCAGCGCCTCGTGGTGACGCTCCCGCCCGCCGCGGTCGCGGAAGCTCCATTCCCGGTTCAGCACGTAGGACGCGATGACCGCGACGATGCCGGCGATGACCTTCGCCGTGACCGGCTTGGAGTCCAGAATTGTCAGCTTCAGCGTGTAGAAAATCGCCGAGTCGATCACGAATGTGGTACCGCCGACGATGGCGAATTTGATCAGTTCGTGGTGGCGCAGCAAATAGGGCTGAATAAACCCGGGCATGCGCTCGATTGCGGCTTCGGCGAAGGGCACAAGTGGTCAGTGTACGGACGGACACAAAATCGACGCAAAATCGTACATAACAATTCGGCGTCACCGCCGGTCAACACGCCGCCCGCGCCGTGACACCATGATGGCCGTGCCGAGTACACGCCAAGCGGGGGCTCCCGCAGTAGCGCCGCTGGTCGCCATGGTCGGCGGCGGCCAGCTCGCCAGGATGACCCATCAGGCCGCGATCGCGCTGGGACAGACGCTTCGGGTGCTGGCCACCGCCGCCGACGAATCGGCGGCGCAGGTCACGCCCGACGTCGTGATCGGTTCGCACACCGAACTGGAAGACCTGCGACGCGTCGCGGCCGGGGCGCACGTGCTGACGTTCGACCACGAACACGTGCCGACCGAGCTGCTGGAGAAGTTGGTCGCCGAGGGGGTCAACGTCGCGCCGCCGCCGCACGCGCTGGTGCACGCCCAGGACAAGCTGGTCATGCGGCGGCGGATGGAGGCCCTCGGCGCCGCGGTGCCCCGCTACGCCGAGATCCGCAGCCTCGACGAACTGGCCGCCTTCGCCCAGCGCATCGCCGGCCCCGTCGTGGTGAAGGCGGTCCGCGGCGGTTACGACGGGCGCGGGGTGCGGATGGCCCGCGACTCTGAGCACGCTCGCGAGATCGCGGAGGGTTTCCTGGCCGACGGCGTGCCGGTGATGGCCGAGGAGCAGGTCAACCTGCGCCGCGAGCTGTCGGCGCTGGTAGCCCGGTCGCCGTTCGGCCAGGGCGCGGCGTGGCCGGTCGTCGAGACGGTGCAGCGGGACGGCATCTGCGTGCAGGTGATTGCGCCGGCGCCGGAGCTATCCAGCGAGCGGGCCGCCGAGGCCCAGCAGCTGGCGCTGCGACTGGCCGCTGAGCTCGGCGTGGTCGGGGTGCTCGCCGTCGAGCTGTTCGAGACCGTCGAGGGTGAGCTGCTGGTCAACGAGCTCGCGATGCGCCCGCACAACTCCGGGCACTGGACGATGGACGGCGCGCGCACCGGCCAGTTCGAACAGCACCTGCGCGCGGTGCTCGACTATCCGCTCGGCGACACCGACGCCCTGGCGCCGGTGACGGTGATGGCCAACGTGCTGGGCGCCGCAGAAGCTTCCGGGCGGCCGGCGATGAGCCTCGACGAACGGTTGCACCATCTGTTCGCGCGGATGCCCGACGCCCGGGTTCACCTCTACGGCAAGGAGGAACGGCCCGGCCGCAAGGTCGGCCACATCAATTTCCTCGGCGCCGACATGGCGGGGCTGGCCGCGCTGCGGCAGCGCGCCGAGCTCGCGGCACACTGGTTGTCACACGGGCAGTGGACGGACGGATGGGATCCACATGAGTAAAGCCGCCAGGGTCGCGGTGATCATGGGCAGCGACAGCGACTGGTCGGTGATGAAGGACGCCGCCGAGGCGCTCGCCGAGTTCGACATACCGGCCGAGGTTCGGGTGGTCTCCGCGCACCGGACCCCACAGGTGATGTTCGACTACGCGCGCGGCGCGGCCGACCGTGGCATCGAGGTGATCATCGCCGGCGCCGGGGGCGCCGCACACCTGCCGGGGATGGTCGCGTCCGCGACGCCGCTGCCGGTGATCGGGGTGCCGGTGCCGCTGGCGCGCCTCGACGGCCTCGACTCGCTGCTGTCGATCGTGCAGATGCCGGCGGGCGTCCCGGTGGCCACGGTCTCGATCGGCGGCGCCCGCAACGCGGGCCTGCTCGCCGTGCGCATGCTCGGGTCGTCCGACCCGGCGCTGCGGTCGCGCATCGTCGAGTTTCAGGGCCGGCTGGCCGAGAGCGTGCAGGCCAAGGACGAGGCGCTGCAAAAGCGTCAGGGTAAAGTTACCGGCGAGTAGCTAGAGGAGGCCACGATGGCTGGTTGGGCCGGAGACCCCACGTTTGATCTGTTCCAGTTGCCCGAGGAACACCAGGAGTTGCGGGCGGCGATTCGCGCGCTGGCGGAGAAGGAGATCGCCCCGCACGCCGCCGATGTCGACGAGAATTCGCGGTTCCCGGATGAGGCGCTGGAGGCGTTGAACGCGTCGGGGTTCAACGCCGTGCACGTGCCCGAGGAGTACGGCGGGCAGGGCGCGGATTCGGTCGCGGCGTGCATCGTGATCGAGGAGGTCGCCCGCGTCGACGCCTCGGCGTCGCTGATTCCCGCGGTGAACAAGCTGGGCACCATGGGGCTGATCCTGCGCGGCTCCGACGAGCTCAAGAAGCAGGTGCTGCCGTCGATCGCCGACGGCAGCGCGATGGCGTCCTATGCGCTGAGCGAGCGGGAAGCCGGCAGCGATGCCGCCTCGATGCGGACCCGGGCCAAGGCCGACGGCGACGACTGGATCCTCAACGGCGCCAAGTGCTGGATCACCAACGGCGGCAAGTCGTCCTGGTACACGGTGATGGCGGTGACCGATCCCGACAAGGGCGCCAACGGCATCTCGTCGTTCATGGTGCACGAAAGCGACGAGGGGTTCAGCGTGGGCCCCAAGGAGCGCAAGCTGGGCATCAAGGGCTCGCCGACCACCGAGCTGTACTTCGAGAACTGCCGGATCCCGGGCGACCGGATCATCGGGGAGCCGGGCACCGGCTTCAAGACCGCGCTGGCGACGCTGGACCACACCCGACCCACGATCGGCGCCCAGGCGGTGGGCATCGCCCAGGGCGCGCTGGACGCCGCGATCGCCTACACCAAGGACCGCAAGCAGTTCGGCCGCCCGGTCAGCGACAACCAGGGCGTGCAGTTCATGCTCGCCGACATGGCCATGAAGCTGGAGTCCGCGCGGCTGATGGTCTATCACGCGGCCGCCCGCGCCGAGCGCGGTGAATCCAATCTGGGCTTCATCTCTGCGGCGTCGAAGTGCTGGGCCTCCGACGTCGCCATGGAAGTGACCACCGACGCGGTGCAGCTGTTCGGCGGCGCGGGCTACACGGTCGACTTCCCGGTCGAGCGGATGATGCGCGACGCCAAGATCACCCAGATCTACGAGGGCACGAATCAGATCCAGCGCGTGGTCATGTCACGGGCCCTGCTGCGCTGACCGATAGGATCTCCACCGGTTCGCCATTCGGGGTGGTGGGCCGGACGTAGAGTCGTTCGATGGGTCTTGCCCGCGGCAGGGGGTCAACAGTGAACAGGGCGACTTCCTGCGCGCATCCACGAATGACCGGGAATTGATGCCCGTGCGCGCACCAGTGACTCCGGCGGCGAATTGGCAGTCGTTGTCGTTGCTGTTGGTGGAGGACGACCGCGCCGACGCGGTTTTGGTGGAGGACCTGATCGCCGACGCGGTCGCCGACATCCGGGTGGTGTGGGCGCAGTCGATGGCCCACGCCGAACGCGAGCTGGCCTCCGCCCGGCCCGACTGCGTGCTGCTGGACCTGCACCTGCCCGACGCCAACGGCATCGACGCGCTGGACCGCATCGCCAAGCACGACGCCACCGTGCCGATCGTGGTGCTGACCGGACTGAACGACGAGTACTTCGGGGCGTCCGCGGTCGCGGCCGGCGCCCAGGACTATCTGGTCAAGGGCCGGGTCGAGCCGGAGATGCTGCGGCGCGCGCTGCTGTACGCGATCGAGCGCAAGCGGGCCGAGCTCATCGCCGCCGACCTGCACGCGACCCAGCTGCGGGCCCGGGAGAACGCCCTGCTGGAACGCGGCCTGCTGCCCTCCCCGCTGCTGCTAGATAACCCGGGCGTCAGCATCGTCGCCCGCTACCGGCCGAGCCGCGAAGACGCGCTGCTGTGCGGTGACTTCTACGACGTCGTCCAGACGCCCGATCGGGTCGTGCACGTCCTGATCGGCGACGTCGCGGGCCACGGGCCGCACGAGGCCGCCCTGGGTGCTGCGCTGCGGATAGCGTTTCGCGCCCTCACCTTCGCCGGCGTGCAGGGCGTAGAACTGATGCGGCAGCTCGAGCGGGTGCTGCACTCGGAGCGGACGGACACCGGTGTTTTCGCGACCGTGCTCAGCCTGGAGATCCCGGCCGACAGCACGCGCATCACCGCCATCCGCGCCGGCCATCCGGGGATGCTGCTGCAGCACGACGGCGCCGTGGATTGGGTGGAGCCGCCGGGCGGTCCCGCGCTGGGCCTGCGCGCCGACGACGACTGGCCGCGCTCCGAGATGGAGCTGCGCGCGGGCCAGGGCCTGCTGCTGCTGACCGACGGGCTGTTCGAGGGATATTCGGGACAGGGCAACCGGCGCCTCGGCGAGGACGGCCTGCTCGCGCTGGCGCGGTCGCACGCGGCCAGGCCCGGCCCAGAATTCGTCGACGCGCTGATCGACGGCGCGCAGGCACTCGCCCAGTCGCACGGCGGGCTCACCGACGACATCGCCGTGCTGCGGGTGGAACGGACCACCACGTGACGCCGAAGCTGCGCCGCCTGCGGCTGTCGGAGCTCACAGTCCGCGGATGGCAGGCCCTGGTGCTGGTCAGCATGGGCGTGATGGTGCTCGCCGGCGCGGTGGTCGGCGCGCTGCTGCTGAACCGCACGGACCAGATGACGCGCGAGCTCGTCGACAACATCCAGCCGGCGCGGGTGGCCGCGTTCCAGCTGCAGGCCGCGCTGCGCGACCAGGAGACCGGCATCCGGGGCTACCTCATCGCCGGGGACCGGCAGTTCCTCACGCCGTACTACGACGGGCAGCACGGCGAACAGGCCGCGGTGGAGGAGATTCGGCGCCGGCTGGGCCAGCGCCCCGACCTGATCGGTGACCTGGACGCGATCGAGGACGCCGCGGCGAGGTGGCGGGAAAGCTACGCCGAACCGGTGATCGCCACCGTGTTGCCGAACGGCAAGAACGTCAACAGCAAGCCGTCGGCTGAGCGCGGTAAAGCCGAATTCGACCATCTGCGAATGCTTTTCGATAGACAGAACGCGAATCTGTCCACGGCGCGGGTCGCGGCCGCGGACGAACTCAAACGCGTCGATGCCTGGCGCGACAGGACTCTCGGCGCCTTGGTGTTGTTGTTCTTCGTCACCGCCGCGGTGCTGGGGTTCCTGATCCGGGACACGGTCGCCCGGCCGCTCGCGGCGCTGGCCGCCGCGTGCCGGCGCATCACCCAGGGCAGCTTCGAGGAAAGCATCGCGGCGCCGAAGCGGCCCAAGGACGTTCGCGACATGGCGATCGATGTGGAGAACATGCGCAAGCGGATGGTCGAGGAGCTCGAGATCTCGCGTTCGGCCCAGGAGCAACTGGACGAGCAGGCGGCCGAATTGCGCCGGTCCAACACCGAACTCGAGCAGTTCGCCTACGTCGCGTCGCACGACCTGCAGGAGCCGCTGCGCAAGGTCGCCTCGTTCTGCCAGCTGCTGGAGCGCCGGTACGGCGACCAGCTCGACGAGCGCGGCATCGAATACATCGGTTTCGCGGTCGACGGTGCCAAGCGGATGCAGGCACTCATCAACGACCTGCTCACCTTCTCGCGCGTCGGCCGGCTGGGCACCACCGAAACCGATGTGAACCTCGATACGACGCTGGACTCCGGCCTGGCCAACCTCGCCCTCGCGATCGAGGAGTCCGGCGCCGAGGTCGTGCGCCCCGAGTCCCTCCCGCGGATCAAGGGCGACCCGATGCTGCTGACCATGCTGTGGCAGAACCTTATCGGCAACGCGGTCAAGTTCCGGCACAAGGACCGCCCGCCACGCGTCGTCATCGAGTGCGCGCCGGGCGCCGGCGCGAACGACCGCGAATGGTTGATCACCGTGTCCGACAACGGCATCGGGATACCGGCCGAGTTCGCCGACAAGGTCTTCGTCATCTTCCAGCGCCTGCACGGCCGCGACGTGTACGCCGGGACGGGCGTCGGCCTGGCACTGGTGAAGAAGATCGTCGAGCACCACGGCGGCACCATCCGGATCGACACGACCCGCACCGAGGGCACGCGGTTCGAGTTCACGCTGCCCATGACCGAGCCCGAGCAGGACACCGACGCCGACGCGCCACGCACAGCCGCTTTGGAAGGAGCGCATGAATGACATCATCAGCCGGTAGAGCGATCGACATCCTGCTGGTCGAGGACGACCCGGGGGATGAGCTCATCACGCGAGAAGCGTTCGAGCACAACAAGCTCAACAACCGGCTCCATGTCGCGCACGACGGCGAGGAGGGCCTCGACTACCTCTACCGGCGCGGTCGGTTCTCCGACGCGCCGCGGCCCGACCTCATCCTGCTGGACCTGAACCTGCCGAAATACGACGGCCGTCAGCTGCTGGAGAAGGTCAAGTCCGACCCCGACCTGGCCCGCATCCCGGTCGTCGTGCTCACCACCTCCTCGGCGGAGGAGGACATCCTGCGCAGCTACAAGCTGCACGCGAACGCGTACGTCACCAAACCCGTTGACCTGGACCAGTTCATGAAGGCCGTCCGGCAGATCGACGAGTTCTTCGTCCAGGTGGTGCGGCTGCCCAGCCAGTGATGGCTACGACGTGGTCTGCGGCGCGGTGAGGAACTCGTCGTTGTGCTGTCCCGGCGTGGGCGGCGGTTCGGCGGCGACCGCGTCGAAGCTCGAGTAGCGCGCGGGCATGCGGACCACCGTGATGGTGTCCTCTCCGCTGCCCACCCGCAGGGCGAGCTGGTTCTCGGCGAACAGCGGGGTGTCCACCACCTGCTTCCAGGTGTAGGCCAGGCAGGCCATCAGGCCGCCCTCCTGAAGCAGCTCAACCCATTCGGCCGCGGTCTTGGCCGCCAGCGCCGACTCGAGTTGCTCGGTCAGCTCGGGGTAATTCATCGCGCGGGAACGCTGGTCGATGAACCGCTCGTCGGTGAGCAGGTCGGGGCGGCCGATGATTTCGCACAGCTTCGCCCAGTGTTTGGGCACGTACGCGCTGATCACCAGGTAGCCGTCGGCCGCCTTGAACGCGTCCGACGGCTGGGTGGCGAAGCCAACTCCCTTGCGCTTCTTGGCTTTCGGCGCCGCGTCGGGTTTCGGCTCGCTCGGCTTGTTGAGGTGGATGGTGAGCTGGCTGGCCTGCAGGTTGACCGCGACGTCGTACATCGCGACGCGGACGACGTCGGCGACCCCGTGGCGCTCCCGGTTGAGCAGCGCGGCCAGCACCGCCTGGGCCAGCACGTGACCGCTCGCGGCGTCGACGAGCTGGAACGGGATGATCTGCGGCTTGCCGGTCGGCGTGGGCATCCCGGTGCTCATGCCCGACTCGGCCGCCACCATCAGGTCGACGCCCGGCCTGCTGCCGTGCGGGCCGTTGCCGCCGTACGCCGACAGCCGCGCGTAGATCAGCCTCGGGTTGCGGGCGCGCAGGTCGTCGGGGCCCAGGCCCATGCGCTCCATCACGCCGGGCCGAAATCCCTCCAGCACGACGTCGGCCGTGTCGACCAGCCGCAGGATCTGCTGCTTGGCTTCGTCGTCGGTGAGGTCCACCACCACCGACTTCTTGCCCCGGTTGTGCGGCAGGAACAGCGTGGGCAGCGGCGGGCGTCCGGGCAGCACCGCGGTGATCTGCCGGGCCGCCTCACCGTGGGGCGCCTCCACCTTGATCACCTCGGCGCCCAGGTCGGCCAGCACCTGCCCGGCCAGCGGCCCGGCGATGTTCTGGGTGAAATCGAGAACCCGGAATCCGTCAAGTGGCTTGGCGGGCGTGCTGTCTGCCATGGGTGGCCTCCCGTCAACGGGCCGTGCGCAACTCTGCGATGCAGTAGTAGTTCTGGGCGAACGGCGCACCGGGATCGGTGCGCTGCAAAGGTAACCCGTTGTCGGCCAACAGCTGATTCAGGGGTGTGCTCGTCGGGTGCCAGCCGTGCCGCTCGAGGTAGCTCGCCGCGTCGTTGCGCTCGCCCGGAAAGCCCAGGTCGCCCAGCGCGATGTCCAGGCCGTTGTCCCGCCACTTCTGGCTGGCGGCGTTCAGGGCGTCCCCGTTGGCGCCGGAGTTGATGAAGACCTCGGCCACCAGCCGGCTACCGTCGGCGCTCAGCGCGGTGATGTCGTCGAGCAGCCGGTCCTGCGCCTCGGGCGGCAGGAAGCCCAGCAACCCCTCGGCGGCCCAGGCGGTGGGCTGCGCGGTGTCGAACCCGGCCTCGCGCAGCGCCGACGGCCAATCGTTGCGCAGGTCGATCGGCACGGCCCGCACCTGCGCCTTTGGCTGGGCGCCGAGCTCGGCGATGGTGGCGGTCTTGAACTCGATCACCTCCGGCTGATCGATCTCGTACACCGTGGTGCCCGCGGGCCAGGGCAGCCGGTAGGCGCGCGCGTCCAGGCCGGAGGCCAGGATCACCACTTGGCGTATCCCCGCGGCGCCCGCCTCGGCGAAGAAGGCGTCGATGTAGCGCGTGCGGGCGGCCAGCATGTCGGTCATGCGTTGCATGCCCCACGGCGCCCCGGGCTCGTCGACGTCGGCGGAGTCGAGTTCGCCCGCCGCCCAGCGCGTCATGAAGTCCACCCCGACCGCCCGCACCAGCGGCTCGGCGAACGGGTCGTCGATCAGCGCGTCGCGGGTGGCCCGGGCCCGCCCGGCGGCCACCATTGTGGCGGTCGCCCCCACGCTCGTGGCCAGGTCCCAAGTGTCGTTGTCGGTGCGCGTCATCGGCAAAGCCCCTTCCGTCTAGTCGTTAGCCAGAATAACGATGATGACCAAAGACCCCGTCCGTGGTGGCGTTGCGCCCTTATCCGGCGCCATGCGGGGCGGCAGCATCGACGTGTGCAGATTTTTCGGCGCGCGGTTGCGGAAGCCCGGTCACTGTTTCTCTATGCCCGGTCCGGGGGATTGCGGTGGATACCGCCCGGCAGCGTCGCGCCGGTGCTGGGAGCCGTTGGGCGCTACGGCATCTTGGGGGCGGCGACGGCCATCGCGGCCGGCCGGGACCCCGACGGGGTGGCGCTGATCGACGAGCGCGGCGCGCTGACGTTCGGGGAGCTGGACCGCCGGACCAACGCGCTGGCCAACTCGTGGCGCCGCCGCGGCTTGGGCCCGGGCCACGGCGTGGCCATCCTGGTGGGCAACCACCGCGGCTTTCTGGAAGCCGTGTATGCCGCCGGCAAGTGCGGGGCCGGTGTCTTGCTGCTTAACACCGGCTTCGGCGCCCCGCAGTTGGCCGGGATGCTGACCTCAGAACGCGCCGACCTCCTGGTGTACGACGAGGAGTACAGCGCCGTCGTCGCCGACGCCCGGCCCAGGCTCGGCCGGTGCCTGGCCTGGACGGAGACGCCCGATCCCGACTCGCTCGACGCGCTGATCCAGCACGGCGATCCCAGCCCGCCGCCGGCGTCCGGCGGACGGCCCAAGATCGTCATTTCGACCAGCGGGACGACCGGAACGCCGAAGGGCGCGGCTCGTTCGGAGCCCTACTCGCTGATACCGGTCGGCGGTCTGCTGGGGAAGGTCCCGTTCCGGGGTCGCGAAATCACCGAATGTTGTGTGCCGCTGTTCCATTCGATGGGTTTCAGCCACGCGATGTACGCGATGGTGTTGGGGTCGACCCTGGTGTTGCACCGCCACTTCGATGCCCGGCAGACGCTGGCCAGCCTGGCCGAGCACCGGGCCAGCGCCATGATTGTGGTGCCGATCATGTTGCGGCGCATCCTCGACCTGGGCCCAGCGGCCCTGGCCGAGCACGACCTGTCGGCGCTGCGCATCGTGTTCGTCGGCGGCTCCCAGCTCGGTGCCGCGCTGGCCACCCGGGCGCTCGAGGCGCTCGGACCCGTGGTCTACAACATGTACGGATCGACCGAGGTCGCCTACGCCACCATCGCCACGCCCGCGGATCTGGCGGTGGCACCGGGCTGCGTGGGCGCGGTGGTGCCCGGGTCGGTCGTCAAGGTCCTGACCGCCGACGGGCGCGAGGCGCCGCCGGGAACGCCGGGGCGCATCTTCGTGGGGAACGTGCTGGCCTTCGAGGGCTACACCGGCGGCGGTACCAAGGAGTCGGTCCGGGGCCTGATGTCCACCGGCGACGTCGGTCACTTCGACGCCGACGGCCGGCTCTTCATCGACGGGCGGGACGACGAGATGATCGTGTCGGGTGGGGAGAACGTCTACCCGGGCGAGGTCGAGGAGGCGCTCGCCCACCACCCCGACGTCCTGGACGTCGCGGTCGTCGGCGTCGACGACGAGGAGTTCGGGCAGCGGTTGCGCGCCTACGTCGTGGTGCGACCGGGTGCGACGCTGACCGAGGACGACGTCAGGGAGTACGTGCGGAACCGGCTGGCCCGCTTCAAGGTTCCCCGCGACGTGCTGTTCGTCGACGCACTGCCCCGCAACGCCGGCGGAAAAGTGCTCAAGCGGGTGCTGGTTGGTCGGGTTTGACACGGTTGTGTTACCAGTCGGTGTCCGGGCCCGCCGCGGGGCGCGATCGCGGCTAGCCTCGCGCCATGACCACCTTTTCGCTCACCGCTGACGACCGCGCCGTCGCCGCGACCCGGGACGCCGGCTGGCGGCGCAGCGCCGTGTGGGCGCGGCGCCTGGCGTGGATCAGCCTGGTCGCGGTGCTGGTCGAGGGCGGCGTCGGGCTGTGGCAGGGCCTGGCGGTCGGGTCTGTGGCGCTGACAGGCTGGGCGCTCGGCGGGGTGTCCGAGGCGCTGGGCAGCGCGATGGTGGTGTGGCGGTTCAGCGGGGCCCGCACCTTCTCGGTGGACGCCGAGCGGCGCGCGCAACGCGGTGTCGCGGTGTCCTTCTGGCTGACCGCCCCGTACATCGCCGCGGAATCCGTGCGCGAGCTGACCGGTGAGCACCGCGCCGAGGCCTCGGCGATCGGGCTCGCGCTGACCGCCGCCGGGTTCTTGCTGATGCCGATCCTCGGCCGGGCCAACCGCCGCCTGGGCGCGCGGCTGGACTCCGACGCCACCGAGGCCGAGGGGATGCAGAACTACCTGTGCGCCGCCCAGGCGGGCGGGGTGCTCGTCGGGCTGGCGACGATGGCGCTGTGGTCCGGCGGCTGGTGGATCGACCCGGCGGTCGGGCTCGGGATCGCCGGCGTCGCGGCCTGGCAGGGCGTGCGGGCCTGGCGCGGCCACGACTGCGGCTGCTGCTAGCTAGTCCAGCCGGTGCCGACCCACTTCGCCCGGCTTCGCCGCGCTCGTGATCGCCACTAGTCCAGCCGGTAGCGGATCAGGCGGGAGCTGTTGGCCACCACCGCGACCGACGACGCGTTGTGCAGGATCGCGGCCAGCACGGGGGACAGCGCGCCGCCCGCGCCGATGATCAGCCCGGCGGCGTTGACCGCGATCGACATGCCGTAGTTCTCCCGGATGACGTCGACGGCCCGCGCGCCCAGGTCCCGCACGTCGAGCAGGCGATGCAGGTCGTCATTGGCCAGCGCCACATCGGCGGTCTCGACCGCGACGTCGGTTCCGGCCAGGCCCATCGCGATCCCGATGTCGGCGGCCGCCAGCGCGGGGGCGTCGTTGATGCCGTCGCCCACCATGCCGACCACGTAGCCGTCGTTCTGTAGACCGCGCACGACCTCGAGCTTGTCTTCGGGCATCACCTCGGCGCGCCACTCGTCGATCCCCAGCTCTTCGGCGACCACCTGGGCGATGTCGGGATGGTCTCCGGTCAGCATGACGATGCGGCGAATGCCGTTGTCCCGCAATTGCTTCAGCACCTCGATCGCCTCGGGGCGCACCTCGTCGCGCAGGCTGATCAGGCCCACCAGCTTGCCGTCGACGGCCAGCAGCAGCGGCGTCTCGGCCTGGCGCCGCAGCCGGTCCACCCACTCCGAGGCCTTCTTCGACACCCGCACCTTTTCGGTGCGCAACAGCCCGGGGCTGCCCAGCAACAGGGTGCGCCCGTCGGCCCAGGTGCGCATGCCCAGGCCGACCAGGACCTCGCACTCCTCGTGCGGCGGGATGGTGATGTGGCGCTCCTCGGTCGAGCGGATCACCGCCTCGGCCAACGGATGGCGGGAGTGGATCTCCGAGCTGGCCGCGTACGCCAGCACCTGCTCGGGCTCCCAATCCTTATGCAGCGCAATGATATTGGTGACCACGGGACGGCCGACGGTCAGCGTGCCGGTCTTGTCGAACACGATCGCGTCCACCCGGCCGGCCTGCTCGAGGTGCGATCCGCCCTTGATCAGGATGCCGCGCCGCGCGCCGTTGCCGATCGCGGCGCTGATGGCGGTCGGGGTGGACAGGCCCACCGCGCAGGGGCAGGCGATCAGCAGCATCGTCATCGCGCGGCGCACGTCCCCGGTGACCGCCAGGGTGAGGGCCGAGACGATGAACGAGGTCGGAACGAAACGGCGGGAGAAGTTTTCGCCGACGGTCTGGATGGGTGCCCGGTCGTGCTGCGCCTCCTCGACGCGGCTGATGATGCGGCCGATCGCCGTCTGGTTGCCGACGGCCTGCGCGCGCACGACCAGGCGCCCGCGCACCACGACCGACCCGGCGTGCACGTGCGCGCCGACCACGACCGACACGGGCAGGTTCTCGCCGGTGATCGCGGACTGGTTGACGATCGCCTCGCCGTCGACGACCTCGCCGTCCACCGGTATCGCGACGTGGTCGTGGATGATCACCTCGTCGCCGATCTGGACGCTGTCGATGGGCACCTGGATCTCGGTGCCCGTCTCGGGCCCATCGGTCAGCCGAATCCACGCGGTGTCCTGGGTGCCGCGCAGCAGCTCCGAGATCGCCCGCCGGGTGCGGCGCAGGGTCAGGTCCTGCAGGTATTCGCCGATGTTGAGCAGCCACAGCACGGTGAGCGCCACCACGTTCTCGCGCAGCACCAGGCTGGCCACCGTCGCCGCCGACACCAGGGCGTCGGTGCCGGCCCGGCCGGAGCGCAATGAGCGCAGTGCCCCGCGCAGGAACGGGTAGCCGGTGAAGATGGTGACGCCGGTGGCCAGGATCCGGCCGTTCGGGCCGAGTAGCGGCGGCCGGGCGAACACGTAGCGGCGCACGCCGAGCAGGGCCAGCGCCGCACCGCCGACGACCATGCGCAGCACGTCGGTGTTGCGGATCTCCGACGAATGCGGCGCGCGCGCCGGGATCAGCTCGGCGGCGACGTGCGCGGCGGAAGCTATTGCCGCCAGCACCGCCGATCGGTCACAGCGCCGGGGTGAGTACCAGACGACGACGGATCCGGTCCGCGGGTAGGCGTGCACCACCCGCACGCCGTCCTCCTTGGCGACGGCCTCCTCGACCGCCACCGCGCGCCGGGAGTCGCACCGCAGCCAGTCGACGGAGACCCGCATGCGGCCGGCCGCATCCGAAATGACCCGCAGCGCAGGGTCTTCCGGGCGTACCGGCTCAAGGGCGGTGGCGAGCGCCATCTAAGCGGGGATCAGTGGTCGTGCTGGTGGACGTCGGCGACGGCCGGGGTGGGCGCTTCCTCGCCGATGCGCTCGCGGGCTTCGGCCATAACGTCGGCGATCTTCAGCCGGGCCGACTCGGCGGCCTCCTCGGCCTTACGGGTTCCGCGCAGCCCCAGCTCGGCCGCCGACACCGCGGTCTCGTGCAGCGGCGCCTTGGCCACGGCCTTGCGCACCACCTCGTAGGCCGTCACGCCGACGAGGCCGGTGACCACCGTCGATGCCGCCTTTGCCAAGAGCGCGTACCCCGCCATTGCCCGGACCTCCTCGTCGTCGCAGCGTCAACTGATGCTCGCTCGACGTTAACATCGAAATATAGCGATATCAATATGAATCGGCGGGCCTACAAAACCCGGGTGACCTTCTCGGTCTCGATCCGGCGCGGCAGCGCCGACGGGTCGGGATGGGCCACCTGCACCAGCGACGCGCCGACGGCCAGGACCGCCAGCAGGCCGTCCACCAGCTCCTCGGGGCTCGACCACGCGGCGGTGGAAAGGACGCGATCCTTGGCCGTCAATTCCCTTGCGGCGGCGGACCTTTCGCAGTCGGCCAGCACCTGGTCGACCGGTCGGCCGGCCAGCGCCGGGCCGGGATGGCGTTCGGCGACGATCTGGTCGCCGTGCACCCGCACGGCGGTGGCGTAATCGGTGACGCCGATCGGCAGGTCGGACGCCGGGCGGCCGAACGGGTCCAGCGACAGCACCGCCACCTCGGCGGCGATCGAGTCCGCCTCGTCCAGCCGTTCGGCCGTACACAGCGCGAGGTCCGCCTCGGTCGGTTCGAGCACCGCCTCGGCGCCGATCCACCAGACACCGAACAGCACGGCCGCCGTCTGCCAGTGCGCCGGCAGCAGGATCGCGACGCGGCTGCCCGGCCCCGCGCCCAGCTCGTCGCGTAACAGGTTGCCCGTCTTGGCCGCCCAATTGGCCAGGGTCACCGCGGACAACTCGATGCGCTCGCCGGTGGCGTCGTCGTAATAGGTGATGCGCGGGCCGACCGGGTCGGCCCGCAGCATCGGGTCCAGGATGGCGCCGGAGAGCGTGCTCAGTTGATGCACTCGGGCTTGTCGGAGCCGGCGGTCAGGATCGGCGAGGGGGCCGGGACGTTGGGGTCGGCCGCCACCGCGCCGACGTTGGACACCCGGGCGGGCATCACCGTGCCGGTGCCGGACAGGCCGGAGCCGGGGCCGCTGTAGTCGTTGCCCAGCACCACCCGGACCGTGCCCGCCGCGACGGAGGGATCGGCGACCACCGGCAGCCCGCCCAGCTCCTTGGACACCTCCTGGGCGCCCAGGTCGTCAGTCTTGGCCGCGCGCACCTGGCTGCCCTTGACGTGGCCGCCGTCGTTGTTGCCCACCGTGCCGGCGCCAAATCCCTTGGACGTCAACACCTGTGACACCGCCGACGCGAGTCCGTTGATGTCGGTGTCGTTGACCACGCTGGCGGTGGTCTTCGCCGGGGTGTAGGCGATCTCCTCGGTCTTGCCCTGCTCCTGGTCGTGCAGCAGGCCGCTGACCCACTCCTGAACCTGATGGGGGTCCACCCGCACGACGCTCTGCATGCCGTCATCGCTCCAGCCGGCGCCGTCCAGCACCGGAATGGTGGCGAACGCGACGTTGCCGCCGGCCAGCTTCTGCATCTGCTGCACGAAATCCATTACGTCCCAACCGGAGGAGATCACCACCGAGCGCTGCACGGCCGCCTCCAGGCGTTTCACCGTCGTGGGGCTCGACAGCGTCTTGCCGGAGATGACCCGGTGGGCCAGCGAGGCCATCACCACCTGCTGGCGGACCACCCGGTCCAGGTCGCCGCGCGGCAGTTCGTGGCGCTGACGGACGAAGCTGAGCGCTTCCGGCCCGTCGAGCCGCTGCGGGCCGGCCGGGAAGTCGGCTCCCGAAAGCGGTTCGAACACCGGCTCTTTGAGGCAGACGTCGACGCCGCCGAGCGCGTCGGTGATCAAGGAGAAGCCGAGCAGACCGATCTCGGCGTAGTGGTCGACGGTGACGCCGGTCAGGTCGGCGACGGTCTTGATCAGCGCCTCGCGCCCGGCCTCGGTGCCCTGCGCGGCGGCGTCCTCGGCCGAGTCGCCGGCCTTGACCAGGCTGGTGCGCTTGGCCTCGCGGGTCTGGCCGTAGACGCCGTTGATCTTCGTCTTGCCCAGGCCGGGCGCCGCGACGTAGGAGTCGCGGGGGATCGAGATGGCGGTCGCCGACTTCCCGTTGTTGGGGATCCGGATCAGGATGATCGTGTCGGTGTTGGTCGCTTCCTCGTCGCCGGCCCGCAGGGTGGCCAGTTCCTCCTGCGAGAGCGGGTTGCCGTGCGCGTCGGTGCGGCTGTCGAGGCCGACCAGCAGGATGTCGATCGCGCCGTCGTCGCCGCCCTTGCCGAGCGATGGCGCGGACATGTGGAAGATGCCGTCCTCGAAGGAGCGGACGTTGCTCCACGCCAGCCCGGTGCCGAGGACGACAACGAGCGTCAGCGCAGTGGCAATCACACGAACCACACGTTGCACAGGCATCCCACTAGGTTACTTGCGACACAGACGCTTCGCGGGTAGCGAAGCCCCGCGCGCCCCGGCCGTCGCCCGCGCTTTTCCGCGCATGCCAGACTCAAACCATGTCGAGCAGGATCGTGATCGCCGGTGGTGGCGGGCAGCTGGGCCGCTATTTGAGCTCGCTCGCGGCCGGTCAGGGCCGTGACGTGCTGGCCCTGACGTCGTCGGAGTGGGACATCACCGACCCCGCCGCCGCCGAGCGGATCGTCCGCGGCGGTGACGTGGTGATCAACTGCGCGGCCTACACCGACGTCGACGGCGCCGAGAGCGATGAGGCCGGCGCCTTCGCCGTCAACGCCTCCGGCCCGGAGAACATCGCCCGCGCCTGCGCGCGGGCGGGCGCCCGGTTCATCCACGTCTCGACGGACTACGTCTTCAACGGGGACTTCGGCGGCGCCGACCCGCGTCCGTACGAGCCCAGTGACCCAACCGCGCCGTCGGGCGTGTACGGGCGCAGCAAGCTCGCCGGGGAACAGGCCGCGCTGGCGGCGCTCCCCGACGCCGTGATCGTCCGCACCGCCTGGGTCTACACCGGCGCCGACGGCAAGGACTTCGTCGCCGTCATGCGCCGGTTGGCCGCCGGGGACGGCCCGGTCAACGTGGTCGACGACCAGGTCGGGTCGCCGACCTACGTGGGCGACCTGGCGGAGGCGCTGCTGCAGATCGCCGACGACGGCGTGCCCGGGCCGATCCTGCACGCCGCCAACGAGGGCGCGGTGTCCCGCTTCGAGCAGACCCGCGCCATCTTCGAGGAGTGCGGCGCCGACCCCGAGCGCGTGCGCCCGGTCAGCACCGCGGAGTTCCCCAGGCCGGCGCCACGGCCGACCTACTCCGCGCTGTCCGGCCGCGAGTCCGCCGCGGCGGGCCTGCGGCCGTTACGGCCCTGGCGCCCCGCGCTTGTCGCGGCGCTCGCGGCCGCCGATCGACCGTTACCCTCTACGCGTGACTGACGTCCTGCCGGTCGTGACGGTGACCTACTCACCGGGCCCACACCTCGAGCGCTTCCTGGCCTCGCTGTCGCTGGCCACCGAGCGGCCCGTGTGCGTGCTGATGGCCGACAACGGTTCCACCGACGGGACGCCGCAGGCCGCCGTCGAGCGCTACCCGAACGTGCGGCTGTTCCACACCGGGGCCAACCTCGGGTACGGCACCGCGGTGAACCGGGCGGTCGAACAACTCGACCCGGGCGACGACTGGGTGATCGTCGCGAACCCGGACGTGCAATGGGGCCCGGGCAGCATCGACGCCCTGCTGGACGCCGCGACCCGCTGGCCGCGCGCCGGGGCGCTCGGTCCGCTCATCCGCGACCCGGACGGCTCGGTGTACCCGTCGGCGCGGCACCTGCCCAGCCTGATCCGGGGCGGCATGCACGCGGTCGTCGGCCCGGTCTGGAAGCGCAACCCGTGGTCGGCGGCGTACCGCCAGGAGCGGCTGGAACCCAGCGAACGCCCGGTCGGCTGGCTGTCCGGGTCGTGCCTGCTGGTCCGCCGGTCCGCCTTCGCCCAGGTCGGCGGCTTCGACGAGCGCTACTTCATGTATATGGAAGACGTCGACCTCGGGGACCGGCTCGGCCGGGCCGGCTGGCTGAGCGTCTACGTGCCGTCGGCCGAGGTGCTGCACCACAAGGGACACTCCACCGGGGACGACCCGGCGAGCCACCTGGCCGCACACCACACGAGCACCTACCTGTTCCTGGCCGACCGGCACGCCGGGTGGTGGCGGGCGCCGCTGCGCTGGGTGCTGCGGGGCTCGCTGGCGGTGCGGTCGCGCCTGATGGTGCGCGGCGCGCTGCGGGACCGGAAACGGAAACTGGCGGAAGGGCGGCGCGCACATGGCTAACCCGCAAGTCGACGCGGTGATCCTGGTCGGCGGCAAGGGCACCCGCCTGCGGCCGCTGACGCTGTCGGCGCCCAAGCCGATGCTGCCCACCGCGGGGCTGCCGTTCCTGACCCACCTGCTGTCGAGGATCGCCGCGGCGGGCATCGAGCACGTCATCCTGAGCACCTCCTATCAGGCCGCGGTGTTCGAGGCGGAGTTCGGCGACGGGTCGAAGCTGGGCCTGCAGATCGAATACGTCACCGAGGACAGCCCCCTGGGAACCGGCGGCGGCATCGCCAACGTCGCCGGCCACCTGCGCCACGACACCGTGCTGGTGTTCAACGGCGACGTGCTGTCGGGCTCCGACCTCAACCAGATGATCGACTTCCACCGGGCCCAGCAGTCCGACGTCACCCTGCACCTGGTCCGGGTGGGCGACCCGCGGGCCTTCGGGTGCGTCACGACCGACGAAAACGGCCGGGTCACCGCCTTCGTGGAGAAGACGCAGGACCCGCCGACCGATCAGATCAACGCCGGCACATACGTGTTCGCCCGCGACATCATCGACCGCATCCCGCGCGGCCGCGAGGTGTCGGTCGAACGCGAGGTGTTCCCGGCCCTGCTCAAGGACCCGGACGTCAAGGTCTGCGGCTACGTCGACGCCACCTACTGGCGCGACATGGGCACGCCAGAGGATTTCGTTCGCGGGTCGGCGGACCTGGTCCGCGGCATCGCGCCGTCGCCGGCGCTGCACGGCCACCGCGGCGAGCAGCTGGTGCACGACGGCGCGGCGGTGTCGCCGGGCGCGGTCCTGATCGGCGGCACCGTCGTGGGGCGGGGCGCCGAGATCGGGCCCGGCGTGCGGCTGGACGGCGCGGTGATCTTCGACGGCGTCAAGGTCGAGGCGGGCAGCGTGATCGAGCGGTCCATCATCGGCTTCGGCGCGCGGATCGGCCCGCGGGCGCTGATCCGCGACGGCGTGATCGGCGACGGCGCCGACATCGGCGCGCGCTGCGAGCTGCTGCGCGGCGCCCGGGTCTGGCCCGGCGTCTCGATCCCCGACGGCGGGATCCGGTACTCGAGCGACGTCTGAGCGAAATACCCCTCCGTGCGCCGAGTGTGAAGTTAGCTTCACGTTCGGCGTCCAGCGTGAAGCTAACTTCACACTCGGCGGCTAAGGGCGCAAGGCTTGGCCCACCAAATACGCCAGCGCGTGGTCGGTGCCGTCCGGCAGGGCGTCGGCCGGCCACCACCGCAGGTCGTCCGACTCGTCGCTGATCGCGATCCGCGCGCCGGCCGGCGCGCGCACCACGAATTGCAGGTCCAGGTGGCGGGTCGGCACGCCCAGCGAACAGGTGACCGGGTGCACGTGCACCGCGGCCAGCTCGGGCTCGATGCGCAGGCCGTCGACGCCGGACTCCTCGGTGGCCTCGCGCAGAGCGGCGGCGACGACGTCGCCGTCGTCGTCGTCGCAATGCCCGCCCAGTTGCACCCAGCGGCCCAGCCGCGGATGCAGGGTCAGCAGCACCCGCGAGCCGGTGTGGTCGAGCACCAGCGCGGAGGCGGTGACGTGGCCCGGCACGCACTCGCGGCGGCACGCGTCCGGGCGGCCGAGCACGAAGGCCAGGACCGCGTGCCGCAACGAATCCTGCCCCGCGTCGGGCGCCTGCCAGCCGGACAGCAACGCGATCGCGGACTCCCGGACGCTCACCGGGCACCCCGCCGCGTCCGGCGATCCCGCAGCGCGGCCCACGCCGCCCGGCATTGCGCCACCACCTCGGCTTGCAGCCCCAGGCCGTCGATCAGGACATGGCGGTCGACGAGGTCCAGCGCCTTGTCGATCTCGTTGGCCTTCAACAGCAGGTCGACGTCGCCGGGCAAGTCCGGGCCCGCCAGCGGCGGCGGGGGAATGGGCAGCTGCTCGGCCTCGCGGGGTTCCAGCTCCAGGATCCCCCCGCCGTAACTGCGGCCGATGATCTCGGCGAACGCGAACGTCACGCTGTTGTGGAAGACCGTCGCCAGCGCGGCCGCGTCGACCCCGGCGGCAAGCCGGACCCGGTGCACCGTGTCGGTGCTCGTCGCGCCGGCGGCGTTGACGGTCAGCCGCGGCGCCCGGTGAATCTGCCGCAGCAGGAACAGATCCGGTGCCCACAGCGACGGCGTGCCCCACCACGGCTTGCGGATCGAGCACTTGTAGCCACGGTGCACGCCCGCGGATTCACCGGCCCGGATGTGTGCGATCAGCGCCGGATCATCCGGGTCGCGGGGCGCATCGAGCAGCCAGGTCCGATGGCCGGCGGCGACATCGCTTGCCCGGCAATCGGTGTCGTAGACCAGCCCGGACAACTGCGCGCTGCGCGAGACCAGCGGCACACAGTGGGGCAGCAGCCCAAGTTCGCGGGCCTGCGCGTCGGCGAACGTGAAGAAACTGTTGCGGCCCGTGACGATGCCGACGTCCACGTCGGCGACCGAGCCGAGCCGGGTCATGGCCATCGAGCCCTTGAGCGTTCGCAGCAGCCGGATCGCGTCCGGGCGCAGAAAGTACTTGGTCCACTTCTCGTTCTCGTGCAGCAGCGCCGGAGCCCAGTCGACGTCCAGGTCCGCGTGCGCGAGCGCCTCGGCGTCGGTGAGATGCAGGGTGCGGATGCGGGCCGGCCCGGCGCCGGCGACCCCGCAGAACAACACGACCTCCTGCAGGATGCCGTCGAACACGAGGCGCTCGAACGTCACCAGGGTGATGTCGCCGAACCGGCTCAGCAGGAACTCGCGCAGCGGGGCGGCGTAGGAGACCTGAAGCAACTCGGCCGGCAGCACCAGGCCCACCCGGCCGCCGTCGCGCACCAGGATCGAGCTCGCCACCACGAACGGCACCCAGGCGTTGGTCAGGCGGCTGGGCCGCAGTCCCACGCGCCGCATCAGTTCCAGCGCGGGCTCGCGTTGCTCGGCCGCCCAGTTGCCGAACCGGATGTAGGGCGGGTTGCCGGCGACGCCGTCCCAGCCGCCGGGCTCGGCGGTGGCGAGCCAGCCGAACAGGTTCGCGGCGTCGACGGGCGCGAATTCCCGTGATTTGGCCGCCTCCTCGGCGACGAGCTCGACGCCGCGCGGCCGTCCGCCGAGGGCGGCCAGCTCGCGCAGGATGGCGCCGTCGCCGCAGGAGGGTTCGAGAATGCGCGGCCCGGCCTCGCGAACCCAGCGGGCCAGGAACCGCGCCACGGGCGCGGGGGTGTAGTAGCCGCCGCGGGCCTTCTCGGCGGACGCCGCCGCCTTGCCCGCAAACCTCATGGGGCCAGTATCACTTGCGGATCAACAAATCCCCGGCGTCCGCGGCCTCGCGCGGCCCGGCGGGTTCCTCGGGGTAACCGATCGCGATGGCGCCCAACGGCTCCCAATCGGCGGGCAGATCGAGTTCGTCGCGCACCAGGTCGGGGGCGAAGATCGTCGAGCCGATCCAGCAGCTGCCGACCCCCCGCACGGCCAGCGCGACCAGCAGGGCCTGCACGGCCGCGCCGACGGCGACGGTGAACATGGTGTGCTCCGCCTCGGTGCGGGCGGCGTCGGGATAGCTGTGCGCGCCGTCGAGGACCAACATCGGGATGACGACCTCGGGTGCGTCGTAAAGGATCTGACCGCGCGCCACCCGGCGTTCCACCGAGTCGGCGGGCCGGCCGTCGCCGGCGAGGTCGGACCGCCACTTGTCCTTCATCCGGTCCAGCAGCCGCAGCCGGACGTCCGGGGTCTGCAACCACACGAACCGGACCGGGCGGGTGTGGTGCGGGGCGGGGGCGGTGAGGGCCTCGGCGACGGCGGCTTCGATCAGCTCGGGCGCGACGGGTTCGGCGCTGAACCGGCGCACCGAGCGGCGCACCAGCTGCGCCTGGCGGCGCCCCATGTCGAGGGCCTCGGCGGTGCCGAGCCAGAACAGGTCCTCCTCGCCGGGCCGCAGCAGCTGCCGGGCCGTCGAGCCGTCGTCGGCCACGGTGAGGCCGCGCACCACGGCCACCGGCATGGCGGTCAGCTTGCCCTTCACCAGGTCGGCCGCCGCCGCCACCTCGTCGGCGACCGCGATCTCGGTGACCACCAGCTCGTTGCCGTGCCGGTCGACGGAGCCCGAATACCCGTGCAGCACAGCCAGACCCGACGAGCCCACCGCGGCGTCGATCTGGCCGTTGCGCCAGGCGCGCCCCATCGTGTCGGTGATGACCACGGCCACGTCGACCCCGAGCTTCTCGCGAAGCCCGGCCCGCAGCGCGGCGGCGCTGGCGTCGGGATCGACCGGCAGCAGCGCCAGTTCGTCGCGGCCCACGTTGGACCCGTCCACGCCCGCGGCGGCCTGGATCAGGCCGATGCGGTTCTCGGTGATCAGGGTGCGGCCCTTGCGGGCCAGCACCCGCACCGCCTCGTCGTCGACGAGCTTGCGCCTCAGTTCGTCCCGCTGCTCGGCGTCCTGCGGTGCCGGCACCAGCCGGCCCTCGCACTTGGAAACCACCTTGCTGGTCACCACCACGACGTCGCGGTCGCGCAGCCAGGGCGCGGCCCCGGCGAGCGCCGCGGCCAGATCGTCGCCGGGCCGGAACTCGGGAAGCCCGGTGACGGGCAGGATCTCGATCGCCGCCCCGCTGCCGTGTTCGGTCACGGGGCCACGCCCGCGAGCTCGAGCCCGGCGCGCACCATCTCGGCCGTCGCCTTGGGGTCGGTCATCAACAGGGGCACGGCGGTCACCGCCACGCCCTCGATGTCGGCGTGATCGCCCTCGTGCACCAGCCAGCAATCCAGTATCCCGGTGCCGCTGCGCCCCCCGTAGTGCCGGCCGACCGCCTCGGCGGTGGATTCCACCCCGATCACCGATAGGCACGCATCGGCCATGCCGCGCAAGGGTTTTCCGCCGATGATCGGTGAGTAGCCGACGATCGGGGCGGTCGCCGAACGCAACGCGGCGCGAATCCCGGGCACGGCCAGGATGGCGCCGACGCTCACCACCGGGTTGGACGGCGCCAGCAGGATGGCGTCCGCGTCGGCGATGGCCGCGGCAGCTTCACTTGTGGCGGTGGCCTTTTCGGCGCCGACGAAGGCGAAGCTGTGCGTGGGCACCTCGGCCCGGTAGCGCACCCACCACTCCTGGAAGTGGATCGCGCGGCGGGTGCCGTCGTCGGGATCGGTGATCACCACGTGCGTCTCGCAGCGGTCGTCACTCGCCGGAAGCAATCGAGCGCCGGGTTGCCAGCGGTCGCACAGGGCGGTGGTGATCTCCGAGAGCGGGTAGCCGGCGTTCAGCATCTGGGTGCGCACCAGGTGAGTGGCGATATCGCGGTCCCCGAGCCCGAACCAATCCGGCTGTACGCCGTAGCGCGCCAATTCCTCTTTGGCGTGCCAGGTTTCGTCGCGGTGACCCCACCCGCGCTCCGGGTCCACCCCTCCACCTAAGGTGTACATGCAGGTGTCCAAATCCGGGCAGACCCGCAGTCCATGAATCCAAGCGTCGTCGCCGATGTTGACGATTGCGTTAAGTTCGTGGGTGCCGGTTCCCGCGTCTGGGTGCTGTTGCGTTGCGAACTGACCGAGCCCGAGCAGCTGTTGAATCCCCAGCAGGAATCGGGCGCCGCCAACCCCACCGACCAGAACGGTGACCTTCACGTGGACGACAGTACTGCCCGGCGACCTTTGGGTGGCGGGGCCGTTACGCGGCCCTTAAGCATAGTCGTGGGCGGTGTGATCGACACGCCGAATGCGCAAAACAACGGAAACGCCGTAATTCGGTCACGAGATGGTATGGAAATGCGCCGTAATGCTTGACCCGGCAGGTCAACCCGTGTCTAATCACAACAGTGTCATTTCCCGGTTGGCCGGCCGGTTCCGGTGTCGCAGACCGAGATTCGATCACTTGTTCGAATTGTCTGTACACATCAGAAATAGTGGGAACCACTCACTCTCTCAATCAAACTGAGGAGGCGGACGACCGTATGTCTTACGAACATCTTCGAGGAGTCATGGCGAGCACGCCGCACACCCCCATCGTCTCGGCGCCGGTGCGACCGGCCCGGCCGCACCTGACCGTGGTTCCTGATGCGCCAGTCGCATTCGAGCCCGAGCCGATGCCGGCCCCCGTCGCGGACCAGTGGCAGGACCGGGCGCTGTGCGCGCAAACGGATCCCGAGGCGTTCTTCCCGGAGAAGGGCGGCTCCACCCGCGAGGCGAAGAAGATCTGCCTGGGGTGCGAGGTACGCCACGAGTGCCTGGAGTACGCCCTGGAGCACGACGAGCGTTTCGGCATTTGGGGCGGGCTCTCCGAGCGCGAGCGCCGGCGCCTCAAGCGCGGCATCATCTGACGCCGCGCCGCAACATCATTCGTCGTCGATCGTCGGGTCGATGACCGACGGCTCCACGTCGAGGTAGATGGCCACCTGGGCCACCAATATCTCGTGCAGCAAATCACCGAGCTCGACGGTGTCCTTGGCCCGTCGCTCAATCGGCTTGCGGAACAGAACGATTCGCGCCCGCGTGGCGTTGCCGCGGACGTCCACCCCGGCCGGGATCAATCGCGCCAGCGGGATCGGCCCGTCGGCGATGACCTCCGGCGGCCACTGCACGCTGTCGGGATCCTTCGCCGCGATGCGGGGGATCTCGTCCACCGCCACGTCGAGGTCGGCGAGGCGCGCCTGCCAATTGCGCTCGATGGGTTCGTAGGCCTCCAACACCGCCATGTCGAACCGCTCGGCCCGGCTGCGCCACCCCGGCACCGTCGGCGGCAGCAGCGGGCCGCGCACATCGCGGCCCCGCCGGGAGGACCGGTGGGAGGCGAATCGTCCCTGGGGTCGATCCCTCCGCGGGAAGCTGCGCGAATCGCCCACGCGCCGATGGTAACGGTTGAACATCGGCGGCCCGCCGGTTGCGCGTGTCCGGCGCTTCACCGGCGTTTGTGCACGATAGCCTTTCGCTCGTGAACGTTCCCCGTCGCTGTTGCCGGCCCGGGTGTCCGCACTACGCCGTGGCGACCTTGACGTTCGTCTACTCGGACTCAACGGCGGTGGTGGGGCCACTCGCGACCGCGCGGGAACCGCATTCGTGGGACCTGTGCGTCGGCCATGCCGGTCGGATCACCGCCCCCCGCGGATGGGATCTCGTGCGCCACGCCGGTCCCCTCCATGCCGAGCCCACGCACCCCGACGAGGACGACTTGGTCGCCCTGGCCGACGCGGTGCGCGAAGGCGGCCCGGTCGAGCGCGCCGTGCCCTATGGCGGCACCGGCACGCCCCTGAACGGCTTCGCGGACCCGCACATTCACAACAGCGGGGCCACCGCGCCCAGCAGTAGTGTGCTGGCGCCACCCGAACATCGTTCCGGCCGGCGCCGCGGGCACCTGCGGGTGCTGCCCGACCCCAAGGACTAGCCGTCCGGGTGTCGCGGGCCGCCCCCGCGCACCGCCGCCGCCCGTGTTTCCCGGGGGCCGATAGGCTGACGGCGAAGAGGCGAAGGAATATATGGCGTCAGGAGGCCCCCGCATGTCTCGGCTCGCCGCGACTGTGCACCGTGTCGTCAAGGCGTACGACGTGCGAGGGCTGGTCGGCGAAGAGCTCGACGAGCCGCTTGTCACCGCCCTGGGTGCGGCGTTCGCCGCGCTGATGCGCGGGGAGGGTGCCCGGCAGGTGGTGATCGGCTACGACATGCGGGACAGTTCGCCCGCCCTGGCCGCGGCCTTCGCTTCCGGGGTGACGGGCCAGGGCCTGGACGTCGTGCGGATCGGTCTCGCCTCCACCGATCAGCTCTACTTTGCCTCCGGCTTGCTGGACTGCCCGGGCGCGATGTTCACGGCCAGCCACAACCCGGCGGCCTACAACGGCATCAAGCTGTGCCGGGCCGCCGCCAAACCGGTCGGCGCCGACAGCGGCCTGCGCACCGTCAGCGAGTCCGTGATCGCCGGGGTCGAGCGCTACGACGGGCAGCCGGGAACCGTGACCGACCGCGACGTGCTGGACGACTACGGCAAGTTTTTGCGTTCGCTGGTGAGCACCTCGGGGCTGCGTCCCCTACGGGTGGCGGTGGACGCGGGCAACGGCATGGCCGGCCTCACCGCACCCGCCGTGCTCGGGGCGATCGACTCGATCACCCTGTTGCCGTTGTACTTCGAGCTCGACGGCTCGTTCCCCAATCACGAGGCCAACCCGCTCGACCCGGCCAACCTGGTCGACCTGCAGAACTACGTGCGCGAGACGGGCGCCGATATCGGGCTGGCCTTCGACGGCGACGCCGACCGCTGCTTCGTCGTCGACGAACGCGGCCGGCCGGTGTCGCCCTCGACGGTGACCAGCCTGGTGGCCGCCCGCGAGTTGGGCCGGGAGATCGGCGCCACCATCATCCACAACGTGATCACGTCCCGCGCGGTGCCGGAGCTGGTCACCGAACGCGGCGGCACACCGCTGCGCTCGCGCGTCGGGCACTCCTATATCAAAGCGATGATGGCCGACACCGGCGCCATCTTCGGTGGCGAACATTCGGCGCACTATTACTTCCGTGACTTTTGGGGCGCGGACTCCGGCATGCTGGCGGCGCTGTACGTGCTGGCGGCCCTGGGCGAGCAGGACCGGCCGTTGTCGGAGCTGACCGCCGACTACCAGCGCTACGAATCGTCCGGCGAGATCAACTTCACCGTGGCGGACGCCGCGCTGTGCACCGAGGCGGTGCTGAAGTCCTTCGGTAGCCGCATCCACTCGATCGACCACGTGGACGGCGTGACCGTCGACCTCGGCGACGGCAGCTGGTTCAACCTGCGCAGCTCCAACACCGAGCCGTTGCTGCGGCTCAACGTCGAGGCGCGCAGCGCCGAGGACGTCGACGCGGTGGTCACCCAGATCAGCGCGGAGATCCGGGCCCAGTCGGCGCCCGCCGGGGCCGCACCGTGAACGCCGTCCGGGCGATCGATCTCGAAGACACCGAGGGCCTGCTCGCCGCGGACCGGGACGGCCTGCTGCGCTCGGCGTCGTCGGCCGGCGCACAGGTGCGGGCGATCGCCGCGGCCGTCGACGAGGGGGCGCTGGACCCGCTGCGGGCCGACGACCGGCCGCGCAGCCTGATCTGGGTCGCCGGTCGCGGGACCGCCGACAACGCTGGCGCGATGGTCGCCGCGACGGTGGGTGGCGCGGCCTCCGAGCCGATCACGCTGACCGCCGAGGTGCCCCCGTGGATCGGCCCGCTCGACGTGCTGATCGTCGCGGGCGACGATCCCGGCGACCCGGCGCTGGTCACCGCGGCCGCGACCGGGGTGCGCCGCGGGGCGCGGGTCGTCGTCGTCGCGCCGTTCGAGGGTCCGCTGCGGGACGCCACCGCCGGGCGTGCGTCGGTGCTGGCGCCGCGGCTTGCGATCCCCGACGAGTTCGGGTTGTGCCGCTACCTGGCCGCCGCCCTGGCGGTCGTGCGGGCGGTGGACCAGCGACCCAGCGTCGATCTGCGGGCGCTGGCCGACGAGCTGGACGCCGAGGCGTTGCGCAACAGCGCGGCCCGCGAGCTGTTCACCAATCCCGCCAAGACGATCGCCGCCCGCATCGCCGACCGCCAGGTGGCGCTCGCCGGCGACTGCGCCGCCACGCTCGCGCTGGCCCGGCACGGCAGTTCGGTCCTGCTGCGCGTCGCGCACCAGGTGGTTGCGGCCACCGGGCTGTCGGATGCCGTCGTCGCGCTGCGCGCCGGGATCTCCGGCGGATTCGCCGATCCCGCCGACGCGCTCTTCCACGACGAACAGATCGACGGGCCGCTGCCCCAGCGGCTGCTGGTGCTGGCCCTCACGCTGTCCGCCGAACAGACCGTCGTGGCGGCCCGCACCGCCGGGCTCGACGACGTGTACCTGCTCGCCGCCGAGGACGTGCCCGACGGGCCGGGTGGCTCGGCCGGGTCGACGGTGGCGCCCGCGTTGGGCGGCGCCATCAGCGCCGAGCAGCAACTGGCAGTATTGGCCGTTCGACTGGAGATGGCCGCGGTTTACGCGCGCCTGGCGCGGGGATAGATAACACAGTGGAACTGCTTCGCGGGGCCTTACGCACGTACGCCTGGGGATCGCGTACCGCCATAGCGGAATTCACCGGGCGTACGGTCCCGGCCGCCCATCCGGAGGCCGAATTGTGGTTCGGCGCGCATCCCGGCGACCCGGCCTGGCTGGAAACGGACACGGGCGAGATCTCGTTGCTCGACGCCCTGGTCGCCGACCCGGAAGGCCAGCTCGGCCCCGGGGCCCGCGCCCGGTTCGGCGATGTGCTGCCGTTCCTGGTCAAGGTGCTCGCGGCCGACGAGCCGCTGTCCCTGCAGGCGCACCCGAGCGCGGCGCAGGCGGCCGAGGGTTACCTGCGTGAGGAGCGGCTGGGCATCCCGCTGAACTCGCCGGTGCGCAACTACCGCGACACCTCGCACAAACCCGAATTGCTGGTCGCGCTGCAGCCTTTCGAGGCGCTCGCCGGTTTCCGGCAGGCCTCGCGCACGGTGGAGCTGCTGCGGGCGCTGTCCGTCTCCGACCTCGACCCGTTCATCGACCTGCTCAACGACCAGTCCGACGCCGACGGCCTGCGCGCGCTGTTCACCACCTGGATCACCGCGCCGCAGCCCGACATCGACGTGTTGGTGCCCGCCGTGCTGGACGGCGCCATCCAATACATCAGCTCCGGGGCAACGGAATTCGCCGGCGAGGTCAAGACGGTGCTGGAACTCGGGGAACGCTATCCCGGCGACGCCGGGGTGCTGGCCGCGCTGTTGCTGAACCGCATCATGCTGGCCCCGGGCGAGGCGATCTTCGTGTCGGCCGGCAGCCTGCACACCTACCTGCGCGGTTTCGCGCTGGAGGTCATGGCCAACTCCGACAACGTGTTACGCGGCGGCCTGACTCCCAAGCACGTCGACGTCCCCGAGCTGCTGCGGGTGCTCGACTTCACCCCCACCACCGAGGCGGAGGTGCGCCCGCACGTGCGGCGCGAGGGCTTCGGCCTGATCTACGAGACCCCGGCCGAGGAGTTCGCGGTCGCGCTGCTGGAGCTCGACGGCGATTACCTGGGCCACGAGGTCGACGCCTCGTGCAGCCACGAGGGCCCGCAGATCCTGCTGTGCACCGAGGGGTGCACGACGGTGCACGGCAAGTCCGGGTCGCTGACGCTGCAGCGGGGGATGGCCGCGTGGGTGGCGGCCGACGACGCCCCGATCCGGCTGGTCGCGCGCGAGCCCACCAAGCTGTTCAGGGCGACCGTCGGGCTGTGAGTCAGTCCGAAAGGCGGCGGCCCGCGTCGCCCGAAGCCGCCCCGCTCGCGACCGCCATGCGCCGGTCCCTAGAGGCCTGACGGCGCTCGCCCAGCCACAGCCGCAAATTGTGGGCGATGGTCCGGCCGACGATGCGCGGCGGCGGAACCATGTAGAGGCTGTCGAGCAGGGAGAACCGGCGCAAAAACCATTCGGCCAGAACGGGATCGGTCTCGGCGGCGCCGAGGAACTGGTCGAATAGCGCGCCCGAGGGCCGCCACCACCAGGGAACGGGCCCCTTGTTCTCGGCGTGGTGGAACGTGACGTCGCCGATGGCGTTCATCGTCCACACCGGGAAGGTCGACTTGGCGGTGGCGCGGCTGAGTTCGGCCGCCAGCTGGTCGTCGGGAAGTTCCAGCGCGCGCCGCAGGTGGCCGGCCTGCAGCGACGTCATCGTCATGCCCTGCCCGAAGGTGGGGTTGAAGCTGGCGACGGCGTCACCGAGGGGGATGATGCCGGCGGGGAAGCGGTCCAGCTTGTCGTAGCGACGCCACTTGCTGGCCGGAAAGGCGTGGAACGCCGGCTCGCCGATCGGATCGGCCTGCTTGAGCGCCGCGTTGACGTGGGCCGGGACCAGCTCTTCGGCCAGTTCCAGCATCTCCGGAAACGTCTGCGGCGGCTTGACGTGTGCCACCCCGAACGTCGTCAGCACCCAGGTGCGGTCCTCGTAGCAGAGCATGCCGAGCCCCAGCGACTTGTCGTGCGAGGCGCCGGCGACCACCACCTTCTCCGCGATCAATCCGTCCGGGATGCGGAACTGCTGGGTCGCGTAGTAGATGCCGATGTCGAGCAGGTCTTCCCGCGGCGGGTCATACCCCCACTGCGTCAGCCAGGTCGGCAGCCGGGTGCCCCGACCCGCCGCGTCCACGACGAGGTCGGCCGCGACGAATTCCGGATCCCCGCCGTCGACGGGAGCCAGCAGCACCCCGGTGACCCGCTGGCGCGCCGGGTCGAACCGCGGTTCGGTCACGGAGCGCCGCGCCATCGTGACGTTGTCGGTGTCGCGGACGCGTTTGCGCAGCTGCCACTCCAGGTGCGGCCGGCTGGGCACGTACGCGGTGAATTCGTCGCGCAGGGTGTGCCCGGTGCCGAGCACGTGGCCCGCCGCGCCGAGGTGGATGCAGTCGGGCCGGTTCTCCAGCATGGGCACGCCCGCGGCCACCATGTCTTGCAGCAGCCCGGGGAAAAGGCTCTCGAACTCCATTGCGCCGCGGGCCATCAGCATGTGCAGGTGACGGTCCTGCGGGACCGTCGTGCGGTTGGTCGGTGTGTCCGGCAACTCGTCGCGCTCATAGACGGTGACCCGGGAAAAGGCATCCGAGAGCACCTGCGCGGCGCACAGGCCGGCGATGCTGCCACCGATGACAACCGCATGGTCCCTGGTGTTTGCTTTGGTGTCCGCCATCTCGGCAGAGTACCCAGTACTGTGACGGACCAATGGGTCCCCTTCGTTGACGGGAAAGGGCGACGGATGGCCAACCGATGGCGGATGAAGTCGGTCGAACAATCGATTGCCGACACCGACGAGCCCGACACCCGGTTACGCAAAGAACTGACCTGGTTGGACCTGGTGGTCTTCGGGGTCGCGGTGGTGATCGGCGCCGGTATCTTCACGGTCACCGCGTCGACGACCGGTGACATCACCGGCCCGGCGATCTGGATCTCGTTCGTGATCGCGGCGGTCACCTGCGCGCTGGCGGCGCTGTGCTACGCCGAGTTCGCCTCGACGCTGCCGGTCGCCGGCAGCGCCTACACGTTTTCCTATGCCACCTTCGGGGAGTTCCTGGCCTGGATCATCGGCTGGAATTTGCTGCTGGAGCTGGCGATCGGCGCGGCGGTCGTGGCCAAGGGGTGGTCGAGCTACCTCGGCAACGTCTTCGGGTTTGCCGGTGGCACAACCCAGCTCGGCTCGGCCAGCCTGGACTGGGGCGCGCTGCTGATCGTCACCGCCGTTGCGGTGCTGATCGCCCTGGGCACGAAGCTGTCGTCGCGGTTCTCCGCGGTGATCACCGGGATCAAGGTGTCGGTGGTGCTGCTGGTGGTGGTCGTCGGCGCGTTCTACATCAAGGGCTCCAACTATTCGCCGTTCATCCCCAAGCCCGAGGCGGGGCACGAGGCGTCGGGCGTCAACCAGTCGGTGCTGTCGCTGCTGACCGGGGCGCACAGCAGCCACTACGGCTGGTACGGCGTGCTGGCGGGCGCGTCGATCGTGTTCTTCGCGTTCATCGGGTTCGACATCGTCGCGACCATGGCCGAGGAGACCAAACGGCCCCAGCGCGACGTCCCCCGGGGAATCCTGGCGTCGCTGGCGATCGTCACCGTGCTGTACGTGGCCGTCTCGGTGGTGCTGTCCGGGATGGTCTCCTACACCCAGCTCAAGACCGTTCCCGGCCACAAGCCGGCCAACCTCGCGACGGCGTTCACGGCGAACGGCATCCACTGGGCCAGCAAGATCATCGCGATCGGGGCGCTGGCCGGACTGACCACCGTGGTGATGGTCCTGATGCTCGGCCAGTGCCGGGTCCTGTTCGCGATGGCGCGTGACGGCTTGCTGCCGCGGCAGCTGGCGAAGACCGGGTCGCGCGGCACCCCGGTCCGGATCACGGTCCTCGTCGCGGTGGTGGTGGCCGCGACGGCCTCGGTATTCCCGATCGCCAAGCTCGAGGAGATGGTCAACGTCGGCACGCTGTTCGCGTTCGTTCTGGTCTCGGCCGGCGTGATGGTGCTGCGCCGCACCCGCCCGGACCTCGAACGTGGCTTCCGCGCCCCGTGGGTGCCGGTCCTGCCGATCGCCTCGATCGCCGCGTGCGTCTGGCTGATGGTCAACCTGACCGCGCTGACCTGGGTGCGGTTCGGCGTCTGGCTGGTGGTCGGCACCGCGATCTACGCCGGCTACGGCTACCGGCACTCGGTGCAGGGCCGCCGCGAGGCGGAGGGGGTCGCGCCGCCCGCCCGGGCCGAGCCCGACGCCGTGCCCTAGCTCCGAGGTTTACAAAACTACGTCTGGTGTCTAGACACGAGACGCGGATAGGGATATTGTCAATCTCCAACGTGGTGTGACTCACAAGGAGGTTTGGCATATGACCACACTCGAACGGCAGGCGGGCTCCGACGCGGTGGAGCCGCCCGTCTGGCGGGACAAGAAGCGGCGCCTCTGGCTGATGGGCTTGATCGCCCCGACGGCGCTGTTCGTGATGCTGCCGATCGTCTGGGGGCTCAACCAGCTCGGCTGGCACGCC
The DNA here is from genome assembly GCF_001667885.1 of Mycobacterium scrofulaceum. GTDB lineage: Bacteria > Actinomycetota > Actinomycetes > Mycobacteriales > Mycobacteriaceae > Mycobacterium > Mycobacterium scrofulaceum_C. Next base: position 2,164 of record NZ_LZJW01000044.1, on the reverse strand, counting down.
GCCGCGCAGGTGCCGCTGTGGATCGGGCCGATCCTGGTCTACGTCCTGCTGCCGATCCTCGACCTGCGCTTCGGCCCGGACGGGCAGAACCCGCCCGACGAGGTGATGGAGCAGCTCGAGAACGACAAGTACTACCGCTACTGCACCTACATCTTCATCCCGTTCCAATACCTCAGCGTGGTCTTCGGCGCGTACCTGTTCACCGCCTCGAACCTGAGCTGGCTGGGCTATGACGGCGCGCTGGGCTGGGCGGGCAAGCTGGGCGTGGCGCTGTCGGTCGGCGTCCTCGGCGGCGTCGGCATCAACACCGCCCACGAGATGGGCCACAAGAAGGACTCGCTGGAGCGGTGGCTGTCCAAGATCACCCTGGCGCAGACCTGCTACGGCCACTTCTACATCGAGCACAACCGCGGCCACCACGTGCGGGTGTCCACGCCGGAAGACCCGGCGTCGGCGCGCTTCGGGGAGACCTTCTGGGAGTTCTTGCCGCGCAGCGTCTTCGGCAGCCTGCGCTCGTCGCTGCGGCTGGAGGCCCAGCGGCTGCGGCGGCTGGACAAGAACCCGTGGAACCCCGCGACGTATCTGTCCAACGACGTGCTCAACGCCTGGCTGCTGTCAATCGTGTTGTGGGGCGCGCTGATCGCGGTCTTCGGGCCGGCGCTCATCCCGTTCGTGATCATCCAGGCCGTGTTCGGCTTCAGCCTGCTCGAGGCCGTCAACTACCTGGAGCACTACGGGCTGCTGCGGCAGAAGAACGCCAACGGTCGCTACGAGCGTTGCGCGCCGGTGCACAGCTGGAACTCCGACCACGTCGTCACCAACCTGTTCCTGTACCACCTGCAGCGGCACAGCGATCACCACGCCAACCCCACCCGCCGCTACCAGACGCTGCGCAGCATGGCGGGCGCGCCCAACCTGCCCAGCGGCTACGCGTCGATGATCTCGCTGACCTACGTCCCGCCGCTTTGGCGCAAGGTGATGGACCACCGGGTGCTGGAGCATTACGGCGGCGACATCACCAAGGTCAACATCCACCCGCGGGTGCGCGAGCGGGTGCTGGCCCGCTACGGGGTGACGGCATGAGCGCCTACCGCTGCCCGGGCTGCGACTACATCTACGACGAGGCGAAAGGCGCTCCGCGGGAAGGCTTTCCCGCGGGCACGCCCTTCAGCGACATTCCCGACGACTGGTGCTGCCCCGATTGTGCGGTGCGCGAAAAGGTCGATTTCGAAAGCACGTCCGGCGACGATGCAGTGGGGGCACCTCCCGCTTGCGGGGGACGCAGCGATGAGGAGGAGCCGGACAATTGGATAGGAGCGAACCGATGACCGACTACAAACTCTTCATCTGCGTGCAGTGCGGATTCGAGTACGACGAAGCGAAGGGCTGGCCGGAGGACGGCATCGCGCCCGGCACCCGCTGGGACGACATCCCCGACGACTGGAGCTGCCCGGATTGCGGGGCGGCGAAATCCGACTTCGAGATGGTCGAGATAGCCCGGGCGTGATCGGGACCAACGGCATGGCCGAAGCGGCTATTGTCGCGCCTGTGAAGCGGATGCCCTACCCCGAGGCCTCGCGCGCCCTGCTGCGTGACTCGGTGCTGGACGCGATGCGGGAGCTGCTGCTGACCCGCGACTGGTCCGCCATCACGCTCTCGGACGTGGCCCGCGCCGCGGGCATCAGCCGGCAGACCATCTACAACGAGTTCGGCTCGCGGCAGGGCCTGGCGCAGGGTTACGCCCTGCGCCTGGCCGACCGGCTGGTCGACGCCGTCCACACCGCGATCGTCGCCAACGTCGGCAAGATCTACGAGGCCTTCCTGCAGGGCTTTCGGGCCTTCTTCGCCGAGTCGGCGGCGGACCCGCTGGTGATTTCGCTGCTGACCGGGGTGGCCAAACCGGACCTGTTGCAGATCATCACCACCGACAGCGGGCCCATCATCACCCGGGCGTCGGAGCGGCTGAGCACGGCGTTCACCCACAGCTGGGTGGCCACCAGCGACGAGGACGCCGGCGTGCTGGCGCGGGCCATCGTGCGGCTGGCCCTGAGCTACGTGTCGATGCCGCCGGAGGCCGATCACGATGTGGCGGCGGACCTGGCGCGGGCAGTCGTCAGGGGACGTTGACGACGCCGTGACGCTCCGCGAACGGCGTCATCAGCCG
>NZ_LZJW01000043.1 GCF_001667885.1 Mycobacterium scrofulaceum | reverse complement strand
CCACCAAATGCCCTATCTGCGGGAGTGTGATCCGCTGACCGGCACGGTGATCCGAGCCTCCAAGACAACCGCGATCCGCTACGAGCGGGCCCACCCAGGAGAGCTGATCCATATGGACGTCAAGAAGATTGGCCGCATCCCCGACGGTGGCGGATGGAAGGCTCACGGCCGGCAAATGGGCGACACCGCCGCCCACAAGAAGGCACGCATTGGGTTCGACTACGTGCATTCAGCCGTCGATGATCATTCCCGGCTGGCCTATTCAGAGATCTTGCCCGACGAGAAGGGCGCGACGTGCGGCGCGTTCCTGGCCCGCGCCGCCAACTACTTCACCGCCTGCGGCATCACCACCATCGAGCGGGTCATCACCGACAACCACTTCAGCTACCGACGTTCCAGCGCCGTCGCCGCCGTCATCGCCGCACTCGGAGCCAAGCACGTGTTCATCAAGCCGCACTGCCCCTGGCAAAACGGCAAGGTCGAGCGCTACAACCGCACGCTGCAGACCGAGTGGGCCTATCGACAGGTATTCACCACCAACGACGCCCGCAACGCGGCCCTTGCCCCCTGGCTCGAGGACTACAACAATCAACGACGCCACTCAGCCATTGGAGGTAAACCCCCGATCAGCCGACTGTCACCAACCTGACTGCCGAGTACA
>NZ_LZJW01000042.1 GCF_001667885.1 Mycobacterium scrofulaceum | reverse complement strand
CCTGGGCGCTGATCTGGAACGGTATGGACGTGTGCTCGATCGGACCGCCCAGCGGCCTGGTGATGCTCTGCACCATCGCGATGCCGGGGGAGGCGAAGACCTCCTTGGCGAGCCGGTCCAGGATGATCATGTCGCCGCTGTTCCGCATGTCATGGTCGCTTTCGATCATGAGGATGTCGGGATTCATTGTGGCGGCGCTGAAGTGGCGCTCCGCGGCGGCGTATCCGACGTTTGACGGCAGGCCGCCGGGTATGTAGTACCGGTCGTTGTAGCTGACCTTCATGCTCGGCATGATCAGGATGCCGACGATCGCGATGACCAGCGAGGCCGCGAAGACCGGGCCGGGCCAGCGCACGGTGGCGGTCCCGATCCGGCGCCATCCGCGCGTCTTGATCATCCGTCTGGGGTCGAGCAAGCCGAACCGGCTCGCCACCGCCACGACGGCCGGCGCGGCGGTCATCGCTCCCGCGACGACGACGAGCAGTCCCAGAGCCGAAGGTATGCCCAGCGCCTTGAAGTAGGACAGGCGCGCCAAGTGCAGGCAGAACGTGGCTCCGGCGATGGTCAAGCCCGACCCCAGGATGATGTGCGACGTCCCGCGAAACATCGTGTAGTAGGCGGCTTCCCGATCCTGTCCGGCCTGGCGCGCCTCCTGGTACCGGCCGATGAGGAAGATCGCGTAGTCGGTTCCGGCCGCGATCGCCAAGGAGGACAGCATGGCAACCACGAACGTCGAGAAGCCCAACAGGCCGGAGTTTCCCAGCAGCGCGACAAGCCCACGGGCCGTGCCCATTTCGAAGCCGACCATGACGAGCACCAGCAGCACCGTGCTGATCGAGCGATAGGCGATGAACAGCATGATCATGATGACCACCCCCGTGACGCCCATCATCTTGAACATGCTCTTGTCGGCGGCCTCGTTCATATCGGTGGTCAGCGGCGCTGGCCCGGTGACGTACACCTTCAGCCCGTGTGGAGGTTCCGACTTGTCGACGATCTTGCGCACCGCGTCGACGGATTGGTTCCCCAGGGTGCTGCCTTGGTTGCCGGCGAGGTTGAGCTGAACGTAGGCCGCTTTGCCGTCGCGGCTCTGGACGCCGGCGGCGGTGAGCGGATCACCCCAGACGTTCTGGACATGCTGGACGTGCTTGGGGTCGGCCTGCAGCTTCCGCACCAGGCCGTCGTAATACCGGTGCGCCTCGTCACCGAGTTGCCTGTCGCTCTCCAAGACGATCATCGCGATGCTGTCGGAGTCCGACTCGTGAAAAGTGGCGCCGATGCGCTTGGCGGCGATCATCGCCGGCGCGTCCTGCGGTGACATCGTCACCGCGTGGTTCCGGGCCACCGACTCGATCGGCGGCACAAGCACATTCAGCGCGACGGTCAGCAGCAGCCATGCCAGCAGGATGGGCACGGCGAATCTGCGGACGAACCGCATGAACCTCGGACGCGCCTCGGACTCGGTGTTCATCCGGCTTTGACCAGACAGGAAGTTTGGGCGTGTCGTCCGGCCGAGGACCGCTCGTCCTTGACTTCACCGTTGACGGTGATGCGGCACCCAATGCCGTCACTGTCGCCCTGCGCCACCAGGCTGGCGATGACGGCCGGCATGGTCGTGGTGACCGTGAGGGTCCATGGCAGGTTGGTGAAGTCCGCCTGTTCCGGCTGCGCGTTTTTGTCCAGGTAGCTCACGCTTCCCGTTGTGCCGCTTGGCCCGTACACCTCGTAGGTCACGCGCTTGATGTGCGAGGGCTCGAGCGGTTCGGCGCTGGTGCCCGTCGCGGCGAAGATCGCGTCCGAGCCGAAAACGCCGCGGAGCCGGTCGACGGCGACGCCGCCGAGGGCGACCGCCCCCACGACGACGAGCGGCACCCAAGCCCGTTTGAGAAACGTGGACACTGACGTAGCCTTTCGCTCGTGACCTGGCCTATTCGTTACGGAGTACGCCCGCCTGGCCGCACCCGATAGGGCCATTCGGCCCGCACTCCGGGGCCCCGCAGGCACCGGCGACGTTGTCCGGCGTCCAGGTATACCATACCCCCGGGGGTATCAACACCGGTACAGCATATACCCCTCGGGGTATGGTATGAAGGAGTCATGGCAAACGAAGTTAGCGGCGGTGCGTCGCGCACGGCCGACATCGTCGGGCATGACCCGGGCGACATGGACGCCGTCCTCGCCCGGTTGCGCCGGGCGCATGGTCAGCTCGGCGGCGTCATCGCGATGATCGAGCAGGGGCGCAGCTGCAAAGACGTCGTCACTCAGCTGGCCGCGGTGTCCCGGGCGCTGGACCGCGCCGGTTTCAAGATCATCGCCTCCGGCCTGCGTGACTGCATCACCCGGCCGGCGGGTGGTACCGGCCAGCCGGCCGTGTCGATCGACGAGCTGGAAAAACTGTTCCTGAGCCTGGCCTGACGGCCGGCGTCTACGAAAGGCGAAGAGCGATGAACCCCGCCGACGATGGTCGAGCCGGATCCGAAGTCACGCTGTGGTTGGACCCGGTGTGCCCGTTCTCCTGGAATACCGCGCATTGGCTGCGCACCGTCGCCGAGAAGACCGGCTCGGCGGTCGATTGGCGGCTGATGAGCCTCGCGGTGCTCAACGAGGGACGGGAACTTCCGCCCCCTCAGCAGGCGCGCATGCGTGATTCTCAACGCGTCGGCCGGCTGATGGCCGCCATCGCGCGGGAGCGGGGCGTAGCCGGGTGGACCGCCGCGTATTTCGCGTTCGGTGAGCGATACTTCGATCGCTCCGAACCCTTCGACGAGGGCCTCGTCGGCCGCATGCTTTCCGCGGCGGGCGCCCGGGACACCACCGCCGCGGTCATCGCCGACGAATCGTGGGATGAACCGGTGCGGCGTGGGCACCAGGAGGCCCAGGATGCGCTCGGCGAAACCGGGGGCAGCCCGATTCTGCGGATCGACGGGCGTGCCTTCTTCGGTCCGGTCCTGACCGCTTTACCCGAGGTCCAGGACACGGTCGCGCTGTTCGACGCGGTCGCCACGTTGGCCGCGGTTCCCCAATTCGCCCAGCTGCAACGCCCGCGCTCCGCGGCCTAGCGCTTCCACCAGTTCCACACTGGAAAGAGGAGAAGAAATGACAACCGGATTGAGCACCACTTTGCACACGTCGTTCGACGACGCGGTGAAACGAACGACCGAAGCCTTGGCCGAGCAGGGTTTCGGCGTGTTGACCACCATCGACGTCAAGGCCACGCTGAAGCAAAAGCTGGGCGAGGACATGGAGGACTACCTCATCCTGGGGGCGTGCAACCCGACCCTGGCGCATCGCGCGCTGGGGGTTCACCGTCAGATCGGCCAGCTGCTCCCGTGCAACGTGGTGGTGCGCGCCGACCCCGAAGGCGCGGGTGACGCGGTGCTCGTCGAGGCGATGGATCCCCAACTCATGGTCAAGGTGACGGGCGAACCGGGGGCGTTGCAGGACGTGGCCGACCAGGCCACCGCCAAACTGCAGGCCGCGATCGGCGCGCTCGGATAGCAACACCTCGCGCCTCGAATTGGCCTGTGGCGCAGCGGATCAGTCTTGCTGGCTCCGCGCTTCAGCACCCGTTTCCCCGGCGTCGAAAGAGTCATCGGAACCGGCCGCCCCGACATACGAGCCGTCGGCCTCTCCCGCCGCGTCGCGCGATCGAGACTCGTGGGTCTCGGGTTCCACGTCCGACTCGGCTTTGTGGCCCTTATTCTCAGCCATTCGTTTCCTTCCGGTGGGGCTCTCAACCCCTGACGGGTTCCCCCCTCAGGCGCTGCCAAACTTGGGGCGGTGTGACCTTGAGCATCGAAACCAATCCGCTTGTGGCAGCGCCATTGCGGTTGCGACCGACGGGGTCGATCAGGTGTCGCTCAGCGCGTCACCGAACCCGCGGACGACGCGGCTGTGCTGACTTTCGGCCAGCGCCTGCCCGGCTCCCAGCAACAGCACCATCGGCCAATCCAGGACTTGGATCGCCGCCAGCGCGGCCAGTCCACCGTAGAACGCGAGGTGGTCGGCGCGGGGTACTCGCACCTGTCCGAGCATCGGAACATTCAGGCGCATGCTTTCGGCTTCGCGGATTCGCTCCGATGGCCGCCGACCCGCCGTGGCCCTTTGCGCCTTCGGCTCAGTCCCGTGCCGTGTGCGTTCGGGCATGCCGTCTCCCTCCGTGCGATTCTGCATCCTCGCGCAGGGCTTCCCCGGCTCGCTGGTGTGAAACCTGTTCCGGCCACGGCACAGCGTGTCCTTGAAACCCGCGCCGCCGCCGGGCTGAGACGAGCGTTATTGTTACCCGCGAAGTCAAGGAGGACTCAATGCGCACCTTCGAATCAGTCGCCGACCTCGCGGCCGCTACCGGGGAAACAATCGGCCACAGCGATTGGGTGACCATCACCCAAGAGGACGTCAACCTGTTCGCCGACGCGACCGGTGATCACCAGTGGATCCACGTGGATCCGGAGCGCGCGGCCGCCGGGCCGTTCGGCGGGACGATCGCCCACGGTTTCATGACGCTGGCGCTGCTGCCCCGCCTGCAGCACCAGATCTACACCGTCAACGGCATCAAGCTCGCAATCAACTACGGCCTCAACAAGGTTCGCTTTCCCGCCCCGGTGCCGGTCGGCTCCCGGGTGCGTGCGCAGACATCGCTGGTCAGCGTCGACGACGTCGGAAACGGCGCTGTGCAGGCGACCATGTCGACCACCGTGGAGATCGAGGGCGCAGCCAAGCCGGCGTGTGTGGCCGAGAGCATCGTCCGCTACATCGCCTGAGCCGGAGCCGGAGCCCCGCGAGTCTTAAACCAAGGCGCGGTCGCGCACGGGGAAGCCCGGCTTGCCCGTGCTGGCGCGCCGCGAATCGCGAGACTTAAACCACGGCGGCGCTTTACGGCGTGTCGTGTGCGTGGTTTAAGTGTCGCGGGCGACAAAGCCCGGCGCGCCTGAGCCGGCGCGCCGCGAGTCATAAACCACGGCCGCGGTCGCGCACGACAAAGCCTGGCGCGCCTGAGCCGGCGCCCCGCGAACCGCGAGACTTAAACCATGGCGGTGCTTTACGGCGTGTCGTGTGCGTGGTTTAAGTGTCGCGGACGGCGGGGCACGGCGAAGCCTGGCGAAGGGTTCAGAACTCTGCGATGGAATGCTCGAGCCGCTCGGCCAGCCGGGCCTGGGCCTCGGCGCGGCGGGTGGGTATGTGTGCCGACGGGAAAGGCGTTGTCACGGGCTGATATTCGCGCAACGTCCGGCGCGCCACCGTCATCTTGTGTAGTTCGGTGGCGCCGTCGGCGATGCCCAGCGACTCGGCCGCGACCATCATCTTGACGAACGGCATCTCGTCGGAAACCCCCAGTGCGCCGTGCAGGTGCATGGCCCGCTGCACGACGTCATGCAGGACCTGGGGCATGGCGACCTTCACCGCGGCGATGTCCCGGCGCACCTTCTGATAGTCGTGGTGCTTGTCGATCAGCCACGCGGTGCGCAGCACCAGCAACCGGAACTGTTCGATTTGGATCCAGCTGTCGGCGACCTTCTCCTGGGTCATCTGAAAATCCGAAAGGCGCCCGTGCCGCGTCTTGCGCGATACCGCCCGTTCGCACATCATGTCAAAGGCGCTGCGCGCCAGCGCGATTGTGCGCATCGCGTGGTGGATGCGGCCCCCGCCGAGCCGGGTTTGCGCGATCATGAACGCCTGGCCCTCGCCGCCCAGCACGTGATCGGCTGGGACCCGGACGTCGGTGTAGCGGACATAACCGTGGCTCGCGCGCGCCGAGGACTCGGCGCCCACGCCGACGTTGCGGACGATCTCGATGCCCGGTGTCTCGGCCGGGACGATGAACAGCGACATCTTGTCGTAGGTACGCGCTTCGGCGTTGGTGACCGCCATGACGATTAAGAACGAGGCGTGCTTGGCGTTGGTGGAGAACCACTTCTCGCCGTTGATCACCCAGTAGTCGCCGTCGCGGGTCGCGGCGGTGACGAACTGCCCGGGATCCGAACCGCCCTGCGGCTCGGTCATCGAATAGCACGAGGTGATTTCGCCGTCGAGCAGCGGTTGCAGGTAGCGGGCCTTCTGTTCGTCGGTGCCGAACATGGCCAGGATCTCGGCGTTGCCGGAGTCGGGCGCCTGGCAGCCGAAGACCGACGGCGCCCAGCGGGACCGCCCCAGAATCTCGTTGAGGAGCGCGAGTTTGACCTGACCGAAGCCCTGTCCGCCCAGCTCCGGGCGCAGGTGTGCGGCCCACAGGCCCTGGTCCTTCACCTGCTGCTGCAGCGGCCGCAAGATGGCCATCATCTCGGCGTTCTTCTTGTCGTACGGGTCGAGAGCGACCAGATCGAGCGGTTCGAGCTCGTCGACCATGAACTTTTGGACCCAGTCCAGCTTTGCCTGGTATTCGGGGTCGGTTTCGAAATCCCACACGGTGGCCACCCGTTCCCCGGCGCCGCGCCGCGCCGGCCTCGTCGATGGAGCCACCCCATCGTAGATGGCCTCGACCCAGCGTCAGTCTTCGCGGCGAGTATCGATGACGCGCTGCGCGATGTCGATGAGCTTCACCTGGCTCTCTTGGGAGAGCTGGCGGAGCAGGTCGAACGCGCGCAGTTCGTCTACGTTGTAGCGCTCCATGATGATGCCCTTGGCCTGCCCGATGCGGTCGCGCGTCGACAGGGCCGATTGCATCTGCTGGCCGTGGCGTCCGGCCATGATTGCCGAAGCGGCGTGCGCGGCGAAGACGGTGCCGATGGTTTCGGCCTCGGTGTCCCACACGTCGGCCTTGAAGCTGAACAGGTTCAGCGCCCCCGCCGTGCGCTCGGCCGTATACAGCTTGAACGAAAGGCTGCTTAGCACGCCGCGTTGCACGGCCGCGGGCGCGTACTGGGGCCAGCGTGGCTCCTCGCGGAGGTCGTCGGTGCGCACGATCGTCTGTTTCAGGGCGGCGTCGTGGCAGGGCCCCTCATTGAATTCGTGTTGCAGCTTGTCGAGCTCCGCAGCCAGGCCGTCGGTGTCGGCGACGGATTCGAAGTCTCCGCCCCCTTTGATCAGCAGCACCCCGGCGACGTCTGCCGCCGGAATGAGCTCCACCGCGGCGGCGCTCACGTCGGCGAGCACCTGTCCGAGCGAGCGCGGAGCCGCGATGTCGCGAGAAAGCTCGGCCATCCGTCTCGCCAGCTCGTGCCGGGAGCTCGGGTCCGATAGGTCCATAAGCGGGATTGTCCATGATGCACCCCCGGCGCGTCACACGGGCACCCTCGGTGACGGTTTAGGAGTTGCTGCCGCGGCCGTTTGGTGACACAGGCCGCGGGTACCCGGCGACACCATAACCTTCTCGACAAGCCAAGGGAGACCCAGTGTTCGTTCACAACAAAGATCTTCAATTCGAGGTCCGCGTCGACCGGCCGGACCCACGGTTCGCGACGTTGCTGATGGACCAATTCGGCGGAGCGAACGGGGAACTCACCGCCGCGTTGCAGTACTTCACCCAGGCTTTCGTGCTGCGACAGAAAAACCCGAAAATGTACGACCTTTTCATGGACATCGCCACCGAGGAGCTCAGTCATCTCGAGATGGTCGGCTCGATGATCACGATGCTGCTCGACGGTCTCAACGACAACCTGAAGATCGCCCACGAGAAGTGCGACTGGATGCCGGCGGTGGCCAGCGGCGACGGGCGCGACAGCATCATTCACTCGGTGTCGATCAACCCGCTGTTCCTGGTGCTCAGCGGTGGTGGCCCGGACGTCAAGGACTCCGGCGGGAACAACTGGACCGGCGCCTTCATCGACGCCAACGGTGACCCGACCGTCGACCTGCGCAACAACATCGCGGCCGAGTCGCGCGCCAAGATCGTGTACGAGTACCTCAAGCAGTACACCGACGACCCCGGCGTGCAGGACACCCTCAACTTTCTGATGACGCGCGAGGTGGCGCATTACCAACAGTTCACCGCGGCGCTGAACGAGCTTCCGGTGAACTTCCCGCCGGGGCAGCTGCCGGGTGACCCGCGCTTCCAGAACGTCGCGTTCAACATGTCCAACGGCAACGGCGAATCGATCCGCGGCCCGTGGAACCAGGGTCAGGGGCCGTGGCCCGAGGGCGTCGAGTGGGAGTACGTCGAAAAGCCCGAACAGCAGTGGCTGGGGGGCAGCACGCGCCAGAACCAGGGCGCACAGCAGAACCCCCAGGGTTCGCCCGCGATCAAGGCCGAAAAGCCCTTCACGCACGAACAGCACACGCCCACAAGCTGATTCAAGGACAAGAAGGCCGGGCGCTGGCGATCCAGCGCCCGGCCGTCGAGTCTTTCGCTACTTGACCTGAGGATCCGGCGGGTTGTCCTCCGCGCGCCCGGTGAGCGCATCGCGGACATGGTCGACGACCGCCGCGCCCATTCCCATGGTCTTCAGCACCGTCGGGTTCGGCGGCGTACCCGGGTGGGGACGGGTCGGGGCGATCTTCTTTGCCTGCTCCAGCTTTTCGCCGATCTTCTCCAGATCTTCACGGCTGATCGCAAGCTCGACCTGCGGCCACACCACGTCCTGCTCGTAGGCGATGTGTTCGCGGCCCGCCTTGACGAACTCCTGCAGCGCTTCGTGATAGTCGGGCTCGCCGGGCTTGCCGTCCTCGAGGCGCTGCAACAGCTTCTTGCCGGCCTGCTCCTGCTCGAGCGCCTTGTCGACGATTCCGTCGCCGATCGCATCGCGCACCGCCGGCCAAAAGAATTGCTCCTCAATGGCTTCGTGCTGTGACTCCGCGATGATGAGATTGTTCACGACGGTCTCCAGGCCGCTCGCCTCGGCGCCCGAGCCCGACGGCGCCCCGTCGAGCGTCTCGAACAGACCGAGCACGCTTTTATGGTCCTGGCGAAGAAAAGTGATTGCGTCCATGCCTTGCCTTCCAGTTGGGCTTATGACTCGAAGTGGCCTGCGGATACCCGGGGCGACGGCCTTGAAACGGGCCGGCCCGCGCTGAGCTTCGAGTGTGGCTGTGGCAAAACATCGATCGTTTCGCCCCGTCCCGCCGGGGGTAGCTCTACGCGATGGCGGGCGACGGCACGACCAAGTCTGTTGTGGTGGCGTTCGCCGCCAACGCGGGGATCGCGGCGGCCAAATTCGTCGGCTTCCTGGTGACCGGGAGTTCGGCGATGCTCGCGGAATCGCTTCATTCGCTTGCCGATACGATCAACGAATCGCTGCTGTTGGTCGGCAAACATGCGGCGCTCAGGCGCCCGGATGCCCTGCATCAGTTCGGTTATGGGCGAAGCCGGTATTTCTATTCCTTCGTTGTGGCACTCCTGGTGTTCGTGCTGGGCGCTGTCGCCGCCCTGTACGAGGGGTTCCGCAAGCTCTCGCATCCCGAGCCGTTGACCGCGCCCGCCGTCGCCATCGCGATCCTGGTCGTCGCCGCGGTCTTGGAAGGCTTCAGCCTGCGCACGGTGCGGCGGGAGTCCAAGCGGCTGAAGGGTTCCGAGAACTGGTGGCAGTTCGTTCGCAATTCCCGTGCACCCGAGCCGCCCGTCGTGCTGCTGGAAGACAGCGCCGCGCTGCTCGGTCTGGGCATGGCGTTTGCGGGCGTCACGCTGACCGCCGTGACGAGAAACCCGTTGTGGGACGCCGTCAGCACGCTCGGCATCGGCACCCTGTTGGCCGTCATCGCCGTGGTTTTGATCATAGAGACGCACAGTCTGTTGATCGGCGAGGGCGCCACGGCGAGCCAATGCAAGATGATTCGGTGTGCCCTGCAACAAGCGCAGCACGTCGATTCCGTGCTGGACCTGCGCACCCAGTACCTCGCCCCCGATCAGATGGTGGTGGCCGCCAAGGTCGTGTTCGGGCCGAAGGAGGAATTCGCCGCCGCGGCCGATGTGATCCGAAACGCCGAGGCGCGCGTCCGGGAGACGGTGCCCGCGGTGCGCGTCGTCTACATTCAGCCCGAGGTCGAGCCCACGTCGAGCTAATGCACCTTCGGCAACACGTTGGTGCGGTAGAACTCGATGGCCGTCAGCGGATTGCCCTGCGGGAAATGCAAAAACGGGACGGCGCCCGCGTCGAGGATCGTTTGCACGGCCTTGATGTGCGGTGCCGGGTCGGTTCCGACCGTCCAGTTGGCCAGCACCTTGTCGATGGGGTTGGCCTGCGCGGCGCGCTGGATTTCGACCGGATTCGGCTGGTCGACGGCGCCGGCGGTGAACCGCCACAGGTCTGCGGCGGCGGTCGCCTCGGCGGTGTCGCCGACGACCGCGAACAGCTCGGCCCGCTTACCCAGGCCGCCCGGGTCGCGGCCGGCGGCCCGCGCGCCCGCACCGAACGCCGCCTGCAGCGTCGGACTCGTGACGTCGCGCGCCTGACCGATCCAACCGTCGCCGTATTGACCGGCGATGGTCGCGCTTTTGGGCCCGCTGGCCGCCACGAAGATCGGCGTTGGGGCGGCAGGTGTGTCGTAAAGCCTCAACGCGTTGGTCTGAAAGTAACGGCCGGCGAACGAGATTCGTGATCCGCTCCACAACTGGCGGATCAGGCTGATCGCCTCGACCAGCCGGTCGTGACGCTCGGTGTACTTGCCGAACGCGTTGGTGGTCGCCTGTTCGTTCAGCCGTTCCCCGGTCCCGACTCCCAAGAACACCCGTCCGGGATACAGGATCGCCAACGAGGCAAAGGCCTGCGCCACCACGGCCGGGTGGTAGCGGTAGGTGGGGCAGGTCACCCCGGTGCCGAACGAGATGCGGCTGGTGGCGTTGCCGACCAACGCCAGGGTGAGCCACGGGAACATCGAATGGCCCTCGTTGTCCTGCCACGGCTGGATATGGTCGCTGGCCCAGACGTGCTGGAACCCGGCCTGTTCGGCCGCCTTGGCCTGCGCCACGAGCTGGTCGGTGCGGAACTGTTCGTGCGAAAGCACCAGACCCACCGGCTTGGCCGCTGGCGGCGGTGGGGCGGCGGGCGCCGCGTGGTCGGTGCCCGCCCGCCCGCACCCGGCACCAAGCCCGGCGGTGCCGAGCAGGCCCGCACCGGCGGCCGCCCGCCCGAATACGCGCCGCGAAACGCCGGTCACCGAAATAACGTACCCACCGCGTTGGCGATGACACCCCGGATGTGTTCACCCGCTAACCTGACTCGGGTGACTCCCCAGGCGCGCCCGGCGCGGAAGGCCGATGTCCGCGAGTTGTCACGCACCCTGGCGCGTGCCTTCTACGACGACCCGGTGATGACCTGGCTACTGCCCGACGACAGGGCGCGCACCGCGAACCTGCACCGGGTCTTCGCCACGATGACCCGCCACCATCATCTGGGCTGCGGCGGTGTCGAGGTGGCCAGCGACGGTCCGGGCATCGGCGCGGCGGCCCTGTGGGATCCCCCCAACCGTTGGCGGGAGACGCGCCTGGGTGAACTGGCGATGACCCCGACCTTCTTGCGCGTGTTCGGCTTGCGCGCGACGAGGGCGCGCGGCGTGCAGGAACTGATGAAGCGCACACATCCCGAAGAGCCGCACTGGTATCTGGCCGCGATCGGGAGCGACCCGTCGGTCCGCGGCCGGGGCTTCGGCCAGGCCCTGATGCGGTCCCGGCTGGACCGCTGCGACGCCGAATACTGTCCGGCCTACCTCGAGTCGAGCAAGCCCGAAAATGTGCCGTACTACGAGCGTTTCGGTTTCACGGTGACCCGCGAGCTGGTGTTGCCCGACGGTGGCCCCACGATGTGGGCGATGTGGCGCTCGCCGCGGTAGCGTTTAGCCCCCCAATCCGGCGGGCAACCGTTTCCGCATGAGCGAAAACCCGCAAGCCGACGTTGATCCCGCGGACTTCCCGGAGGAAGGCGGGCCCGGTGACACCCTGAACGCAAGCGAAGGCACCGATTCCGACGAACTTCACAACGACGACGGTGACATCGTGGTCGACCCGCCCGAGGACTGGAGCGAGGCCAACCGCTTCGGCATGACGGCCCGGGAAGAGCGGGAGGGCGAATCCCTGGATGCCCGGCTCGCCGAGGAGGTGCCCGACGTCTCACCCGACATGCCGGGCGTGGGCGTGCCCGCCGACGGTCCGCCCGGACGCGCTCATCGGGGCCAGATCGACGGAGCGCCCGAAGACGGTGAGTCGCTGTACGAGGTGGTCGACGAGACCGTGGAGCCGGACTTCACCCAGACGACGGAGTGATGCGGCCAGTGTTCGACTGTTCACTGCGCGTGCGGCGGTCGGGCGTCCGCTAGGGGGTGCTCTTCCAGCCGGCGATCCCGATCGCGATCATCCGCAGCTGCTTGACGGCGATCCGCCGGATGTCTTCCAGCGCTTCGGCGCTCTGCGCGTCCTCGATCGCCTCCGCGATGACGATCATCGCGTTGACGAACAAGGTCGCCAGCACGTTGAGATCCTCGGTGGTCCACTCGTGTAGCCGCGGGAAGCGCGCCAGGTCGGTGGCGAGCTCCGAGGTGATCAACCGAATTTCGGTGCGGATGGCATAGCGCAGCACGCTCAGTCCGCTGTTGCGTTCTCGCGCGATGAACCGCCAATGTTCGCGCCGCTGCGCGACGCTGGCGACCAGGATCTCCACCGACGACTCGATGACCCGGTTCGGGTCGAGCTTGCCGGCCCGCGCGTCGCGCAGGGTGTCGCGCAGGCTGCGGAACGATTCGTCGATCAGGACCAGCCCCAGGGCCTCCATCGACTCGAAGTGCCGGTAGAACGCCGCCGGCACGATCCCGACCTCGCGGGTCACCTCGCGCAGGCTCAGGCTGGAGAAGCTGCGGTCCTGCAGCAGCTTCAGGGCCGCGGCAATGATGGCGCGCCGGGTCGCCTCCTTGCGCTCCTCACGCGACCGGCTTTCGCGCACGCGCTCGCGACCAGAACCGCGCACCCGTGAGCTAGGAGTACGGCTGTTCACTATGTGAACCCTACCACAGAGCAGCAGTAAACCCTTGACTGACCGGGTGGTGGGGCAGCACGGTGTACATATGTTCACTCAAACCACTCCCAGTCGAGCCCTCGCCCGGACTCTTCGGAAGCGAGTGTTGGGTTCGGACCTCCTCGACCTGCTCACCGGCCCGCACGGTGTCGACCGCTACACCGAGCTGGTGGCGCCGACCTGGACGCTGGGCCAGGCCCGCGCGAAGGTGATCGACGTGCGCCGCACCACCGCGCGCAGCGTCACCCTCACCCTCGCGCCCAACGAGAGCTTCACGTCCGCCTGGACGGTCCAAGCCGGCCAGTACGTCAACCTCGCCGTCGAGATCGACGGCCGCCGGCACACCCGCTGCTATTCGCCGGCCAACGCCGAAGGGGCGGCCACCCTCGAGCTGACCATCGGCCGGCACGACGGCGGCCTGGTCTCCAACTATCTGTACGAGCACGCCCGCCGCGGCATGGTGGTCGAACTGGCGGGTGTCGGCGGCGACTTCATATTGCCCGCGCGGGGACCCCAGCGGCCGCGCCGCATCCTCTTCGTCTCCGGTGGAAGCGGCATCACTCCGGTCATGGCGATGCTGCGCACACTTCTGGCCGAGAAACATCCCGGCGAGATCGCGTTCATCCACTACGCCCGCACCCCGGCCGAGGCCTGCTACCGCGACGAGCTGTCGGCCCTGCCCGGCGTCCGCGTGCTGCACGGCTACACCCGGTCCGGCGGCGGCGATCTCGCCGGCCGGTTCGGCGCCGCGCACCTGGAAGCCGCCATGCCGTCACCCGACGCGGTCTTCGTTTGCGGCCCAACGCCTTTGGTCGAAGCGGTGCGTAATCACTGCGACAACGTCCACACCGAAAGCTTCGTGCCGCCGTCGTTCGAGGCACCCGCCAACCCGTCGGGCGGCCGCGTCACCTTCGCCGACAGCGGGATCGATGTCGTCGACGACGGACGCCCGCTGCTCGAACAAGCGGAATCGGCCGGCCTGTCACCCGAAAACGGCTGCCGCATGGGCATCTGCCACACCTGCACCCGGCGCAAGACCGCCGGAACGGTGCGCAACCTGATCACCGGCGCCGTCTCGACCCTGCCCGACGAAGACGTGCAGATCTGCGTGTCCGTCCCCGTCGGCGACGTCGACCTATCCCTCTGAGTCGCCAGAAGTTCCCGAGAGGAAAAGCCATGAGACAGAACAAAATTACCTTGACCCCCGAACAGGCCGACGCGTTCGGCCGCGAGCTGGACGCCATCAGGGAGCGCGTGATGGCCAGCCTGGGCGCCGAGGACGCCGACTACATTCGCCGCGTCATCAAGGCCCAACGCGCGCTGGAGGTCGGCGGCCGCGCGCTGCTCTTCCTGCCGCCCGCCTGGCTGCTGGGAACCACGATGCTCGGATTGTCAAAGATACTGGACAACATGGAGATCGGCCACAACATCATGCACGGTCAATACGACTGGATGCGTGATCCCACCATCTCCGGCCGGTCGTTCGAGTGGGACACCGCGTGCCCGGCGGATCAATGGCGGCATTCGCACAACTACATGCACCACACCCACACGAACATTGTGGGGATGGACCGCGACATCGGTTACGGCATCCTGCGGATGAGCGAAGATCAGCGCTGGGAGCCCTACTTCCTGGGCAACCCGCTCTACGCCTTCCTGTTGATGGTGCTGTTCCAGTACGGCGTCGCGCTGCACGAACTCGAGACCGAGCGGATCCGCTCCGGCGAGATCGAACTCGCGGACAAGCGCGAGGTGCTGCGCGCCATCTGGCGCAAGACGCGCCGGCAAACGCTGAAGGATTATGTGGCCTTCCCGCTGCTGGCCGGGCCCTTCGCCCCATTCGTCTTCGCGGGCAACCTGTCGGCCAACCTGATGCGCAACGTGTGGTCGTACATGATCATCTTCTGCGGCCACTTCCCGGACGGCACCCAGGAATTCACCGTCGAGGAGACCAAGGACGAATCCCGCGGCATGTGGTATTTCCGCCAGGTCCTCGGTTCGGCAAACCTGACCGGCGGCAAGCTCTTCCACCTGCTGTCGGGCAACCTGTCCCACCAGATCGAGCACCACCTGTTCCCGGACATGCCGGCGCGCCGTTACGCCGAGATCGCGCCCGAGGTGCAGGAGATCTGCGAGCGCTACGGCATCCCGTACAACCGCGGCCCGCTGCCGCGGCAGTTCGGGACCGTCGTCCGCAAGATCGTCCGGCTGACCTTCCCCGACTCCGTGCTGCGCAAGACCGCCGCCGGCCGCCAGGCCGATCCGGTGCCCGCGGCCGCCTGACGGCCGCCCCGTCCCCCACGCGCAAACCGGGCCTTGCGCGCGGGGGACAATGGGCTGCGTGGAATGGACCGGCGCGCGCTACGCGGACAAACCAACGGTCGAGGCATCGACATGGATTGATGCCGATCCGGCCCGGGTGTGGGGCCTGGTTTCCGACATCAAGCTGATGCCGACGCTGAGCAACGAGCTGCAAGCCGTGGAGTGGGCCGAGGGCGCCGACGCCCCGCGCGTGGGCGCCCGCTTCACCGGACACAACGAGCACGAAGCCTTCGGGCGATGGAGCACCACCTCCCAGATCGTCTCGTGCGACGAGCCGCGTGAATTCGCCTGGGCCGTAGGCGAACCCGACAATCCCGCGGCGATGTGGCGGTTCAGGCTGACCTCCCGCGACGGCGGCACGGCGCTGAGCTACTGGATGCAGATGGGACCGGGACGTTCGGGGCTGTCGGTGGCCATCGAGTCGATGCCCGACAAGGAGCAGAAAATCGTGTTCGTGCGGATGCGCGAATTCGAGGCCGCGATCGGCAAGACGCTCGCGGCCATCAAGAGGCTGGCCGAGCACGGGGTGCGCTGATGCGAACCGCGACGACGGTCGAGTTGTCCAGCGGCGCTGGTGAAACCGCGGCCTTCGTCGTCGAAGCGGAGAAGCTGGGCCTCGACGTGTGCTGGGTCGCCGAGGCCTGGGGCTCCGACGCGCCCTCGGCGTTGGGCTACCTCGCGGCGCGAACCGAGCGGGTGCTCCTGGGCTCGGGTGTCCTGCAGGTCGGCGTTCGCACGCCGGTCATGGTCGCCCAGACCGCCATCACACTGTCCAACCTGTCGGGCGGGCGTTTCCTCCTCGGGCTGGGCGCGTCCGGCCCCCAGGTGATCGAGGGCCTGCATGGCGTCTCGTTCAGCCGGCCGCTGGCGCGCATCTCCGAAACCGTCGACATCGTGCGGCAGGTCTTCGCCGGAGGCAAAGTGTCTTACTCCGGCAACCAATTTCACATTCCGCTCCCCGGCGGCGAGGGAGTGCCGATGCGGCTGTCGGCGCGGGCCGAACACCCCATCCCGATCTACCTGGCCGCCCTGTCACCGGCGATGCTGCGGTTGACCGGTCGGACCGCCGACGGGTGGCTGGGGACCAGCTTCGTGCCGGAGGGCGCCGGCGACGCGTACTTCTCGCACCTGGACGAAGGCTTGGCCGCCGCCGGCCGCACGCGCGCCGACCTCGACATCTGCCAGGGCGCCGAAGTCGCCTTCGCCGGCGACGAGGAGGAATTGCGCGGCATGGTCGCGGGCCGCAAGAAGGAACTCGCTTTCAGCCTGGGCGGCATGGGCTCGTCCAGCACGAACTACTACAACCAGGCCTACAGCCGGCAAGGCTGGGCCGACATCGCCGCAGAGGTCCGCGAGCGCTGGCAGCGCGGCGACCGTGACGCCGCGGCCGCACTGATCACCGACGAGATGGTGTTGGCCACCACGCTGATCGGCACCGAGGAGATGGTCCGCGCCCGGCTTACCGTGTGGCGGGACGCCGGGGTGAACACCGTGCGGCTGTATCCCGCCGGTGACACGGTGGAGGCGAAGCTTCGCACGCTCGGCCGGGCCATCGAGCTGGTTGGGGAGGTCGGCTGAACCTCGACTGTGGGGGCTATGGATGGATTCGCCGGCGATTTCGTACCTAGGCCACACGCTCGGCGGTCCGGGCGTTAGCGAACTGTCGTGGGCGCGTCGGTCGCCTTGACGAGTCGCACCTCCGGACGCCCCGGCACACCGTCGGCCAGGAACCACCGGAACGCGAGGTTGCCGCGCGGATAGTCGAGCGTGGTCAGCGAATTCGGGTGGGCCGTCATTCCGCGGGACAGCACCACCGTCACCGTGCCGTCGCTGTTGGGCGCGGCGCTGTGGCCGTTGATCGAGCAGCGGGCGTCGGCCGCGCCGAACGTGGACATGAACTGGTTCCACACCACCAGATTCCAGAACCTGCATGCCGGAGGGCGGTGCGTGATGACCAGCGCTTCGTCCTCGTCGAGCACGAAACTGCCGTAGGAATAGCAGGCGTCGCGCGCCGACCAGCCGAAGTTGGCGTCGGGCACCTGGTATGGGTCGGCGAATTCGTTTGCGGCGTGCGCGGTTTCGTGCCCGAGCGCGTGCTCGTCCTCGGCCCGCGTCCCGACGGCCAGCGGCACGATGGCGAACATGGTGCGCAGCCAGGTCGAGACCGCCCGCAACCGCGCGGCCGTCTCGGCATCCCCGTGCCGGATCGGGTCGGGTTCGTCGAGCGCCTCGACCCGCCAGGTGACGGGCCGGCCGGTCAGCGGGTCGGCCTGGTAATCGCGGGTCATCAACACGGCGGCGCCGGGCGTGGGGCCGAGCTCGAACGTGAAGTTGCCGTCACCGTCGATGTCCAGGTCGCTGTCCCGGACGATTGCGACCACCCGATCCGACCACGCGCCCGGCGACGGTTCGTTGTAGGCGGTCACCGAAAAGTACGCGCTGTCACCCTTGTTGCCGCTGATGCGGTAGCGCCGCCACGGGTCGACCGGGCAGATGTAGTAGTAGGCGTCGGTGTTGTCGCCGCCCCAGCGCCGGTCCCGGCGGAACGGTGTGTTCACGGCGACGAACTGGGGCCGGCCGGGTTCGGTGAAGAGGTAGGTGTCGAAGGCGACGCCGAGCGTGCTGGCGAGCATGCGGTAACCGTCGGCGACGTGCCGGTCGTCGGTCACCGCGCGGTCACCCTCCAGGAAGGAACGGTCAAGGGTCCCCAGGGTGCCGAGTAGCTCCTGCCACGCGGCCGTCGTCTCGTGCGTCATGCGCGGATTCCCTTCAGGAGCAACGTGGTTGTGCGATCGATCCACCCGTCGTCGAGTTCGGTGACGCGGGTGAGCAGGCCCATCAGCGTGATGCCGGCGATGGCGTCGGTGAGTTCGGTGGCGCTCACGTCGGGCCGGACCTCGCCACGGCGCGCCGCGCGTTCCAGCAGTTCGGCGAGCCCGCCGCCGATGACGCCGGCGAACCGCTCCAGCAGGGCCGAATGCAGCGTCGGGTCCGCGGCCAGCTCGCCCACCAGCCCGGGCAGCGCGGCCCGGGCGGCCGGAGTCGTCAGGAAAGTCATTGAGCGACGGACCATTTCGCGCAGGTCTTCGGGCAGTGACCCGGTGTCGGGCAATTCGGTGGCGGCGCCGATGGGAAACACCGCCTCGTGGACCAGGTGCGCTTTGCTCGGCCAGCGGCGGTAGATCGCGGGCTTGCTGGTGCCGGCGCGTTCGGCGATCGCGGAGACCAGCAGCCCGGTGTAGCCGGTCTCGGCGAGCAGTTCCACGGTCGCGTTGAGCACCGCGCCGTCGATGCGTGGGTCACGGGGCCGGCCAAAATCCACTACCATTACGAAACCGAGAGTAACATAAGTCGCCGTGACCGACGCCGTTCGCCTCGATGACCTCGCCCAGCCCCGCTTCAGCCCCGAGGCCCAGCAAATCCTCGACATGATGGCCTCGCTGGCGCGCGACTGCCCCCTGGATGCCGACGCGCTGCATGCCCGGGCCTCGGCCGACACCGGCCTGGACGATTTCGGCCCGCCCGACTACCGGGAGCGGCTCGACGTCTACCTCGCCGCGCTGCGTGACATCGACGGCCGCCACGACGCGGGCACCGTCAACTTCTACGGGCAACTGCTGCAACTGCTCAAGAACCGGCTGCTCTTGACCGACCTGGTGCGGCGGCACCCCGAGATCGACGACATCGAGCTGCAACCACCGGTGGTGATCGCCGGGCTGCCGCGCACCGGCACCACCCACCTGCACAACCTGCTGGCGGCCCCGCCCACGTTCCGCACCATGCCGTACTGGGAAAGCGTCGAACCGTTCCCGCTGCCGGCAGAGGCCGGGATCGACCCGGATCCGCGGCGGGCGCGGATGGACGTCGCCGTCGGCGTGATCAACACCGTGATGCCCTATTTCCCGCTGATGCACGAAATGACCACCGAGCACGTCCACGAAGAGATCCAGCTGCTGGCCAACGACTTCTCGACGATGCTGTTCGAGACGCTGGCCCACGTGCCGCGCTGGCGCGACTACTACCAGGCCCACGACCAGACGCCGCACTACGAATACCTCGCCCGGCAACTCAAGGCCATGCAGTTCCTGCGCGGTGGCCGGCGCTGGCTGCTCAAGTCGCCCCAGCACCTCGAGCAGGTGCCGGTGCTGAACCGCGTCTTCCCCGGCAGCATCGTCGTTTTCACCCACCGCGACCCGGTGCCGGTGGCGCTGTCGATGATCGCGATGATCACCTACTCGGCACGCATGCACCGCTCGCCGGTCCCGGTGGAGGAGATCGCGGCATCGTGGATCGACCGCCTGGACGACATGCTGACCGCGCTCGTCCGCGATCGCGACACCATCGGGCCGGAACGCTCGATCGACGTGCGGTTCGACGACTTCATGGCCGACGAAACCGGCGTCGCCAACCGGGTGTACGCGTTGGCCGGCGAGCCGTTCGGCGATGAAGCCGGTACGGCGATCGACGAATACCTGGCGGGCCATCGGCGCGGCCGGCTGGGGAACGTCGTGACGTCCTGCGCAATGTTCGGGCTGGACGAGGCCGATCTGCGCAGCCGCTTCGCGCCATATGTCGAGCGGTTTCTGGCCTAACCCGCGGCGGGCGGCTACCTTCTGGATGCATGGTCACTATGCCCGCGCTGGACGGTGTCGAACACAGGTATGTCGAGCTCGGAAGCGGTGTGACGATCCACGTCGCGGACGCGGGCCCGGCCGAAGGACCGGCGGTCATGCTGGTGCACGGTTTCCCCCAGAACTGGTGGGAGTGGCACAACCTGATCGGGCCGCTGGCCGCCGACGGCTATCGCGTGCTGTGCCCCGACCTGCGCGGCGCGGGCTGGAGCTCGGCGCCACGCTCGAGTTACACCAAGACCGAGATGGCCGACGATCTGGCGGCCGTCCTGGATCGGCTTGGCGTGGCGACGGTCAAGCTCGTCGCCCACGACTGGGGTGGACCGGCCGCGTTCATCATGATGCTGCGCCACCCGGAAAAGGTGACCGGTTTCTTCGGCATCAACACGGTGGCGCCCTGGGTGAAGCGCGATCTGGGTGCGGTGCGCAACATTTGGCGGCTCTGGTATCAGATCCCGATCTCGTTGCCCGTCGTCGGCCCGCGGATGATCCGCAATCTCAACTCGAGGACGAGCCGCCTGCTGGGGTCGTGGGTGGGTGGCGGCTTCGCGCTGCCCGAGGACGATCTGCGCGTGTACGCCGAATGCATGCTTCAGCCCGGCCATGCCGAAGCCGGCTCGCGCTGGTACCGCAGCTTCCAGACCGGGGAAATGCTGCGCTGGATGCGCGGCGAGTACGGCGACGCGCGGGTCGAGGTGCCGGTCCGCTGGCTGACCGGCACCCAAGACCCGGTGATCACTCCCGACCTCACCGACGGGTACGCCGACCACATCAGCGATTTCAAAGTGGAGCTGGTCGACGGCGCCGGCCACTGGATCATCGACCAGCGCCCGGAGCTGGTGCTCGACCGGGTGCGGACCTTCCTGCGCGGCGAGGGTTAAGCGCCGGCGCGCTTAGGGCCGCACCAGGATCCGGATGGGATTGCCGTCCTGGTGCTCGAGCATCTCGATGCCCTCGGTGAGGTCCTCCAGGGCGACGATGGCGCTGATCGACTTTGAAAGGTCAAGGCGCCCAGCCGAAACCAACTTCGCCAGCGTTTCGATGTCGACGTTTTGATAGCCCAAGTGCCCCAGCACCTGCTTGTGGGTCAACCCGAACAGCGAGGTGGGGCCGACGGTCGGAGCCTCCGCGCTCATCCCGACGCCCACCAGCCGGCCGCCGGGCGTGAGGCAGTCGAGCCCTTGCTCGAACGTCGCCTTCAGCCCGACGGCGTCGAAGGCCACATCGAGAAGCCGCCCGCCGGTGACTTCCGCGATGCCGTCCCTGAGTCCGTCGTCACGGGAGTCGAACGCGTAGTCCGCACCGAGGCTCAACGCCCGTTCCCGCACCGCGGGATTGATGTCGACGGCGACGATCGGCGCGGCGCCGACCAGCCGCGCGAGCTGGACGATGTGGGTGCCGACCCCACCCACGCCCCACACGCCGACCGACTCACCGACCGCGACTTTTCCCGTCCGGACGACGGCCCCGAACGGCGTCGACACCGCGTCGGCCAGGATCGCGGCCTGCTCCAGGGGAACGTTGTCGGGCACCCGGGTCAGGCCCGTCGCCTGCGCCACGGTGTATTCGGCCCACGCCCCGTCGTAGGCGAACGCCATCAATTGAATCCGCAGGCAATTGACCACATCGCCGCGGCGGCAGTTCGCGCACCGTTGGCACGGCCGGCCGGCGGGAACGACCACGCGGTCACCCTCGTCCCAGCCGGTCACCTCCGGGCCGAGTTTCGCGATGGTGCCCGACGCCTCGTGGCCCTGGGTCACGACGGGTTGCTGCGCCGGGAAGGTGCCGTTGATCAGGCTCAGGTCCGAATGGCAGATGCCGCAGAAGGCGACCTTGACGAGGACTTCGCCGGGGCCCGGCTCGGGAATCGGAACGTCTTCGAGTGCAACGGTTTTGGTGTCCGCGTAGAAGCGCTCGGCGCGCATCGTCGACGCCATGGCTAGTCGACCCCGATGGTGACTTCCGTGGACTTGATGAAGACGGTCGCCGGCTGCCCGGCCTTGAGCCCGAGATCGAGCGCGGCGTCCTTGGTGACCGAGGACGTGACGATCTGCTCACCGCCGTCGAGCTTGACCCTCACGATCGCCATCACGCTGCCGAGGTCGACCTCGGTGATGGTCCCGGTGAGTTGGTTCCGGGTCGATAGCCGCATCGCAAGGTCCTTTGTTCGGTTGGATGTCTGCGATCGACCCTAGTGTCGCGGGCCGAGCAGAGCTATGGAGGCGTCGACGGCCGGTTCTACGATGCCCCGCACCGGTTTTCCGTCCTCGACCGCGAGGGCGGTCAGTTCTCGCAGCCCGCCGAGCAGGATGACCGCCAACGGGGCGGTCAGCGGCGGCAGCGCGGCCCGCCGGAAGCCGGGGCTGGCGCTGAGGTCGATCAGCAGGCTGGACAGCAGCTGCAGCCCACGACGCTGCACCGGGCGGGCCGCGGCGCCGAGCGAGGGAAGCTCCCGAATCCAGCTGAGCGTGATGGCCGGCCGCGACTCGATGTAGCTGACGTACGCCTCGACCGCCTGGCCTATCTGCTCATGCCAGTCGGCCTCCGGATCGACGGCCGCCGCAATGCACTCGCCGAGCCTTTCAATATCGGACCCCAGCAGCTCCAGGAAACACTCTTCCTTGCTTGCGAACTGGTCATAGAAGGTGCGCTTGGACGTGCGGGCGTGACGGACAACGTCGGCCACGGTGCTGGCGCGGTAGCCGCGCTCGGCGATGGAGGCGGCGAGGCCGTCGAGCAACCTCAGCCGGAACGGATCTCCAACGACCGCTTCGTCAGTCGTTGTCGCCGCTGAAGTCACGGCCGGCCCCTTCCGTCAGGCACGCCCCTCTTGTCAGAGGTTGGTACTACAGAGTACCGTAACGGCAAAGGTCTTGGTACACCGCGGTACCACCCCGGATTTCCGGGGAGAATAGGGGAGCAGCCCGCCATGAGTGAACTCGTCACCGCCCCCGCGGCCTCCGCCGCCGTCAGGCTGCCCCCGGCGGCCCGGCTGCCAAAGATGTTGCAGGGTTTGGGTTTTGCGGTGTCGCGTCGCGGGATGATTCAGCGGCTCGCCGGCCGCTACGGCGATGTTTTCACGCTGAACCTGCCGATGTACGGCGAGGTCGTGGTGGTCGCCGACCCGCAGCTGGCCAAGCAGATCTTCACCACCAGCCCCGACGAGCTCGGCAACATCCAGCCCAACTTGAGCCGGCTCTTCGGCTCGGGGTCCGTGTTCGCGCTCGACGGCGAAGACCACCGCCGGCGCCGCCGGTTGTTGGCGCCGCCCTTCCACGGCAAGAGCATGAAGAAGTACGAATCGATCATCGAAGAAGAGACCCTGCGGGAGACCGCAGGCTGGCGCGAGGGTGAGGCGTTTCCGACGCTACCGTCGATGATGCACATCACGCTCAACGCCATCCTGCGCGCCGTCTTCGGAGCAGAAGGCGCCGAGCTCGACGAGCTGCGCCGCCTCATCCCGCCGTGGGTCACGCTGGGCTCGCGGATGGCGACCATGCCCAAACCGCGGCGCAACTACGGGCGCTTCACCCCGTGGGGGCGCCTGGACGAGTGGCGCCGCCGGTATGACGCCGTCATCGACAGGCTGATCGAAGCCGAGCGCGCCGACCCGAACTTCGACGAGCGCAGCGACGTGCTCGCGCTGATGTTGCGCAGCACCTACGACGACGGTTCGGTGATGTCGCGCAAGGACATCGGCGACGAGCTGCTCACGCTGCTGGCTGCCGGTCACGAAACGACGGCCTCCACGCTGGGCTGGGCGTTCGAGCGACTGACGCGCCACCCGGACGTGCTGGCCGCCCTGGCCGAAGAGGCCGACGGCGACGGACAGGAATGGCGCCAGGCCACCATCCTGGAAGTCCAGCGGGCGCGGACGGTGATCGATTTCGCCGCCCGGCGCGTCTACCCTCCGCGCTACCAGCTCGGGGAGTGGGTCATCCCCCGCGGCATGTCAATCCTGGTGAGCATCGCGCAGATCCACGAAAACCCCGACGTCTTCCCGAATCCGGAGCGCTTCGATCCGCAACGCTACATCGGGACCAAGCCGTCGGCCTTCGCGTGGATCCCGTTCGGCGGTGGCACCCGGCGCTGCGTGGGGGCGGCGTTCGCCAACATGGAGATGGACGTCGTGCTGCGAACGGTATTGCGCCACTTCACCATCGAGACCACGACGGCGCCCGGGGAGCGGTGGCACGGCCGCGGCGTTGCCTACACGCCCAAAGACGGCGGCCGGATCGTGGTGCACCGGCGCTGAGCCGGGCCCGCCTACTGGCCGGCGGTGGCCCGCCGCGGCAGTTTCCAGCCCGGGCGGATGTAGTGGCAGGTGTACCCGTTCGGGTAGTGCTGCAGGTAATCCTGGTGCTCGGGCTCGGCCTCCCAGAAATCCCCGGCCGGGCTGACCTCGGTCACGACCTTGCCGGGCCACAACCCCGACGCGTCGACATCGGCGATGGTGTCCAGCGCGATGCGCTTCTGCTCCTCGTCGAGGTAGAAGATGGCCGACCGGTAGCTGGGTCCACGGTCGTTGCCCTGCCGGTCCTTCGTTGTCGGATCGTGGATCTGGAAGAAGAACTCGAGCATGGTGCGGTAGTCGGTGACCGCCGGGTCGTAGACGATCTCGATGGCCTCGGCGTGGGTGCCGTGGTTGCGGTAGGTCGCATTGGGGACGTCACCGCCGGTGTAACCGACCCGCGTCGAAACCACACCCGGCTGTTTGCGGATGAGCTCTTGCATGCCCCAGAAACAGCCGCCGGCGAGTATCGCTTTTTCGGTTGCCATTGCTCGTCCTCCTAGCCCGCCACGATGCCGCCCAGGCTACACTCCGCCGATGAGCCGCAACGTCGCGACGATTTTCCGAAGTGCCGCAGCATGACGACTCCTACGTTCTCCCGCAGCGAACTGTCCGCCGCCTTCGAGAAGTTCGAGCAGACGGTGGCCCGGGCCGCCGAGACGCACGACTGGGACGCCTGGGTCGAGCAGTACACACCCGACGTCGAGTACGTCGAGCACGCGGCCGGCACCATGCACGGCCGCGACGAGGTACGCCAGTGGATCAAGCGGACGATGACGACGTACCCCGGCAGCCACATGGTGGCGTTCCCCTCGCTGTGGTCCGTCATCGACGAGCCGACCGGCCGGATCATCTGCGAACTGGACAACCCCATGCGCGATCCGGGCGACGGGAGCGTCATCAGCGCGACCAACATCTCCATCGTCACGTACGCGGGGGACGGGTTGTGGCGCCGCCAGGAAGACATCTATAACCCGTTGCGCTTCCTGCGGGCCGGGCTGAAGTGGTGCCGCAAGGCCCAGGCGCTGGGCACGCTCGACGAGGACGCGGCTAGGTGGATGCAGGAGAACGGGGGAGCCCAGTGACCACCAAGCCCAAGCTCGTCATCGGCGCCAACGGCTTTCTGGGTTCGCACGTCACCCGCCAGCTCGTGGCCGACGGATTGCCGGTTCGGGCGATGGTGCGCCCGAACGCCAACACCCGTTCCATCGACGACCTCGAGCTGACCCGGTTCCACGGGGACGTGTTCGACGACGCGACGTTGCGGGAGGCGATGGACGGCGTGGACGACGTCTACTACTGCGTCGTCGACACCCGCGCATGGCTGCGCGACCCGACGCCGCTGTTCCGCACCAACGTCGACGGCCTGCGCAACGTTCTCGACGTCGCCGTCAACCAACCTGACCTACGCAGGTTCATCTTCACGAGCACCTATACGACGGTCGGCCGGCGACATGGGCACGTGGCGACCGAGGACGACGTGATCCGGTCCCGCCGGCTGACTCCCTACGTCCAGTCGCGGTTGGACGCCGAGAATCTGGTGCTGCGGTACGTGGCCGAGGCCGGCTTGCCCGCCATCGCGATGTGCGTGTCGACGACCTACGGCAACGGCGACTGGGGCGGCACTCCGCACGGCGCCTTCATCGCCGGTGCGGTGTTCGGCAAGCTGCCCTTCCTGATGAACGGCATTCAGCTGGAAGTCGTCGGCGTCGACGACGCCGCGCGGGCGATGATCCTGGCGGCCGAGCGCGGGCGCATCGGTGAGCGATACCTGGTGTCCGAACGGATGATCGCGCTGAACGACGTGGTCCGCATCGCGGCCGACGAGGCCGGGGTGCCGCCGCCGCAACGGTCGATCTCCGTCCCCATGCTCTACGCCCTGGCGGCGGCCGGCACGCTCAAGGCGCGGCTCACCCGGAAGGACGCCGAGCTCAGTTTGGCCTCCGTGCGGATGATGCGCGCCGAAGCCCCCGTGGACAGCAGCAAGGCGAAGCGGGAATTGGGCTGGCAGCCGCGCCCGGTCGAGGAATCGATCCGCGAGGCGGCGCGGTTCTGGGCCGCCATGCGCAACCCCCGGAAGACCAGCCCGGCCGCCCAACCCGACTGATCGGGAAGCCTCGGGCGCCGGCTCGCGTTGCACAACTCATCGGCGTCTAGGAGGAGACCATGAGCCACCCCGAAATCAAAGAGCCCAGCGCTGGCCACCCGATCACCATCGAGACCACGAAGGGGCGGGTGCAGGTGCGCGTCAACGGCGAGCTGGTGGCCGACACGACGGCCGCCCTGGAATTGCGCGAAGCCAGTTTGCCTGCGGTGCAATATATTCCGATGAGCGACGTGGTTCAGGACCGGCTGACCCGCACGGACACCAGCACCTACTGCCCGTTCAAGGGTGAGGCCAGCTACTACAGCGTGACGAGCTCGGCCGGTGACACCGTCGAGGACGTCATCTGGACGTATGAGCAGCCCTATCCGGCGGTCGCGGCGATCGCCGGGCATGTGGCTTTCTACCCGAACAAGGCCGAAATCAGCGTGTCGGCGTCCTAATAAGTCCACCCGGGCAGCGCGGCCTCGTGTGCCCGGGTGTCGCTGTACAGGCGCATCGAGACGATCAGCCCGTCGCGGGTGTCGAAGATGCAGACGAACGGGCTGTCGTATTCGACGCCGCCGGTGGTGGTGCCGCTGGCCTGCGCCTCGACGACCACGGTCTCTCCCTCGTTGACGCAGCGCACCAGGTCGATGGTCAGCTCGAGTTGTTGTTTGCGTCGCTCGATCGCCCGCCGGAACGTCTCCTTGTCGCACGAGGAGCGGGTGAGCAGCGTCCAGTAGGTGAAGTCGTCGCTGAGCAGGGTGAAGCCCTCGTCGAGGTCGCCACCGTCGCTCGTACTCTGTAGGAACATCCAAGCCAGTTCGCCCTGTGGGTCATCGAACGGCGTCATCACATCGCAATATTGACTTGGCACATCGTTAACGGTCAATCGGAGAGTCGGTCGGTGGAGAGCGCGCGCACTGTCACGTTCCCGGGGCCGGTCAGCTTCGGCCACACGCTGGCGCCGCTTCGCCGGGGGCCGCGCGACCCGTGTTTTCAGTCGTCCGGGGACGGCGCGATCTGGCGAACCAGCCTGCTGCCCACCGGACCCGTCACCGCACGGATCAGCCGGGCCGCCGCCAACGCGGCCTACTGCGTCGCTTGGGGAGGCGGGGCGCCGGAGTTCGTGGAGGGGCTGCCCGCGCTGCTCGGCCTCGAGGACGACGCCTCGGATTTCACGCCGCACGACCCGACGGTCGCCGCCGCGCACCGCCGGGTCCCACACCTGCGCCTGGGCCGCACCGGGCGGGTGCTCGAGGCGTTGATTCCCGCGATCATCGAGCAGCGGGTGCCCGGTGCCGACGCGTTTCGGTCATGGCGCCTGCTGGTGTCCAAGTACGGGTCACCCGCCCCGGGACCGGCGCCGGCCAGGATGCGGGTGCCGCCCTCGGCCGAGGCGTGGCGATACATCCCGTCCTGGGAGTTCCATCGCGCCAACGTCGACCCGGGACGAGCGCGAACGGTGGTGACGTGCGCGCAGCGGGCCGCTTCCCTCGAGAGGCTGGCGTCCCGTCCTGCCGCGCAGGCCCGCGAGGCGTTGATGTCGTTGCCGGGCGTGGGCGAATGGACCGCCGCCGAGACGGCGCAACGAGCGTTCGGTGACGCCGACGCGCTCTCGGTGGGCGACTATCACATCCCCAAGATGATCGGCTGGACGCTGATCGGCCGTCCGGTCGACGACGCCGGCATGCTCGAACTGCTCGAGCCCATGCGGCCGCACCGCCACCGGGTGGTCCGGTTGCTCGAGGCCAGCGGTCTCGCGTATGAACCGCGGCGCGGCGCCCGGCTCCCCGTGCAGCACATCAGCGATCTCTAAACGTGGTCATCACCTCGTCGGCCCCGGGTTTTCAGCAACGGCCATCGGGTAACCAACCCCGAATATGTGACCGTGTGCGAAACGGAGGAAATCGATGACACAGTTCACCATCCCGGGGCTCACCGATAAACAGGGAGCGCGGCTGACCGAACTGCTGCAAAAACAACTGAGCACCTACAACGACCTCCACCTGACGCTCAAGCACGTGCACTGGAATGTGGTGGGGCCCAACTTTATTGGTGTCCACGAGATGATCGATCCGCAGGTGGACGCGGTCCGCGGCTTCGCCGATGACGTCGCCGAGCGCATCGCGGCCCTGGGCGGTTCGCCGCAGGGCACGCCAGGGGCCATCATCAAAGACCGCACCTGGGACGACTATTCAGTCGGCCGCGATACCGTCCAGGCCCACCTCGCGGCGCTCGACCTCGTCTACACCGGCGTCATCGAAGACATCCGCAAGTACATCGAGGAGACCGAGGAGCTCGACCCGGTGACGCAGGACCTGCTGATCGACCAGGCCGGCAACCTCGAGAAGTTCCAGTGGTTCGTGCGGGCGCACCTGGAGAGCGCCGGCGGCCAGCTGACCCACGAGGGCTCGACCACCGAGAAAGACGCGGCGAGTACCGCTCGCAGCTCCTAGGCGGGCGAGGGCCCGTTCTGGGCGGCACCATTTTTGGGCACGAGGACATTTATCCGGTCGCCCACCGTGAGCCGTAACTTGGCGTCGGCATCGGTGAGTTGTCGGTTGTGCAGGACGGACACCGGCAGGTGACCGTCCGGAAAGTCGAGCTCGCCCAGGAGTCGGCCGACGGCCATCGAATCCGCGCCGAGCGTGTGTTCGACGATGCAGTACCCGTCCAATTCGCTGTGCGGGTCGTGCTCCGGGGTTGTCGGATGCGCGTCCCGGGGCATGTCCGTGAAGGACGCGGCGACCGCACGCAACACGTTCTGATTGGTCAGCCAGCCCTGAACGGACTGGGCGTCGGTATCGATGACCGGCAGCCCGTCACGCCCGAACAGGACGAGCTGGCGCAGGGCTTGGGCGAGGCTGTCATTGGCGAACAGCGCCTGCGGCTCGCGGACGCGGGTGACCGGGCCGAGCAGGGCGGTCAGGTCGGCTCCGGTGTCGGCGGTGGCATGGGTCAGATCCAGGGGAACACCGAACCGGTGCATCGCGTCCGCCGCGGTGAGGTCGTCGAAGGCGTGGGTCGGCTTGGGACGGTCGATGTCAATGCCGCGGCGCAGCAGCTTGGTGGTGTAGATGGTGCCGTAGGAGACGCTGCGGGACACGGTGGTGCCGACGGCCACAGCCAGCATGACGGGGAGAGTCAAGGTGAAATCCCCGGTCATCTCGACCGTGCTGGCGAGTGCGGTGAGCGGCGCCCTGGCGGCCGAAGCGAACACCGCGCCCATGCCCACGATGGCGTAGAGGGCGGGATGCCCGACGGCGGTGCCGATGACGTGCTGAACGAACAACCCGAAAGCCATGCCGGAGGTCGCCCCCACAAACAGGGAAGGGGCGAACACCCCGCCCGACCCGCCGATCCCAATGGTCAGGCTGCAGGCCAGCATCTTGCCGGCGGCCAGGAGCACCAAGAGCCACAGCGCATAGTGCCCGGCAAAGGCCGCGTACATCACGGGGTAGCCGACCCCGTACAGCTGCGGGACCGCCAGTAACAGCAAGCCGAGCACGATCCCGCCGACGGCCGGCCGGGCCCAATCCGGACGCCCACCCCACACCCGATCGCACACGTCCTCGGTCTTGTAGAGGATGTTTTTGAAGACGATGCCGATGAGCCCGGCGATCGCGGCGAGGGCCGCGATCAACAGGTAGTTGGCAATGTGGTCCAGCTCGATCCCGGCGGGTAACTGTGTGAGAAACGGCGCGGACCCGAAGAACACGCGGGCGACCACGTCGGCCACCATCGACGACAACATGATGGTGAAGACCGCTTCGACGGACAGTTCCCGGAGGATCAGCTCGACGGCGAAAAACACCCCGGTGATGGGGGCGTTGAAGGTGGCCGAGATCCCGCCCGCGGCGCCACAGGCCACCAGCACCCGCAGCCGGTTTTCCGGCATCCGCACCCACTGACCGAAGCCGGACGCCAGGGCCGCCCCGATCTGCACGATCGGCCCCTCGCGGCCCACCGAGCCACCCGTGCCGATGCACAGCGCGGAGGCCAGCGCTTTGACTACGGTCACCTGGGGACGGATGCGGCCACCGTTCTCGGCCACCGCAATCATGACTTCCGGAACGCCGTGGCCGCGGGCTTCCCGGGCGAACCGCGAGATCAACGGGCCGTACAGCAACCCGCCGACCACGGGGATGACCACGAAGAAGCCGATCCCCAGCCAGGGCAGGTGGTCGCTGCCCACCCAACCGTCCTGACCGAACTCGTCGTGCCCCGTCGCCAGCCAGGTGAAACCGAAGATCAGGTAGCGGAATGCCACCGCGCCAAGCCCCGCGCCGAGGCCGACGACGACTGCCACGCAGAACAGGCCGAGCCGGTTTGCGCGCAGCCACCCCGCGAGCTGACCCACCGCCCGGGAGACGGGCCGGGTGGTCCGAACGGGAGCGGCCGCCGTCGGTTTTTGCCCCATCCACGCATCCTTCCCCCGGCAGCGTCGCTTTGCCCGGCGACCGCCCAACCGATCGGGCTGTCCGGCCGACCATTCCCCAGAGCAAATATTGCACTACGCAACCGTCTGTTCGCGCGGGGAGTCGCCGGGAATAACTGGACTGCGGTCCGGTTATACGGATAGTTCCGATTCAGGGAGGTCATTATGCCCGCCATCACCGCCGACACGCTGACGTTGCCACGGGTCGGCGCCGCCGCCCCCACCGAGACCGAACGGCCGGTCCGATCGATCACGACCGGACCCCGCGGCTACGAGGGGGAGGGCTTCCCCGTCGTCCGGGCGTTCGCCGGGGTCAGCGCCGCGGCGCTGGATCCCTTCGTGCACATGGACCAAATGG
Source organism: Mycobacterium scrofulaceum (assembly GCF_001667885.1). Classification (GTDB taxonomy): domain Bacteria; phylum Actinomycetota; class Actinomycetes; order Mycobacteriales; family Mycobacteriaceae; genus Mycobacterium; species Mycobacterium scrofulaceum_C. The sequence continues at coordinate 73,771 of NZ_LZJW01000042.1, read as the reverse complement.
GCGAGGTCGAGTACCAACCGGGTGAGCCGAGGGGCACCGATTGGCACCCGCACCGCGGGTTCGAAACGGTCACCTACATGATCGACGGCAAATTCGCCCACCAGGATTCCCATGGTGGCGGCGGGCTGATCACCGACGGTGCGACGCAGTGGATGACCGCCGGTTCGGGGATCCTGCACATCGAGACGCCGCCCGCGGAACTGGTCGACAGCGGCGGCCTCTTTCACGGCATCCAGCTGTGGGTGAACCTGCCCAAGCGGGATAAGTTCGCGCCCCCGCGCTACCAGGCCATCGAAGGTGGCGACGCGGCCTTGATCGCCTCCGAGGACGGCGGGGCGCTGGTCCGCATCATCGCGGGCGAGGTCGACGGTCACCGGGGGCCCGGAATCACCCACACCCCAATCACTCTCGCGCACGCGACCATCGAAAATGGCGCCCGGCTGAACCTGCCGTGGCGTCGCGACTTCAACGCGCTCGTCTACGTGTTGTCGGGTAGCGGCTACGTCGGTCCGGTCGCACACCCGATCCGGCAGGGCCAACTGGCCGTGCTGGGCCCCGGGGATCGGTTCACCGTGGGGGCCGACCAGGCGCAGGAATCGTCGCGCACGACCGCCATGGATGTGTTGCTGCTGGGCGGCCAAGCCATTCGCGAGCCGGTATTCCACTACGGGCCTTTTGTGATGAACTCACGGGCGGAATTGGTCGAGGCGATGCAGGACTACCAGGCTGGAAAGTTCGGCAGCATTCCGCCAAATGCGCTAATGCCACACCATGGCAATGGCACACTTTAACGATGTCTTCAGGGGTGAGCCGCAGGCCAGGACGCCCCCCAGCCGCAAAGGCCGATGAGACGCGACAGCGGATCATGCAGGCAGCTCGCCTTGTGTTCAGCGAGCGGGGGTACGACGGGGCGACGTTCCAGGCCATCGCGGCCCGCGCCGACCTCACCCGGCCGGCGATCAACCACTACTTCTCCAGCAAGCGGGTCTTGTATCGGGAGCTGTTGGAGCAAACCAACGAAGCCATCATCGGAGCCGGAATCAGAGAGGCCCAGCGGGAGACCACACTGGCGGGGCAGTTGACCGCATTCATCTCCGCCGCGGTGCGTGCCAATTCGGAGAATCCCGCCGGGTCGGCGTTGATTATCTCCGGGGTGCTCGAGTCGCAGCGGCACCCGGAATGGAGAACAAACGACAACGACTCCGTGCGGATCTGCCGGGAATTCCTCGTTCGCGTCGTCAATGACGCAATGGAGCGCGGCGAGGTGCCCGCCGACGTCGACGCGCCGGCGTTGATCGAGGCGCTGCTCGTGCTGATGTGCGGGGTGGGTCTGTACGCCGGCTTCGTTCAAGGCCCGGACGCGCTGCTTTCCATCACCGGAATGATGCGGCGGCTCCTCGAGGGGGCATTCCGGCGGTCCAACGCCTAGGCGCCGCGACCGACAGTGAAGTTGCGCACAAAGCGTATAGGCTAACTAACTTATCCCGGTACCATGGTCAGGTCATGACTGATCTGGACGAGTCGTTACCGCCCTCCCTGAGATCTGCCGGCGACAGCTGGGCCATCACCGAACTTGTCGGTGCCACCGCGCTGGGCGTCGCGGCAGCGCGCGCGGCGGAAACCGCCGGGCGTGACCCGCTGATCCGCGACGAGTTCGCGCGCGTCCTGGTGTCGTCCGCCGGCCCGGCCTGGGAGCGGCTCGCCGATCCCGAGCTGGCCTGGCTCGAGGGCGATGAGCACGGCCGCCGCGCGCACCGCATCGGCATCGACTACCAGGCCGTTCGCACGCACTTCTTCGACGAGTACTTCGACGACGCCGCGCGGGACGGCATTCGGCAGGTGGTCATCATTGCCGCGGGCCTGGACTCGCGGGCCTACCGCCTGGACTGGCCGGACGGCACCACGGTCTACGAGATCGACCAGCCGAAGGTGCTGGAGTACAAGACCGAAGTCCTGCAGCGGCACGGCGTGACTCCCACCGCCAGCCGCCGCACCGTCCCCGTCGACCTGCGTGACGACTGGCCGGCCGCTTTAGCAGCGGCGGGATTCGACCGCACCGAACCGACGGCCTGGCTGGCCGAGGGCCTGCTCCCATACCTGCCGAGCGACGCGCAAGATCGCCTGTTCGAAATGTTCACCGCCCTGAGCGCCCCGGGCAGCCGGGTCGCCATCGAGGCGTTCGGTTTGAACAAGCGGAGCAATTCAGCGCGCTGGGTGCGGATGCGTGAGCGACTGGGCCTGGACGTCAATGTCCAGGCGCTGACCTATCACGAGCCGGACCGTTCGGACGCGGCCGAATGGCTGACCGAACACGGCTGGCAGGTGCGAGCCGTGGGCAACCGCGAGGAGATGGCCCGCCTGGGCCGTCCGGTACCCGAAGACCTGGCCGAAGAAGCGGTGCGCAGCATCCTGCTGCGGGCGCGCCTCGGCGATCCGACCGCCTGACCTCCGTCAAGGACCCAAGGAGCAACCCGATGAGTTCACTGCGCACCCACGACGACACCTGGGACATCAAGACCAGTGTCGGCAGCACCGCGGTGATGGTGGCCGCCGCGCGCGCCATCGAAACCGAGCAGCCCGACCCGCTGATCCGCGACCCCTACGCCCGGCTGCTGGTCAACAACGCCGGTGCCGCGGTCCTGTGGGAGGCCATGCTGGACCCCGAGGTCGTGGCCAAGATCGAGGCCATCGACGAGGAATCCGCCGCTCGCATCCAGCACATGCGCGGCTACCAGGCGGTGCGGACCCACTTCTTCGACTCCTACTTCGCCGACGCCGTCGCCGCCGGGATCCGCCAGGTGGTGATCCTCGCGTCGGGGCTCGACTCCCGGGCCTACCGGCTGGACTGGCCGGCCGGCACCGTCGTCTACGAGATCGACCAGCCGCAGGTGCTGGACTACAAATCGACCACGCTGGCCGAAAGCGGGGCCACGCCGTCCGCCGAACGCCGCGAGGTCGCCATCGACCTGCGTGAAGATTGGCCCGCCGCGCTGCGCGCCGCCGGCTTCGACCCGACCAAGCCGACGGCCTGGCTGGCCGAGGGATTGCTGATGTACCTGCCCGCCGAGGCCCAGGACAAGCTGTTCACCCAGATCGGGGAGCTGAGCCCGGCCGGCAGCCGCGTTTCGGCCGAAACCGCACCCATGCACGCCGAGGAGCGTCGCCAGAAGATGCGGGAACGGTTCAAGAAGGTCGCCGACGAGCTGGGCTTGGAGGAGACCGTGGACGTCGGCGAGCTGATGTACCGCGACGAGCACCGCGCGGACGTCACCGAGTGGCTCAACGAGCACGGTTGGCGCGCGACGGCGGTGAATTCGATCGACGAGATGCACCGCCTGAACCGCAGGGTGCAAAGCGTCGAGCTGGACGAAGACAAGGACGCGTTCTCCGACTTCGTCGTGGCCGAGCGGCTGTAATGCCGCGCTCGCTCGACGACTCCTGGGACATCGCCACGAGCGTCGGAGCGACCGCGGTGATGGTCGCCCTGGCCCGCGCGGCCGAGACCGCCAGCGACTCACCGCTCATCCGTGACCAGTTCGCCGAGCCGCTGGTCTCCACGCCCGAACTGGCGGGTGTCCGCGAACAGGTGGCCGCGTGGTGGGCCGGGGACCCGGACGAGGCGGAAGACGAGGACTACTCGGTCCGGTCGCAGAACATGATCGATTCGCAGGCGGTGCGGACGCATTTTTTCGACGCCTACTTCGCCACCGCGGCACAGGCCGGCATTCGACAGGTGGTGCTGCTGGCCGCCGGCCTTGATTCACGCGCCTACCGGTTGGATTGGCCAGCCGGCACCGTCGTGTACGAGATCGATCTGCCCAAGGTGCTCGACTACAAGACCGAGACGCTCGCCGAGTACGGTGCAACGCCGCGCGCCGATCGGCGGCCGGTTCCCGTCGACTTGCGCCATGACTGGCCCCGGGCCTTGCGAGACAAGGGTTTTGACGCGCGTCAGCCCACCGCGTGGCTGGCTGAGGGTCTGTTGCCGTTCCTGCCGGCTGCGGCGCAAGAAAGCTTGTTCGTCGCGATCGACGGGCTGAGCGCATCCGGCAGCCAGGTCTCGGTGGAAGACTTCGGCATCGACCCGGAAAGACGCCGGGAAGCCGAGGCGAGGTTTGCCGAATTGCGCGCCAAACGCGAAGCCCGCGGCCAGGACACCTCTTTCAACCCGTTCGACTTGTGGTTCGAAGACGGGGAGCGGCCCGACTGCGCGGCGTGGTTCACCGCGCACGGCTGGACCACCGGGGTGGTCGACGGCCACGAAGAGGCGCTCCGGCTGGGGCGGCCACCGCAGCCCGATGGCCGACCGTTCGTCATCACCTATGTGACCGCTGCCAAACCCTGACCGGCCGCAGCCACAGATCCTTTCTACTGCTCTCCCAACCGGATGGTTAGGATCGCGGTTATCACCCATGAGCGCCCGTGCGACGAGCGGCGGGCGCGCCCGGGATGACCGAAGCAGGGGAAGGACAACGATGACCACCGAATCGGTTACACCCAAGACATCCGCCACGAATGGCGCGCCCGCCGGTCCCGGGGGTTCTGTCGACGTTCCCGGCACGGTGGCCCGGCTCCGCAAGACGTTCGCCACCGGGCGCACCCGTGACATCGAGTGGCGCAAGCGCCAGCTGCTGCAGCTGGCGAAGCTGATGGAAGAGAACGAGGCGGCCATCGCGGACGCGCTCGCCAAGGATCTGGACCGCAGCCCGTTCGAGGCGTTCATCGCCGACATCGCGACCACCGCCGGCGAGGCGAAGTTCGCGGCCAAGCGGGTGCGCAGGTGGGCCCGCCGGCGCTACCAGCTCCTCGAGGTGCCGCAGCTGCCCGGCCGCGGCTGGATCGAATACGAGCCCTACGGCACCGTGCTCATCATCGGCGCGTGGAACTACCCGTTCTACCTGACCCTGGGCCCCGCCGTCGGTGCGATCGCCGCCGGCAACGCCGTCATCCTCAAGCCCTCGGAGATCGCCGAGGCGTCCGCGCATTTGATGGCCGAGCTGGTGCCCAAGTACCTCGACAACGACGCGATCGCCGTGGTCGAGGGCGACGGCGCGGTCAGCCAGGAGCTGATCGCGCAGGGCCTCGACCGACTGCTGTTCACCGGCGGCACCGAGATCGGCCGCAAGGTGTACGAGGGCGCCGCACCGCACCTGACCCCCTGCACGCTGGAGCTCGGCGGCAAGAGCCCGGTGATCGTGGCGGCCGACGCCGACGTGGATGTCGCCGCTAAGCGGATCGCGTGGATGAAGCTGCTGAACGCCGGCCAAACCTGCGTCGCCCCCGACTATGTGTTGGCGGACGCCAAGATTCGCGATGAGCTGGTGAGCAAGATCGGCGCCGCCATCACCAAGTTCACGGCGGACAAACCCAACGGGATGCGGATCGTCAATCAGCGTCAGTTCGACCGGATCAGCGGTTACCTGGCCAGCGGGGACGGCAAGGTGGCGGTCGGCGGGGCCTGCGACGCCTCGAGCCTTCGCATCCAGCCGGCCGTGGTGGTCGACCCCGACCCGAACGGCCCGCTGATGCAGAACGAAATCTTCGGACCGGTACTGCCGGTGGTGACCGTCCAATCCCTGGACGAGGCAATACGTTTCATCAACGCGCGACCCAAGCCGCTGTCCGCGTACCTGTTCACCAAGACCCGCGAGACCCGCGAGCGGGTGATCAAGGAGGTGCCGGCCGGCGGCATGCTGGTCAACCACCTGGCCTTCCAGGTCTCGACGGCCAAGCTCCCGTTCGGTGGGGTCGGCGCGTCGGGTATGGGCGCCTACCACGGGCGCTACGGCTTCGAGGAGTTCAGCCACCGCAAGTCGGTGCTGACCAAGCCGACGCGGCCCGACCTGTCCAGCTTCATCTACCCGCCGTACACCGAACGAGCCTTCAAGATGGCCCGCCGGATGTTCTGACACTGTTCCAAATCGCTTGCTAGCAACAACTTTTCATCTTAGAGAGGAACCTTATGCCCGGAGTGCAGGATCGCGTCATCGTCGTCACCGGAGCCGGTGGGGGACTGGGCCGTGAATATGCCCTGACCCTGGCCGCCGAAGGCGCCAGCGTCATCGTGAACGACCTCGGCGGTGCGCGCGACGGTACCGGCGCCGGCCACAACATGGCCGACGAGGTGGTCAAGGAGATCCGGGACGCGGGTGGGCGGGCGGCCGCCAACTACGACAGCGTCGCCGACCCCGACGGCGCCGCCAACATCATCAAGACGGCGATCGACGAGTTCGGCGCCATCCACGGTGTGGTGAGCAACGCCGGCATCCTGCGCGACGGCACCTTCCACAAGATGACCTACGAGAACTGGGACGCGGTGCTCAAGGTGCACCTCTACGGCGGGTACAACGTGCTGCGCGCCGCCTGGCCGCACTTTCGGGAGCAGAGCTACGGCCGGGTCGTCGTCGCCACCTCCACCAGCGGCCTGTTCGGCAACTTCGGTCAGACCAACTACGGTGCCGCCAAGCTGGGCCTCGTCGGCATGATCAACACGCTGGCTCAGGAGGGCGCGAAGTACAACATTCACGCCAACGCCGTCGCGCCGATCGCGGCCACCCGGATGACCGAGGACATCCTGCCCAAGGAAGTGCTCGAAAAGCTGACGCCCGAGTACGTCGCGCCGGTGGTCGCCTACCTGTGCACCGAGGAAAACCCCAACACCGCTTCGGTTTTCGTCGTCGGCGGGGGCAAGGTGCAGCGGGTGGCGCTGTTCCAGAACGAGGGCGCCAACTTCGACAAGCCGCCGACGGTGGAGGACGTGGCCGCGCACTGGTCCGAGATCGACGACCTCTCGGCAGCCAAGCAGGCCAACTTCAAGCTCTAGCGGCCGGGATCAGGCGAGCAGCGCGTTGCGCAGGCGGTCGACATCCGCCTGCGCAATACCTGCTTCGCGCAGGTAGGCATCCAGAGAGCCGTGCGCCTCGTCGATAGCCTGGCGCGCGGCGGCCAGATACTCCGGACGCACGCCCAGGACACCGTCGGCCAGCCGTGCCTTGGTGAACGTGACGACCTCCGGGGTCAATTCGACGTCGGAACGCTGCTGGATCATTTCGTAGATGTGGTCACGCAGCTGCGGTACCGCGGCGTTGCTGCGCAGGTAGTCGGCGACGATCGTGTCGCGGTCGATGCCGACCGTCTCCAGCACCGTGGCGATCACGAAGCCGGTGCGGTCCTTGCCCGCGAAGCAGTGGGTGAGCACCGAACGCCCGGCTGCCAATAGCGAAAAGACATGCCGCACAGCGCGTTGCGCTCCGTTGCGGAACGGGAATTGCCGGTATTCGTCGATCATGTGGCGGATGGCGGCCTCGTTGACCGCCTCGTCGGACTGGTCCGGATCGCCCTCGAACAGCCGCCGAAACGCGGTTTCGTGTGGCGCGTCGTCGTCGCTGAGCTGGTCTTCGTCACCGAGGTCGGGAAAGGGCAGCAGGTGGATGTCGACGCCGTCGGGAACCAGTCCGGGGCCGCGGCGGGCGACCTCCCGGGTGGCGCGCAGATCGGCGACGTCGGTGATACCCAACTCGCGCAGCGTGGCGCGGCCCGCGTCGTCGAGGCGGCTCAGCTCACCGGAGCGGAACAGCCGGCCGGGCCGGAGCCCGGGCGTCTCGTCGGCGACATCGCGAAAGTTCCACGCGCCGGACAACTCCCGCAATGTTTCAGTCATGTGAGGTGACCGCCGCGGCGAGCGGAGATTTCTCCCGGCCGAGCTCGGCGCGCGCGATGGTACGCATGTGCACCTCGTCGGGGCCGTCGAAGAGGCGCATGGCCCGGTGCCAGCCGTACGACCGGGCCAGCACCGTGTCCTCGCTGACCCCGGCGGCGCCGTGCACCTGGATCGCGCGGTCGATCACGTCGCAGGCGACTTGTGGCGCCACCGCCTTGATCTGCGATACGAGCGTGTGGGCCGCCTTGTTGCCGTGCTGGTCGATGGTCCACGCCGCCTTGTGGCACAGCAGGCGGGCCTGGTCGATTTCGTTGCGCGACTTGGCAATCGACTCCCGAACCACGCCCTGCTCGGCCAGCGGGCGGCCGAACGCCACCCGCTTGCTGGCCCGGTCCACCATCAGGGCCAGCGCGCGTTCTGCGCCACCGAGCGCGCGCATGCAGTGGTGGATGCGGCCCGGCCCCAGGCGGGCCTGCGCGATCGCGAAGCCGCCGCCCTCCTCGCCGAGCAGGTTGGTCACGGGCACCCGCACGTTGTCGTAGATGATCTCGCAGTGCCCGGGCTGGTCCTGGTAACCGAAGACGGTTGTCGAGCGGACGACCGTCACGCCCGGGGTGTCGATGGGCACCAGCACCATCGACTGCTGCTGATGGCTGGCCGCCTCGGGGTTGGTGCGGCCCATCACGATCAGGATCTTGCAGCGCGGGTCGGACGCCCCGGACGTCCACCACTTGCGTCCGTTGATCACATAATCACCGCCGTCGCGGACGATGAAGGTCTCGATGTTGCGCGCGTCGCTGCTGGCGACCGCGGGCTCGGTCATCGAGAAGGCGCTGCGGATTTCGCCGTTCAGCAACGGCTCCAGCCACTGCTTGCGCTGCTCCTCGGTGGCGAACAGGTGCAAGGTCTCCATGTTGCCGGTGTCGGGCGCCGCGCAGTTGAGCGCCTCGGGCGCGATCTCCAGGCTCCAGCCGGTGAGCTCGGCCAGCGGCGCGTATTCGAGGTTGGTCAGGCCCGACTCGGCTGGCAGGAACAGGTTCCACAGCCCGGCCGCTTTGGCCTTGGTTTTGAGTTCCTCGATGATCGGCGGGACGGTGTGATCGTTCGGGCCGGCCTCGTGCCGGTACTTCTCGTAGTCGGCCTCGGCCGGGAAGACGTACTCGGTCATGAAGTCGGACAGTCGCTTGTGGTAGTCGTTGGCTTTGGCCGACATCGCGAAGTCCATGCCGCCACGATAGGACACGTGTCCTGACGGTCCACATGGCGAGCCTTAATGGTTCACCTTCGCGACACTGAAACCTCGCACACGAAACGCCGTGACGGGTGTGCGTGGTTTCAGTCTCGCGGTATGGCGAGCGGTCGCGGGGCCCGGGGATGTAACCCATTGCGTTCGGCTGCGGCGGGCGTGGGGCGCACCATGGACGCCATGACCGAATCCCGTCCGCCGTTCCCCCCGTTCACCTACGAGACGGCGCTGCAGAAGGTGCAGGCCGCCGAGGACGCCTGGAACACCCGCGATCCCGAACGGGTCAGCCTCGCCTACACGGTCGACTCGCAGTGGAGAAACCGCGACGAACACGTCGTCGGCCGCGATGCGATCGTGGGATTTCTGACCCGCAAGTGGCAGCGCGAGCTCGACTACGCGTTGCGAAAAAGCCTGTGGGACTTCCACGACAACCGCATCGCCGTGCGGTTCCAATACGAGTGTCACGACGAGAGCGGCCAGTGGTTTCGCAGCTACGGCAACGAGTTGTGGGAATTCTCCCCGTCGGGGTTGATGGCCCGCCGCGAGGCCAGCATCAACGACGTACGCATCGACGAGTCCGAGCGCCGCTACTTCGGGCCGCGGCCGGCCGCCGAGCACGGCCTCGACATTCCGCTCTGGTAACCGGGGCCGGCCACAACGCCGTCGTGTGACTCCACAACGCGGCGGGCGGTACTGCGTGCGCCCCGGGTAACGAACGATCGACGGGGGCCGATCGGCCGTCGGGGGGTATCCCGGCCCCGGTCGATCGCACGTCCGGGGCGAAAACCGGCAGGCGTTAAGGTAGCGAAGCGTGCGGCCAGCCAGCGGCACATTCAAACGGCAGAAAATGGGAAAGCAGATGTACGCGCCATGACAGATGCGCAGACGACGGTAGGGGTGGTCGCCGAATCCGGGGCCGACGAACGACGGGTCGCGCTGGTCCCCAAGGCGGTGGCGTCGCTGATCAGCAGCGGTGTGGCGGTGGTGGTCGAGTCGGGCGCGGGCGAAAAGGCGTTGCTTCCCGACCAGCTCTACACCGAGGCGGGCGCCAGCATCGGGGACGCCTGGGCCGCCGACATCGTCGTCAAGGTGGCGCCGCCGACCAAAGAAGAGGTCGGCAGGCTGCGCCGCGGGCAGACGCTGATCGGGTTCCTGGCGCCGCGCAACGCCGACAACTCGATCGGCGCGCTCACCGAGGCCGGGGTCCAGGCGTTCGCGCTCGAGGCCATTCCGCGAATCTCGCGGGCCCAGGTCATGGACGCGCTGTCGTCGCAGGCCAACGTGGCCGGCTATAAGGCCGTGCTGCTGGCCGCGTCGGAGTCGACCCGGTTCTTCCCCATGCTGACCACCGCGGCCGGCACCGTGAAGCCGGCCAGCGTGCTGGTGCTCGGCGTCGGGGTGGCCGGGCTGCAGGCGCTGGCGACGGCCAAGCGGCTGGGCGCGCGGACCTCCGGCTACGACGTGCGCCCGGAGGTGGCCGACCAGGTCCGCTCGGTCGGCGCTCAATGGCTCGACCTCGGCATCGACGCGGCCGGTGAGGGCGGGTACGCCCGCGAGCTCACCGAGTCCGAACGCGCCCAGCAGCAGCAGTCGCTGGAGAAGGCGATCGCCGGGTTCGACGTGGTGATCACCACCGCGCTGGTCCCGGGGCGACCCGCGCCGCGCCTGGTGACCGCCGCGGCGGTCGAGTCGATGAAGCCCGGCAGCGTCGTGGTCGACCTGGCCGGGGAGACCGGCGGCAACTGCGAACTGACCGAGCCCGGGCAGACGGTCGTCAAGCACGACGTCACGATCGCCTCGCCGCTGAACCTGCCGGCGACGATGCCCGAGCACGCCAGCGAGCTCTACAGCAAGAACATCACGGCGCTACTGGACCTGTTGATCACCGACGGCAAGCTGGCCCCTGACTTCGACGACGAAGTGATCGCGGCCTCCTGCGTGACCCGCGCCGGTACCGGAGAGGACTCCTAGATGTACGACGAATTACTCGCCAACCTGGCGATCCTGGTGCTGTCCGGGTTCGTCGGGTTCGCGGTCATTTCCAAGGTGCCGAACACCCTGCACACGCCGCTGATGTCGGGCACCAACGCCATTCACGGCATCGTGGTGCTGGGCGCCCTGGTGGTCTTCGGCGAGGTCGAACACCCCTCGCTGGCCGTGCAGATCATCCTGTTCGTCGCGGTGGTGTTCGGCACGCTCAACGTCATCGGCGGCTTCATCGTCACCGACCGGATGCTCGGGATGTTCAAGGGCAAGAAGAAGGCCGTGCCCGTGAAGACCGAAGACCTGGCGGCGAAATGAACTACCTGGTCACCGTTCTCTACATCATTTCGTTCGCCCTTTTCATCTATGGCCTGATGGGCCTGACCGGGCCCAAGACGGCGGTGCGCGGCAACCTGATCGCCGCGGTCGGCATGGCCATCGCGGTGGCGGCGACGCTGATCAAGATCCGCCACACCGAGTCCTGGGTCCTGATCATCGCCGGTCTGGTCGTGGGTGTGGTGCTCGGTGTGCCGCCGGCGCGGCTGACAAAGATGACCGCCATGCCGCAGCTGGTGGCGTTCTTCAACGGCGTGGGCGGCGGCACGGTCGCGTTGATCGCGCTCGCGGAATTCATTGAGACGTCCGGCTTTTCGGCGTTCCAGCACGGTGAGTCGCCGACGGTGCACATCGTGGTGGCGTCGTTGTTCGCCGCGATCATCGGCTCGATCTCGTTCTGGGGATCCATCATCGCGTTCGGCAAGCTGCAGGAGATCATCTCCGGCTCGCCGATCGGCTTCGGCAAGGCCCAGCAGCCGATCAACCTGCTGCTGCTGGTCGCCGCAGTCGCCGCGGCCGTGGTGATCGGCCTGCACGCGCATCCCGGGACCGGCGGGGCGCCGCTCTGGTGGATGATCGGCCTGCTCGTCGCGGCCGGCGTGCTGGGCCTGATGGTGGTGCTGCCGATCGGCGGCGCCGACATGCCCGTGGTGATCTCGTTGCTGAACGCGATGACGGGGCTGTCGGCCGCGGCCGCGGGCCTGGCGCTGAACAACACCGCGATGATCGTCGCCGGCATGATCGTCGGCGCCTCCGGTTCGATCCTGACGAACCTGATGGCCAAGGCGATGAACCGCTCGATCCCGGCGATCGTCGCGGGCGGATTCGGTGGCGGCGGCGTGGCGCCCAGCGGCGACGGCGGCGGCGACAAGCACGTCAAGGCGACGTCGGCCGCCGACGCGGCGATCCAGATGGCCTACGCCAACCAGGTGATCGTGGTTCCGGGGTACGGCCTGGCCGTGGCGCAGGCCCAGCACGCGGTCAAGGACATGGCGTCGCTGCTGGAGGACAAGGGTGTGCCGGTCAAGTATGCGATCCACCCGGTCGCCGGCCGCATGCCCGGGCACATGAACGTGCTGCTCGCCGAGGCCGAGGTCGACTACGACGCCATGAAGGACATGGACGACATCAACGACGAGTTCGCCCGCACCGACGTCGCGATCGTCATCGGCGCCAACGACGTCACCAATCCGGCGGCGCGCAACGAACAGTCAAGCCCGATCTACGGCATGCCCATCCTCAACGTGGACAAGGCCAAATCGGTGATCGTGCTGAAGCGGTCGATGAACTCCGGGTTCGCGGGCATCGACAACCCGCTGTTCTACGCGGACGGGACGACGATGCTGTTCGGGGACGCGAAGAAATCGGTGACCGAGGTCGCCGAGGAACTGAAGGCCTTGTAGGGCTAAACCGGCGGGTAGGCGGGCGGCGGGTAGCCGTTTCCGTCGACGACGCCGCGCAGGCCCCACGGGACATAGCGGAAGAAGAACTCGATCTCGTCGCTAGCGTCGTAGTCCGGGCTCGGATCCATGAGGCCACCCCTCCAGTCGCGACTTGAGCTTTGACAGCGAGTCTAGTCCCATCCGTGTCCGGGCGACACCTGGCGTTTGCCTAAACTGTCCAACCAGTTGATTGATAATTGGCCTTGCCCGGCACCCCAAGGGTCCCGCCCGGCAGTGACGATAGCGAGGGCAGATGCCATCCGAGAACGGACTAACGCGACGCGAGGAGTTGCTGGCCGTCGCCACCAAGCTGTTCGCCGCGCGCGGTTACCACGGCACCCGGATGGACGACGTCGCCGACGTCATCGGGCTGAACAAGGCGACGGTCTACCACTACTACGCCAGCAAGTCCCTGATCCTCTACGACATCTACCAGCAGGCCGCCGAGCGCACGCTGGCCGCCGTGCACGACGACCCCTCGATGACGGCGCGAGAGGCGTTGTACCAGTACACCGTGCGCCTGCTCGACCAGATCGCTGCCAATCCCGAGGGTGCCGCCGTGTACTTCCAGGAGCAGCCGTACATCACCGAGTGGTTCACCGAGGAGCAGGTCGCCGCGGTCCGCGAGAAGGAGACCCAGGTCTACGAGCACGTCCACGGCCTGATCGACCGGGGGATCGCCAGCGGGGAGTTCTATCAGTGCGACTCGCACGTCCTGGCGCTCGGATACATCGGCATGACGCTCGGCGCCTACCGGTGGTTGCGGCCCAGCGGACGTCGCAGCGCCAAGGAGATCGCCGCGGAGTTCAGCACCGCGCTGCTGCGCGGCCTGATCCGTGACGAAGCGATCCGGACGAGTTCTCCGCTCGGCCCGTGAGCTCGCCCGGCTACGCCGGGCCCTTCAGGTGCTTGTCGAGGAAGGCGAGTTGGTCGGCGACGACACGATCGAATGCCTCGTCGACGTAGATCGCGAAGTGGCCCTCGGGATACAGCTTGACCTCGCCCCGCGGAGCCTTGGCGGCATAGCGCAGCGTCGCCGCCGCCGGTGCCACCGAGTCGGCTTCGCACACGCAGAACAAGATCGGGCAGGGGATCTTCGCGGCGTCGCGGCCGGGGCGGTAGGCCATGATCTTCAACGCGATGCGGGCCGCCACTTCGTTGGTCAGCTCCGCTCCCTCGGGCACGAGCCTGAGGTAGCCGGGGTACGCGTCGGGCGTGCTCATCAGGGCGACTTCGCCCGGTCTTCCGACGGTCGGCACCATGACCGGAGGCTTGCCCAGCCGGGCGGCCACCAGGTCGCGCGTCGCCAGGAGGCCGACTCGCGCGAAGACCGCCGGGTTGCTGATCGTGCGCGCGGACGCGATGCCGTCGGTGAAGGGGCATTGGGCGACCGCGGCGGCGATGCCCGGCAGCCGGGCCGCCGTGGCGATCACATGCCCGCCGGCAAAAGAGGTGCCCCACAAGGCGATTCGATCGTGGTCGATCCCCGGGAGGGTGCGGGCGTAGGCGACCGCCGCCGCCCAGTCGGCGAGCTGCAGCCCGACATCGAGCACCTGGCGGGGCCGGCCCTCGCTGTCGCTGAAGTTGCGGTAGTCGAACACCAGGCAGGCGTAACCGGCCGCGCTGAAACGATCGGCGTACGCGTCCAGCCGCATGCTCCGCACCCCGCCCAGGCCGTGCGCCATCACCAGCAGCGGCGCCGGTTCGCCGGCCGCCGGCCGGTAGAGCCAGGCGCTGATCAAGTCGCCGCCGGAGGGGAACTGGACGTCTTCGCGTTGTGTCATCGGGGAGTCATTCTGCCCGGGCGATCGCGACCGGTCCGGCGGTATGCGGCAAAGAATTTATGGACTACTGTCTAGAAACGTTTGGAGCGCTCAACGGACGGAGACTCTCATGGCGATCCGCGTCGCGCACGTCGGCACCGGAAACGTCGGGGGGCTGGCCCTTGCCGAACTGATCACCAACCCGCAGTTCGAACTGACGGGCGTGTGCGTGTCCACCCCGGAGAAGGTCGGCAGGGACGCCGGCGAACTGTGCGGCGTCGCCCTGGAACCCGGGGTCGTCACCGGGGTCACGGCCGTCTCGGACCTCGACGCACTGCTCGCCACCAAGCCCGAATGTGTCGTCTACTGCGCGATGGGCGACACCCGGCTGCCCGACGCGATGGCCGACGTCATGCGCATCCTCGCCGCCGGCGTCAACGTCGTCGGCTCGTCGCCCGGGCTGCTGCAATACCCGTGGGGCGTGATGCCAGACAAGTACATCGGTCGCGTCGAAGACGCTGCCAAGCAGGGCAATTCGAGCATCTTCATCAGCGGCGTCGACCCGGGATTCGCCAACGACCTGATCCCGTTCGCGCTCGCCGGCACCTGCCAGCGCGTCGAGCAGGTGCGCTGCATGGAGATTCACGACTACGCGAGTTACGACGGCGCAGAGGTGATGCACTACATGGGATTTGCCCGTCCCATGGACGAGATCCCCATGCTGTTGCAACCGGGCATTCTCAGCATCGCCTGGGGCACCGCGATCCGTCAGCTGGCCGCCGGCCTGGGCATCGAGGTCGACGAGATCACCGAGTCCTACCAGCGCGAGCCGGCACCGGAGGATTTCGACATCGCGGTGGGCCGGGTCGCCAAGGGGACCGTGGCCGTGCTGCAGTTCGAGATCCGCGGCATGGTCAAGGGCCATCCCGCGATCGTCATCGAGCACGTCACCCGGCTGCGGCCCGACCTGCGACCGGACTTGCCTCAGCCCGCCGCGGGCGACGGCTCCTACCGCGTCGAGATCACCGGGGAGCCGTCGTACGCCGTCGACATCATTCCCAGCAGCCGCAAGGGCGACCACAATCACGCCGCGATCGCCGGCGCGGCGGGCCGCATCGTCAACGCCATCCCCGCGGTCATCGCCGCGCCTCCCGGCATTCGGACCACGCTCGACCTGCCGCTGGTCACCGGCAAAGGCCTTTACGCACCAACCACTTTGGTGAGCACCTAAATCGAAAGGAGTCCCTGTGGGACGGGTAGAAGGCAAAGTTGCGCTGATCAGCGGCGGCGCCCGGGGGATGGGCGCCGAGCATGCGCGGCTGCTGGCATCCGAGGGCGCCAAGGTGGTGATCGGCGACATCCTCGACGACGAGGGGAAGGCGGTGGCGGACGAAATCGGCGACTCCGTCCGCTACGTCCACCTCGACGTCACCCAGCCCGACCAGTGGGACGCCGCCGTCGAGACCGCGGTCAGCGAATTCGGCAAGCTCAACGTGCTGGTCAACAACGCCGGAACCGTCGCGCTCGGACCGCTGAAGAGTTTCGATCTGGCCAAGTGGCAGAAGGTGATTGACGTCAACCTGACCGGAACCTTCCTGGGCATGCGGGCGGCCGTCGAGCCGATGATCGCCGCGGGCGGCGGTTCGATCATCAACGTGTCCTCCATCGAGGGCCTGCGCGGCGCACCCATGGTGCACCCCTACGTCGCGTCCAAGTGGGGCGTGCGCGGGCTGGCGAAGTCCGCGGCCCTGGAGTTGGCGCCGCACAACATTCGCGTCAACTCGGTGCACCCCGGCTTCATCCGCACCCCGATGACCCAGCACCTGCCCGAGGACATGGTGACGATTCCGCTCGGCCGCCCGGCCGAGTCGCGGGAGGTCTCGACGTTCATCCTGTTCTTGGCCAGCGACGAGTCGTCCTACTCCACCGGTAGCGAGTTCGTGATGGACGGCGGCCTGGTGACCGACGTGCCGCACAAGGAGTTCTAGCCCGGCGGTTCGTCGCCGAGCGTGCACTCACGGCGAGAATTGGGCTTTGTTTTCGCCGTCAGTGCACGTTCGGCGTAGGGGATGGTGTCGATGCTGCGTAGCCTGGCCGAGGTAGTGGGAGCGAACCACGTCGTCACCGATCCCGACGTGCTCGCGGGCCGCAGCGTCGACCACACCGGGCGCTATCGCGGACGGGCCAGTGCGCTGGTGCGACCGGGATCGGCCGAGCAGGTCGCCGAGGTGCTGCGACTATGCCGGGACGCCGGGGCGCACGTGACGGTGCAGGGGGGTCGCACCTCGCTGGTGGCCGGCACCGTTCCCGAACACGACGACGTGCTGCTGTCCACCGAGCGGCTGCACGGCATCGAGGACGTGGACACCGTCGAGCGCCGTGTCCACGCCGGCGCCGGCGCGACGCTGGCCGCGGTGCAACGGGCCGCCGGCGCCGCCGGCCTGCTGTTCGGTGTGGATCTGGCCGCCCGGGACACGGCGACCGTCGGGGGGATGGCGTCGACGAACGCCGGCGGACTGCGCACCGTTCGCTACGGCAACATGGGCGAACAGGTCGTCGGCCTCCAGGTGGCGTTACCCGACGGTTCGCTGCTGCGCCGTCACAGCCGGGTGCGCCGGGACAACACCGGCTACGACCTGTCGGCGCTGTTCGTCGGCGCCGAGGGCACCCTCGGCGTGATCACCGCGCTCGAACTGCGCCTGCACCCCACCCCGGCACGGCGGATCACGGCGATCTGCGGATTCGACGACCTGGCCGATTTGGTCGATGCCGGCCGGACGTTCCGGGACACCGACGGCATCGCGGCGCTGGAACTGATCGACGGCCGGGCCGCCGCGCTGACCGGCGAGCACCTCGGGGTCGGCGCACCGGTCGACGGCGACTGGCTGCTGCTGGTGGAGCTCGCCGCCGACCACGACCAGACCGACCGGCTCGCCGACCTGCTCGACGGCGCGCGAATGTCCTCCGAACCCGCGGTCGGGGTGGATGTCGCCGCGCAGCAACGGTTGTGGCAGGTGCGCGAGTCACTCGCCGAGGTGCTGGGCGTGTACGGGCCGCCGTTGAAGTTCGACGTCTCCCTGCCGCTGTCGTCGGTCGACGAATTCGCCAGCGCCGCAGTCGATTTGGTACGGTCCAACGCGCCGGAGGCGCTGCCCGTGCTGTTCGGCCACATCGGTGAGGGCAACCTGCATCTCAACGTGCTGCGCTGCCCGGTCGAGCGGGAGACGGCGCTGTACAGGCCGATGATGGAACTCATCGCGCGATCCGGCGGCAACGTCAGCTCCGAGCACGGCGTCGGCACCCGCAAGCGGCACTACCTGGGCATGTCACGCGAGACCGCGGACATCGCGGCGATGCGGACGATCAAGGCCGCGCTCGACCCGACCGGCTACCTTAACGCGGCGGTGCTGTTCGACTGATCGTTCTCGCGCCGTCTGACATACGCTGGGCTCCATGGCCTCCGGGATCTTCGACACGCCCATCGTCGGGTTCGTCAACAATTTGTTCAATGGCATGATCGACGCGCCCGTCGTCGGGCCACTGGTGCGACGCGGGCTGATCAAGATTCGCTACGTCGGCAGGCGTTCGGGTAAGACGATCCAGACCCCGGTCGGGTACCGCCGCTCCGGCGACGGCATCGTCATCAACGTCATGTCGCCCGATAGCAAGACGTGGTGGCGAAACTTCCTCGGCGAGGGCGGTCCGATCACGCTGCTCAACTTCGACGGCGCCGACCGCACCGGCCACGCGATCGCCAGCCGCGATGAGAAGGGCCGCGTCAAGGTCGAGGTGCGGCTCGACTAGTCCGAAGGCGGCTTGATGCCGACCGCATGCCGCAACTGCGCCAGGAACTGGTCGGCATCGTCGCTGGGGACGATGTAGTGCGAGATGGCGATGCGGATGACTGTCGCCGCCTTCACCGCGGCGTTGGGCCCGGGCAGGTGGCGCTGCAGGCCCTCCCGCATCTGCGGGATGACCCCGGAGAACTGGGCGATGGTGTGCTCGGGCTCGACATCGACCATGCGCACGCCGGAGTAGGAGTGCTGGTACTCGACGATGAACCGGAGCACGGCGTCGAGCTTGTCCACCCCCTTCAGGCCCGCGGTGGCCCGGACCAGGCCGCTCTCGAAGATCTGCCGCTCGTAGCTCGAAAACGCCGATAGCAGCTCCTCTTTGGAGGCGAACCAGCGGTAGAGCGTCGGGCGGGAAACCCCGGCCTGGGCGGCGACGTCGGAGAGGCTGAGTTTGGTCTTGCCGTTGCGGCCGAGCACCTCGGCCGTGGCGTCGAGGATGCGCTGACGCGTCGAGGTGTCGGGTTCTGCGGTCTGGGCCGGCCGGCTCATGTCTGTAACTCTACGAAGCGGGGGAAGGTCATTTCGCTTCCCGGGCAGGCTTGGGCGGGCGCGGGCGTACCAGGACGGACTGCTGGATGGATCCCACCGCGCCACGCTCGTCGAACAATGTGCCGACGGTGGTGCCGATGCCGTCCGGGCCGTAGTTGGTCTCGGCGCGAATGCCGACCCACTCCCCGTCGGGGACCCGGAACACGTGCACGGCCAGATCGGTGTTGAGGAAGGTCCACCGGCTGATGTCCAGCTTGCTGCCGATGCCGTTGGCGCAGTCGGCGACGGCGAACAGGCGCTCCAGCGGGGTCATGCTCTCGCCGGTGACGAGGTCGACGGTCGGGTGAATCCACGACTCGCCCGGGCCCGGGCTCAGCGGTTCCGTCAGCCACAGCCAGTCCAGGCTGTGCACGTAGTTGCGGTCCCAGTCCCGCGCCGTCAGGTTGCGATCGCGCGCCACGCTGCGCGGCGCCGGCATATCGGATGCGGCGTGGGCCACCTCCCGGGTGTCCAGCGTCTGCAACCGCCAGCCGCTGGCGCGCGCGACCGGGCGGGGTTGACCGTCGGGACCCGGCGCCAGCATCTCGGCGCCGACCAGCTCGATCTGTTTGCCCCCGCGCTGCACCTGGGCGCTGACCCACAGGTCGCCCTCGGCGGGCACCCCGCCCAGCAGGTCGATGACGACGCGCGAAAGGCGCGTGTCGTCGCGCTGATCGCACCGCTCCAAGGCCCGGACCAGCAGCGCGGATACCGGCCCGCCGTGCTGGATCGCCGCCGACCAGGTGCCGCGCGCCAGGTCGGTGGCCCGAAACTTTTCCCCCAGCGGGTCGGCGGCGTCGACGAGCTCGTAGTAGGAGTCGGTCATCCTCAACCTCTCGTCAGGGCAGTCCGGCGCCGGGCGTGGTCACCGTGACGGCGTCCAGCCGGGACAGCCGGGTCCCGACCAGGCGCTGGGGATAGGCGTCCGTGCTGGACAACAAGAACAGTGTCCGGCGCTCGGGGCCGCCCAGCGCGCAGGCGATGGCGACGCGCTCGCCCATGTCGATGCGGTCGGTCACGTCGCCGCCCTCGGTGATCCGCTCGAATTGGTGGGCCAGCGTCATCGACGCCCACACCGCGCCGTCGGCGTCGAGGGCGATGCCGTCGGGCGGACCGTCGAGGCCCTCGGCGAACACGCGGCGGTCGGCCAGCCCGCCGTCCTCGTCGATCGTGAACGCGGTCAGCCGGCGGCCGGTCGACTCGGCGACGATCAGGGTCCTACGGTCCGGCGTGATCACCATGCCGTTGGGAAAGTCGAGGTCCTCCGCGACAATCGCGGCGCCGTCGTCCGGGTCAAGCCGGATGATGCAACCGCCGCTCATCGCCTGGCACCCGATGTAGGCCCGGCCCGTGTCGTCAATGACCATGTCGCCGAGGTTGGCCTGCGCCAGGTCGGCGAGATCGGCAATGAGGTCGACGGTTTCACCGTCGTAGCGGAGCACCTTGCGGTCTTCGGCAGAGACGATCAGCAGCGATCCGTCGGGCCGGAACCCCAGGCCGGACGGCGAATGCCCGGGCAGCGGCAGCGTGGTCACCGACCCGCTCATGGTCGAGGTGTGCACGGCCTCGCCGAGCATGTCGGAGAACCACAGCAGGCCCTCGAACCAGCGCGGGCCCTCACCGAAGCAGAAGCTGTTGGCCAGCGGTTCGGGAATCATCCGCGAACCCCCTCCACCGCTTTACAAAACACCGCCAAAGTGTCATGCACCGCGGGTATCGGTGTCAATCTCGCGGCTTGCCGAGTTCGCGGGCGACGGCCTGGTGGTACGCATCGATCTTCGCGGGATTGACCTGCTGAAAAAGCTGATCCGGCAGCGGCGCGTGCTTGAACGCCTCGATCGTCATGGTCCGCGAGAACAGCGTGACGTCCTGCCCCGGCCTGGTGAACCGGTACGCGACCGTGATGCGGCCCTCCAGTCCGCCGTTCCCGTCCCGATCGTGGCCCAGCCGCCCGATCGAGGTGAACACGAAGAGCGTCGGGCGCACGGCGGCCGCCAGTTGCCAGGTGAAGATCCGGTCCCCGTCGGGCCCCGCCTCCTCCCAGGTGTCGCCGACCCGCAGCGGCAGCTCCGGGAGGCCGCCGATGTGCGCGCTGCCGGGATAGGTCTTCGTCCAATTCTCGGGGTTGGTGACGAAGTCGTAGACGGTCTCGGCGGACTGGGTGAATGCGGTCTCCGATGTGCTGGTCACGATGCCCAATTGCGTTGCCTCCCTGCCTTTGTTAGCCAAGCTTTACAAATCTTAGTCAAAGTGTCACGCTGTGCGATGAGCTGCCAACGAGAGATGGGGCCGAATTGACTACCGAATCTGAGCAGACCGAGTGGACGGTTCAGGGGCTACTGGATCTGTTCGACGTGCGGGCCGACGGGCAGGACCGGTTCACCGGCGATACCGGCGGTGATCTTGGAGCCGGCGGCGACGAACGGCAGGTGGTGGAGGGCACCCAGGTGCTCGCCCAGGCGATTGTCGCGGTGGCCAAGCGATTTCCCGACAAGTCGGTGCGCTCGGCGCACGCGGTGTTCTCCCGCGCCGTCACCGTGGGGCCGCCCATCGAGCTCGTGCTCGACGTGGTCGCCGAGGGCCGGTCCACTGCCACCGCCGTCGTCGCCGTGCATCAGAACGGGCGGCGCTGCCTGAGCGTCACCGTGCTGGCCGACGTACCGACCGGTGACGTCATCCGGCACCACCTGCCCCGCCCCGACGTGACCGGGCCCGACGGCGCCAACCCCTCGCCCATGCCGATGGTCGGCCGCGAACTGCGCCTAGTCGACGTCGTCGACGTCAACAGCCCCGACGAAGTCGGGCCGCCGGAGCTGTACGCGTGGCTGCACTACGACACGATCCCGGAACGCGATGACCTGGCGAAGGCGCTGCTCGCGTACTTCACCGGCCACCTGGGCATCTCCACCACGATGCGGGCGCACCCGGGCATCGGCACCGCCCAGGCCCACCTGACCGTGTCCACCGCGCCGATGAGCATCTCCGTGGCGTTCCACGAACCGGTGCGATGGGACGGCTGGCTGCTCTACACGCACGAGAGCACCCAGGTCGGCGCGGGAATGTCGTATGTGCGCGGCACGGTGCATTCCGAGGAGGGCGAGCTGCTGTGCTCCTTCGCCCAAGAAGCGCTGATCAGGCCGCTGCGCACCAGCGACACATCGATCGACTCCCGCGCCCGGTTCTAGCGGCTGGTCGTCCTCATGCGGTTCACCATCACCCACCCGATGCACAGCCACCCGTACAACCCGGAGTTGGTGAGCGGGGACGGCATCGCGAAGGTGGCCGCCGCCACCGAAGCGGCCGGCATTCACGGGTTCGGCTTCACCGATCACCCGGCGCCGTCGCAGCGCTGGCTGGAAGCCGGTGGGCATGACGCGTTGGATCCCTTTGTCGCGCTGGGCTTCGCGGCCGCCACCACGAGCACCCTGCGGCTGATTCCCAACATCGTGGTGCTGCCGTATCGAAACCCGTTCGTGGTGGCCAAGTCTGGCGCAACGCTGGATCTGTTATCCGGCGGCCGGTTCACCCTTGCGGTCGGTGTGGGTTATCTCAAGCGCGAGTTCGCCGCGCTCGGCGTGAGCTACGACGAGCGGGCCGAGCTGTTCGAGGAAGCGTTGCAGGCGATCCGGGCGGTCTGGACCGGCGACGACATCACCTACGAGGGAAAGCATTTCAGCGCCCGCGGGATCACCGCGCACCCCCGGCCGGTCAGCGACCCGCACCCGCCGATCTGGATCGGCGGCAACACGTCGTCGGCGCGGCAGCGTGTGGCGCAGTACGGTGACGGCTGGTGTCCCTTCCCCGCGCCGCCCCAACTGGCCCAGACGGCAGGCACCGCCGTCATCGACTCGGCGGAACGCCTGCGCGAGGGCATCGACGACCTGCGGCGCCGCTGTGATGCCGCGGGACGGGACTGGTCGGCGATCGACATCACCTTCACCAACTTCGCGGGTGGCAGCGTTACCGACGACGACTTCAACGCCGACGCCTACCTCGACGGCTTGGAGAAGCTGAACAAGTTGGGCGTGACGTGGGTCAGTGTCCACCTGCCGGGCGACAGCATCGCCCACGCGCTCGAGACCCTCGACCGCTTCCGCGCCCTGGTGATCGACGCCGCCTGATGGACTTCTCCCGCGTCGAACTCTCACCCGAGGACCAGGCCTTCCGCGACGAGACCCGGGCGTTTATCGCGAAGATCGTCACCGATGAAGTGCTGCACCGGCAGTTGGAGTTCGGCGAAAACTTCGACGAGCAAGTGCATTTGGCGCTGGGTGAGGCCGGCTATCTGGAATCGGATTGGAAGCTGGAGTCCGAGGGCGGGTTCAGCCCGGTCCGCCGGCGCATCTTCCAGCTCGAGATCGCCCGGGCGCATACGCCGTGGTATCACTGGGGCACCACATCCGCGGTCGCGCGGCTGGTGCGCCAATTCGGTGCGCCGGAACTGGCCGACCAGGTGATGCCGGGTGTGCTGTCCGGCGAGATCCGGCTCTGTCTCGGCTATACCGAGCCCGAGGGCGGCTCCGACGTCGCCACCTGCAAGACGCGCGCCGTGCGGGACGGCGACGGTTGGATCATCAACGGCTCCAAGATGTTCACGTCGAATGCGCAGAACGCCCGGTACGTCTTTCTGCTCACCAACACCGACCCGCAGGGGCCGAAGCACCGGAACCTCACCATGTTCCTGGTGCCGCTGGACTCGCCGGGGATCGAGATTCAGGGCATCCGCACCCTGGACGGCGACCGCACCAACATCGTCTACTACAGCGACGTCCGCGTCGACGACCGCTACCGCATCGGCGAGGTGAACGGCGGTTGGACGGTGATGCGCTCGGCGCTGGACTCCGAGCACGGCATTGTGGACCCGGAAGACCATGGCCTGCAATACCTTGCCGCCATGTCGGCGCACGGTGACCTGATGGCCGAAGTCGTCGACGCCGTCGTGGCGGCCGCCGCCCAAACCGGGCCCGACGGCCGGCGGCCGCTGGACGACGACGCGGTGAAATACCGGCTCGGCCGCGACGTCGCCCGGATGGAGGCGGCATTGTCCACTCCCGGGATGTTCGGACGGGTCGCCATCGCGCAGACGATGCGCGACATCACCCCGGACCTGATGGACATCCTCGGGACCGCGTCGGCGTTGCCCGCCAAAGCCGCGGGCTCGGCCACCGACGGTGCGGCAGAACACCTTTACCGGCTGGCGCTGCCGCTGGGGATCTATGGCGGCACCCTGGAAGTGTTCCGCAACATGATCGCCCAGCATGAGCTCAAGCTCGGCCGCCCCAGTTACGGCGGCTAGCTCAGAAGCGCTTCGCTAGCGACACTTTCGCGGACTCGGCTCGCAGGGTCGCCGGGTCGCCGATCGCCGGGTCGCGCGCTACCTTTTCACCGGGTACCGGTCGCAGAGAGGTGGGCCCGCAGTGGTGGTTCTCGTGGCCCTCGGCTCTTTTATCACCACGCTGCTGGGCGGGTATGCGGCGCTGCGGATCGGTTCCTACCGCCATCTGGTGCTCGGCCTGGCCGCCGGCTTGATGCTCGGCGCCGTGGCCTTCGACCTGCTGCCGGAAGCGCTGAGCCAACGGTACTGGGTCCTTTTCGGCATACCGGCTCCGCTGCTCGCGTTCGTCCTCGGCTTTCTCGTACTGCACGTCATCGAACACGCGGTGGGCATCCATCGCGGCGACGGATCGGAGGATGCCGGTGATCCGGACGCGCCCGGCGTCGGGATCGTCGCCGCGTCGGGTCTGATCGGCCACAGCGTCATGGACGGATTCGCCATTGGCGCCGCATTCCAGGCGGGAGCGGCGGCGGGTGCGGTGGTGGCGGTCGCGGTGATCGGCCACGATTTCGCCGACGGCTTCAACACCTACACCGTCACCTCGCTATATGGAAACGACCGGCGGAGGGCCCTGACCCTGCTCGGCGCCGACGCGGTCGCGCCGGTGGCCGGGGCGGCTCTCACCCTGGCGGTGACGATTCCCCATCGCCTGCTCGAGGTGTACCTCGGGTTCTTCGCCGGTTTCCTGATGTATCTGGCCGGCGCCGACATCCTGCCCAGGGCACACGCCGGCCGCCGAACCTCGGCGACCCTCGCATGCACGATCGGCGGTGTGCTGTTCATGCTGGCGATCGTCGGGCTCGCGAGTTAACCGCCGGTGTGCGGCAGCTCGGCCACCACGTCCACCCGGGCGAGGTCGAAGCTCAGAAAACCCTTGATGGGCAGGCTTTCTGGTGGCGGATCTGAGTAGCTCCACGCGACGTCCTCGGCGACGCGGCCGTCCACGTCGGCAGACCAGTACGTGGCGAAACCCTTGTAGTTGCAGTAGCTCACCGTGTCCGACCGCCGCAGCAAGTCGGTGCGCACGTGCACCGGGTCGACGTAAAGCCTTGGCGCCAAGGCGGTCTCGAATAGAATCACGGTGTCGTCGGTGTCCACCAGCACCGTGCCCGCGACCGAGACGCGCAGCCGGCGTTTGGTGGGCCGGCAGTCCACGCGGTGATAGGGATTCGGCGGGTAGTGGACGAGTTCTCGGCCCTCTTCCAGCCAGGTGTCGACGGCGTCCCACGGCACATGGACAAACCCCGGCGCCTCCGGCTCGGGCTCGGTGGGCAGATCGCCGACGTCCTCGGCGCGAAAGACGTAGCTGAGCGGTCGGCCCCGCCGGTGGACCAGCAGGGCCCCTTCGGTGTCGATCACCAGGCGTCCATCCTGGAACGCTTGCACCCGACGCGGATGAGGTTCGATGAAGACGACGTCGTCAGGCAGCGGGGGCGAGAATCGCCCGGCCGGATCACTGCTGAGCGGACCACGTCCGGCTACCAGGCTCATGGCGCTCCTTCCATCGCACGCAAACGCCACCGAATGTCACGCTAGCGTGGCACTCACTATGCAGCGTCACGCTGGCGTGACATCCGGAGAGCGCAGGGTAGGAACTTAGCCATGGCGGGACCAATGGAGGGCATCAAGGTCGTCGAGCTCGGGGTCTGGGTGGCCGGG
Source organism: Mycobacterium scrofulaceum (assembly GCF_001667885.1). Taxonomy (GTDB): domain Bacteria; phylum Actinomycetota; class Actinomycetes; order Mycobacteriales; family Mycobacteriaceae; genus Mycobacterium; species Mycobacterium scrofulaceum_C. The sequence goes on along the minus strand of NZ_LZJW01000042.1, from coordinate 47,965 downwards.
CCGGCCGCCGGCGGCATCCTCGCCGACTGGGGCGCCGACGTCGTCAAGATCGAGCCGCCGAGCGGTGACCCCGGACGCCTGTTCGGCCGGATGCTGGGCTGCGACCTGGGTGTCAACCCGCCGTTCGAAATGGACAATCGTTCCAAGCGCAGCGTCGTGCTGAATCTCGCGGAGAAGGCGGACCTCGACACCGCGTTCGAATTGCTTGCCGACGCGGACGTTTTCGTCACCAATGTGCGGCCCGGCGCGTTGCAACGCCTGGGGCTGGATTTCGAATCGGTGGCCGCCCGTAATCTCCGCCTGGTCTACGGCCTGATCACCGGCTACGGCGAGACTGGGCCCGACGCCGACCGGGCCGCCTACGACGTGGCCGCGTTCTGGTCGCGCGCGGGCGTGGCTCACCTGCTGACCCGCCCGGGTGACACCCCGCCGTTCCAGCGCGGCGGCATGGGTGACCACTCGGCCGGCATGACGCTGGCCGCGGCGATCTGCGCGGCGCTGGTCGCCCGGCAGCGCACCGGAACCGGCCAATTGGTCACCACCTCGCTCTATCGCCAGGGCGCCTACACCGTGAGCTTCGACCTCAACACCTATCTGCTGACCGGCCAGCCGATCGCGATCGGGCAACGCGAATCGATGGGCAACCCCTGCATGAACAACTACGCGACCGCCGACGGGCGGCGGTTCTGGATCGTCGGGCTCGAGGGTGACCGGCACTGGCCCCCGCTGTGTCGCGTCGTCGGCCATCCGGAGTGGCTGGACGATCCCCGCTTCGCCGACGCCTACGCGCGCTTCGCCAACGCGGCGGAACTGATCGCCGAACTGGACGCCATCTTCGCCACCCGGACCCTCGACGAATGGGCGCAGGCCTTCGCCGCCGAGCCCGACTTCTTCTGGTCACCGGTGAACAGCCTGGAGGACGTCGTCGCCGACGAGCAGTTCCACGCCGCGGGCGGCATCGTCGACGTGCCCGACGGGGAAGCCGGCGTCGCGATGGTCGCCACCCCGGCCGATTTCCACGGCACACCCTGGGCGCCGCGTTCTGCGGCACCGGAACTCGGTCAGCACACCGACGAAGTGCTGGCCGAACTGAAGGCGCGCCGCGGCTCGTGACCACCGGTCGCGCCTTTACAAAATTGCTCCTAAGTGTCACGCTGTCCGGTGAGCCGCGCGAGGCGGCACCCAGCCCAGGACAAGCGTTGCGGTAAGCGCCAGTTTCGGTGCGGCGGTGAGGAACGGATTGCATGGTCACGTCAACCTTCGACATCAGCCACGGCGGCCGGGTGAAGGCCGCCCGAGCCGGCCGCGCGGACCGCGACTGTCTGCGATATCGGCTCGACGTCATCGCGGCGAGCGCCCTCGATGTCGTCCAATCGGCCGGCGGGTGGCTCTATGACCGGGCGATGGCCGGTTGGCAGGTAACCGTGCTCCTGCCGGGTGGCGGCGACGCCCGATCGCTGCGGATCCTCGGTGTGCATGCCCTGGATGTGGAGGAGTATTTCGCCGCGATGGGCCCGGGCGCGACGAGTGAGAGCCTGGCCGTGAGCGCCGAGGCGTTCGCGGCGGACGCGCGGGTGCGCGACCGGGTGCTCGAGTCGCTGGACGACCGGATGACCGAAGTCGCGTTGTGGGGCCGAGCGCCGACCGGGTGGCCGCTGCGGGTGGATCGCGGGATGGCCCGCGCACAGTACGCGCTCAGCGCGGCGGCGCGCAGGTTCAAGGGTCACGCGCTGGCGGCGGCCGGAATCGATTGCCCCACGGTGTATTCCACCGAGACCCTGCTCTGCGACTGGGGAACCTGTGGGCGCGGCGACTCGGGGCTGGTCCGGCTCGACTGATGAAGAAGTATTACGGGCACACGCTGCTCTATTTGCACGAGACCGTCTCGCTCGGCGCCGGGCGCAGCGACCACTTCACCGAGGTTTTCTGCGATACCTACCGGCCGATGATGGACGAGCTGGGCGCGCGGCTGTTCGCGATCTGGGAGACCACGCCGTACAACGGTCACTGGCCCCAGGTGACGATCATCTGGGAGATCGACGGGTTCGCCGACTACGCGCGCATCGGGGCCGCCCAGGCGCGCGGCGGCAGCCACGAGGCCGCGGCGGGCAAATGGTCGGCGTTCCTGGCCGACATCGGCGCCGCGGGGGAGGGCCGAATCATGTACCCCGGGCCCAGTAACAAAAACCTCGCCCAATTGCGCGAGACCAATTTCACTGCGCCGCTGGTGATTCAGGAGATCATGCAGACAAAGCCGGGGCGTCAAGACGACTACATCCGCGAACTCGAGCGCCTCTACGTCCCCTGGTCGGAACGCACCGGCAAGCGCTGGCTTGGGTCGTTCACCACGACCTTCCGCTACAACGAGGTCATCCACTACTGGGCGTTGGACGGCGGCTGGGAATGCTTCGCGAATCACTACCCCTCGTGGAAAGACAGCCCGCCCGCCGAGATCGTCACCTGGATGAGTGTGGCGCCCGCCCTGCGCGACGGCTGGGAGGACTCGATCCTGCAAGCCCTACCGCCCTCGCCGCTGCAGTGACGGGACAGCCAGCGGCGCCGGGTTTCGCGGACTTCGCCTACGACCCCTTCGACGCGCAGGTGATGGCGAATCCGCTGCCTTACTACCGAATCCTGCGCGACCACTATCCCGTCTACTACATGCCGCAGTGGGATACCTACGCGCTGTCCCGCTTCGAGGACATCTGGCAGGTGCTTGAGGTCAACGACGGCACGTTCGTCGCGTCGGAAGGCACCCTGCCGGCGGCGAGCGTCCTGGCCGAGCACAACACCGGCCCGGTCGACGACCCGCCGTTGCATCCCCTGCCGTTCCACGCGGTGTTCGACACGGACCTGTACGCGGAGATCCGCCGCGCCCACTCCCAGCCGCTGCGCCCCAGGGCGGTCACCGGCTGGGAGGCGCGCATCCGCCGGCTGGCCAATGAGCGGCTGGACGAGCTGTTGCCGCGCGGTTCGTTCGACCTGACTCAGGACTACGGCGGCATCGTCGTCGCCTCTGTGGTGTGCGAACTGCTGGGCATTTCAACCGATCTCGCGCCGCAGGTGCTGGCCGCGGTCAATGCGGGCAGCCTGGCCGAGGCCGGTGTCGGGGTGGACACCGCCCAGGCGCGACCCAACTATTTCGAATACCTGCTGCCCGCGGTGCGGCGCCGCCGCGCCGACCAGTCCGGCGAGCCGCTCGCCGTCGTCGACGGCCTGATCGGCTACCGCCTGCCCGACGGCAGCCCGCTCGACGACGTCGAAGTCGCCACCCAGATGCTCTGCATCTTCATCGGCGGCACCGAGACGGTGCCCAAGATCGTCGCCCACGGGTTGTGGGAGCTCATCCAGCGGCCCGACCAGCTGGCCGCGGTGCGCGCCGACCTCGAGAACAACGTGCCCGTAGCGCGCGAGGAGATGATCCGGTTCTGCGCGCCGGCGCAGTGGTTCGCCCGAACCGCGCGAAAGCCCTTCACCATTCATGGCGAGACCATCCGGCCCGGGCAGCGCGTCATCACGCTGCTCGCCTCGGCCAACCGCGACGAACGGGAATATCCCGAGCCCGACGACTTCATCTGGGACCGGCCCATCCGCCGCTCGCTGGCCTTCGGTCGCGGGCAACACTTCTGCATCGGCTACCACCTGGCCCGGTTGGAAGTCGCTGTGCTGCTGCAGGAATGGCTGCGCCGGGTGCCCGACTTCGCGGTTCAGGCCAAAGCCGCCAGGCGGCTGCCCTCCAGTTTTCAGTGGGGTTGGAACAACATCCCGGTGGAGGTCTGACGTGTGGTCCTACCGGATCATCGCGCCCTACCGGTTCGAGCGGACCACGATCCCGGAAAAGACGCCCGAGTGCCTCGCCGACGGCGAGGTCCTGCTGCGGTTCATGGCCGCCGGCGTGTGCGGCAGCGATCTGCCCGCCTTTCGCGGTGCCCGCGGGCGCATTCCGGGCGACGACGGGACCAGCGCGGCCGAGAAGGACGGCTTCCCCATCCATGAAGTCGCCGGTGAGGTGATCGCCAGCCGGCATCCCGCGCACCGTGCCGGCGACCGGGTCGTCGGCTGGGCGTCCGGGTTCGACGGCATGATGGAACGCGTAATCAGCAACGGCGACGGCCTCGCGCCGTACGACCCAGCACTGACCCCGGCGCAGGCGGTCGGCCTGCAACCGCTCGCGTGCGTCCTGTACGCCTGCGAGCAGCTGCCGGATCTCGCCGGCAAGCACGTGGCGATCATCGGTCAGGGGTCGATCGGTCTGCTGTTCTCCTACGTGGCCAAGGCGGCCGGCGCCCGGCGCGTCACCGGGGTCGATCCCGTCGACCGGTCAAGCGCGGCAGCCGCTTTCGGGGTCGACGACCCGGTGCGTGCCACCAGCGACCGGTGGGTGAGCCAGCTCGCCGCCGCCGACCGCGCCGACGTGGTCATCGAGGCCGTCGGTCACCAGGTCGCCACGCTCGGCCACGCCATCGATGCCACCGCCCCCGGCGGCACCGTCTTCTACTTCGGCGTCGCCGACGACGACGCCTACCCCATCAACATGCGCGCCATGCTGCGCAAGAACCTGACGCTGAAATCCGGTGTGACACTGGACCGGCGGCGGATGCTCGAACTCGCCGGCAAGTTCGCCGCCGAACACCCCGACCTCCTCACCACCTACCTGACGCACACGTTCGGCGTCGACGACGTGCAGGGCGCCTTCGACTTGGCCTGTCGCCCCGTCCCCGAGCGCATCAAGATCGCGATCGGACATCCCGCGTGACGGACAATTCGCAGAGCGTTTTGCAACGGGCGCTGAACCGGGGTGGGCCGATATGGGGCGGCTGGATCACCGGTCCCACCCTGCTCGGGCCCGAGGAATTCGCCAGGGCCGGTTACGACTACGTGGGCTTCGACGCCCAGCACGGCTACCTGGACGACGCCGACATCGCCGGCATGCTGCGCCGGATCGAGCACCTTCCGATCGGAACCGTGGTGCGGCTGCCCAACGCCGACGCGGCACCGATCGGGCGCGTGCTGGACGCCGGCGCCGACGCCGTGGTCATCGCGATGATCGAGTCGGCGGACCAGGCCGCCGCGGCGGTGGCCGCCACCCGCTACCAGCCCGCGGGTATCCGCAGCTTCGGCCCGCTGCGGGCCAGCCTGGGCCGCGACACCGCCGCGCTGGAATCTCGGGTCAGCGTGTTCGCGATGATCGAGACCGCCGCGGCGCTATCCAGCCTCGATGAGATCTGCGCCGTCGACGGGCTCGCCGGGCTCTACGTGGGGCCCGCCGATCTGGCGCTCTCCCTCGGCGTCGATGTGGCTGGCGCAACCACGCAGCCGGCCGTTCTCGATGCGATCGTGCAAACCCACCGGGTGGCCACAGCGGCCGGTTTGGTGACCGGCATCCACGCCGGTGACGGCACGACGGGCCGCGCCATGGCGAAGCTGGGGCTGTCGATGATCACGCTGACGGCCGAATCGCATGCGTTGCGGCGGGGAGCCGCCGAGCACCTGCGGGAGGCCACCGATGGCGGATGACCCGGAAGCGATCCGCGAGCTGCTCGCCGGCTACGCGCTCGCGCTCGACGCGGGCGACATCGACGAGTGCCTTGGCCTGTTCACCCCCGACGCCGAATTCCTGGTCTACGGACGGGTCTTCGCCGGACACGACGGCATCGGGAAGATGTTCAGGGACGCCCCGCACGGATTGCACCTGACCGGAGTCTCCCGCATCGCCGTCCACGGCGACAGCGCGACGGCCCGGTCGCAGGTCTTGTTCGTCCGGGCGGGCGACCTGCACCTACGGCCGGCCCTGTATGACGACGAAATGGTCCGCACCGACGGGCAATGGCGTTTCCGGCGGCGGCGGTGCCAGTTCGTCACCGGGCGCGGCCTGTCCGACACCCCCGAGGTCACACCATCATGAATGAACGCGTTGCCCTCGTCACCGGCGCCGCCGGCGGCCAGGGCTGGGCCATCGCCAATCGGCTGCGCGCCAACGGCTATTCGGTGGCCGCCTGCGACCGGCGCGTCGACGAGCTGAACGGCCTGGTGGGCGAATTGGGCGACGATGGGGTGATCGCGATCGAACTCGACGTCACCTCGGAGTCCCGGTGGGGGTCGGCCGTGCGCGCCGTGGTCGACCGCTTCGGCGCGCTGACCACCTTGGTCAACAACGCTGGCGTGCTGCACCGGGCGTCGTTGGCCGACGAGACCGCCGATGACTTCGAAAACTCCTGGCGGGTCAACTGTTTGGGCGCGTTTCTGGGCATGCACGCGACGCTGGAACACCTGCGGGCGGCCACCCAGGCCGCCATCGTCAACATTTGCAGCACCGGCGCCATCCGCCCCTTCCCGCACCACGCCGCCTACGGCTCGGCGAAGTGGGCGCTGCGCGGCCTGACCCAGAACGCCGCCGCCGAACTGGCCCCCTTCGGGATCCGCGTCAACGCGGTGTTCCCCGGGCCGATCGCGACCCCGATGCTCGATGACGCCACCCAGCTGCGGCTGGCCGCGTCGTCGGCCTTCGGGCGGATCGGCCAGCCGCGCGAGGTCGCCGACGCGGTCGCGTTCCTGGTCTCCGAGGCGGCGTCGTTCATCACCGGCGCCGAACTGGTCGTCGACGGCGGCCAATGCGTGCAGATCCGATGACCGGCCCCACGATCGGCATCATCGGCGCCGGGCCAGGGGGGCTGGCGCTCGGAATCCTACTGTCGCGGGCCGGCTTTCGGGATTTCACCATCTTCGACCGCGAGGACGGCGTCGGCGGCACCTGGCGGATCAACACCTATCCGGGACTGGCGTGCGACGTCAAATCGCACCTGTACTCCTACTCGTTCGACCTGAATCCGGACTGGTCGCGGCTGTGGTCGGCGCAGCCCGAGATACTGGCGTACTTCCAGCGATGCGCCGACAAGTACGGGCTGGTCCCGCACCTGAAGCTGCGCACCGACATCCGGGCCGCGCGGTGGGAGGCAGACACCCGGCGGTGGTGCCTGACCACGGCCGAGGGCCGACTCCACCACTTCGATGTGGTGGTCTCCGCCGTCGGCCTGTTCACCCGCCCGCTCCTGCCCGATCTCGTGGAGCAGGAGCCGTTCACCGGAACGGTGCTGCACTCGGCGCGGTGGGACCATTCGATCCCGCTGGAAGGCAAGCGGATCGCGGTGCTCGGCACGGGATCCACGGCGTCGCAGCTGTTGCCCGAACTGGCGAAGGTGGCCGGCCAGGTGTATTCGGTGCAGCGATCGCCGACCTGGATCCTGCCCAAGCCCGACCGGCACTACACCCGGCGCGAGCGCTGGGCGTTCGCCCACGTCCCGGGCGCCAAAAGGCTGTACCGGACCCGGCTGTGGTTACGCAGCGAAGCCAACATATCGGTGATCGAGAACGGCAGCGACAAGACCCGGGAGTTCACGTCGGCCGCTTTGGGTCTGCTCGAAAAGACCGTCGCCGACGAGGAATTGCGCCGCAAGCTCACCCCGACCCACCCCCTGGGATGTAAGCGGCTGGTGTTCTCCTCCGACTACCTCACGGCGCTGACCCGGCCCAACGTCGAGGTGTTGACCAGCCCGGCGCGGTACCTGCGGGCGCGGTCCCTGGTCACCGAGGACGGCACCGAACGCGAGGTCGACGTGGTGGTGTGTGCCACCGGCTACGCGGCCGCCGACTATCTGGGCGAACTGGACGTGTGCGGGGAGGGCGGCACCACCCTGCGCGAGGCCTGGCGCGACGGGGCGCACGCCTACCTGGGGATGGCCGTGCCCGGTTTTCCCAACTTCTTCATGCTGTACGGCCCGAACACCAATGTCGGCTCGAACAGCGTGATCTTCATGCTCGAGGCGCAGGCGCGCTACATCGTGCGGGCGCTGAAACACCTGCGGCGCAAGGGCAAGACCTACATCTCGGTGCGGCCCGCCGCGCTCGCGGACTTCGTCGCCAAGATCGACCGCTGGATGGTCGGCACCGTCTGGACCACCCAGTGCAGCAACTACTTCCGCGCCCCGAACGGCCGCGTGGTGACGCAATGGCCGCGAAGCGCTCGCAGCTTCTGGGGCATGACGCGCAGGTTCGCACCGGGTGACTTCCACTTCGAGCCCACCGCCGATTCTGTGGCCGGTACATTGACGGCGTCAGAGCGCGGAACGCGATGACGGAGCTGGACGGCGTCGAGCGGCTTGACCCCGCACTGCGGGCCATCGCGACCACCCGCACCGACTTTTCTTTCGGCTCAATCGAACTCACCCGTGAGCCGTTCAACGAGCGTCGGCGGGCCGCCGCCGAGCAGACCGACGCGCGCGGTGTCCAGATCGGCGAAGAGACGGTGCCGGCCGAGTCGCCGGTGCCGGTGCGGATCTATCGCGGCGGGCAGACACCGGGACCCGTGGTGGTCTACTGCCATGCCGGCGGGTTCGCCCTGGGCAACCTGGACACCGACCACCGCCAGTGCGTCGAACTGGCCCGCCGCGGCCGCTGCACGGTGGTGTCCGTGGGCTACCGGCTGGCGCCGGAGCATCCCTACCCGGCCGCGCTCGCCGACGCGAGCGCCGTGCTGAGGTGGGTGGTGGCCGGCGCCGGCAAGCTCGGCGTCGATCCCGCCCGGCTCGCCGTCGCCGGCAGCAGCGCGGGCGCCGCCCTGGCCGCGTGCCTGGCGCAGGCGGCGGCCGACGGGTCACTGCCCCCGGTCGTCTTCCAGTTGCTGCACCAGCCGGTGCTAGACGATCGAGTCACCCCGTCCAAGAAGGAGTTTCGTAGCAGCCCGGCGTTCGACGGTGCGGCCGCCGACCTGATGTGGGGCCACTACCTGGGCGGAACGGCCAGGCCGGACGCGGCCGTGCCCGCTCGGCGGGACCGGTTCGACGGGCTGGCCCCGGCGCTGATCACGTGCGCGGAGATCGATCCCTTCCGCGACGAGGCGGTCGACTACGCGCTGCACCTGCTGCACGCCCGGGTGTCGGCCGAACTGCACGTGTTCGCCGGCACCTGCCACGGATTCGACTCGCTGTTGCCCGATTCGCCGACATCCGAGTACCTGTTCGCGCTGCAGGGGCACGCATTGGGACGCGCCCTGCACGGGAGCCGCGCGGGACCTTCGCCTCTACCCTGAGGGCCCGGAGCGTCGGCAGAATGTCTGCCATGAAGATCACCGGCCTCCAGGTCGTGCCGTTCGAGACACAAGTCGACCGAATCTCGTTCGGGCAGCTGATGACCGACTACCGGGTGGTGCAGACCGTGACCAAGGTGACCACCGACGAGGGCATCGAGGGCTACTACTTCGGCGGCCACTTCCACGGGGACCAGGACGGCCTGCTGCCGGGGGACCGCGCGATCATCACCCAATTCCTTAGCCCGCTGCTGGCCGGCCAGGACCCGCTCGACCGGGCCGAGATATGGCGGCAACTGTGGGCGGCCAAGCTACCCGAAAACGTCTGCAGCGTCATCGATCTCGCACTCTGGGATCTGGCGGGCCGAGCCGCCGGGCTGCCGGTCCGCAAATTGCTGGGCGGCGCCCGGGACCGGGTCAAGGCCTACGCCAGCAGTTTCAACAATCTCGGACCGCCCGAGGCGTACGCCGCGCACGCCGTCGAATGCAAAGGTCAGGGCTACGGCGCCTACAAGATCCACCCCTATCACTACTGGAATCCGGCGACGGGTCAGTTCGCGTTGCCGCGGCCGTCGTATGTGGACTGGGACATCCGGGTGTGTCGTGAGGTGCGGGCGGCGGTGGGGGACGAGATGGTGCTGATGTTCGACCCGTGGGGCACCTACCACACCTATGAGGACGCGCTGCGGGTCGGCCGCGAGCTGGAGCGGCTGGGCTTCTATTGGTATGAGCACCCGATGCCGGAGTACCGGGTCGAGTCCTACCGGCGACTCGGCGACGAACTCGACATCCCGATCTGCTCTCCCGAGATCGCCGAGGGCGGCCTCTTCACCCGGGCGGACTGGATCCTGCGCCACGCCTCGGACATCAGCCGCATCGACGTCCTGCGTGGGGGCATCACGGGCGTGATGAAGCTGGCCGGGATGTGCGAGGCGGTCGGCGTGCGGTGCGAGCTGCACATGAGCGGCTTCGGTAACCTGCAGGTGCTCGGCGCCACCAGCGAGGACGTCTGCGAGTACTACGAGCGCGGCCTGCTCGGGCCCGGCGCCCGCTACGACGCCGCGCCGCCCTACCTGACGGCGCCGTGCGACCCGCTCACCTCGGACGGGTTCGTCGAGATACCGTCGACCCCCGGACTGGGCTACCAAATCCGTTGGGACTACATCGAAGAACACCGCCTGCCGGACGCGGCGGTGGAGCCCGTCGCGCCGTTACACCCGCGGTAGTCAGTCGAACGTGATCAGTTGCCGCACGGCGGTGCCGTCGGCGAGGTTGTCCATCGCGGCGTTGATCTCGTCGAGCCGGATGGACGAGGACACCAGCGCCTCCACCGGCAGCCGGCCCGACTGCCACAGCGCGACGAACCGGGGGATGTCCCGGCTCGGCACCGCCGAACCCAGGTAACTGCCGATCAGCGACCGGCCCTCGGCGACAAAACCCAACGGCGACACCGTGATTCGTGCGTCCGGCGGCGGCAGCCCGACGGTGATGGTGCGGCCGCCCGGCCCGGTGAGGGCGATGGCCGTCTCCAGCGCCGCGGGATGGCCGACGGCCTCGATGACCACCGCGGCTTTCACGCCGGCGTCGACGGCCTGCTGCGGCGTGTACGCCTCGTGCGCGCCCCGGGCACGCGCGCCGGCCAGCTTGTCCGGCAGTTGGTCGACGGCGACCACGTGCACACCGTCGTAGGTCAGCGCCGTGAGCACCGCGGCCATCCCGACACCGCCCAGCCCGACGACGGCGACCGTCTGACCCGGTTGGGGATTGCCGACGTTGAGCACGGCGCCCCCGCCCGTCAGTACCGCGCAGCCCAGCAGGGCGGCAACCTCGGGGGGCACGTCGGGTGGCACCGGGACCACGCTGGCGCGGTTGACGACCGCGTGCGTCGCAAAGCCCGACACCCCGAGGTGGTGGTAGACGCGGTGGCCGTCCTGGTTGAGCCGGATGTCCCCGCCGAGCAACGTCCCGGCGGCGTTGGCCGCGCTGCCCGGCTCGCACGGTGTCAGACCCCCGGTCGCGCAGGCCGCGCACCGGCCGCACCGCGGCAGGAACACCAGCACGACCCGCTGACCGATCGCGAGATCCGAAACGCCGGCACCGATCTCCTCCACGATCCCGGCCGCCTCGTGACCGAGCAGCATCGGCACCGGCCGCACCCGGTTGCCGTCGACCACCGACAGGTCGGAATGGCAGACGCCGGCCGCCTCGATGCGGATCATCACCTCACCGCTGCCGGGCGGATCCAAGTCGAGATCGACGACGCGGATCGGCCGGGACTCGGCGTACGGGCGGGCCAGACCGATCCGGTCCAGCACGGCCCCCCGAATCTGAACCATGCTGGAATACAACCATGGCTGCGGAACCTCCGGTCTCGCCGGCTCCGGCGGTGCCGCCGGCGCCGGACGGGCTCACCAGCGACGACTTCCCGGTGTTGCGGCCGGTGGGAACCAGGTGGGCCGACAACGACATGTTCGGCCACCTGAACAACGCCGTGTACTACCAGTTGTTCGACACCGCCATCAACGCGTGGATCAACACCAGCACCGGCCTCGACCCGCTCACCACGCCCGCACTCGGGATCGTCGCCGAGTCGGGCTGCCGGTACTTCTCGGAGTTGCACTTCCCCGAAGGCCTCACGGTGGGTGTCGCGGTGACCCGGCTGGGCCGCAGCAGCGTGACGTATCGGCTGGGCGTCTTCCGCGCGGCGCGGGACGGGCAGGCCCAGCCCATCACCGCGCTGGGCCACTGGGTGCACGTCTACGTCGATCGCGCCAGCCGCAAGCCGATCGAAATTCCCGACCCCATCCGGTCGTTGCTGTCGACGGCCCGCGTGGACCGATAGGCCCGAGATTGCCCGCCGCGCCGGGGCTTTCGCGACAATCGCCGCCCGGCCGCAGCGTCGGGGCGTGCTGCCCACCCGGCTATGCTTCGCCAATGCCAGTTATGAGCAAGACCGTCGAAGTCAGCGCCGACGCCGCCTTGATCATGGCCATCGTCGCCGACTTCGAGGCTTACCCGCAGTGGAACGAGGAGATCAAGGGCCTCTGGGTGCTCGCCCGCTACGACGATGGGCGCCCCAGCCAGCTGCGGCTCGACACCGACTACCAAGGCATGCAGAGCGTGTTCATCCAGGCCGTGTACTACCCGGGGGAGAACCAGATCCAGACCGTCCTGCAGCAGGGCGACCTATTCACCAAGCAGGAGCAGTTGTTCAGCGTGGTGGAGATGGGCACCTCGAGCTTGCTGACCGTGGACTTGGACGTCGAGACCTCGATGCCGGTTCCGGCGCCGATGGTCAAGCAACTCCTCAACAACGTCCTGGACCACCTCGCCGAAAGCCTCAAGAAGCGCGCCGAACAGCTGGCCGCCGGCTCGTCCTGATCGCGGCCGCTTGTCGAAGATGGCGGCGACCCACTTCGCCCGGCCTTGCGGCCGCGCTCGTGATCGCCGCTAGTCGAAGATGGCGGCGACCCACTTCGCCCGGCCTTGCGGCCGCGCTCGTGATCGCCGCTAGTCGAAGATGCCGGTGCGGTCCCGCATTTCCGTCAGCCTCGCCGCCGCGTCGGTGAACTGCCACACGGTGTGCTCGATCACCGCGGCGGCGTCGCGCCGGCGCAGCGCCGCGATCAGCTGCCGGTGGTTGTCGACGGCGGCGGCGCCCCATTGCTGATCGGCGGCGTACACCAGCACCGGCATGTAGCGCGCGGCGTTGAGCAGGAACCAGGCCAGCTTGATTCGCCCGCTCGCCTGATTGAAGACCCGATGGAACGCGAACTCGATGCCCGCGATGGTCTCGGCATCCCCGGACCCGACGGCCGCCGCGAGCGCCTCGTTGATGCGTTCGAGCTCGTCGATCTCGGCGTCGGTGATGTGGTCGGTTGCCGCGGCGGCCAGCTCCTTGGCGATGGTGGCCTGCAGCCAGAAGATGTCCTCGACGTCCTGGCGGGTCAGCGGCAGCACGACGTGGCCGCGGTGCGGTTCGAGCTGCACCATGCCCTCGCCGCGCAGCTTCAGCAGGGCTTCACGCACCGGCGTGACGCTGACGCCGAGCTCGGCCGCAGTCTCATCGAGGCGGATGAACGTCCCCGGCCGCAGCGCCCCGGACATGATCGCCGCCCGGAGGTGACCCGCGACCTCGTCGGACAACTGTGCCCGGCGCAGGGGCCGTCGGCGCCTCAGTCGCGTGGATATCGGTGCGTTCACGGGGGCTGCCAGGGCTTTCGGGGCGTCGCGGAGGTTGGTTTGAAACTTTTGTCGGGGCTTGTCAGCAGGGCTTTCAGGCCATAATGTGACCCAGACAACACCATGTTTTATCAAATATCAACCTGGCGCAAGCGGTGCGCGAGTGAAGGGGAAGGCCGGAGTGACCGCGCAATTAGCGAGCCATCTGACGCAGGGGACGGAGCAGCCGTACCTCGCCCGGCGGCAGAATTGGGTGACCCAACTCGAGCGGCACGCCCTGATGCAACCGGGCGCCCCGGCGCTGCGGTTCCTGGGCAAGACCGTGACGTGGGGGGACCTGCGGCAGCGGGTGGCGGCGCTGGCCGATGCGTTGAGCCGGCGGAGAGTCGGCTTCGGCGACCGGGTCATGGTGTTGATGCTCAACCGCACCGAATTCGTCGAATCGGTGCTCGCGGTCAACATGCTCGGCGCCATCGCCGTGCCGCTGAACTTCCGGCTCACCCCGGCCGAGATCGCCTTCCTGGTCCAGGACTGTGAAGCCCGCGTGATGATCACCGAGTCGGTGCTCGTCCCGGTGGCCGCCGGGGTGCGCGAGGTCGAGCCACTGCTGGACACCATCGTCGTGGCCGGCGGCGCGGGCGACGAGCGCCTGCTCGGCTACGAAGACCTGATCGGCGAGCAGGGCGCCTCGCATGACCACGTCGACATTCCGAACGATTCGCCGGCGCTGATCATGTACACCTCGGGCACCACGGGCCGGCCGAAGGGCGCCGTGCTCACCCACACCAACCTGACCGGCCAGACCATGACGGGCCTGTACACCAACGGCGCCGACATCAACAACGACGTCGGTTTCGTCGGCGTCCCGTTCTTCCACATCGCGGGCATCGGCAACATGCTGACCGGGCTGCTGCTCGGCACCCCGACGGTGATCTACCCACTCGGCGCGTTCGAGCCGGGGCAACTGCTCGACGTGCTGGCCGAAGAGAAGGTCACCGGCCTGTTCCTGGTGCCCGCGCAGTGGCAGGCGGTTTGCGCCGAGCAACGGGCCCGGCCCCGCGACCTGAGGCTGCGGGTGATGTCCTGGGGGGCCGCGCCGGCGCCCGACGCGCTGCTGCGCGAGATGTCGGCGACGTTCCCCGGCACCCAGATCCTCGCCGCGTTCGGCCAGACCGAGATGTCTCCCGTCACCTGCATGCTGCCGGGGGAGGACGCGATCCGTAAACGCGGCTCGGTCGGCAAGGTGATCCCGACCGTGGCCGCCCGCGTGGTCGACGAGAACATGAACGACGTGCCGACCGGCGAGGTCGGCGAAATCGTTTATCGCGCACCAACTTTGATGAGCGGCTACTGGAACAACCCGGAGGCCACCGCGGAGGCCTTCGCCGGCGGGTGGTTCCACTCCGGCGACCTCGTCCGGATGGACGACGAGGGTTACGTGTGGGTGGTGGATCGCAAGAAGGACATGATCATCTCCGGCGGCGAGAACATCTACTGCGCGGAGGTGGAGAACGTCCTGGCCAGCCACCCCAGCATCGTCGAGGTCGCGGTCATCGGGCGCGCCCACGAGAAATGGGGCGAGGTGCCGATCGCGGTCGCGGCCGTCGCGGGCGACCAGCTGCTGCTCGACGAGCTGGAGGAATTCCTCACCGAGCGGCTGGCGCGCTACAAGCATCCCAAGGCGCTCGAGATTGTGGATGCGTTGCCGCGCAACCCCGCCGGCAAGGTGCTCAAGACTGAGCTACGGATCCGTTACGGAAACGCAAATATCGGTGAAAAGCGCTCCGGTGCAACATAATTCACGACCAGAGAGGAAAGCTGACGGAACCTGTAACGTTTGCCCGCTGTTGACGAAGGGTTAATTGTGCAGATGCAGTTCACACGTGCATGGCCATCGGGTACATTCCTGTGGTCTCCGTTACTACTTGTCAGTAGGGAGCCGATGGTCACACACGTTGGGTCGGGGCGACGCGGGGGCATGCCCGGCCACGTAACGGCGAGGCGGGGGGGTCCCCTCAGCCGGGCAACGGCGAAGGGGAGAGGCGTGCGACACGATCCGCCGCCGCGCCGAGAGGCGCGCGGTATCAGCTGGAGGGGGCAGCCGTGACTTCAACGTCGGCGAGTCGACGGGGCCCCTATTTGGTCGGTTACGTACGCGACCAACTGCAGACCCCACTGACGCTCATCGGGGGATTCTTCCGGATGTGCGTCCTCACCGGCAGGGCACTGTTCCGCTGGCCGTTCCAATGGCGCGAATTCGTCCTGCAGTGCTGGTTCATCATGCGGGTCGCTTTCCTGCCGACCATCATGGTGTCGATCCCGCTGACGGTCCTGCTGATCTTCACGCTCAACGTGCTGCTGGCCCAGTTCGGCGCCGCGGACCTGTCCGGCGCCGGCGCGGCGATCGGCGCGGTCACCCAGCTCGGCCCGCTCACCACGGTGCTCGTGGTGGCCGGCGCCGGGTCGACGGCGATCTGCGCCGACCTCGGCGCCCGCACCATCCGCGAAGAGATCGACGCCATGGAGGTGCTCGGCATCGACCCGATCCACCGGCTGGTGGTCCCCCGGGTGATCGCCGCGACCCTGGTCGCCACCCTGCTCAACGGCCTGGTGATCACCGTCGGCCTGGTCGGCGGCTACCTGTTCGGCGTCTACCTGCAAAACGTCTCGGGCGGCGCCTACCTCGCCACGCTGACCACGATCACGGGTCTGCCGGAGGTCGTCATCGCGACGGTCAAGGCCGCAACGTTCGGCCTGATCGCCGGGCTGGTCGGCTGCTACCGCGGCCTGACCGTGCGGGGCGGCTCGAAGGGGCTCGGCACCGCCGTCAACGAGACCGTCGTGCTCTGCGTGGTCGCGCTGTACGCGGTCAACGTGGTGCTGACGACCATCGGCGTGCGATTCGGAACGGGCCACTGACATGTCGACCTCTGCCGTATTGCGCGCCCGCTTCCCGCGGGCAGCCGAAAACCTCAACCGCTACGGCGGTGCCGCGGCCCGCGGGCTCGACGACGTCGGCCAGATGGCGTGGTTCGGGGTGGTCGCCCTCGGCCACATCCCGCACGCGCTGCGCAACTACCGCAAGGAGACCTTGCGGCTGATCGCCCAGATCGGCATGGGCACCGGGGCCATGGCCGTCATCGGCGGCACCGTCGCGATCGTCGGCTTCGTGACCCTGTCGGGTAGCTCCCTGGTCGCGATCCAGGGCTTCGCCTCGCTGGGCAACATCGGCGTCGAGGCGTTCACCGGCTTCTTCGCCGCGCTGATCAACGTCCGCATCGCCGCCCCCGTCGTGACCGGCATCGCCATGGCCGCCACCGTCGGCGCCGGCGCGACCGCCGAGCTGGGCGCCATGCGCATCAGCGAGGAGATCGACGCCCTGGAAGTCATGGGCATCAAGTCGATCTCGTTCCTGGCGACCACCCGGATCATGGCCGGTCTGGTCGTCATCATCCCGCTCTACTCGCTGGCGATGATCATGTCGTTCCTGTCCCCGCAGATCACCACCACGGTGCTGTACGGACAGTCCAACGGAACCTACGAGCACTACTTCCGGACGTTCCTGCGTCCCGACGACGTGTTCTGGTCGTTCCTCGAGGCCATCATCATCACGGCGGTCGTGATGATCACCCACTGCTTCTACGGCTACAACGCCGGCGGCGGACCCGTCGGCGTCGGAGAGGCCGTCGGCCGATCGATGCGTTTCTCGCTGGTGTCGGTCCAGGTCGTCGTTCTGGCAGCCGCGTTGGCGCTCTACGGTGTCAACCCCAACTTCGCGTTGACGGTGTAGCCATGACGTCACCAGTGAAGGTCAACAAGCCCCGCAACCCGCCGTACAAGCTGGCGGGCGTGGCAGCGCTGATCATCGCCATCGTGGCGCTGGTGCTGGTCTACGGGCAGTTCCGCGGCGACTTCACCCCCAAGACGAAGCTGACCATGCTGGCGTCGCGGGCGGGGCTGGTGATGGATCCCGGCTCGAAGGTCACCTACAACGGGGTGGAGATCGGCCGGGTGGCCAGCATCTCCGAGACCGTGCGCGACGGCAAGCCGGCCGCGAAGTTCACCCTGGACGTCTACCCCAGGTACCTGTCGCTGATCCCGTCCAACGTGAACGCCGACATCAAGGCGACCACGGTGTTCGGCGGCAAATACGTGTCGCTGACGACGCCGAAGAACCCGTCGCCGCAGAAGCTCAACCCGCACACCGTGATCGACGCGCGGTCGGTGACCACCGAGATCAACACGCTGTTCCAGACCGTCACCTCGATCGCGGAGAAGGTGGACCCGGTCAAGCTGAACCTGACGCTGAGCGCCGCCGCCCAGGCGCTGACCGGGCTGGGCGATCGGTTCGGGCAGTCGGTGGTCAACGCCAACGCCATCCTCGATGACGTCAATCCGCAGATGCCCCAGGCCCGCCGCGACATTCAGGGGTTGGCGGCGCTCGGGGACACCTACGCCAACGCCGCGCCCGACCTCATCGACTTCCTCAACAACGCGGTCATCACCTCGCGCACGATCAACGCGCAGCAGAAGGATCTCGACCAGGCCCTGTTGTCGGCGGCCGGGTTCGGCAACACCGGCGCCGACATCTTCAACCGGGGCGGCCCGTACCTGGCCCGCGGTGCCCAGGACCTGGTGCCCTCGGCCCAGCTGCTGGACACCTACAGCCCGGAGATCTTCTGCACGCTGCGCAACTACCACGACATCGAGCCCAAGGCCTCGTCGTTCCTGGGCGGCAACGGCTACTCGCTGAGCGCCCACACCGAGGCCCTGTCCGGGCTAGGGCTGCTGGCCAACCCCGTGTCGGCGGTGGCCACCCTCGCCAGCCTGGTGGGCGGGCTCGCCGGGCTCATCGGCGGCGCGCCGAACCCGTACACCTACCCGGAGAACTTGCCGCGGGTGAACGCGCGCGGCGGGCCGGGGGGCGCCCCCGGTTGCTGGCAGCAGATCACCCACGACCTGTGGCCGGCACCTGAATTGGTGATGGACAGCGGCAACAGCATCGCGCCGTACAACCACCTCGACACCGGCTCGCCGTACGCCATCGAGTACGTCTGGGGCCGCCAAGTAGGGGACAACACGATCAACCCATGAAAATCACCGGAACCATCGTCAGGCTCAGCATCTTCTCGTTGGTGCTGCTGATCTTCACTGTGATGATCATCGTCGTCTTCGGGCAGATGCGGTTCGACAGCACCAACTCGTACTCGGCCGAATTCACCAACGTCAGCGGGCTGCGGGCGGGCCAGTTCGTCCGCGCCTCCGGCGTGGAGATCGGCAAGGTCGACACGGTCGAGCTGGCCGACGGCGGCAAGCGGGCGCGGGTGAAGTTCAACGTCGACCGCTCGGTGCCGCTGTACCAGTCGACGACCGCGCAGATCCGCTACCTCGACCTGATCGGCAACCGCTACCTGGAGCTCAAGCGCGGCGAGGGTGAGGGCGCCGAGAAGGTGCTGCCGCCGGGCGGCTTCATCCCGATGTCGCGGACCGCGCCGGCGCTCGACCTCGACGCCCTGATCGGTGGTTTCAAGCCGCTGTTCCGTGCGCTGGACCCGCAGAAGGTGAACACCATCGCGACCGCGCTGATCACGGTGTTCCAGGGGCAGGGCGGCACGATCAACGACATCCTCGATCAGACCGCGCAGCTGACCAACCAGCTCGGTGAGCGCGACCAGGCGATCGGCGAGGTCATCAAGAACCTGAACATCGTCCTGGACACGACGGTCCGCCACCGGCAGCAGTTCGACCAGACGGTCAACAACCTCGAGGTGCTCATCACCGGGCTGAAGGGCCACGGTGACCAGCTGGCGGGCGGGACCGCGCACATCAGCAACGCCGCCGGGACGGTCGCCGACCTGCTCGCCGAGGACCGCGGGCTGCTGCACAAGACCCTCAACTACCTGGACGCGATCCAGCAGCCGCTCATCGACCAGCGCGATGGGCTCAACGACTACCTCAAGAAGGTGCCCAGCGCGTTGAACATGATCGGGCGCGCCATCGGCTCCTACGGCGACTTCGTGAACTTCTACGCCTGCGACATCACCCTGAAGATCAACGGTCTGCAGGCGGGTGGGCCGGTCCGCACGGTCCGGCTCTTCCAGCAGCCGACGGGTAGGTGCACCCCGCAATGAGGACACTGGAACCACCCAACCGGGTTCGCATCGGGTTGATGGGCATCATCGTGACGCTGCTCGTCATCGGCGTCGGTCAAAGCTTCACGAGCGTTCCGATGCTGATGGCCAAACCGCACTACTACGGCCAGTTCACCGACACCGGCGGTATCGGCGTGGGTGACAAGGTGCGCATCGCCGGCGTGGACGTCGGCAAGGTCGAGGCCCTCAATATCGAGGGCGACCACATCCTGGTCAAATTCAATCTCGGTACCGCCACCATCGGCACCGAGAGCCGGCTGGCGATCAAGACCGACACCATCCTCGGCAAGAAGATCCTGGACGTCGAGGCCCGGGGCAATCAGAAACTGAAGCCCGGCGACTCGTTGCCGATTGGTCAGAGCACCACGCCCTATCAGATCTACGACGCGTTCTTCGACGTCACGAAGGCCGCCCAGGGCTGGAACATCGACACGGTCAAGGAATCGCTGCACGTGCTGTCGCAGACCATCGACCAGACCTATCCCCACCTGAGCGCGGCGCTGGACGGCGTCGCCAAGTTCTCCGACACCATCGGCAAGCGCGACGAGCAGGTCAAGCATCTGCTGGCCCAGGCCAACCAGGTGGCCAGCGTCCTCGGTGACCGCAGCGACCAGGTCGACCGCCTGCTGGTCAACGCCAAGGACCTGCTGGTCGCCTTCAACGAGCGCGGCCAGGCCATCAACGCGTTGCTGGCGAACGTCGCCGCCTTCTCCGAGCAGGTCAAGGGCTTCATCAACGACAACCCCAACCTCAACCATGTGCTCGAACAGTTGCGCACCGTGAGCGACATCTTGAAGGAGCGCAAAGACGACGTCGCCGCGGGACTCACCGAGGTCGGCAAGTTCCTGCCGTCCCTGAACGAGGCGATCGCGTCGGGACCGTTCTTCAAGGTGGTCCTGCACAACCTCGCGCTGTACCAGATCATCCAGCCCTGGGTGGACGCCGCATTCAAGAAGCGCGGCATCGACCCGGAGAACTTCTGGCGTAGCGCCGGGCTGCCCGAATTCCGGTGGCCCGACCCGAACGGCACCCGGCTCCCGAACGGCGCGCCGCCGCCGGCGCCGCCGGTGCTGGAGGGCACCCCGGAGCACCCGGGGCCGGCCGTTCCTCCCGGGTCGCCCTGCTCCTACACCCCGGCCAACCCGGGCGGCAACGTGACCGTCGGCGACGAGGGTCTGCCGCGGCCGTGGAACCCGCTGCCGTGCGCCGGCGGGGGCATCGGACCGTTCGGCGGGCCGGGCTTCCCGGCGCCGGTCGACGTGATGACCTCGCCGCCGAACCCGGGCGGTCTGCCGCCGACGCCGGGCATCCCGATCGCCGGGCGACCGGGCGACCCGCCGCCGGACGTGCCGGGCACACCGGTGCCGCTGCCGGCGCAGGCGCCCCCGGGCGCGCGCACCGAGAACCTGGCGCCGGCCGGTCCGACGCCGCCGCCGTCGACGTTCGCGCCGGGCTTCCCGCCGGGACCGGCGGCCCCACCCGGGCCGGGGAACCAGCTACCGGCGCCCTTCATCAACCCGGGCGGAACGGGCGGCAGCGGTGCTGCCGGGGGAGGTAGCCAGAATTGAGCACCGCCTTTGACATCCGGAACATCCGGCTACCCAAGATGACCCGGGCGACCGTGATCATCGGCTCGCTGGTGATCGTGCTCGCCTTGGTCGTCGGGTTCGTCGGCTGGCGGCTGTACGAAAAGCTGACCAACAACACCGTGGTGGCCTACTTCCCGGCGGCCAACGCCCTCTACCCGGGCGACAAGGTCCAGATCATGGGGCTGCGGGTGGGCGCGATCGACAAGATCGAGCCGGCCGGCGACAAGATGAAGGTCACCTTCCACTACGAGAACAAGTACCGGGTCCCCGCCAACGCCAACGCCGTGATCCTCAACCCGACGCTGGTGGCGTCGCGGGCCATCCAGCTGGAGCCGCCCTACAAGGGCGGCCCGGTGCTGGCCGACAACGCCGTGATCCCGGAGGAGCGCACGCAGGTCCCGGTGGAGTGGGACCAGCTGCGCAACAGCATCACGAACATCATCTCCAAGCTGGGCCCCACGCCCGAGCAGCCGACCGGCCCGTTCGGTGAGGTCATCGAGTCCTATGCCAATGGCCTGGCCGGCAAGGGCAAGGAGATCAACACGACGCTGACCAACCTGTCGAAGGCGTTGACCGCGTTGAACGAGGGCCGCGGCGACTTCTTCGCGGTGGTGAAGAGCCTGGCGCTGTTCGTCAACGCGCTGCACAAGGACGACCAGCAGTTCGTCGCGCTGAACCAGAACTTGGCCGACTTCACCACCCGGCTCGCGCACAACGACACGGACCTTGCGAACGCGATCGAGCAGTTCGACGGACTGCTGTCCACTGTGCGCCCGTTTTTGGACAAGAACCGCGGTGTGCTGACCTACGACATCAACAACCTGGCCACGGTGACGAACACGATTCTGCAGCCGGATCCGCTGAACGGGCTGGAGACCGCGCTGCACGTCCTGCCGACGGCCGCCGCGAACATCAACCAGATCTATCACCCGTCGCACGGGTCGGTGGTCGCCATCCCGGCGATCACGAACTTCGCCAACCCGATGCAGTTCATCTGTAGCTCGATCCAGGCCGGCAGCCGGCTCGGGTATCAGGAGTCCGCCGAGCTGTGCGCGCAGTACCTGGCGCCGATCCTCGACGCGATCAAGTTCAACTACCTGCCGTTCGGCGTGAACCTGTTCAGCACCGCCGAGACCCTGCCCAAGCAGGTGGCCTATTCGGAAGATCGGCTGCACCCGCCGAACGGATACAAGGACACCACCGTGCCCGGCATCTGGGTTCCGGACACCCCGACGTCGCACCGCAACACCCAGCCCGGCTGGATCGTCGCGCCCGGCATGCAGGGCCAGCAGGTCGGGCCGATCACCGCGGGGCTGATGACCCCGGACTCGCTGTCCGAGCTCATGGGAGGCCCCAACATCGCGCCCGTGCAATCGAACCTGCAGACGCCGCCGGGACCGCCGAACGCCTACGACGAGAACCCGATCGTGCCGCCCATCGGTTTGAACGCGCCGGTTCCCATCCAGCCGCCGCCACCCGGGCCGAACGTGGCCCCGGGCCCGGTCGCCCCGACGCCTGCGCCGGTCGCGGCGCCGGCGCCCAACGCGGGTGGGCCCGCGGTGCCGACTGACGGGGGTGGCCAGTGAAGCGCGAGACGAGCGCGGAACGCGCGAGGGCGGCAATGAGGCTGATCCGCCGCGGATCGTGGCAGGCATTGGTCCTGCTGATGGCGGCGCTGGTGCTGAGTTCGTGCGGCTGGCGCGGCATCTCCAACGTCGCGATCCCCGGTGGTCCCGGCAGCGGCTCGGGCGCCATGACGATCTACGTGCAGGTGCCGGACACGCTGGCGATCAACGGCAACAGCAAGGTGATGGTCGCCGACGTCTTCGTCGGCTCGATCAAGAAGATTCAGCTGAAGAACTGGATCGCCACTTTGACGCTGGGTGTCGACAAGAGCACCAAGCTGCCCAAGAACGCGATCGCCAAGATCGGCCAGACCTCGCTGCTCGGTTCCCAGCACGTCGAGCTGGCCTCGCCGCCGAACCCGTCGCAGGAACTGCTGAAGGACGGCGACACCATTCCGCTGAAGAACTCGTCGTCGTATCCCACCACCGAGCAGACGCTGGCCAGCCTGTCGCTGATCCTGCGCGGTGGCGGCATCCCCAACCTGGAGGTGCTGCAGAACGAGGTCTACAACATCTTCAACGGGCGGGGCGACGCGATCAGGTCGTTCCTCGGCAAGCTGGACACCTTCACCAGCCAGCTCAACCAGCAGCGCGATGACATCACCCACGCGATCGACTCGACGAACCGGCTGCTGACCTATGTCGGCGCGCGCGCAGACGTCCTCGACCGGGTGCTCACCGACATTCCGCCGCTGATCAAGCATTTCGCCGACACCAAGAACCTGCTGATCAACGCCGTCGACGCGGTGGGCCGGCTCAGCCAGGCCGCCGATCAGTACCTGTCGGAAGCCCGCGGGCCGCTGCACACCGACCTGCAGGCGCTGCAATGCCCGTTGAAGGAATTGGGTAAAGCCTCGCCGTACCTGATCGGCGCGCTGAAGTTGATCCTCACCCAGCCGTTCGACATCGACACCGTGCCGAAGATCTTCCGGGGTGACTACATCAACATCTCGCTGACGCTCGACGTGACGTACAGCTCCGTCGACAACGCGTTCCTGACCGGTACCGGATTGTCCGGCGCCCTGCGCGCGCTCGAGCAGTCGTTCGGGCGTGACCCCGAGACGATGATCCCCGACGTGCGCTACACGCCGAACCCGAACGACGCGCCCGGTGGGCCACTGGTGGAAAGGGGGGACAGGAATTGCTGACTCCCTTCATCAGACGCCAATTGATCGCGTTCGGGATACTGACCGTGATCTCGATCCTCGTGCTCGGGGTGTACTACCTGCAGCTTCCGAGCCTTGCCGGCATCGGTCGCTACACGCTGAAGGCCGAGCTGCCCGCCTCGGGCGGCCTGTACCCGACGGCGAACGTGACCTACCGCGGCATCACCATCGGCAAGGTCACCGACGTCGAACCGACCGAGCGCGGCGCCGAAGCGACGATGAGCATCGACAGTCGCTACAAGATCCCGATCGACGCGACGGCCAACGTGCACTCGGTGTCGGCGGTCGGTGAGCAGTACCTCGACCTGGAATCGACCGGCAATCCGGGCAAGTTCCTGTCGGAGGGACAGACGATCACGAAGGGCACGGTGCCCGCCGAGATCGGGCCGGCGCTGGACACGGCCAACCGCGGGCTGGCCGTCTTGCCCAAGGACAAGATCGCCCAATTGCTCGACGAGACGGCGCAGTCCGTGGGCGGCCTGGGGCCCGCCCTGCAACGGCTGGTGGACTCGACGCAGGCGATCGTCGGCGATTTCAAGACCAACATCAACGACGTGAACGACATCATCCAGAACTCGGGCCCGGTGCTGGACAGCCAGGTCAAGTCGGGCGACGCCATCGAACGCTGGGCGCGCAACCTGAACCGGCTGGGCGCGCAGTCCGCGCAGGAGGACTCGCACCTGAGAAGCGTGCTGCGCCAGGCGGCACCGACGGCCGATCAGGTCAACGACGTGTTCAACGACGTGCGGGAGTCGCTGCCGCAGACGCTGGCGAATCTCGAGGTGGTGTTCGACCTGCTCAAGCGCTACCACACCGGCGTCGAGCAGGTCCTGGTGTTCCTGCCCCAGGGCGCATCGATCGCCCAGACGGTGGCCGCGCCTTTCCCGAACATGGCGGCCCTGGACCTGGCGTTGTCGATCAACCAGCCGCCGCCCTGCCTGACCGGCTTCATCCCGGCCTCGGAGTGGCGGTCCCCGGCCGACACCAGCATGCAGCCGCTGCCGTCGGGCACGTACTGCAAGATCCCGATGGACACCCCGGCCAACAGCGTGCGCGGGTCGCGCAACATCCCGTGTACGGACGTCGAGGGCAAGCGCGCGGCCACACCCCGGGAGTGCCGCGACCCGAAGCCGTACGTGCCCGCGGGTACCAACCCCTGGTACGGCGACCCCAACCAGATCGTGACCTGCCCCGCCCCTGCGGCGCGCTGCGACCAGCCCGTGAAGCCCGGACAGGTGATCCCGGCGCCGTCGATCGACACCGGACTGAACCCGGCGCCCTCGGACCGGGTGTCCGGCACGCCCCCGCCGACCAGCGACCCGTTGTCGCGGCCGGGGTCCGGTACCGTGCAGTGCAACGGCCAGCAGCCCAACCCGTGTGTCTACACCCCCAGCGGGCCTCCCGCGGCGGTCTACAGTCCCCAAAGCGGTGAACTGGTAGGGCCAGATGGAGTTAAATACTCCGTCGAGAACTCGGCCAGAACAGGAGACGACGGATGGAAGGAGATGCTGGCACCAGCCGGCTGAACCCCCCACCGATGCCGAAGTTTCGTCGTCTGCGCGGACGGCGCCCCAAGGACGCGGCCGCCGTCGACCCGATCGATTCCGACGCGACGCCCGAGGATGCCGCAGCACCCGACGAGGCGGTCGAGCCGACGGCTCCCGAGGAGCCGCAAGCGGCCGACGTGCCCGCCGAGGAGCCGCCCGCGGCCGAGACGACCGCCACCGCCCCGGCGGAACCCGAGGACGCCACCGAGCAGGCCGTCCCCGAGAGCGCGGCCGACGAAGCGTCGGAGCCCGACGCAGTACCCGGCGAGGCGGTCGACCGCCGTCCGTCCCGGATGGGCCGGGGCTGGTTGACCGGGATCGCCGCGGCGCTCGTGCTGTGCGCCGCCGGCGTCGGTGTCGGCGGTTACTTCGCGTTGCGCTACCACCACGAAAGCCAGGCGATAGCCCGCAACGACGCCGCGGCGCTCAAGGCGGCCGTCGACTGCGTTTCGGCGACGCAGGCCCCCGACACCAACGCGATGGCGGCGAGTGAGCAGAAGATCATCGACTGCGGCACAGACAATTTCCGCTCGCAGGCGCTGCTCTACACCAGCATGCTCGTCCAGGCGTATCAGGCCGCCAACGTCCACGTCCAGGTGTCGGACATGCGGGCGGCCGTCGAGCGCAACAACCCCGACGGCTCGGTGGAGGTGCTCGTCGCGGTCCGCGTCAAGGTCGCCAACGACCAGACGCAAAACGAAACCGGGTACCGGCTGCGCGTGAAAATGGCTCAGGCCGAAGGCCAATATAAGATAGCCAAGCTCGACCAGGTGACGAAGTGACGGTGGTGGTCGAAAAGCCACCGGCCACGGCCGCCCAGCAGTCCCCGCGGACTTCGTTGGCGTCCTGGCACATTCGCGCCGGGGCCCTCGCCGTCGACGTCGTGCCGGGTGCCGCGGTGGTGGCAACGATGGCGGTGACCTGGTTCACCGTTCCGCCCAACGGCGTGTGGTGGTGGCTGTGCATCGCGGTCATCGGGGTTGTCATCCTGCTGGTGCTGGTGAACCGGCTGCTGCTGCCGACGGTCATCGGCTGGAGCATCGGGCGGGCGCTTTTCGGGATCGCGGTCGCGCGCCGCGACGGCGAACCCATCGGGCCGTGGGGCCTGCTGCTGCGCGACCTGGCACACCTGCTCGACACCGTCTCGGTGGTGGGATGGCTTTGGCCGCTGTGGGATTCGGGCCGCCGCACCTTCGCCGACATGCTGCTGCGCACCGAAGTGCGCCGGCACGAACCGGCCGAGCCGGCCTTCAACGCGCGGCGATGGACGACGGTGCTGGTGGCGGCCGCGGCCGGGCTGTGCGTCGCCGGTGCGCTGATGAGCTACGCGGCGGTGTTCGCCCCGGACCGGGCCACCGACCGGACCCGCGCAGAGCTCGACACGCAGGGGCCGAAGATCGTCGCGCAGATGCTGACCTACGACCCCAAATCGTTGCACGACGACTTCGCCCGCGCCTTATCGTTGGCCACCGACAAGTACCGTGCCCAGCTGGCCGCCCAGCAGGACATGGTGCAGAAGGGCAACCCGGTCATCAACGAGTACTGGGTGACCGACCACGCCATCCAGTCGGCGGCGCCCGATCGGGCGACGATGCTGATGTTCATGCAGGGGCGGCGCGGCGCCGCGCCCGACGAGCGCTACATTTCGGCCACCGTTCGGGTGACGTTCGTCAAGGGCGGTGGCGGCCGCTGGCTCGTCGACGACCTCACGGTGCTGACCAAGCCCAAACCGCCGGGAGCCGAGAAATGAGCCCACGCCGCAAGTTTCAGCCCGGCGAGGAGCCGCTGCTGGTTCCGCATCCGCTGCCGCCGGGGCGGCCCTGGGGCCTGCCGCTGGCCAGTGCCGTCGCCGCGGCTCTCATGGCCGCGGCCATCACGGTGTGCAGCCTGATGCTCGTCGACCATGAATCCCGTGAACGCTCCGCGTCGAAGAACCGCGAGGTGCTCAGCTATGTCACCGGCTTCATGACGCAGTTCACCTCCATCGATCCGTTTCACGCCAACGACTACGTGACGCGGGTGCTGGCTCAGGCGACCGGTGACTTCGCCAAGGAGTACCGCGAGAAGGCGAACGAGATCTTGTTGCAGGTGGCCCGCGCCGAACCGGCCACCGGCACCGTGCTGGACGCCGGGGTCGAGCGGTGGAACGACGATGGCAGCGTCACCACGATCGTGGCCACCGCCGTGAGCGCGAAATCGCCCGACGGTAAACAAGTTTGGGAAAACGCCAATCGGTGGACGGCGACCGCCACGCAGGAAGGAAAGCAGTGGAAGATCAGCAACCTGCAGCAGGTGATCTGACCGCCGCCGCCTCGGACGAGGCGGTGACCGAGGAGCGCGAAGGATCGAGCGGCGCCGATGAAACGGCCTCGACCGCAGCCGAATCCGCCTCTGGCGATGGTGACGCCGGGTCCGGCGACGGTGGCGCCGAGGCCGCCGACGGTGACGCCCAGGCCGCCGACGCGGCCGAAGATCAACCCCCCGCGCGCAAACGGCGCAAATTGCTGGCCGGCAAGCGGATGGCCATCACCGTCGTCGTGGCCGCCGCGTTGTTCGTCGGATCCGCGGCGTTCGCCGGGGCAACCGTGCAGCCGTACCTGAGCGATCGGGCCGCCGCCGCAACGAAACTCAAGGTGGCGCGGACCGCGGCCAACGCGATCACCACGCTGTGGACTTACACGCCGGAGAACATGGACACCCTCGCGGACCGGGCGTCGGGCTACCTCAGCGGTGATTTCGAGGCGCAGTACCGCAAGTTCGTCGACGCCATCGTCGCGCCCAACAAGCAGGCCAAGATCACCAACCACACCGACGTCACCGGCGCGGCCGTCGAATCGATCGACGACACCAACGCCGTCGTCATCGTCTACACCAACACCACGTCCACCAGCCCGTTGACCAAGAACGTGCCGTCGCTGAAGTACTTGTCCTACCGGCTGTTCCTCAAGCGCGCGCAGAGCCGCTGGCTGGTGACCAGGATGACGACCATCACGTCGCTGGATTTGACGCCGCACGTCTAGCGCGGTCTGCTACGACCCATGGCCGTTACCTCGCCGGTGTCGGAGCGATCGACCGTCGCGGCCCTGTTGCTGCTGACCTTCGCCACCGGCCTCGCGGACTCGATCAGCATCCTGGTGCTCGGCCACGTCTTCGTCGCCAACATGACGGGAAACGTGATCTTCCTCGGCTTTTGGCTGGCGCCCAGGACGAGCATCGACCTGACCGCGGTCGTGGTCGCCTTGCCCATGTTCGTGTGCACCACGATCCTCAGCGGCCGGATATCGCGGCACTTCGCCGACCGGACGCGGCAGTGGATCACCACCGTATTGGCAACGGAGATCACCCTTCTGGTGACTTTGGCGATCCTGGCGGGCGCGGGAATCCTGCACTATCACAACAACACCAAGCTGATCATGATCGGCGTCCTGGCGGTCACGTTCGGCCTGCAGCACTCGAGCGCCCGCCAGTTCGGCATCCAGGAACTGTCCACCACGGTGCTGACGTCGACGATCGTCAGCCTCGGTCTGGACAGCCGCTTGGCCGGCGGATCGGGCGAGCGTCAAGCGTTGCGCCTCAGCGTCGTGCTGACCATGTGCGCGGGCGCCTTCCTGGGGGCGTCGATGTCGCGGTTC
Organism: Mycobacterium scrofulaceum; assembly: GCF_001667885.1. GTDB lineage: Bacteria > Actinomycetota > Actinomycetes > Mycobacteriales > Mycobacteriaceae > Mycobacterium > Mycobacterium scrofulaceum_C. The sequence goes on along the minus strand of NZ_LZJW01000042.1, from coordinate 18,990 downwards.
GTCGTCGCACCGGTGTTCGCCGTCACTGCCGCGGTGGTGGCGGCCAGCCTGCTGATCTTCCGCTTCGGGCCGAGCTAGTTGAAGGCGAGCCAGCTGGGCAGCGCGCGCTCGTGCGAATCGCAGAGCACCTGCCGGGTGTCGCACGATCCGCGCGGCGAGCCCGCGCCGGCCCACATGCCGCCGGTGTCGCGGCGCAGCACGATGGCCGACGACCCGCCCCCGTCGAGCAGAACGGCGTTGTCACTACCCAGCCCGCGGAACAGGTCCTGCATGTTGTCCGGGGTGTAGCTGCCGCCTTCGAATATGTACATCTCGTCCTTCTGCCGCGCGTACGCCAAAGCCGTTCGCGCGGCGCTGGGTCCGCCGTCGTGCAGCTGCCCGGTGTTGCCGGGCGCCAGCAGCCCGATCCCGGAGACCGCGACGAACCGCTCGTTCTTGTTGAGCAGATCCTGGACCACCGGGGTGGCGGAGTCGTAGTCGCTCTTGCTCCGGGGCCACACCACATAGGGGGCGCCGCCCGACGGCAGGATCATCGTCGTCAGGGCGCTCCAGCTTTCGCCGCCGCCCGAGAGGCCCTGCTTGCCGGGGTAGGCCACGGTGCCGGTGACGGCCTGGTTGGCGCGGCCCTGACCGTTGGTGTTGTCGACGAAGGCGCCCAGCGGCGAGCTGCAGCCGGTCTGTCGCCATGAGCCGGCTTTCTGCCCGCGCACGTCGAAGAAGTTCGCGTTAATCGCGATGGTGGGCTGGCCCATCCGCTGCCACGCCTGCAGCGGCGCATACAGTTCGGAGGCCTGCCAGAGCCCTTCCCCGGTGCGGGCACCGGGGTTGTTCTCGCAGCGCGCCTGATCGCCCTGGTGCGTGTCCACCAGCAGGTGGGGCGAAAGCCGGCCCGCGGCGTTCTTGATGATCATCAGGTGGCCGCCGTTGTTCATCTCGTACCAGCTGCCGCCGGCGTTGAGCATCGGGGTGGGATGGCCGGGGCCGAAGTTGTAGACCAGGTAGGAGCCCTTGGTGGTGTTGATGGCGTTGGCCAGCAGATCGCGGCCGTCGGCGGCGTGCGCGACCGGCAGTCCGGCGGTCCACGCAAGGGCCGCGCCGGCGACGATGGCGGTGCAGCCGGCCACCAGCCGGCGCAAGCTGGCGCGTCGGGTCAGCACGATCGCCCTTTCCGCCCGAATCTGGATGCAACAAAAACATCATCAGTCACATCCGTCACACTGTCAATTTAGATAACGGGCGGATGACGCTCGGGCGGCGGTCGAATTACGTTTGCTCGCTTGGGCTTTCGCTAGCGGTCTCCGGCTCGGTGGCGGTGGCGGTGCCGGTCCGCTCGCGCTTGCCCTGCCGCGCCTTGTGCTGCGCCTGGTGTTCCATCGCGATCGCCATCTCGACGGCGCCAGGTATCCGGTGGAATCCCTTGCGGTCGTACAGGTGCGTGACGATGCCGCCCAGCAGCAGCCCGATCGCCAGGCCGATCGTCGTCATGATCAGCGCCTGCGAGATGCCGGTGTCCGCCTGCCCCTTGAAGTACAGCAGCGACCGGGTGCCCAGGAAGACCTGGTGCATCGGCTCGAATTCGGCCAGCCAGCGGAAGAAGGTCGGCGTCGCCTCCAGGGGCACGGTGGCGCCCGCCGAGGGCAACCCGAGGATCACGAAGATCAACATGCTGACCAGCAGGCCGCCGGTACCCAGCACGGAGAGCAACGAACTCGACGTGATGCCCACCGCGGCGATCGCGAACACCCCGTATGCCCAGAGTTGCCAGCCGAGGTCGATGGGCATGCCGAGCCCGTGGGCGATCGCGAGATAGACCGCCGAGGTGAGCAACCCCAGCAGCACCATGATCGCCCACTTGAGCAGCAGCGTCTGGAATCGCGAAATCTTGACCTGCTCGGCCAGGCGGTACACCGGGCCGAATTCGGCTGGTACGTAACCCAGTAACGCGTCGACCAGGGTGCTGACCACGATGCTGCCGGTGAACCCCGCGAGCAGCAGCAAGAGCGCGTAATAGAAGGCCGACAGCCCGTTGCCGGTGCCCTCGGGCAGCGGGTTGTACACCGTCGACTCGATCTCGATCGGCGTCGACAGGCCCTCTTCGGCGGCCCCGGCCAGCGGCGCGCCGCCGGTCTGCGCCTTGACCTGCGCGAGGAGTCGTTCGCCCACTTCACCATTCGCCACGCCCATCGCCATGTTGAGCGTCTGGGCGGCGATGCTGGAGCCGAGCGTGCCGGCCCGCGGGTTCGTCGAGATCGTGATCACCGGCCGTTCCGCGGGACCGGGCGACACCGCGCTGGCGCCCAGATCGCGCAGCTTCGACGAGAAGCTGGGCGGTATCAGCACCGAGCCGTACACGTGCCCGGTGTTCAACTGGTGTTTGGCGGCGTCGCGGCTGAGCACCCGGACGTCGAACTTGTTCTTGTCCAGGCCGTTGACCAGGCGGCCGGTGAGTTCCGCGCCGGCCGGCCCGGCGTCCTCGTTCACCACCGCGATGGGGAAGTGCCGCAGGTTGGTCATCGGGTTCAAGATGCCGCCGAGGTAAAGCGCGCACAACGCCGACATCAGGGCCAGCGTGATGACCAGCGGCGCCGCCCAGAACCGCACGGTCCGGACCGCCTTGATGTTCCGGTCAGGGCGGGGCGCCGCGTGCTGCGGCCGCGATTGAGACATGCCGGCTCCTGTCTGTCACGCCCACTCTATGGGCTCGTGGCGCCCAGTTTCGCGTGCATCTCCCAGACCAATAGTTCCGCCGGCTCGTCCGCCGTCACCCGCGTGCCGCCGGCGTCGGTGAACCGAACGGCGTCACCCTCGTGCAGGTCGCCGACGCCCTCGCAGGTGATTGCGCCCCGCGCCGCGAAGAGGTGCAGGTAGGGCGCCTGCGGGAGCAGCACGGAGTCACCGGCCCGCAACCGCGCGACGTGCAGGGCGGCACTGCGGTTGTGCAGGAAAATCGCCCCGTCCCGACCGGGGATACCCGAGGCGACCGGCACGAGCGTGCCGTCCAACATCTCCGCGTCGATTTCGTGCTGTTGATAGCCCGGGGCGATGCCCGCCTCGTCCGGCGCCACCCACATCTGCACGAAATGCACTGGCTCCGTTGATGAGTCGTTCTCCTCCGAATGCAGGATCCCGCTACCCGCCGACATGCGCTGGGCCAGACCCGGATAGATCACACCATGATTGCCGATGGAATCCCGGTGCGCCAGTCGACCCCGCATGACCCACGTCACGATCTCCATGTCCCGGTGCGGATGCGTGCCGAATCCGGTTCCGGGCGCGACGATGTCGTCGTTGTTCACCAACAGCAATCCGTGGTGGGTGTTCTCCGGGTCGTAATGATCGCCGAACGAGAACGAGTGCCGCGATGTCAGCCAGGGCGTCGTGGTGACGGCCCGCTCGGCCGCTCGCCGAACGTCCGCGTGGGCTGCCATGCGCCCAGCCTAATCCGACCCGCGGGCTCTAGGACACGGTCGCGGCGAGCATCCCCTGGGCATGCCGAAGCGCGGCGTCGAGCTCGGGCAGGGTCAGCCCGGGCGAGCGGCCCAGGTGGATCTCGATCTGATACTCGGGCTGGCCGTCCGGCCCGAAGATCGGCAGCACGACGAATTCGGCTGCCGCCAAGTCGGTTTCGAGCGCATCGGTGACGGACTGCAGCGTCACCATCGTCATCAGCGTGGTGAGCTGGCGGGTCACCCTCGCCGTCGGCTCCAGGGAGGCCAGCACCTCCGTCAGCCGATCGTGGAGCGACTGGTGGGTGTCGTCGAATCGCCACGCGCCGTACCCACGGGCGCGAATGTCGGCGAGCACCCGTTGGTGTTCGGCGACTTCCGCCCGGGTCAGCCGCGGCATCACCCGGTGCAGCCAGGTCCGGACGAATTCGTCGTCGCGCCAGGCCATGGCGACCAGGCCGAACGGCGGGTCGATGGGGAAGCGCTGGCCGACGGCTTGCCCGCCGTCGGTCCCGTGGCCGACCGCGTCCACGGTGATCAGGTGCCGCCCGCCGATCTTCGACATGGAGCAACCGGCGCCGAGCGTGTCATGCAGAAAACGCAGGGCGTCGCGGCCCCGGTCCAGCAGCGGGAACTGCGCCCGCAGTCCGTGAACCAATCCGAAGAGGCCGCTGCCCAGCACGTAGCGGCGATCTTCGCGGCGCGCCACCCAGGCGCGCCCTTCCAGTTCGGCCAGCACCAGGGCGCAGGTGGACGTGCTGATCGCGCAGCGCTTCGCCACCTCGGCGGACGTCAGTCCCGTCGGCGAATCCGCAAGCGCCGCAAGCACGTCGACGACCCGACCGGTGGGCGGCGATTTGGCGGTTGACGTACCGATGCTCACCTCCCTACGATCCGTCCAAATTCTAATCGTATGCGTCCTAATATTAGGAGATGATCCGCAGTGATCAAGGTGGGAGTGTGGGGGCCGGGCTCGATGGGGGTGATCGCCTTGCGCGGCGTGATCGACCACCCGGAGCTGGAACTGGTCGACGTCGTCGTGCACAGCGACGCCAAGGCGGGGCGCGACGCGGGGGAGTTGTGCGGGATCGCGCCGGTCGGGGTGACCGCCACCCAGGACCCGTCGGCGCTGCTCGCCGGCGACGCCGACGCGGTGGTGTACGCCGCCGGCGCCAACCTGCGGCCGCTGGAGGCCGTCGGGGACATGGTCTCGATCCTGCGCGCGGGTAAGAACGTGGTGTCGTGTTCGGTTGTGCCGCTGGTCTTTCCCGACGGTGTCGACGCGGCGTTCACCGACCCGCTGCGGCAGGCCGCGCTCGACGGCGGTGCGTCGTTCTTCACCACCGGCATCGACTCCGGGTTCGCCAATGACGTTCTGCCGCTGGTGCTCACGGGCGTCTCACGCGTCATCGAGTCGGTCCGGGTGACGGAGATGTTCAACTACGCCACGTACCCGGATCAGGCCGCGGTGTACGAGATCCTGGGATTCGGCAAGCCCCCGGAGTACCAGGCGTTCGCGGCCCAACCGGGAATGTTCACCTTCGGCTGGGGGCCGGTCCTGCATCAGCTCGCCGCCGGTCTGGGCGTCAAGATCGACGACATCGAGGAAAGCAACGAACGCATCCCCGCCACCGAATCCTTCGACACACCCACCGGCCACATCGCCGCCGGGACGATCGCTGCCATGCGCTCCACGCTGACCGGATACGTCGGCGGCAAGCCGACTTTCGTCCTCGACCACGTCACGCGGATGCGCGACGACATCGCGCCGGACTGGCCGCAACCTCACATCTCGATCCCTCCGAAAGACCTCGGCTACGGGCAGGCCTCCGGACGCGGCCTCTATCGGGTGGAGATCGAGGGATCGCCCGCGATGCGGTGTGAATTCGAGATGGCCGAAGACCACGACCACGACCTGGGTGCTCGCATCGCGGGCGCCTCGCGGATGGTCAATGCCATCCCGGCGGTGTGCGCGGCCCCGCCCGGGCTGCTCTCGGCGCTGGATCTGCCGCTGGTCACCGGGGCGGGCCTGGTCCGACCGGTGCCGGGGCCCGCACCGGACAGCCGGCTGTTCTAGGCGCTGCCGCCGGGGTATGTCGCGTCGGCCAGCGCCAGGATCTCGGTGCGGTCAGCAGGCAGGATGAAGCGAGCGTCGATGGCCTCGTCGAGCGCGGCGGTGAAACGCTCCAGGTACTCCGCTTTGCCGCCCGGGTAGAGGCGGCCCACCGTGTCGGTGTCGAAGGGTTCACCGGACCCGAAGATCGCGGCCATCAGGTTTTCGTCCGTGGTGACGCCGGACGTGCGGGCGACCGGCACGTCGACCCAGGGGCTCCGGATGCCGCCGCGGGCAAGGCCGTTGGCGTCGAGCAGAAGCTGGGGTGACTCGGACTCGCTCATGGCGATCGGCGCGGCGGACGGCGCCGGCTCGCCGGTGCGGACCCACCCGTCGAGCGCGGCCACCGCGGCCTGCACCACGTAGTGGTGCTGCGGGCCGAAGTTGATGTAGTGGTCGAGTTCCTGACCCATCAGCATGTTGGTCGGCGCGTAGGCGGCCACGATGTCGGCCAGCGGGGCCGAACCGGAGTCGATCGGGGCCACCTGAATGGTGTAGTTGTCGGCGTGGGCGGCGCCGGGAATCTCCCACACCCGCAACATGTCGTTGTCGGGTTGCCGCGCCGAGTAATAGCCAAGCGGCACATGGCCGAACAGGTCGGTCTCGGTGATGACCGCGAGCAGCGGGACGCGCAGGTCCGGACGGAACTTCACCGCCTGTTGCGACCCCCGGGAGGATTCCAAACCCTCGATCAGCGAGACACCGTCGAGTGGTGCGGCGGGCCCGAATCGGGAGTGCACCAGAAAGCCGTCGTAAACCTGGGCGAGCGGATCGACGGCGTTGACGTAGGTGGTGAGGAACATCGCCGATTGCGACTCGCCGATCCCGATGACGTGTTGCGGATGCAGCCCGCCCAGGATGCCGTCGCCCCGATCCCTGACGAGTTCGCCTGCCTGGGAGAAGATGTCGTACGCGTAGGCGTCGCCCGGGTGATGCAAGCTCCCGTAGCGGGCCGGATCTTGGGTCTTCAGCGACATGTCCATCCCGAGCAGGCTGGCGCCGCCGTCGATCCCCACCTTCTGCACGGAGACGGCGACGTAGGCGTAGCCCGCGCGGACGATTTCACGGTGCGCCATCATCCATACGGCCGGCGCGTCGATGCCGCCGCTCACGTTGAGCCACTCGACCAGCGCGGTGCCGTTGAAACGGGCCGGATCGGTGGGAGTGATGGCCACGATCCGAGTCGTGTAATCGGCGGTGTCACCGGGTGTTACGTCCCAGCGACCGTCCGGGCCGAGCTCGCCCTTCGGCGCGTAGGCCGAGGCCGTGCCGGCGACGAAGAACTCTTCGGCGGCGTAACCGACGCTGCCGATGTCGAACGCGCCCAACAGCAGAAGCGGCTTTCCGGACGCGGGCGTGACGTCGATGTATGTCATAACGCCTCCGGCAGCCCGAACTTCGCGAACAGCTTCTCGTCGAGGAAGGCGACCACGTGCGACACCGTGCCGCCGCACACGTCGAGCACGTGCAGCTGGAAGGGCACGTGCCGATCGCCGGTACGCATGTACATGGCGGCGGCGGGCTGACCGTTGGCGACCAGCGGCAACAGGCGCATGTCGCCGGGATCCTCGGCGGGGCAGTGCTGGTGAATGAGGGTGACGATGTCCCGGGCACCGCGATACCACCCGACGTACGGCGGCATCTCCCAGATGGCCTCGGCGGTGAACAGTTCGACCAGGCGGTCGATGTCGTAGGCCTCGAAGGCGGCGATATAGCGCGCCAGCAGGTCCTGGGTCTCCGGGGAATCCGGTGCCGCCAACCGGTCGCCCGAGCTGGGCCCGACGGCGTCCAGCTGGGTCCGGGCGCGCTGCAGCAAACTGTTGACGGCGGTCGTGGTGGTGCCGATCGCGTCGGCCACTTCGGCGGCCTTCCACTGCAACACGTCGCGCAGCAACAGCACGGCGCGCTGCCGCGGTGAGAGATGTTGCAGCGCAGCGACAAACGCCAGCCGGACCGACTCTTTCGACCCCACGATGACCGATGGGTCGGCCGGGTCGTTCGTCAGGTCCGGGAGTGGCTCCAGCCAGGGCACCTCGCCCCGCTCCTGCAGTTCGGCGGTCGGGTCGGCGCTGGGGGCGCCCAATCCGGTCGGCAGCGGCCGGCGTTGCCTGCCCTCCAGCGCGCTCAGGCAGGTGTTGGTGGCGATGCGGTGCAGCCACGTCCGCATCGAGGACTTGCCCTCGAAGCGGTCGTAGGCCTTCCACGCGCGCAACAACGTTTCCTGCACCAGGTCCTCAGCGTCGTGCAGCGACCCGGTCATCCGGTAGCAGTGGGCGAGCAGCTCGCGGCGGTACGGTTCGGCGTGCGTCGAGAAGTCACCGCCGACCCTGGGAGCGAGGTCGGAGTCTGTGGCGTTTTGCGCAAGCAGTCCCACGATGGGAAAGCCTACGACAGTGTCTGGCGGGGCGACCGGCACCGGCAGCCATTACGCTGCCCGTAATGACTAGGACCGTGCAGTGAACCGAGCCGAACGGAACTTCGACGGATTCGGTGGAGTGCGCATCGTCTACGACGTCTGGACGCCGGACACCGCGCCGCGGGCGGTGGTCGTGCTGTCGCACGGTCTCGGCGAGTATGCCCGCCGCTACGACCACGTCGCGGAGTGTTTCGGCCAGGCGGGCCTGGTCACCTACGCGCTGGATCATCGCGGGCATGGCCGTTCGGGTGGCAAGCGGGTGCTGGTGCGCGACATCTCCGAATACACGGCGGACTTCGACAGCCTGGTGCGGATCGCCACCCGGGAGAACCCCGGCCTCAAATGCATCGTGCTCGGGCACAGCATGGGCGGCGGCATCGTGTTCGCCTACGGCGTCGAACGGCCCGACAGCTACGACCTGATGGTGCTGTCGGGGCCCGCGGTGGCCGCGCAGGACCAGGTGTCGCCGCTGATGGCGCTGGCCGCGCGGGTGCTCGGCGCCCTGGTGCCCGGACTGCCGGTGCAGGAGCTGGACGTCGACGCCATCTCCCGGGACCCGGAGGTGGTGGCGGCCTACAAGAGCGATCCGCTGGTGTACCACGGGAAGGTTCCGGCCGGCATCGGTCGCGCCCTCCTGCAGGTCGGCGAGACCATGCCGCAGCGCGCACCGGCGCTGACGGCGCCGCTGCTGGTGGTGCACGGCTCCGACGACCGCCTGATCCCCGTTGCGGGCAGCCGGCGCCTGGTCGAATGTGTCGGGTCCACCGACGTCGAACTGAAGGTCTACCCCGGTCTGTACCACGAGGTCTTCAACGAGCCGGAGCGCGACCAGGTGCTCGGTGACGTGGTCTCCTGGATCACCGCTCGGCTCTGAGGCGGAAGTGTCGTAACGCTCCCGTATTTTGGCGCATATGACCGACGACAAAATGCTGGCCCGCATCGCCGCACTGTTGCGTCAGGCCGAAGGCACCGACAACCCGCACGAGGCGGAGGCCTTCATGAGCGCCGCGCAGCGGCTGGCCACGGCGTCATCCATCGACTTGGCGGTGGCGCGGTCCCATGCGGCGAACCGATCGCCGGCGCAGGCCCCGACGCAGCGGACCATCACCATCGGGAACGCCGGCACCAGAGGGCTGCGGACCTATGTGCAGCTGTTCGTGTTGATCGCGATGGCCAACGACGTGCGCTGTGACGTGGCATCGAACTCGACGTTCGTCTACGCCTACGGGTTCGCCGAGGACATCGACGCCACCCACGCCTTGTACGCCAGCCTGGTCGTCCAGATGGTGCGGGCGTCGGACGCGTACCTGGCGTCGGGCGCACACCGGCCGACACCCACCATCACCGCGCGGCTGAACTTCCAGCTGGCCTTCGGTGCGCGCGTCGGCCAGCGCCTGGCGGAGGCCCGCGACGAGGCCCGGCGCGAGGCCACCAAGGACCGCCGTCGCCCGCCCGGCACGGCGATTGCGTTGCGGGACAAGGACGTCGAGCTGCGCGACTACTACCGCAGCGCGTCGAAGGCGCGCGGCACCTATCAGGTCAGCCGGGCCACGGCCGGCTATTCCTCGGCCGCGCGGCGCGCGGGGGATCGGGCCGGCCGGCGGGCGCGGCTGGGCAGCAGCCCCGAACTGCCGGGCGCGCGCACCCCGTTGGGCCGGTGAGCCCGGGGCGCTCCGCCAAGAGGGACTCCCAGCGGGCCAGGGTTTACGCGGCCGAGGAGTTCGTCCGGACGCTGTTCGACCGCGCCGCCGAGCACGGATCGCCGGTCGTGGACTTCTTCGGCGCCCAGCTCACGCTGCCGCCGGAGGGACGATTCGGCTCGGTTTCGGCCGCACAGCGCTATGTTGACCAGGTGCTTGCGTTGCCGGCGGTGCGCCGGCGGTGGCCTTCCGTCCCGCCGTTGCGGGTGCGGCCGCGACGGGCCGCCACCGCGGCCCACTATGAATCCCGCGACGGCACAGGCGTAATCGCGGTTCCCGACCGCGACACCGCCGACTGGGCGCTACGCGAACTAGTGGTGCTGCACGAGGTCGCTCACCACCTGTGTCAGGCCGAGCCGCCGCACGGCCCGGAGTTCGTCGCGACGTTCGGCGAGCTGGCGGAGCTGGTGATGGGCCCGGAGCTCGGGCACGTGCTGCGCGTCGTCTACGCCAAAGAGGGCGTGCGGTGAGCTCGTTCGGCGACGACGCGGACGCCCGGGCGCGCGAGGTCGAGGCCCAGCTGACCGACGACGAGCGATTCTCGCTGCTGGTCGGCGTGATGGGGGCCGGTGACATGTGGCCGGTGCGCGACGAGCGCATCCCACCGGGCGTCCCGATGAGCGCCGGTTACGTCCCCGGCGTTCCGCGGCTCGGCATCCCGGCGTTGCTGATGAGCGACGCCGGCCTCGGCGTGACCAACCCCGGTTACCGCCCGGGCGACACCGCGACCGCGCTGCCCGCCGGGCTGGCGCTGTCGGCCAGCTTCAATCCAGCGCTCGCCCGCGCGGCGGGCGAGGTGATCGGCCGGGAGGCTCGCAGCCGCGGGTTCAACGTGCAGCTCGCCGGAGCGATGAACCTCGCGCGTGACCCGTGGAACGGGCGCAACTTCGAATACCTTTCCGAGGACCCGCTTTTGACCGCGACGATCGCCGCGGAGTCGATCATCGGCATCCAGCAACAACACGTCATCTCGACCGTCAAGCACTACTCGCTGAACTGCAACGAAACCAATCGGCACTTCTTGGACGCCGTCATCGACCCCGACGCGCATCGCGAATCCGACCTGCTGGCCTTCGAAATGGCCATCGAGCGCGCGCGGCCGGGCGCCGTGATGACCGCCTACAACAAGGTCAACGGCACCTACGCCGCCGCCAACGACGTCCTGATCAACCGCGTGCTCAAAGGCGCCTGGGGATACCAGGGCTGGGTCATGTCCGACTGGGGGGCCACGCCATCGTGGGAGTGCGCGCTCGGCGGCCTCGACCAAGAATGCGGGGCACAGATCGACGCGCTGTTGTGGCAGGGCGAAGCCTTCGGCGCGCCCCTGCGGGCCGCACATGCCGACGGCAGGCTGAGCGACGAACGCCTCTCCGACATGGTCCGGCGGATCCTGCGGTCGGTGTTCGCGGTCGGCGTCGACCGGGCCGACACCGCGCCCGCACCGGATCTGGCCGCCCACAACGAGATTGCGTTGCGGATCGCCCGGCAGGGGATGGTGCTGCTGGCCAACCGCGGGCTGCTGCCCCTGGCTCCGGAGTCGACCGCACGCATCGCCGTCATCGGCGGATACGCGAACGTGGGGGTGCCGGCCGGCTACGGCTCGAGCGCCGTCGTTCCGCCGGGCGGCTACGCGGCCGTGATTCCGATCGGTGGCGCCGGACTGGAGGCCGGGCTGCGAAAGCTGCACCTGCTGCCGTCGAGCCCGCTCGACGAGCTGCGAAAGCAGTTCCCCCACGCACACATCGAATTCGACCCCGGCATCAGTCCCGCGGAGGCGGTGATCGCGGCGCGGCACGCCGACATCGCGATCGTGTTCGCCGTTCGGGCCGAGGGGGAAGGGTTCGACATCGCCGACCTGTCGCTGCCGCAGGGGCAGGACGCGTTGATCACCGCCGTGTCCGCGGCCAACCCGAACACCGTCGTGGTGCTGCAGACCGGCAACCCGGTGACCATGCCCTGGCGTGACTCGGTGGCGGCCATCATGCAGGCCTGGTATCCGGGTCAGGCCGGCGCGCAGGCCATCGCGGAAATCCTTGCCGGGCGGGTCAATCCGTCGGGACGCCTACCGATCACCTTCCCGACCGACTTGCGCCAGACGCCGCGCCCGGAACTGCCCGGCCTCGGCGCCGCGTGGGGGGAGCCGAGCACGATCGAGTATGTCGAGGGGTCCGACGTCGGCTACCGCTGGTTCGCCGCCACCGGGGCGACGCCGGCGTTTGCCTTCGGACATGGCTTGTCCTACACCAATTTTGACTACCAAGACCTGACGGTCGGCGGCGGAGACACGCTGACCGCCAGCTTCAGCGTGGTCAACGTGGGCGGCCGCGCTGGTGCCGACGTCCCGCAGCTCTATCTCACCGGCACCCCCGAGGGGCCATGCCTGCGGTTGCTGGGATTCGAGCGGGTCGAGCTGGAACCCGGCGCCCGCTGCCGAGTGACCGTCGAGGCGGATCCGCGCCTCCTCGCACGCTACGACGGCGGGGTCGGACGCTGGCGCATCGGTGCGGGCGATTATCGGGTTGCGGTCGGCACGTCGGCGGTCACGCCGCGGCTCAGCGGCACGGTCGCGCTCGCCGGCCGTACGTTCGGGCGCTGATCGCGGCTCGCCGGCCGCATCGAGTGTGCGTTCAGGGCTTTGGCCGTGCGCTCAGGGTTTCCGGCCCCGGCGTGTCGCCGCCCCGGACGCACACTCGACGCGAAGAGGCGCGGACTACTTGACCGGGGTCAGCGCGTCGCCGCAGGTGCAGCGGTACGGCTCACCCGAACCGGAGCAGTGGCAGGGGACCTCGATGCGAACGCGACACCCGCAGCCCTCGTGGCCGCAGGTCAACTCGGTGCCTGCTTCGTAATTTGCCATTTCACTCACCCATTTCTCTGTTGTGATCCCTTACGGCTGTGATCGACCACGCCGCTCACTATATACCCCCCATGGGTATACGTAAACGACCGTGACCGGTCCGATACCGCCGCGGCCGGCGCCGCGCCGCGCGGCTAGCTTGGTGGCATGACCCAGAACCCCACGCCCCAAGACGTCGACGACTTTCTGAACGACACCGTGATCGGTGACGATCCGGCACTGAGCGCGGCGGTCGAGGCCAGCGACGCGGCCGGCCTGCCGCAGATCGCCGTGTCGGCCCAGCAGGGCAAGTTCCTGAGCCTGCTGGCCGGCGCCCTCCAGGCGCACCGCATCCTCGAGATCGGCACGCTGGGCGGCTTCAGCACCATCTGGCTGGCCCGCGGCGCCGGCCCGCAGGGCCGGGTGGTGACTCTGGAATACGAACCCAGGCACGCGGAGGTGGCCCGGGCCAACCTGGAGCGCGCCGGTGTCGCCGACCGGGTGGAGGTGGTCGTCGGAGCGGCGCTGGACACGTTGCCGACATTGGGCGGCGGCCCGTTCGACTTGGTCTTCATCGACGCGGACAAAGAGAACTACGTCGAATACCTGGAGTGGGCCGTCCGGCTGGCCCGCCCCGGCGCAGTCATCGTGGCGGACAACGTGGTTCGCGAAGGGCAGATCCTGGACCCGCAGCACAACGCGCAGGCGCAGGCGGTCCGCGAAACGTTGCAGCTGATGGGCGAGCACCCACGACTGGACACGGCCGTGATCCAAACGGTCGGGGCCAAGCGCTGGGACGGCTTTGCGCTCGCGCTGGTGCGCTAACGAGGGCTGAGCTCGGCGACCGCTTGCGCGGCGGAACTGAGTTCGCCGATGCGCAAAGCGGTTTCGCCGGCGTACAGCGCCGCACGGTCCACCCACGCGTCGGGCATACCGGCGAGCGGCGCGAGCGGTGTGAGCAACGGCCGGGCCGGTGACTGCAGGCGCATCAAAGCGCCGGCGTCGAAATAGCCCAGCGCGGCCATCGGGCGGCTCATCGCATTGATGGCCGCCGGCAACGCCTTTGCCCGGCCGTCGGCTCGGCACCAGCGCCGCGTCGCGGCGTTGGGCACGACGCGATGACGCAGCGGCCAGCTCAGGCCGAACAGATTGGTCTCGATCGTCTTGTCCGCGTTGGCCACTCGCCGCTGATACTCCCGGTTGGCGTTTGCTTCGTGCGTCATCAGGAAGCGCGTCCCCGCGACCACCCCGCCGGCGCCCGCAGCCAGGGCGGCGCGGGTGTCGGCGCCGGTGGCGATGCCGCCGGCGAGGAACACCGGTCGGTGGCCCGCGACGGCCAGCGCCTGCGGGAGGAACTGCAGCGCCGGCATCGTTCCGACGAGGTGGCCGCCGGCCTCACGCCCCTGAGCGATCAAACCGTCGGCGCCCCAATCGATGGCGGCGCGGGCCTGCCCCGAGGTGCCGACCATCACGAAGACGAAAATGCCGGCGTCGCGAAGGTGCCGCACGAGTCCCCGCTTTTCGCCGAACGCCAGCACGACGGCGTCGACTCCGGCGTCGACGCAGACCGCGACGTGCCCGCGATGAACGAAGTGCAGCAACAGGTTTACCGCGACCGCGCGGCCCGGTGCCCGCTCCCGCACCTCATCGATGGACGCGCGCAATCGGCCGGGCGTGGCGATGCCCAAGGTGCCCAGGCCGCCCGCCTCGGCGACCGCGGCGGCCAGTTCGGGGCCGGCCAGGCCACCGCCCATGCCGGCCTGCGCCACCGGGACGTCCAGGCGCAGGCGGTCCGCGACGTCCATGTCCTACGACGCTACGCGGGCGGTCGATCCGGCTTCCGGCGGGCTGGATTTCGTTGCTGGCGTGCGGGGCTCGAGCGTAATCTTGATGGCAGATGGATGGGTGCAGACGGCTCAAAAGGCTTGCTGCATAACAGAAAGGTCACAAAATGAGTACAGTCCATTCATCAATCGATCACCACCCCGACTTGTTGGCTCTGCGCGCGAATTACGACCGCGCCGCCGAGTCGATGAGTGCGCACGTCACCTTCGGGCTGGCGCTGCTGACGGGCCTGTACGTGGCCGCGTCACCGTGGCTGGTGGGATTCAGCGCCACGGGATCGCTTGCCACGTCCAACCTGATCGCCGGGATCGCGGCGGCCTTCTTGGCGTACGGGTTCGCGACGGCGCTCGACCGCGCACACGGGTTGACCTGGACGATGCCGGTGCTCGGCGTCTGGGTCATCGCGTCGCCGTGGATCCTGCAGGGCGTCACGCTGACCACCGGCATGATGTGGTCGAACGTGGTCGCGGGTGCGTTGCTGACCCTGTTGGGTCTCAACGCCGCTTACTTCGGCAGGCGCACACGCGCGGCGGCTACCCGGGCATAAACTCCAAATCCGTTGAGCGCGGCGGTGATCGGGGCTACCCGCAGACCGCACCGTTCGCCGCCGTACTCACCAACTTGACGTACTTGGCCAGTACGCCGGTCTTGTAGCGCGGCGGGGGAGGGGTGAAACCCTCTCGTCGGGAATCGAATTCGGCCGCGTCGACCAACACGTCCAGCACGCGGTTCGCCACGTCCAGGCGAATTGGGTCGCCGTCGCGCAGGAAGGCGATCGGCCCGGCGTCGACCGCCTCCGGCGCGATGTGCCCCACGCACAGCCCGGTCGTCCCGCCGGAGAACCGGCCGTCGGTCAGCAGCAGCACGTCCTTGCCCAGGCCCGCGCCCTTGATGGCGCCGGTGATGGCGAGCATCTCGCGCATGCCCGGACCGCCCTTGGGGCCCTCGTAGCGGATCACGACGGCGTCACCCTTGGTGATCGTCCCGTCCTCGAGGGCGTCCAGCGCGGCCCGCTCGCCGTCGAAAACCCTTGCGGTGCCCTCGAACACCTGCGAGTCGAAACCGGCCGACTTGACCACCGCCCCCTCGGGCGCCAGCGATCCGCGCAGTATGGTGATGCCCCCTGTCGGGTGGATGGGGTTGTCCAGCGCGCGCAGCACCTTGCCGTCCGGGTCGGGCGGGTCGATCGCGGCCAGGTTCTCGGCGACGGTCTGACCCGTCACCGTCAGGCAATCCCCGTGCAGCAGGCCGGCATCCAGCAGCGCCTTCATCGCCACCGGCACGCCACCGATCTGATCGACATGCGACATCACGTGGCGGCCGAACGGCTTGACGTCGGCCAGGTGCGGAACCTTCGAACCGATCCGGCTGAAGTCGTCGAGCGACAGCTCCACGTCGGCCTCGTGCGCGATCGCCAAAAGGTGCAGCACGGCGTTGGTCGAACCGCCGAACGCCATCACCACCGCGATCGCGTTCTCGAACGCCTCCTTGGTGAGGATGTCGCGGGCGGTGATGCCGCGGCGCAGCAACTCGACGACGGCCGCACCGCTGCGGCGGGCGTACCCGTCGCGGCGGTAATCGGTCGCTGGCGGCGCCGCGCTGCCGGGCAGTGACATGCCGAGCGCCTCCGCGGCGCTGGCCATGGTGTTGGCGGTGTACATGCCGCCGCAAGCGCCCTCGCTGGGGCAGATCGCGCGTTCGATGGCGTCGACGTCCTCCCGGGGCATGAGCCCGCGCGCGCACGCGCCCACCGCCTCGAACGCGTCGATGATGGTGACCTCGCGTTCGGTGCCGTCGGACAGCTTGGCCCGCCCCGGCAGGATCGACCCCGCGTAGAGGAACACCGCCGCCAGGTCCAGGCGTGCGGCGGCCATCAGCATGCCGGGCAGCGACTTGTCGCAGCCGGCCAGCAGCACCGAGCCGTCGAGGCGCTCGGCTTGCATCACGGTCTCCACGCTGTCGGCGATCACCTCGCGCGAGACGAGGGAGAAGTGCATCCCCTCGTGGCCCATCGAGATGCCGTCGGACACCGAGATCGTCCCGAACTCCAGCGGGAAGCCACCGGCCGCGAACACCCCCTCCTTCACCGCCTTGGCCAGTCGGTCCAGCGAGAGGTTGCACGGAGTGATCTCGTTCCACGATGACGCCACCCCGATCTGCGGTTTGGCGAAGTCCTCGTCACCCATGCCGACCGCGCGCAGCATGCCGCGCGCGGCGGCCTTCTCCAGGCCGTCGGTTACGTCACGACTGCGCGGTTTGATGTCGGTGACTCCGGTCGCATCGCGTGGTGTGGACATCCTGCAAGTATGCGTGAGCAGGCCGGACGGCAAATGCGCGGGTCATACCCGGGCGGGGTATAAAGTGGTTCCGGGACGCCGGCCCGCCACGCGCGGCGGGTGCGGATGGGTAGGAATGAAGGACACGATGACGAACGCGCACGGATATTCGCAGCAGAAGGACAACTACGCCAAGCGGCTGCGGCGCATCGAGGGCCAGGTGCGTGGCATCGCGCGGATGATCGAAGAAGACAAGTACTGCATCGACGTCCTCACCCAGATCAGCGCCGTCAACAGCGCGCTGCGATCGGTCGCCCTGAACCTGCTCGACGAGCACCTCAACCACTGCGTCACCCGTGCCGTGGCCGAGGGCGGCGACGACGCCGACCAGAAGCTGGCCGAGGCCTCCGCCGCCATCGCACGCCTCGTTCGTTCCTGATTGGTGACCGAGTTGAGACCCGGCTTGCGGACCCAATAAGGGGGGAGCCGTACTTGCAGTCCGTACGGTAAGGCAGTGTGATCGCATTAGGCGCGACAACCCAGGAACTGGGTAGCCCGGCCGATACCGACGCCATGACTGCCGAAACCAACGCTGCCGCCCGAACGTGGACGCCACGGGTCGCGGCCCAGCTTGTGGTGCTGGCGGCGGCGGCCTTCACCTACGTGACCGCCGAGATCCTGCCCGTCGGGGCGCTGCCGGCCATCGCCCGCAACCTGCACGTCAGCCTGGTCCTCGTCGGCACCCTGCTGTCGTGGTACGCCCTGGTGGCGGCGCTGACCACGATTCCGCTGGTGCGCTGGACCGCGCACCTGCCGCGCCGCCGGGTGCTGGTGCTGAGCCTGACCTGCCTGAGCATCTCCCAGATGATCTCGGCGCTGGCCCCCACCTTCGAGGTGCTGGCCGCCGGTCGCGTGCTGTGCGCGATCACCCACGGGCTGCTGTGGTCGGTCATCGCGCCGATCGCGACGCGGCTGGTGCCGCCGAGCCACGCCGGCCGCGCGACGATGTCGATCTACGTCGGAACCAGCCTGGCGCTGGTGGTCGGTAGCCCGTTGACGGCGGCCATGAGCCTGATGTGGGGCTGGCGCCTGGCGGTGGTGTGTGTGACCGTGGCGGCCGTCGTCGTCACGGTGGCCGCCCGGGCGCTGCTGCCGGAGATGGTGCTCACCGAGGACCAGCTGAAGTGCGTGGGCCCCCGGTCCCGCCACCACCGCAACCGCCGGCTGATCATCGTCAGCATCATCACCATGGTCGGCGTGACCGGGCACTTCGTCTCCTACACCTACATCGTCGAGATCATCCGCGAAGTCGTCGGCGTGCGCGGGCCGAATCTGGCGTGGGTGCTGGCCGCCTATGGCGTGGCCGGGGTGATAGCAGTCGGCCTGGTGGCGCGGCCGCTGGACCGCAGGCCCAAGGGGGCGATCATCGGTTGCCTGGCCGGGTTGACGGTCGCGTTCGTGGTGCTGACCGCGCTGGCCCTGGGTGGCCGTCCCGCCGCGGCCGCGGCCCTGATTGGGACGGCCGCGATCGTGCTGTGGGGGGCGATGGCCACGGCCGTGTCGCCGATGATGCAGTCCGCGGCGATGCGCAGCGGGGCCGACGACCCCGACGGGGCGTCGGGGCTCTACGTGACGGCTTTCCAGGTGGGCATCATGGCGGGCGCGCTGGCGGGCGGGCTGCTCTACGAGCGCAGCGTCGTCCTCATGCTGACCGCGTCGGCCGGTTTGATGGCCGCCGCACTGGTCGGGGCGGCCGCCAACCGACAGGCGCTCGACGTTGCGCCGACAAGCTCACGCGATTCATAGCCAGCCAGCTCAACGGCCAAAATGGCGGTATAATCGCCCTCCACGCGGGCCTGAATTTGTTAGCTGGCGGGCGCCCTATGCCACACTGTGTCAGGAACTCGAACGTGGAGGATGCATATGTCGGGCTGGACGCGCGGGCGGCTGTCGGCCGCCCTGAACGCAGCCGGATTGGCTTCTGTCAGCTTGGCGCTGGTGTTGAGCGCCGCCCCGACCAGTGCGGCGGCCATCAAACCGGCCGACGCGGTCAGCATGAGGACGACGCTGCGCTCGTAGAGCAGCCCGCCCGCCAGCGCGCCCGCCATGATGCCCACCTGGAAAGCCGTCACGTAGAGCCCCGACGCCCCGTCGGGGTCGTCGGCCCCGCTGCGCATCGCCGCGGACTGCATCATCGGCGACACGGCCGTGGCCATCGCCCCCCACAGCACGATCGCGGCCGTCCCAATCAGGGCCGCGGCCGCGGCGGGACGGCCACCCAGGGCCAGCGCGGTCAGCACCACGAACGCGACCGTCAACCCGGCCAGGCAACCGATGATCGCCCCCTTGGGCCTGCGG
>NZ_LZJW01000041.1 GCF_001667885.1 Mycobacterium scrofulaceum | reverse complement strand
GATCGCGACGGTGGGCTCGGTGATGGGGGGCGGCGACGGCCCGCCGCCGGCGCGCATCGTGCTGGAGTCCGACGGCGCCGAGAACGTGCCGCTGGACGCCAACGCCCCGCAGGGGGCGTTCACCGCCGCCCGGGCCGCGAAGGCCGCGGGCGTGCAGATCTCGACCATCTCCTTCGGCACGCCGTACGGGACCGTCGAGTACGAGGGCGCCACCATCCCGGTTCCCGTCGACGACCAGACGCTGCAGAAGATCTGCGAGATCACCGACGGCCAGGCGTTCCACGCCGACAGCCTGGAGTCGCTGAAGAACGTCTACTCGACCCTGCAGCGCCAGATCGGCTACGAAACCGTCAAGGGCGATGCCAGCCTGGCCTGGATGCTGCTGGGGGCGGTCGCCTTGGCGAGCGCGATCCTGGCCGGCCTGTTCCTGAACCGCCGGCTGCCGTCCTGAGCGATCAGACCGGCAGCCGCCGGTTGATCAGCAGCGCCAACGCCGTCGCGATCAGGGCGGTGATCACGCCCAGGCGCAGCCACCCGGCGCTGCCCGGCCCCGCCACGGTGCGATAGCCGATGTCCTTCTCGATCGCGTTGTAGCTCTTGTTGAGCTCGGCGATGTTGCTGGCGGTGTAGGACTGCCCGCCGGAAAGCTTGGCGATGGTCTTCATCTGGTCCGTCGAGACCGGGACGGCGACGCGCTGCCCGTCCATCTCGATCTCGCCGGTCTTGGTGCCGAACGAGATCGTCGAGATGGGCACGCCCTCGTCCCGGGCCAGCCGCGCCGCCGTGTAGGCCCCGTCGTGCGGGTCGCTGGGATTGGACGGCTTGTTCTCCCCGCCGTCGGAC
>NZ_LZJW01000040.1 GCF_001667885.1 Mycobacterium scrofulaceum | reverse complement strand
GCGACGAGTCGTCGCGGACCGGCCCGACGATGGTCTTCACCCCGGACGCCAGCAGGACCGCCAGCGCGAACACCACCGTGGAATGGCCGAGCGAGAAGAAGAATCCGACCGCGAGCGGGCGCTGCCCGTCGTTCATCAGCTTGCGGGTGGTGTTCGCGCTGGCGGTCCTGCTGGCGTCCGGGGTGAAGACCATCGTCGGGCCGGTCCGCGACGACTCGTCGGCGCTGCACCATTACACGGGGCTGATCGGCACCGGCGTCTCCGGCGTGTTTCTCTATGCGATCGCCCTACTCAACGTCGTGGTGCTGGTGGGCATCCTGCGGGTGTTCGCCCGGCTGCGCCGCGGCGACTACGACCACGAAATCGACGGAGCCGAACTCGAACGGCAGCTGGACAACCGGGGCCTGATGAACCGATTCCTCGGTCGGTTCACCAAATCGATCACCAAGTCGTGGCACTCCTACCCCGTCGGGGTGCTGTTCGGTCTCGGCTTCGACACGGCGACCGAGATCGCGCTGCTGGTCCTGGCCGGCACCAGCGCCGCCGCGGGACTGCCGTGGTACGCCATCCTGTGCCTGCCCGTGCTGTTCACCGCAGGCATGTGCCTGCTGGACACCGTCGACGGCTCGTTCATGAACTTCGCGTACGGCTGGGCCTTTTCCAACCCGGTCCGCAAGATTTACTACAACATCACCATCACCGCTCTGTCGGTCGTGGTCGCGCTGCTGATCGGCAGCGTCGAACTCCTCACGCTGTTCGCCGAACAGTTCGGCTGGCGGGGCGCGTTCTGGAACTGGATCGGCGGGTTGGACCTCAACACCGTCGGCTATTTCGTGGTGGGCGCGTTCGCCATCACCTGGGCGGCGGCCGTGCTGGTCTGGCGCTACGGCCGGCTGGAACAGAAGTGGACGTCCTCGCCCTGACCCAGCTGCGCACCCGGGGCGTTCGGGTGTAGAACAGTGCTCATGAGCCTGCGGCGGACGCCGGTGGTCGGCGGTGCATGAGCTGTCGCTCTGTGAAGCGATCGCCGATGTGGCCAAGACCCATGCCGACGGTCGGCACGTCGACGTGGTACGTGTGCGGATCGGGGCGCTGCGCCAGGTGGTGCCCGAATCCCTCTCGTTCTGCTGGACGCTGGTCCGCGACGCCGAGAACATGCCGGAGGCCGAGCTGGAACTCGAGTGCGTCGACGCCGAGGTGAGCTGCCGCGCCTGCGGCCGGCGATCGGAGATCACGTCGGCCTGGTCGATCTGGTGCCCGCGGTGCGACAGTTCGGACGTCGAGGTGCTGCGCGGCAACGAATTCTTGGTGACGTCGCTGGACGTCTCATGAAAAGCGCCTTTTCCGAACGGATTTGACCATGGGCAGATTTCATCGGCATGACGACGGAACGGTGCACACCCACGAGCACGACAATCCGGATCACCAGCACGGCGACCACGGCCGATACCGGACCGGCAAGCAGCGGGTCGACGTGCTGGAGGCGATCTTCGCCGAAAACGACCTCCTTGCCGATGCCAACCGGGCGGCGTTCGAGGGCAACGGCGTGCGCACGCTGAACCTGATGAGCTCGCCCGGATCGGGCAAGACGACCATCCTGCAGGCCACGCTCGACGAGCTCGCCGGTGAGCTTGCCATCGGGGTGATCGAAGGCGACATCGCCACCGACCTCGACGCGGCCAAGCTTCGCGGGCGCGGTGCCCAGATCTCTCTGCTCAACACCAGCAATGGTTTTGGCGGCGAATGCCATCTCGACGCACCGATGGTGAACCGCGCCCTGCCCGGGCTCGACCTTCCCGCGCTGGACCTGGTGATCATCGAGAACGTCGGCAACCTGGTCTGTCCGGCGGAGTTCGACGTCGGTGAGCACGCCAAGGCCATGGTGTACTCGGTGACCGAGGGCGAGGACAAGCCGATGAAGTATCCGGTGATGTTCCGTTCCGTGGATGTGGTGCTGCTCAACAAGATTGACCTGGTTCCATACCTCGACGTGGACGTCGACGAGTACATCGCTCACGTGCGCAAGGTCAATGCGACGGCGACGATCCTGCCGGTCAGCGCGCGTACCGGAGCCGGGATGGCCGCGTGGTTCGGCTGGCTGCGGCGATTCGCCGCGGAGCCCTCGGCCTGACCGCGTGTTCTGCAAGCAATTTGCATGATGGTGGGGTCCCGCCGCCCCGGCCGGCACCGCCCGAACCGCGGGGCGAAATATATGCAACGGTTGTCTAACTAGTTGGTGCCGCAGAACCGTTGACACGCTCGGCGGTGAGGAGTAGACCCAAAAATTAGCGCTGCGCAAGTGGGCCGACGGTCGACTCCGGCGGCGCAGGGGTCTCAGCCCGGCCCCGGAAAGCTGCAGCATGCCAACAGAAGCAGCAGTCAAAGCAGAAGAAACGTTGATCCACGTTCTCTGGATTAATGCGGGGCTCAGTTGTGACGGCGATTCGGTGGCGTTGACTGCCGCCACCCAACCGACGGTCGAGGAGATCGCCCTGGGGGCTCTTCCGGGGCTTCCGAAGATCGCCGTGCACTGGCCCCTAATCGATTTCGAATGCGGCCCCAATGGCGGGGCGGACGACTTCCTGTCGTGGTTCTTCAAGGCCGACCGCGGTGAGCTGGAACCCTTCGTGCTCGTCGTCGAGGGATCCATCCCCAACGAGAAGCTCAAGGACGAGGGCTACTGGTGCGGCTTCGGCAACGACCCCGCCACCGGCCAGCCGATGACCACCAGCGAATGGCTCGACCGGCTGGCGCCCAAGGCGACCGCGATCGTCGCGGTCGGGACGTGCGCCACCTACGGCGGCATCCACGCCATGGCCGGCAATCCGACCGGGGCGATGGGCGTGCCCGACTATCTCGGATGGGATTGGAAGAGCAAGGCCGGCATCCCGATCGTCTGCGTGCCCGGTTGCCCGATCCATCCCGACAACCTGTCCGAGACGCTGACCTACCTGCTCTACATGGCGACCGGTCAGGCGCCGATGATCCCGCTCGACGACGCGCTGCGCCCCAAATGGTTGTTCGGCAACACCGTCCACGAGGGTTGCGACCGGGCCGGATACTACGAGCAGGGTGATTTCGCCACCGAATACGGATCGCCGAAATGCATTGTCAAACTGGGCTGTTGGGGCCCGGTTGTCAAGTGCAACGTCCCCAAACGCGGATGGATCAACGGTGTCGGCGGCTGCCCCAACGTGGGTGGCATCTGCATCGGATGCACCATGCCGGGCTTCCCCGACAAGTTCATGCCCTTCATGGACGAACCGCCGGGCGGCAAGTTATCGAGCACCGCATCGGGACTGTACGGCACCGTGATTCGCAATCTGAGGGGTATCACGGGACGCACCGTCGATAAGGAGCCGCGCTGGCGCCACAACGGCGATCAACTAACCACCGGAGCGCGCCGCACCTGGTAGCCCACCTCGGCTACCGGGTCGGCGCGCTTCGTTCTCATCACTGAAGCCCTCGGGGCGGAGAGCGGTACTGCAATGGCAACCATCACCCCTGAACCCATGCACGCCAAGCGGGAACCCGGCCAACTCGTCGACATGGCCTGGGATCCCATCACCAGAATCGTTGGCAGCCTGGGTATCTACACCAAGATCGACTTCGAGAACCGACAGGTCGTCGAGTGCCACAGCACCTCGTCGATCTTCCGCGGTTACTCGATCTTCATGAAGGGCAAGGATCCTCGCGACGCGCACTTCATCACCAGCCGCATCTGTGGCATCTGCGGCGACAACCACGCCACCTGCTCGTGCTACGCGCAGAACATGGCCTACGGGGTGAAGCCGCCGCACTTGGGCGAGTGGATCGTCAATCTGGGCGAGGCCGCGGAATACATGTTCGACCACAACATCTTCCAGGAGAATCTGGTCGGCGTCGACTTCTGCGAGAAGATGGTCTCCGAGACCAATCCGAGCGTGCTGGCCCTGGCGGAGAAGACACCCGCGCCGCAGGCGGGCGCGCACGGGTACCGGACGATCGCCGACATCATGCGCTCGCTCAACCCGTTCACCGGCGAGTTCTACCGCGAGGCGCTGGCGGTCAGCCGCTGGACGCGAGAGATGTTCTGCCTCATGGAGGGTCGCCACGTGCACCCGTCCACGCTGTACCCCGGCGGGGTCGGCACCGTCGCCACCATCCAGTTGATGACCGACTACATGACGCGGCTGATGCGGTACGTGGAGTTCATGAAGAAGGTCGTGCCCATGCACGATGACCTGTTCGACTTCTTCTACGAGGCGTTGCCCGGTTACGAGAACGTCGGGCTGCGCCGCACCCTGCTCGGGTGCTGGGGCTCGTTCCAGGACCCCGAGGTGTGCAACTTCGCGTACAAGGACATGGAGCGCTGGGGGAACGCGATGTTCGTGACCCCGGGCGTGGTCGTCGACGGCAAACTGGTCACCCACTCGCTGGTCGACATCAACCTGGGCATCCGAATCCTATTGGGCAGTTCGTATTACGACGACTGGACCGACCAGGAGATGTTCGTCAAGACCGATCCGCTGGGCAACGCGGTGGACCGGCGGCACCCCTGGAACCAGCACACCAACCCCCATCCGCAGAAGCGGGACATGGAGGGCGGCAAGTACAGCTGGGTGATGTCGCCGCGCTGGTTCGACGGCAAGGATCACTTGGCGCTGGACACCGGCGGCGGCCCGCTGGCCCGGTTGTGGGCGACGGCGCTGGCCGGGCTGGTCGACATCGGCTACGTCAAGGCGACCGGGAACAGCGTGAAGATCAACCTGCCGAAGACCGCGCTCAAGGGCCCGGTGGAGTTGGAGTGGAAGGTTCCCAAGTACGGCAGCAACACGATCGAACGCGACCGCGCGCGGACCTACTTCCAGGCCTACGCGGCCGCGTGCGGGCTGTACTTCGCCGAGAAGGCGCTCGAAGAGATCCGCGCCGGGCGCACCAAGACGTGGGAGCGCTTCGAGGTGCCCGACGAGGCCATCGGATGCGGGTTCACCGAGGCGGTCCGCGGTGTGCTCAGCCACCACCTGGTGATCCGGGACGGCAAGATCGCCAACTACCACCCGTACCCCCCCACCCCGTGGAACGCCAACCCCCGCGACAGCTTCGGCACGCCGGGCCCGTACGAGGACGCGGTGCAAGGCCAGCCGATCTTCGAGGAGAACGGCCGGGAGAATTTCAAGGGCATCGACGTGATGCGCACGGTGCGCAGCTTCGATCCGTGCCTGCCCTGCGGTGTGCACATGTATCTGGGTAAGGGCAAGACCCTCGACAGACTGCACACACCGACACAGTCACCCGCCGGGGAGTGAGTGAAGGTGGATCGCCCGGACACCCATGACGAAAACGAGGCGCGGTGGCGCACAGCGGGCGATCGGATCCAGACCCTCCTGGATTCCTGCGCGGCCAGTGGGCCGGCCGCACGGGAGCGCGCGACCGAGCTGGTCCGCGAGGTGGTCGGCCTCTACGGGGCCGGGCTGCAACGGATCATGGAGTGTCTTGCCGAGGCCGGGGACCCGGCCGCAGCCGAGCGGCTGGCCACCGACGACCTGGTGGCCAGCCTGCTCCTTGTGCACGGCCTGCACCCGCACGACGTGCGCCGCCGGGTGTCCGACGCGCTGGACCGCGTTCGGCCGTACCTGGGCTCGCACGGCGGGGACGTCGACCTGCTGGAGGTGACGGAAGAACCCGAAGGTGTTGGCGTGCACCTTGCTTTCAAGGGCAGCTGTAAGAGCTGTCCGTCGTCGGCGGTGACGCTGGAGCTGGCCGTCGAGGACGCCGTGCGCGCCGCGGCGCCCGAGGTCTTGTCGATCCAGGTGGTGACCGCCGATCCCGCTACCCCCGGCGTCATCCCGGCCGAATCGCTGCTGGCCCGCGTGCATTCCAACGGCTCCAGCGGCTGGCATCCGGCGCCCGAGCTGGCCGAGCTGACACCCGGGGAGGTGGCGGGCTACCGGTTCGACGCAACCACCGTGCTGGCGTGCCGGGTCGGCGACCAGACGTTCGCCTACCGGGACCATTGCCCCGTGTGCGACGCCACGCTGGCCGGTGCGAAACTGCATGGCGCACAACTGCGTTGCCCCCGCTGCGGCACGGACTTCGACGCCGTCCATGCGGGTGCGGGCGCCAACGGCGCGCACCTGGACCCGCTCCCGTTGTTGGATCGCGACGGCGTGCTGTCGGTGGCGCTGCCGGCCCATGAGCCGGCGCACGTGATGGGCGCGCCGGCATGACCACCCCGTACGAGGTCCTGGCCCGCATCCGCACCAACCGGGCGGCCCCCGAACCGGCCGGCGAGCGCTGCGAGATGTGCTCGGAATCAATCGCCGACGAACACCAGCACGTGGTCAACGTGGCGGACCGGCAGCTCATGTGCGTGTGCCGAGCCTGCTACCTGCTGTTCACCGACGCCCAGGCCGAACTGCGCTACCGCGCGGTGCCCGACCGGTACCTGTCCTTCCCGGACTTCGCGCTGGATCGCCGCGCGTGGGAGGCACTGCAGATCCCCGTGGGGGTGGCCTTCTTCTTCGCCAACTCCGCGCTGGGACGCACCGTCGCCTTCTACCCCGGCCCGGCAGGCGCTTGCGAATCCGAACTCGCGCTGGATCTTTGGGACACGCTCAGCGGCGCCGACGCGCGGGCAAGCCTGCTGGCCGACGACGTGGAGGCGCTGTTGGTGCGGGTCCCCGAAACCGGTCCGCCGCAAACCTATCTGGTGCCCATCGACGCCTGCTACGAATTCGTCGGGCGCCTGCGCATGCTGTGGCGTGGGTTCGACGGGGGGCAGGAGGCCCGCGCGTTCATCGACGGCTTCTTCGCCCACCTTCGGGACCGCGCGGTGGAAACGCCTTGGGGGACGCCGCCATGATGGACATCGACTTCACGGTCCTCGACGTCGCGCCCGAGCCGTACACCGTCAGCCCCGTGCTGACCGCCCGCATCGCGGTGGCCACCGGCGACGACCCGGTGCACGCGATCGCCCTGCGCTGCCAGGTCCGCATCGAACCGCTGCGACGGTCCTACTCCGACGACGAAGCCGCCGGGCTGGCCGACCTGTTCGGCCCGCGCGAACGCTGGGCCAGCACCCAACGCACCTTCTGTTGGCAGCACTGCACCGCGATGGTGCCGGGGTTCACCGGCACCACGACGGCCGCCCTGCCCCTGGATTGCACCTACGATTTCGAGGTCGCTGCCGCCAAATACCTGCACGCGCTGCGCGACGGCGCGCTGCCCCTCCAGTTCCTTTTCAGCGGAACGATTTTCGCCAAATCCGAGCGCGGCTTCTCCGTCCAGCAGGTCCCCTGGGACTGCGAATACCGCTACGACATGCCGGTCACCGTGTGGCGGCAGCTGATGGCCCAGCACTATCCGAATGCGGGCTGGCTGCGGCTGAGTCACGAAACGATCAGCGCGCTGGCCGCGTATAAGTCGGCGCACGGGCTGCTCGATCTCGACCACGCGATCACCGCACTGTTGGACGCGGACCGGGAGACGGCGCGGTGACCGAGGATCGGGACCGGGCCCGCGCCGTCGCCGACGCGGTCCTGTACGAGGGGTACCTGCTCTACCCCTACCGCGGGACGTCGACCAAGAACCAATCCCGCTGGCAATTCGGCGTTCTGGGACCGCCGGGGGCGGCGGACGCGGGCGTGGGCGAGGACGACAGCCTGGCGGCGCAGTTCCTGGTCGACGGCGCTGGGGAGCTGAACCTGGTGGTGCGGTTCCTGCAGCTGCAACACCGACGCGCGGAGCGGGAGGTCACCGACGGCGAATACCAAGCCGTCGACGAGCTGACGACCCCGAGCGGCTCCTGGCTGACCTGGGACGAGGCGGTCGAATGCGAAAGGCCCTTCGGCCCTGTCGCCCTGGACGGGAGGACGTGGACACTGTCGGTGACGGCGGACGCGGGCACCGACGTCGAAATGCTCGATGGCGGGCGCCTGGTGCGCCGACGACGGGAGGTACGTGGCGTGTTGACGGTCGCCAGCGAGGCGGACGGCGACCTGCGCCGGGTGTCCGTGCGGGTCCGCAACGTCGGCGCCGGCGCGCTGGACAAGAACGACGCGATCGCGCGGTCCATGATCGGCACCCACCTCATCGCCGAGCTCGAGCGCGGGCAGTTCGTTTCGCTACTCGAGCCGCCGCCCGCCGCGGCCGACGCGGTCGCCCGGTGCGCCCAGCACCGCTGCTTCCCGGTGCTGGCCGGCCCGCCCGGCGCGCACGACACACTGCTGATCTCGCCGATCATCCTCTACGACCACCCCGAGATCGCCGAACAGAGCGACACCGCGCTGTACGACTGCACCGAGATCGACGAGATCCTCACCCTGCGCGTGATGACCATGACGGACGAAGAGAAGGCGCAGGCCCGCGCCACCGACCCACGAGCGGCGCGGATCATCGACCAGTGCGACGCCATGTCCCCCGAGGCGATGGCGCGCCTGCACGGCGTGCTGCGCGACCCCCACGCGATATCCGGTCTGGTCCCGGAGATCCCGGAGGGGGTCGACTGGTGGGATCCGCTGGCCGACAACGCGGTCCGCCCCGAGATCGACGCGGTGCTGGTGAACGGGATCCGGGTGGCGCGCGGCAGCCAGGTCCGGTTGCGGCCGAGGCGCAACGCCGACGCGCAGGACATCTTCGTCGCCGGAAAGACGGCCCGCGTCACCTCGGTGCATGAGGACGTCGAGGGCAACAAGCACGTCGGCGTCGTCGTCGAGGACGACCCGGCCGCCGACCTGCATGACTGGTACGGCCGTTACCTGTACTTCTCCCCCGACGAAATCGAGCCTCTGGAAGCTCAACGCAGCCCGGCAAACTCGTGAAAGGAGTTCGAGATGGAAATCCTGGGTTGGATATTCGTCGCGATCATCGCATTGGTGCTCGCGGTCGGATTGGTGCTGGGGGTGGTATCCCTGCCCGATGCCCGCCGCTACCTCAAGCTGAGGCGGATGTAGCCGGCACCGGAGATGACAGCGCGCATCCTGGTAGCCGGCATCGGCAACATCTTCCTCGGCGACGACGGATTCGGATCCGAAGTGATCCGCGCCGCCGAGATATCCCGCGACGATCCCAGCGTCCGCGTCACCGACTACGGCATCAGCGGCATGCACCTCGCCTATGACCTGCTCGAGGAATGGGACACGCTGGTCCTCGTCGACGCCGTGCCCAGCCGCGGCCAACCCGGCACGTTGCACGTCTTCCAGGCGGACCATGAATCCGATTCGCCCGCAGTGGGTTTCGACGGGCACAGCATGGATCCGGCCGCCGTGTTCGCCAGCCTGCGGGCGCTGGGCGGCAATCCCCCGTACACGGTGGTCGTCGGGTGCGAGGCGGGCAGCGTCGAGGAGGGCATCGGCCTCACGGAACCCGTGGCGAAGGCGGTCCCCCGCGCCGCGCGGGCCGTCGAGGAGATCGTCGCGGCGTTGCAGGCGCACTCGGTGGCAACCAGCCGGGAGGGCCGCTGAGCCATGTGTTTAGGGATCCCCGGCCAAGTGATCCGGATGCTGGACGGCTACGAAGGGCAGCTCGCGTTGGTCGATGTCACCGGCGAGCAGCGCAGGGTCAACGTCGGCATGCTGCCGGAAGAGACGTTCGCCCCCGGCGACTGGATAATCATCCACATGGGCTTCGCCGTCGAGAAGACCGACCGCGAGGGCGCCGAGCAGGCGATGGCCGGCCTCGAGCTGATGGGCAGGGGCCGTACGGATCCGTTCGACCTCCCGGAGGGCGGCTGAGATGACCCCGTCCCCCCTGCTGCTGCGGCACGACGACATTCGGCAGCGCTTCACCGTGACCGGTGTCGTGCAGGGGGTTGGCTTCCGGCCTTTCGTGCACCGCATCGCGACCGAGCTCGGCTTGTCCGGTTTCGTCGGCAACGATTCCGGCGCCGTCTTCCTCGAGGTGCAGGGCGAGCGGGCACGCCTGGCCGAATTCGGTCGGCGCCTGCGCGCGGAGGCGCCGCCGCTGGCCCGAATCAGCGACGTGACGGTCCGCGAGCTCGTCGCCGACGCCGGTGGTCGGTGCGGGTTCCGGATAGTGGCCAGCCGGGCCGAGCCCGGCGGGACGACACCGATTCCACCCGACATCGCGGTGTGCGACGACTGCGTCGCCGAGCTGTTCGACCGGCGCGACCGGCGCTACCGGCACCCGTTCGTCACCTGCACCAACTGCGGGCCGCGATTCACCATCATCCGCGAGTTGCCCTACGACCGCCCGGCCACCACCATGGCGGGGTTCGCCATGTGTGAGCGCTGCACCGCCGAATACCACGACCCGGCGGATCGCCGGTTTCACGCGCAGCCCATCGCCTGCCCCGAATGCGGTCCGTCACTGTGGTTTTCGTCATCGGCCGGCCGCGTCGACGGGCCGGACGCCGCCCTGGCGGCCGCCCAACGCGCGCTGGCCGCGGGCGCCGTGGTGGCCATCAAGGGCGTCGGCGGCTACCACCTGGCCTGCGCCGCCGGCGACGACACGGCCGTCGCGGCGCTGCGCGCGCGAAAGGCCCGCGGCGCCAAGCCGTTTGCCATGCTGGTCCGCGACCTTGACGTCGCCCGGCGCTACGCGTGCATCGATGACACGGAGGCCGGCGTGCTCCTCGGCGCCGCCCGCCCGATCGTGTTGCTCAAGCGACGGCCGGACGCCCCGGTCGCCGACGGCGTCGCGCCCGGCAGCCCACTGCTCGGCCTGATGCTGCCGTACTCCCCGCTGCATCACCTGCTCCTGGCGCCCGTGCCGGGCGCCGCCGCGCCGGCGCCCGACGCGCTGGTGCTCACCAGCGCCAACCGCTCCGACGAACCCATCTGCTTCACCGATGACGATGCCACACAACGCCTTCCAGCGCTCTGTGATGCGATCTTGGACCACGACCGCCCGATCCATGTCCCGTGCGACGACTCGGTGGTCCGCGTGGTCGACGGTCACGAACTGCCGATCCGCCGCTCCCGTGGCTACGCGCCGCTCCCGGTCGACCTCAACGTCTCGGGGCCGGCTGTGCTGGCCGTCGGCGGGGAATTGAAGAACACGTTCTGCCTCACCGACGGCCCGCGGGCGTACCTGTCCGGGCACATCGGCGACATGGGCACCTGGGAGACGCTGCGCGCCTTCGAGCGCGCCGTGCGCCAGCTCAGCGGAATTCGCGGCGAACCGGCGCGGCTGGCCGCCGATCTACATCCCGGATACCACACCCGCAGCTGGGCGGAGCGCCGCGCCGACGGTCGGCCGCTGGACCTCGTCCAGCACCACCACGCGCACGTGGTGTCGCTGCTGGCCGAGCACGGACGCCTCGGCGAACCCGTCATCGGCGTCTCCTTCGACGGCACCGGTTACGGATGCGACCAGACCATCTGGGGCGGCGAGATCCTGCGTCTCGGCACCGACAGCCACCGATTCGTCCGGGCCGGCCACCTGCTGCCGGTGCCATTGCCCGGCGGTGACGCCGCGGTGCGCAACCCGTGGCGGATGGCGCTGTCCCAGTTGTGGTACGCCGGCATCGCCTGGACCCCCGACCTGGCCCCCGTCGCCGCCGCCACCCGGGACGAATTACTAGTCACCCGTTCGCAATTGGAGTCGGGGACCGGATGCGTGCCCTGCTCGAGCATGGGCCGCCTCTTCGACGCGGTCGCCTCCCTGCTCGGCGTGCGGCACCGCATCGACTACGAAGGCCAGGCCGCCGTCGAGCTGGAGGCGCTGGCCGAATCGGCGCAGGGGCGGTCCGGGCCGTCGCTGCCGCTCATGGTGCGCGCCGACGGGGTGATCGACCCCGCCCCCATGGTGCAGACGCTGGTGTCGGCGCTGCACGCCGGCACCCGGCCCGCCGTGCTCGCCGCGGCGTTTCACCAGGCCGTCGCGATCGCCGTCGCCAAGGCGGTCGGTCAGCTGGCCGGCACCATCCGGCTGGTGGGCCTCACCGGCGGGGTGTTCCAGAACGTGTTGTTACTGAAGGCATGTCGACAGCGATTGCAGCTGGCCGGGTTCGAGGTGCTGACCCATCACACCGTTCCGCCGAACGACGGCGGACTCGCTTTGGGTCAGGCCGCGATCGCCGTGCTCACCGGGCAGGAGAAGGGCTGAGTCATGACCACCACAGCCATCGACCGCGGGCTTGGCGCCGAATTGGCCGAAGACCTCGCCGCCAGCGCGTTCACCCTCGCCAAGCGCTTCGCCGCCGGCGCCACCATGTGGTCCATCGCGCCGTCGTGGGAACCACACGCGCTGCACATCGCGGTCGAATTCGTCCACCCGGTCATCATGGGCAAACGGGCGCTACCCGCGGTGGCGCTGACCGGACCCGACCTGGTGGATCTGGTGCGGGTCTCGGTGCGCCCCGGCGACATCGTGATCGCGGTTTCCGGTGCCGAGGAGGCACAGGTCCGCTCGGTGATGCGGCGCGCGCCCGCGTGGGGTGCCACCACGATCTGGATCGGTAGCGGCGAACGACCCGCGGCGGGGATGGCCGACCATGTGCTGTGGCTCGACGACCCCGATCCACGCGTGCCCGCCACCGGCGGTTTCGTGCTGTTCTACCACCTCCTGTGGGAGCTGACCCACGTGTGCTTCGAGCACCCCGGCCTGCTCAAACCGGAGCCCCCCGAGTCGCTCTGCGTCACCTGCAGCGACGAGGGACGCCCCGGCGAGGCGGTGACGGCGTCGGCCGACGGGCACGCCGTGGTGCGCACCGCGCGGGGCGTGGAGACCGTGGTGACCACGCTGATCGAACCGGTCGCCGCCGGGGACCTGATGCTGGTGCACGCCGGCATGGCGATCGGCAGACTGGACGAGGAGGACCGATGAGCCGCGACGCCGACGAACCCACCAACTTCCTGTACCCCTTCATCGACGCGCGGGAAGACGATCCCGCCTCGCTGCTGGCCGACCTGGCCGCGTCGGCGCAGGCGAAGGCGGCCGAGAGCCTGGCGCTGCGACGCTCGACGCTGGACGCCAACGCCGCTCTGCTCGGTCAGGCCGCCGCCGAGGTGGCGCGCCGTTTCACGGCGGGCGGGCGCATGTTCACCTTCGGCAACGGCGGCAGCTGCACCGATTCCACCACGCTGGCAAGGCTGTTCGCGCGGCCGCCGGTCGGCAAACCGTTACCCGCGTGGCCGCTGACCACCGATCAGGCGATCCTGACCGCGCTGGGCAACGACGTAGGATTCGAGTTGGTGTTCGCCCGCCAGTTGATCGCCCGCGCGAGCGCCGGGGACATCGCGATCGCGATGTCCACCAGCGGCGGCTCGCCCAACCTGCTCGCCGCGCTGGCCGAGGCGCGTCGACGCGGCCTGTACACCATCGGGTTCGCCGGCTACGACGGCGGCGCGTTCGCGAACAACCCGAACGTGGACGCCTGCTTCGCGGTTCGTTCGCAGAGCGTGCACCGGATTCAGGAGTCACAGGCGCTGCTCGGCTACCAGCTGTGGCTGAACGTACATCAACATCTCCGCGGCGAGCGGGGTCGGGGGGCGGCATGAAAAACTCTGCTGGCGAATATCTTTCGTCGGGACCACGCTTCGCCGAGGGTGAGGTGATCGAGCGGATCGAATCGTTCCGCAGGCGCCGCCCCCGCTTGCTCGACGACCACGTGACGCTGGCGCACGGCGCCGGCGGCAAGGCCTCCGCGGCGCTGGTGGACGCCGTATTCATGGAGGCGTTCCGCAACCCGCTCCTGGAGTCGCTCGGGGACAGCGCGATCCTGACGCTGCCCGGCGGCGAGCGCCTGGCCATGTCCACGGACTCGTTCGTGGTGCAGCCCAGACGTTTTCCCGGCGGCTCCATCGGCGCGCTCGCGGTGCACGGCACCTGCAACGACCTCGCGATGGCCGGCGCCGTGCCGTCGTGGATCTCGGCGGCGTTCGTCCTCGAAGAGGGTTTCCCCATCAGCGAATTGAAGGAGATCGTCGCCGACATGGCGGCGGCGGCCGCCACCGCGGGGGTGCGGATCGTCACCGGTGACACGAAGGTGGTCCCCCGGGGCGCGGCCGACGGCGTGTTCGTCACCACCGCCGGAGCCGGTGTGATTCCGGCGGGGCGCGCGCTGTCGGCGGCGGCGGTGCGGCCCGGCGACAAGCTGCTGCTGTCGGGGTCGATGGGTGACCACGGCATGGCGGTCATGCTGGCGCGCGGCGACCTGGCCATCGAGGCCGACATCGCATCCGACACCGCGTCGGTGAGCCCCCTGGTGGAACTGTTGATGGCGGCCGCGCCGTCGACCCGGTGGATGCGCGACGCGACGCGGGGCGGGGTGGGCACCGTCTGCAACGAACTGGCCCAGGCCTGCGGCCTCGGCGTGTTGCTCGAAGAGGAGCGGCTTCCGGTGGCGCCCACGGTGAACGGCGCCTGCGAGTTGCTCGGCATCGACCCGCTCTACGTCGCCAACGAGGGCAAGTTCATCGCCGTCGTCGCGCCGGAGGAGGCGGAGGCCGGGCTGGCCGCCCTGCGGTCGCACCCGCTGGGAGCGAACGCGGCCGAGGTCGGAGAAATCGTCACCGAACCAGCCGAAAGCGTAGTGCTGCGAACCGGATTCGGCGGCACCCGGATCGTCGACATGCTCGTCGGCGATCCCCTGCCGAGGATCTGTTAAGGAAGGAAGGCGCGCATGTGTCTTGGAATTCCGGGCCGGATCGTCGAGATCACCGATCCAGCCAACCATCTGGCGAAGGTGGACGTCAGCGGTGTGCAGCGCACCATCAGCGTCCGGCTGCTGGAGGACGACATGCCCGAGCCCGACGACTGGGTCCTGGTCCACGTAGGGTTCGCGATGGCCAAGATCGACGAGACGGAGGCGCTGCTCACCCTGGCCGCCGTCAAGAAGCTCGGCGACGCCTACGACACCGAGATCCAAGCCTTCGACTCGTCGTCGATCATCTAGCCCGGCGCCGATGCGGTCCGGGAACGGACCGACGGGTTGGGCCATCACCTGAAGGGGACGCACATGAAATTCGTTGACGAGTTCCGTGATCCGGCCGCGGCGCGAAAGTTGCTGGGCGCCATAGGACGCTTGGCCGGCGACGACGGTGAGCAGTTCAAATTCATGGAGGTGTGCGGCGGGCACACACACACGATCTACCGGCACGGCATCGAACACCTGCTGCCCGAGAACGTCGAACTGGTGCACGGCCCGGGTTGTCCGGTGTGCGTGATCCCGATGGGCCGCATCGACGACGCGATGTGGCTGGCCGGGCAGCCCGACGTGATCTTCACCTGCTTCGGAGACATGATGCGCGTACCCGGCTCGAACGGCAGCCTGCTGGACGCCAAGGCGCGCGGCGCCGACGTGCGGTTCGTGTACTCGCCGCTGGACGCGCTGAAGATCGCGCTCGACAACCCCGACAAACATGTGGTGTTCTTCGCCATCGGGTTCGAGACCACCGCGCCGTCGACGGCCGTGACGCTGGTGCGGGCGCGTGACCTGGCGCTGAGAAATTTCAGCGTGTTCTGCAACCACGTGATGATCGTCCCGCCGATCAAGGCCATCCTGGAGTCACCGGACCTGCGGCTGTCCGGATTCATCGGCCCCGGACACGTGTCAACGGTGGTGGGCAACCGCCCCTACCGGTTCGTGCCCGAGGTGTACCGAAAGCCGTTGGTGGTGGCCGGTTTCGAGCCGCTGGACATTCTGGCCGCCGTCGCGATGCTGCTGACCCAGATCCGTGAGGGCCGCTGCGAGGTGGAGAACCAGTACACGCGCGTGGTGCCGGAAAGCGGCAACCCGGCCGCTTTGGCGTTGATGGGCAAGGTGTTTGCGCTGCGTCCCCACTTCGAGTGGCGCGGGCTGGGCTTCATCTCCCAAAGCGCGCTGCGGCTGCACGACGACTTCGCGGGGTTCGACGCCGAACTGCGATTCTCGATGCCCGGCGTTCGGGTCGCCGACCCCAAGGCGTGCCAGTGCGGCGAGGTGCTCAAGGGGGTGCTGAAGCCCTGGGAGTGCAAGGTTTTCGGGACCGCGTGCACCCCGGAGACCCCGATCGGCACCTGCATGGTGTCCCCCGAGGGAGCCTGCGCGGCCTACTACAACTTCGGCCGGATGCACCGTGACGCCGTCAAGCTGGTGGGGCGCGCTTGACCGGTGACACCAACGGCTCGCAGCGCGGCGTGGAGATGTTCGCCCGCTACGCGTACGCGCCCAACGCACTGGGCTACTGCGGTCCCCCGCTGGGAGCCACCCTGCGCGACGGTTCGCAGGACGAGGTGCGCCGGGCGGCGACCAAATTCTCCGGGGCCTGGCCGTACCTGCGGGTGCTGTCGGCCCTGACCGGGATCGCCGACCCACTGGACGATCGGCTCGTCGAGTCGTACTGGCTGGGCGGCGGCGTCGGGGCCGACCTGAACCCGCAACGCTTCTTCGACGCGTTGCTCGCGATCATCGGCCCGCAGGCGGGCCGCTACTGGTCACATCTGACGCCGGACCTCGCCCGCGAGGCCGCCGCCAATCACAGCTTCCACGTGTTCGGCGTGTACCCATGGACGCGGTTCCTGGGCCGCGGTATGGACGAACACCCGCTGACCGTCCTCGACAACTGCCGCATCACCTGGGGGACCGTGCTGCGCCGCGACCACGACCGGATCGAGGTGCGGTGCCGGCAACTGGTGCTCGACGGTGGAGCGCTCGTGCTGTCGGAACCGTCGCCGCGGTCGTTCGACGTCTGGACCGACGGGTACAGCGCGGTGCCCGACGTGGCCGCCGGCGACGAGGTCGCGTTGCACTGGGGGCGGCTCTGCGGCCGGCTCTCCCCGCGGCAGGTCCGTGCCCTCGCCGACGGAACCGATCGCCAGCTGCGCGTGACGAGCGAGCGACTGGCGCGCGTCTAGCGGCGATCGCGGGCACGGCCATGCCGGGTCGCCGACTTCACGGGCCGGCTCGTGCCAGACTTGCCCCCGTGCCTGGTTCCCTGTGCGACGTGCTGCCCGCCGCCGGCGCGCTGCTCGGCGCGCCGGACGCCGTCGACAAGTTGGGCCTGGCCGATTGGGTCGGCGCCGACCAGGTTGATCGCGTCGCGGTGGTGCTGGTCGACGGCCTGGGATGGCGCCTGCTCGGCGAGCTGGCCGGCAGCGCGCCGCTGCTCGCCGCCGTGGCCGCGGGCCAGGTGGGCCGCCTCACGGAGCTCACCTGCACGTTTCCGTCGACCACCCCGACCAGCCTGGTGTCGATGGGCACCGGGGCGCAGCCCGGCGAGCACGGGATCCTGGGCTTCACGCTCAACGTTCCCGGCTCGGATCGGGTGATCAACCACATCCTGTGGCGCGATGACCCACCGCACAGCGAGTGGCAGCCGCTACCGACCTGGTTCGGTCGGCTCAACCAGGCGGGAGTCAGCGCGCGGGCCGTCCTGCCGGCCGCGTTCATGGGTAGCGGGCTGACCGACGCGGCCTACCGGGGCGCCGAATTCCGCCCGGTCCAGCCGACGGACGACACCGCGCAGCGGGTCGCCGACGAGCTGCGTGCGGCGCCCGGACTGGTCTACGGCTACACCGCCGCCCTGGACACCGCGGCCCACGCGTTCGGCGTCGGGTCATCCCAATGGCACGACGCCGCGGCCCAGGTCGACGCGCTCCTGACCCGGCTGGTCGAGGCGCTGCCCCCGACCGCGGCGCTGCTGGTGACCGCCGACCACGGCGGCTTCAACGTTCCACCCGGCGCGCGCGTCGACCTCGACACCGACCCGCGACTGGGCGCGGGGATCCGCGTGGTCGCCGGTGAGCCGCGGGTGCGTTACCTGCACACCGAGCAGGGCGCGGCGGCGGATGTGCACGCCGCCTGGAGCGAAGTGCTCGACGGGCGGGCGTTGATCTACAGCCGCGAGGAAGCCGTGGCCACCGGGATGTTCGGGCCGGTCAGCCCCGCGCACCTGCGGCGAATCGGTGATATCGTCGCCGTCTGCACCGGCGACACCGCCGTGCTGGCAACGGGGCACGAGCCGGCGGAATCGGCCCGCCTCATAGGTTTTCACGGCGCGGGGACACCCGCCGAGATGGCGATCCCCCTCATCGCCTTGAGATCCCCTGCGGCCGAGCATTAGTCGCCGCCAGACCGTCCCGGTGACGCTGTCACAGCCGAAATTGCGCTACCTTTAAGCATTTTCAAAGGAGGCTCGCCGGGCTGCCCGCTCGCGCCCGCTGTTACGGTGGCAGCACTGTGACTTTCCGCGGAACAGGCAGATCTTCACATTCGCCACGACGCCACACGGCGGTGGCCGTATTTGCCGCACTGTCCCTTTTCGCCGCTGCCTTCGGGTTCTGGGCGTTGCAGGTCGGGACGCAGGCCGGGTCATCCCAGCACGGCGCGGTGCCGGCCGCCGCGACCGCGACGGCCCCATCCGGGGTTAGCTCGGCGCCCCAGCCCCACCCGGACTTCGGCTCCGCCCTCGACGACGACAAGGCCTTCAAGAGCGCGGGACTGAAGCGCGATCGGCCGACGACCTTTTCGCTGTCGGTGCCGCGATGGGCTTGGACGTTGTCGTCGTCCGCGTCGGCCACGGGAGCGCAACCGCCCATCGAGGCATGCTCGCCGCGCGCGCCCTCGGCGGTCCTTGCGGCTCAAGACATTTTGACCATTTTCTGCGTGTCCCGCCGCTGAGCGGCGCCGAGACCCACTAGTCATTTTCGGCCCCGGCGCGCCGTGCGCCGGCGAAAAGCCGACCGCGTTAGCCGGGCAGGCCCGAGCCGCCCGGCCTGCGCGGGTCACCTCCAGCACCGATGATGAATGTCGGTCGCCACCCAAACCAAGGAAGTCATGTTTGCCGCCCACCCCGTCACGCGCCCCGGTTGGGTGCCGACCCGCCCGAGGCGTAGATAGCCATGGATTACGGGACGCTACCCCCGCAGATCGACACCGCGCGAACGTTTTCGGGCCCCGGCCCCGGATCACTGTTGGCCGCCGCGGCCATCTGGCAACGGCTGGCGGACCGTCTCCGCGACACCGCGACCAAGTACCTCATCACCGCGGGGTTGCTGGACGGGGTGCGTGGACCCGGAGCCGTGCAGATGGGCGCC
Source organism: Mycobacterium scrofulaceum (assembly GCF_001667885.1). GTDB lineage: Bacteria > Actinomycetota > Actinomycetes > Mycobacteriales > Mycobacteriaceae > Mycobacterium > Mycobacterium scrofulaceum_C. Next base: position 74,513 of record NZ_LZJW01000040.1, on the reverse strand, counting down.
ACGACGGCGCCCTACATAACGTGGCTGCGCGCCACCGCCGAGTTGGCCGAGCAAACCGCCGCCCGCGTCGCCGCGGCCGCCGACGCGTACGAGCGGGCGTTGGCCGCGACGAAGCCGGTGCGCCGCGATTGACCGATGGGCCAGTCGCCGATTTCACCCTGGAGCCGGCTAGCTCGGGCGATCGTGACACCCACACCGGACTTTGATCGTTTTCACAGCTCGCACGCCGTGGCCGCCAAGCCTCGTGTTGTAAATTCGGGCCACTGTGACAGTCGGAGGCGCCCCTAGAGATCGGCGATGGCGGTCAGCCATCGCGATCCTCGCGGCGCTCTGCGTGTTCTGCGCGATGACCGCGGGCTGGGCGTCGCGCGGGACCGCCGTCGCCGGCGTCGGCCCACCGCATCTCGCCGTGCAGGAAGCGACGCATGCCGGGATTGACCCGGCGCGGGCGCATTCGCGCGACGCGAGCTTTGCGGCACAACACTTTTCATCCGACTCCGCGCCGACGCATCACAGCACCACCAAGAATGCGTGGATGACACGGGATCGGCCGCCGACGTGGGCGCGCTCCTCACCACCGTCAATCGGGTCGCCGTTACCGTTCGCGGCGGCGGCGTTTCGGCCACCCCGCCCGCCGTCGCGCGCCCCGGGGGCCGTGGCACACCACCAAGATCTATTGACGCAACTCTGCGTCGCTCGCTGCTGAGGGTTCGACATCCCGCGGCAGCCGCCGTCGTTGCACTGCCGCAGTTGCAAGTAGGCCTGTAACCCCCGTGCCTACGTCCCAACAGAAGAGTCCGTGTTCCCGGGCTCAGAGCGCCGTCGTTAGGCAGAGATAGCTATGAATTTCACCACGCTCCCTCCCGAAATCGTTTCCGGCCAACTCCACGACGGCCCCGGCCCGGGGTCACTGACCGAAGCCGCGGCCGCCTGGGCCCGGCTGGCCACTCGGCTGCACACCGCGGTCGCGGATTACCGGGCGGTCACCTCGAAGCTGGTGGCCGGCTGGGAGGGGCCGGCACCCGCGCCGGACGGCGCGGCGCCCTATGTCGAGTGGCTCAGCGCCACGGCGATACGGGCCGAGCAGGCGGCCACCCAGGCCGCCGCGGCGGCGAGCGCGCACGAGGCGGCGTTGGCGGCGACGGTGCCGCCGCCGTCGATCGCCGCCAACCGCGTGCTGCTCGGGTCGCTGATCCTGGCGAACCCCTTGGGCCTGGCCGCTCCCGCGATCGCGGACACCGAGGCCGAGTACGAACGGATGTGGGCCCGGGGCGCCGCGGCCATGTACGCCTACGCCGAGGCGTCGGCGAACGCCGCGGCCCTCACCCCGTTCACCTTGCCGCCCGGCCGCCCGGCCCAAGGCACGTGGACGCTGGATTCGGCGCCGCAGGTCGTCGAGGCCGGCCGGCAATTGATCGCCGCCGCCCCCGGCGCGCTGCGGGCGTTGTCCTCGACTCCGCTGGCCACGTTCGACGTCTCCCTCGCGCCGGTGACCGGCCCGCTCTCGAAACTGAGCTCTCTGACGGCGCCGTCGGATGTCGCGATCGCCCAACTGAATTCGCTCAACAAGGCGGCGGCCCTGCAGTGCCTGCTGCCCAATCGCCGCGTGGCGCGAGCCGCGACGATCCCCGTGGCGGTCGGCCGCGCGACGTGCGTCGGAGGGTTATCGGTACCGCGAGCGTGGGCGGCCGCCGCGGCGCCGCTGGCCGTCTGCCCCGGGACGGTCGCTTAGCGGCGCTCGGCTCGCGCGCTCGCATAAGCGCGCGCGGCGTCCACGATCGCGGCGAAAAGGCGCATGTCGTCCAGGGACTGTTCCGGATGCCATTGCACCGCAAGGACAAAGCCGTCCCCGGGCAGCTCCAGCGCCTCGACCACGCCGTCGGAATCCCGGGCGCTGACGATGAGGCCCTCGCCGACTTTGTCGATCGCCTGATGGTGATAGCACTGCGCGGTGGTGGACTCCCCCAGCAGGGCGGCCAGCCGGCTGCCCGCAACGGTGCGCACCGGCAGCGTGGTGAACACGCCGTTGCCCGCCCGGTGCCCGTCGTGGCCGAGGACATCGGGTAGGTGCTGGTGCAGCGTGCCGCCGAGCGCCACGTTGAGCACCTGCGCGCCGCGACAGATGCCCAGCACCGGCAAACCCCGGTCCAGCGCGCCGCGTAACAACGCGAACTCCCAGGCGTCGCGGTCGGCGCGCGGTTGATCGGTGGTCGGATGCGGTTGCTGGCCATACCCGGCGGGGTCCAGGTCGTAGCCACCGGTGATCACCAGGGCGTGCAGGCCGTCCAGGACGGGAGCGACGGTCTGGGGATCCGCCGGTTGGGGTGGCAGCAACACCGCAGCCCCACCGGCAATGACGACGCCCTGGAAGTAGTCGGCGGGCAGGTAGCCCGCGGGCATGTCCCAGATCCCGGTCCGGATCCGCTCCAGGTAGCAGGTCAGGCCCACCACCGGGCGGCCAGGGGCGTTCACAACCGCGCGTCCTTTCCCGATCCTCGTCGAGCGACCGCTCAGCACAGGCGCCGCGGGCTCCGTTCGACACGGTACCGCCCAGGCGCGACCGGCGCCGCCCACAGCCGAGCGATAATCAATGCGCTTGTGCGAGTGAATGTTTCGGCGCGCCGAATCGGCTTACCAGGTGCTGGTGCGCAACACGATCTCGGCGGCCAGCTGTGCCGTCGACTCCTGCACCGTGCGCCTGCCCAGGTGCACCACGCGGTATTCCGCGTAGACGTACTGCTGGCTCGCGCGGGCCACCGCGCGCGCCGCCGGGGAGCTGACCAGCACGGTGGTGCCGATCTCCACCGGCGGGCAGTGGTCGTCGCGCACCACGCCGTCGCGGTCGGCGGCCCGCGGGTGCCCGCGGTCGATGACGACCAGGCCGACGAACCGGCCCAGCTTCGTCGCCGCCAATTCCCAGGCCAAGTCGCCGCCGGCGCGGTCGCCCACCACCACGGCCCACCCGATCCCCAGTGCGTCGAGGATGCCGATCACCGATTTGGGGGTCAGGCGCGCGTCCAGGCCGACGACGACGGTCCGCAGCGATGCCGTGTGCAGACGCTCGCAAACCGCGTCGTACGCGGCGGGAACTCGTTCCTCGTCCCCCAGGATGACCACCACGACGCCCTGCTCGGGACCAGCCACCGCTACCGGGACGGGGAACCCGTCGAGCGTGGTCATCATTGAGGGCATCTACGCACGCTACAGCGGATCGGCATGCATGCGCGAGGATTTGTCGAATTCCGTGCGCGCCAACGGGTTTTGCGTCGCCGTAAATTGGATGGCCGTGCGTGCGCATACCCGTGAATGGCCTACGGCCGCAAGTGAGTTGCGATATGCGGTCGGCGTGGCGGCGGACCGTCGAGCAGGCCGAGAACCGCGTCGACGTCCAGGTGGTCAGCCAGCAGATCGGCGACCGTGTCGAGCTGAGCGTCGCGTCGCGCGGAGACGTTGGTGTGGGCGGCGACGAACCCGCCACGGCCCGCCGCGGCCGCGACGCGGGTAAGCCATGCGCGGCGGAAGTCGTCGTTGTCGAGCAGGCCATGCCAGTGGGTGCCGAAGACGGCGCCGCGGGCGAGGCCGTGCGGTTCGCAGTCGCGGCCGCCCTCCGCGCCGAACCAGCTCTCCTCGGCGCAGCGCGACACCCGGCCGTGATGGATTTCGTAGCCGGCAAGCGGCGGTGGCCAGCGGCGCAGCACCTTGGCATCGCCGAAGGCGATGTCCGCATCCAGCAGCCCGAGCCCGGCGACTTCGCCCGCCTTGGACTCCACGGTGTCGTCGATGCGCCGGCAGAGCATTTGGAAGCCCCCGCAGATTCCCAGCACCGGTTTGCCGGCCGCGGCGTGCGCGGTGACCGCGTCGGCCAGGCCGCCCTCGCGCAGCCAGGCCAGGTCGGCGACGGTGGATTTGCTCCCCGGGATCACGATCAGGTCGGTGTCGGCCAGGTCGGCCGGGTCGGCGGTCCAGCGCACGACGACGCCCGGTTCGCACGCCAGCGCCTCGACGTCGGTGGAGTTGGAGATCCGCGGCAGCCGGATCGCGGCCACCCGCAGCCAGTCGCGTCCGCGCGGCGGCGCCGGAGCGCCGATGACGCGGTGGGCGACCACCGACAGGGAGTCCTCCGCGTCCAGCCACAGCTCGTCCGCGTACGGCAGCACCCCGTAGGTCGGGCGTCCGGTCATCGCCTGCAGCTGCCGCAGTCCGGGCTCCAGGAGTGCGGGGTCGCCGCGAAACTTGTTGACCACGAAACCGGCGATCAGCGCCTGGTCGTCGGGGTCGAGCACGGCGACCGTCCCGAACAGGTGGGCGAGCAGCCCGCCGCGGTCGATGTCACCGACCAGGACCACCGGCAGGTCCGCGGCCCTGGCCAGGCCCATGTTGGCCAAATCCGTGGCACGCAAATTGATTTCGGCGGGCGAGCCCGCGCCTTCGCAGATGACGGCGTCGAATTCGGCACGCAGACTGGAAAATTCGTCCGCGACGATCCCCGCGAGGCGATCCCGATGCGTGACATAGCTTGCCGCCGTGACCGAGTCGGCGACCTGTCCCCGTATCACCAGCTGCGACGCCCGATCGCTGCCCGGTTTGAGCAGGATCGGATTGAACCGCACGCTGGGCTCCAGCCCCGCCGCCCGCGCCTGAAACGCCTGGGCCCGGCCGATCTCCCCACCTTCGATGGTGACCACGGAATTGTTGGACATGTTCTGCGCCTTGAACGGCGCCACCCGAACGCCGCGCCGCGCCAACAACCGGCACAGGCCCGCGACGACCACCGATTTCCCGGCGTCGGAGCTGGTGCCGGCGACCAGCAGCGCCCCGCTCACGGGTTCACGGCTTTGCTCAAATGGAGGTGAGGATCTCGACGCCGGTGTCGGTCACCAGCAGGGTGTGCTCGAACTGCGCGGTCCACTTGCGGTCCTTGGTGACCACGGTCCAGCCGTCGTCCCAGATCTCGTAGTCCAGGCTGCCGAGGTTGATCATCGGTTCGATGGTGAACGTCATGCCCGGCTGCATGATCGTCGTCACCGACGGCTGGTCGTAGTGCAGCACCACCAGGCCGTTGTGGAACGTGGTGCCGATGCCGTGACCGGTGAAGTCGCGAACCACGTTGTAGCCGAACCGATTCGCGTAGGCCTCGATGACGCGGCCGACCACCGAAAGCGCCCGTCCCGGCTTGACGGCGTTGATCGCGCGCATCGTGGCCTCCCGGGTGCGCTCCACGAGCAGCCGGTGCTCCTCGGATACGTCGCCGGCGAGGAACGTCGCGTTGGTGTCACCGTGCACCCCGTCGATGTAGGCCGTGACGTCGATGTTGACGATGTCGCCGTCGGCGATCACCGTCGAGTCGGGGATGCCGTGGCAGATGACCTCGTTGAGCGACGTGCAGCACGACTTCGGGAAGCCCTTGTAGCCCAGGGTCGATGGGTAGGCGCCGTGGTCGATCATGTACTCGTGGGCGATCCGGTCCAGTTCGTCGGTCGTCACCCCGGGCGCCACGGCTTTGCCCGCCTCGGCCAGCGCGCCGGCCGCGATCCGGCCGGCGACCCGCATCTTCTCGATCACCTCCGGCGTCTGCACCCACGGCTCGCTGCCCTCGCGCACGCTGGACTTCCAGGCGTATTCCGGGCGGGGGATGCGGCCGGGCACCGGCAGAGTCGGGGACAACTCTCCGGGGGAAAGCGCGGTGCGAGCAGGCATGCCGACCAGCTTAACCGCGCGGTCGGCCACGATGCGGGCCGTCGAGGCGGCCGCGGATCAGCGAGCGCCGCGGTCCCCGGATGGTCACCGAGCCGCACACCACCCGCCCGGTCAGGATCACGTGCGGCCGTCCCTCGCCGGGCGCGTCCTTGCGGCGGTCGCGGGCGCTGCCCACGTAGACCTGGACGTCGTCGATCGACGCGCTCGCGCCGTCGGGCAGCCGGATGTCCACCGAGCCGCCTCGCATGTCGAGTTCGATGACGACCACCGGGCCCGCGAACCGCGCCCTGGTGAGGTCGAGTTCGATGGAGCCCAGCCGGCGAACCAGCGCCAGTCGGGTGGGCACCGTCCACTCGCCGTGGCGTTTCAGCGAGCCGGCCCAGCCGCGCAGCTCCACCCGGTCGGCCGCCGAGGTGACGATGGCGCCCGGCCCGGGCAGGTCGCCGACCAGCCCGTCCAGCTCATCCCGGGTGCGGGCGTAGGACACCTGCGACGAGCGCTGCTCGAACTCGTCGATATCGATCAGCCCGAGCGCAACGGCGTTGTGCAGTCGCCGCATCGTGCCGTTGCGGTCGGCGTCGGAGACCCGCAGTGATACCGGAGCCACCATGTCGCCGGGATCCGTCATGTTCGCAATTTACCGCTGAGCGGCCGCCCCGTGTCAGGCCAGGAAGTCGGGCGGCAGCGACTCGAACATCACCTTGGTCATCCGGACCGCGTATTCCGAGCTGCCGCCCCCGACGATCAGCGACGCGAACGCCAGGTCGCCGCGGTACCCGGCGAACCAGGAATGCGATCCGCCCGGGAACTCGGCCTCCCCGGTCTTCCCGTAGACGGCCCCGCAGCCGGCGATCTCCTTGGCGGTGCCGTTGGTCACCACCAGCCGCATCATCGGGCGCAGCGCGTCCACCATCTTCGGGCTGATCGGCGTGGTGTCACCCTGCACCGCGGTCGGCCGGCCCGCGATGAGCTGCGGCGTCGGCGTCTTTCCGGCGGCGACGGTCGCCGCGACCAGGGCCATGCCGAACGGGCTGGCCAGCACCTTGCCCTGGCCGAAGCCGTCTTCGGTGCGCTCGGCGAGGTCGACCGTCGGGGGCACCGACCCGGTCACCGTGGTGATGCCGTCCACCTGATAGTCCAGCCCGATGCCGTACCTGCTGGCGGCCTGCGTCAGGCCCCGGGGCGGCATTCTGCTGCTGAGCTCGGCGAAGGTGGTGTTGCAGGAGCTGGCGAACGCCCGCGACATCGGCACCACGCCGAGGTCGAAGCCGCCGTAGTTGGGGATGGTGCGGTGCCCGATGTCGAGATGGCCCGGGCAGCCCAGCATGGTGTTCGGGGTGGCCATGTCGCGGTCGACGGCGGCGCCCGCGGTCACCATCTTGAACGTCGACCCCGGCGGGAACAGGCCGGTGGTGGCGACCAGGCCGTCCGCGTCGGCGCCCCCGTTCTGCGCGATCGCCAGGATCTCCCCCGTCGACGGCTTGATCACGACCATCATCGCCTTGCCGCCGCGGGTGTCCACCGCCCGCTGGGCGGCGTTCTGCACCACCCGGTCCAGCGTGATCGAGATCGACGGCGCCGGTGAACCCGCCACCTCGTGCAGCACCTCGACTTCGACGCCGTTCTGGTTGACGCTGACCACCCGCCAGCCCGCCTCGCCGTCGAGCTGGTCGACGACGGCCTTCTTCACCTCGGCCATCACCGCCGGGGCGAAATGCGGGTCGGTCGGCAGGATCTCGGGCTGGGGCGTGACGACGACGCCGGGCAGCCGGCCGATGGCCGGGAAAACCTTGTCGTTGTCGTCGGGATGCAGCGTCACCAGGTCCACCGGCTGGGTCGCCGAGCTGGCCTGCTCGGCGAGCAATTGCGGATCGTTCAGCGTGCCGTTGAAGGGATGCAGGACGTCCACGATCGCGTGCGCCGTCCCGATCAGCGCGGCGCCGGATCCGGCCTGGGTGGCGTCCAGCGTGTAGTGGTACAGGTAGCCGGGCACCAGCACGTCGGTGCCGCCGAGCTCGTTGACCGAGGCGCGCCGCGGCGCGTCGGCCCGCAACGCGAAGGTCTGGTGCTCGCCCAGTTTGGGGTGCAGCCCGGTGGGGGTCCACCGGACCTCCCAGCGGCCTTCGTCGCGCGCCATCTTCAGCTGGCCGTCGTAGGTCCAGGTCCGGTTTTTGGGGAGGTGCCAGGTGAAGCGGTAGCCGACGGTGCCGGTGTCCTCGGCGTACTTGGCGTTGAGGATCTGCGTGTCGAGATGCCTCGCCTGCAGCCCCGCCCACGCCGCGTTGAGCGCTTCGCGTGCCTCGTTGGGGTTGTCGCTGAGTTGGGCGGCGGTGGCGGTGTCGCCGATCGCCAGGGCGGCGAAGAACTTCTCGGCGGCCGGGCCGGGGCCGTCGGGCCGCGGCGTGCACCCGGACGTCGCGACGGCCGCGAGCAGCAATCCGGCCGCCACGATTACCAGTGGGGTTTTTGTGACCATTGGTACAGATGTTATGAAGCCCGGCTGTTGCACCGGCGCCGACACACCGAGATGCAACCGTTATGCCCGCGCTCGTAACGCCACGGCGAAAAAGGCGGCCAAAAATCGCCACCACGTTACGGTCGCGAGCGCGGCGAGCGGCTCAGTCGAGCAACACCGTCGCGAAAGTGCCCACCTCGGCGAAGCCGACCCGGGCGTAAGCGGCGCGAGCCACGGTGTTGAAGTTGTTCACGTAGAGGCTGGCGGTGCGCCCGCTGCCGACGATCACCGCGGCCACCGTCGCGGTGCCGGCGGTACCGAGGCCCAGGCCCCGCCACTCGGGGTGCACCCAGACCCCCTGTATCTGGCCGACGCCCGGCGACTGCGAGCCCACCTCGGCCTTGAAGACGACCTGGCCCTGCTCGAAGCGGGCCCACGCGCGGCCGGCCGCGATCAGGCTGGCCACCCGGCGCCGGTAGCCCCGACCGCCGTCGCCGATGCGGGGGTCGACACCCACCTCGCCAATGAACATGTCCACGGCAGCCACCAGGTAGGCGTCCAGCTCGTCCGGCCGCACCTGTCGCACGCCGGCGTCGATGTCGCAATTGGGGTGGCGCGACAGCGCCAGCAGCGGCTGGTGGTCGCGCACGTCCCGGGCCGGGCCCCACGCCGACTCCAGCCGCTCCCACATCCGCATCACCAGATCGGCCCTGCCCACCAGGGACGAACAGCGGCGCGTTCCGCTCATCGCCTCGTCGGCGAAGGCGTCCATGTCCGCCGCGGCGCCGCGCAGCGGGATCAGATTGGCGCCGGCGAAGCACAGCGACTCATGCGCCCCGCGCACGGTCCACAGCTCGCCGCCGATGGAGTTGGGATCGATCCCGTGGTCCGCCACCCGGGCCGCGACCATGCACGAACCGACCGGGTCCTCGTCGAACACCCGCCAGACGGCGGCGGCGTCGCGCACCACCGACACCCGTCGCTCACCGACAAGGCGGAAGAGGGGCGGAGCCGACATCTGGCGAACTCTCTGTGCTGCGAACTAAAGGACCGGCAACAGGGAACCGGCCCCCATCAGCTTACGGTCACGATCGGCGAACCGCTGGATGTTGTGTCAGGACCGTGATCGGTACCCATCTCCGAGGCCAACCGCATCGCCTCCTCGATGAGCGTCTCGACGATCTGCGCCTCGGGCACGGTCTTGATCACCTCGCCGCGAACGAAGATCTGCCCCTTGCCATTTCCCGACGCGACGCCCAGGTCGGCCTCGCGGGCCTCGCCGGGGCCGTTCACCACGCAGCCCATCACGGCGACCCGCAGCGGCACGTCGAGACCGTCCAGCCCGGCGGTGACCTCGTTGGCCAGGGTGTAGACGTCGACCTGCGCGCGGCCGCAGGACGGGCAGGACACGATCTCGAGCCCCCGCGGCCGCAGGTTCAGCGACTCGAGGATCTGGATGCCGACCTTGACCTCTTCGACCGGCGGCGCCGACAGCGACACCCGGATCGTGTCGCCGATCCCCCGCGACAGCAGCGCGCCGAAGGCGACCGCGGACTTGATGGTGCCCTGGAAGGCCGGACCGGCCTCGGTCACCCCGAGGTGCAGCGGGTAGTCGCATTGCGCGGCCAGCTGCTCGTACGCGGCGACCATCACGACGGGGTCGTTGTGCTTGACGCTGATCTTGATGTCGCCGAAGCCGTGCTCCTCGAACAGCGAGGCCTCCCACAGCGCGGACTCGACCAGCGCCTCCGGGGTGGCCTTGCCGTACTTCTCCATGAACCGCTTGTCCAGCGAGCCGGCGTTGACGCCGATGCGGATCGGGATCCCGGCCGCCGCCGCGGCCTTGGCGACCTCGCCGACCCGACCGTCGAACTCCTTGATGTTGCCGGGGTTCACCCGCACCGCGGCGCACCCGGCGTCGATGGCGGCGAAGATGTACTTCGGCTGGAAGTGGATATCCGCGATCACCGGGATCTGGCTGTGCCGCGCGATCTCGGCGAGCGCGTCGGCATCCTCCTGACGAGGGCAGGCCACCCGGACGATGTCGCAGCCGGCCGCGGTCAGCTCCGCGATCTGCTGCAGCGTCGTGTTGACGTCGTGGGTTTTGGTGGTGCACATGGACTGCACCGAAATCGGATGGTCGCTGCCCACGCCGACGTCGCGGACCATGAGCTGGCGCGTCTTACGGCGGGGGGCGAGCGTGGGCGCCGGAGCGTCCGGCATGCCCAGGCCAACGGTCACTGTTGTGGTTCCTTAGCTATTGGAAGAGCCTGATCGGGTTGACCAGATCAGCGGTCACGGTCAGCAACATGTACCCGACCACGAACACCAGCACCACGTAGGTGGCGGGCATCAGCTTGAGGTAGTTCACCGGTGCGGCCGCGACCATGCCGCGCGCCGACCGGACGAGGTTGCGGATCTTTTCGAACACCGCGATGGCGATGTGGCCGCCGTCGAACGGCAGCAGCGGCACCAGGTTGATCGCGCCCAGGATGAGGTTCAGCTGGGCCAGGAAGAACCAGAACGCCACCCAGAGCCCGTGGTCGACGGTGTCGCCGCCGATGATGCTGGCGCCGACCACGCTCATCGGGGTCTGCGGGTCACGCTGCCCGCCGCCGATGGCGTGCACCAGGGCACCCACCTTGGTGGGAATGGTGACCAGGGCCTTGCCCACCTCGCCGGTCAGCGACCAGCTGAAGGCGACCGTCGCCGGTATCGCCGATAACGCGTTGTAGCGCGTCGGCGGGGTCTTCACGGCGGCGACGCCGATGGCCCCGACCGTCGAGGGTGTCGGCTGAGCGCCCTGCCCGCTCGCCCCCGTGCTCAGGTAGCGCTGGGTGGGCGTGACGTCGACCTGGGTGGTGATCGTGGTGCCGCCCCGCTCGACGACGACCGGGACGGTGCCGTGCATCTTGCGGATCGCGGCGGCCATCTCCTCGAACGTCGACACCGGGGTGTCGCCGACCTTGACCACCACGTCTCCGGCGCGGATCCCGGCCAGCGCGGCCGGCCCGGGACCGGTGCAGTCGGCGATCTTCCCAGGGGCGGTTTCCGGTGCGACACAAGCGGTTTCACCGACCACCGCTCTTGTCGGCGGGTGCAGGTTGGGCAACCCCCAGACCAGGGCTATGCCGTAAAGCAGGACCAGGCAGATGACGAAGTTCATCGCCGGACCGGCGAAGAGCACCGCGACGCGCTTCCAGACGTCCTGCTTGTACATCGCGCGGTCGGTTTCGTCGGGCGCCAGTTCCTCGACCGAGGTCATGCCGGCGATGTCGCAGAAGCCGCCCAGCGGCACGGCTTTGAGGCCGTATTCGGTCTCGCCGCGCCGCGTCGACCACAGCGTGGGCCCGAACCCGACGAAGTAGCGGCGGACCTTCATGCCGGTGGCGCGGGCGACCCACATGTGGCCGCACTCGTGCAGGGCCACCGAGATCAGGATGGCGAGCGCGAACAGCACAATGCCGATAACGAACATCATCTCCGCTGCAGGACCTTTCTCACACCATTCCGGAGGCGTTGACGGAGGCCTCGGTGGGCCGTGCGTGTGCGACTCGATCGATTTGGCGCCTGGCCTTCTCCTTAGCCCAGCGCTGCGCGTCTAGTACCTCATCCACGTTAGCGGGTGAAACCGCCCATTGGTCTGCGGCGTGCAGCACGTCGGCGATGGTTTTGACGATGGCCGGGAACCCGACGCGGCCTTGCAGGAACGCCTCGGCGGCTTCTTCGTTGGCCGCGTTGTACACGGCGGTCATGCAGCCGCCCGTCTGGCCGGCGTACCGGGCCAGCTCGACGGCGGGGAAAACGTCGCCGTCCAGCGGCTCGAATTCCCAGCTAGAGGCGGTGCTGAAGTCGCACGGCGGGGCCACGCCGGGAACCCGCGCCGGCCAGCCCAGGGCCAACGAGATGGGCAGCTTCATGTCCGGGGGGCTGGCCTGGGCGATGGTCGAGCCGTCGATGAAGGTGACCATCGAATGAACAATCGACTGGGGGTGCACGACGACCTCGATGCGGTCGTAGTCGATGCCGAACAGCAGGTGCGTCTCGATCAGTTCGAGGCCCTTGTTGACCAGCGATGCCGAGTTCAGGGTGTTCATCGGGCCCATCGACCAGGTGGGGTGGGCGCCGGCCTGCTCCGGGGTGACGGCCTCGAGCTGGGCGGCGGTCCAGCCCCGGAACGGCCCGCCGGAGGCCGTCAGCACCAGCTTGGCGACCTCGTCGGGGGTGCCGCCGCGCAGGCACTGGGCCAGGGCGGAGTGCTCGGAGTCGACGGGCACGATCTGACCCGGCCGCGCCGCCTGGAGGACCAGCGGGCCGCCGGCGACCAGGGATTCCTTGTTCGCCAGGGCCAGCCGGGCGCCCGATTCCAGCGCGGCCAGCGTCGGCCGCAGGCCCAGCGCGCCGACCAGCGCGTTGAGGACGACGTCGGCCTCGGTGTCTTGCACCAGCCGGGTCACCGCCTCGGGGCCGCGGTAGGGGACGTCGGCGGCCTGGGCCGCGCGTTCGTCGGCGACGGCGACGTTGGTGACGCCGGTCTCGGCGCGCTGCCGCAGCAAGGTGTCCAGGTTCGAACCGCCCGCCGCAAGCCCGACCACCTCGAAGCGGTCGGGATGGGCCGCGATCACCTCGAGCGCCTGGGTGCCGATCGAGCCGGTGCTGCCCAGCACCAGCACACGCAGGCGGCCGTCGGGTGTCGCGGTTGTCACTCACTCATTGTGCCCCGCCACCGGAGCGTGCGACGGCTGCGGGACCCGGCCGCGGGTATGCCAGAATCGCTGCAGAAGCGACGAAAGGGACGCACCGTGGCCAGTACCGAGGTGGAACAGTTCAGCGGCGTCGACACCGTTGAGGTGCCGTCGGCGGCGTGGGGTTGGAGCAGGATCAATCACCGCACCTGGCACATCACCGGCCTGGTCATCTTCGGGTTCCTGTTGGCGATGCTGCGCGGCAACCACGTGGGCCACGTCGAGAACTGGTTCTTGATCGGGTTCGCCGCGTTGGTGCTCTTCGTCCTGGTCCGCGACCTGTGGGGCCGCCGGCGCGGCTGGATCAGGTAGCCAGCTACCCGCCTTCGGCGGCCAGCTGTCCGCAGGCTTCGGCCAATTCGCCCGCGCTCCAGCTACCCGCCTTCGGCGGCCAGCTGTCCGCAGGCTTCGGCTAATTCGCCCGCGCTCCAGCTACCCGCCTTCGGCGGCCAGCTGTCCGCAGGCGGCGCTGATCTCCCTGCCGCGGGTGTCCCGCACCGTGCACGACACCCCGTGGGCCCGCACCCGTCGGACGAACTCCCGCTCCGCCGCCTTGGGGCTGGCGTCCCACTCGCTGCCCGGCGTCGGGTTGAGCGGGATCAGGTTCACATGCACCAGCGGGCCGAGCGCCCGGTGCAGGCGTTTGCCCAGCAGGTCGGCCCGCCACGGCTGGTCGTTGACGTCGCGGATCAGCGCATACTCCACCGACACCCGGCGGCCGGTTACGTCGGCGTAATAGCGGGCGGCGTCGAGCGCCTCGGTGATCTTCCACCGGTTGTTGACTGGCACCAGCGTGTCGCGCAGCTCGTCGTCGGGCGCGTGCAACGACAGCGCCAGCGTCACCCCGAGCCGCTCGTCGGCCAGCTTGCGGATGGCCGGGGCCAGGCCGACGGTCGAGACGGTGACGGAGCGGGCCGAGATGCCGAAGCCGTGCGGCGGCGGTTCGGTGATGCGACGCAGCGCGGCCACCACCCGCGCGTAGTTGGCCAGCGGCTCCCCCATGCCCATGAACACGACGTTGGAGAGCCGATCCCCGAAATCGTCCCGCAGGGCCAGGGCGGCGCAGCGGACCTGTTCTGCGATCTCCGCGGTCGACAGGTTGCGCGTCAGGCCCCCCTGCCCGGTCGCACAGAATGGGCAGGCCATACCGCAGCCGGCCTGCGAGGAGATGCACACGGTGTTGCGTTGCGGGTAACGCATCAGCACCGACTCGAAGGTCGTCCCATCGGTCCCGCGCCACAACGTCTTTCGGGTCTGCCCGGCGTCGCAGGTGACCTCGGAGGCCGACGTCAGCAGGTGCGGGAACATCGCGTCGGCGATCCGGTCCCGCACGGCCGCGGGCAGGTCGGTCATCTCATGGGGGTCGGCGATCAGGCGGCCGTAGTACTGATTTGCGAGCTGCTTGGCGCGGAACCCCGGCAAGCCGAGCTCGGCGACGGCCGCGGCGCGACCGTCCGCGTCGAGGTCGGCCAGGTGCCGCGGTGGCTTGCTGGGGCGGGGTTCGGTGAAGACCAGTTGTTGGACCATGTCCAGTCCAGTATCGGCCCTCCTCAGGGCACGAGCGTCAGCACCGTCCACGCGGCGACCGCCGACGGGAGCACACCGTCGAGCCGGTCCATCAGGCCGCCGTGGCCGGGCAGCAGGCGGCCCATGTCCTTGATCCCGAGGTCGCGCTTGATCTGCGACTCGACCAGATCGCCAAGCGTGCAGGTCAGCACCAGGATCACGCCCAGCACCGCGCCGATCCACACCGGCTTGCCGGCCAGGAAGGTCGCCGTCAAAATCGCCGCGGTGATTCCGAAGAACAGCGAGCCGGCGAATCCCTCCCACGATTTCTTGGGGCTGATCGCGGGCACCATCGGGTGCTTGCCGAACAGCACGCCGACGGCGTAGCCGCCCACGTCGGACGCGACGACGGTGACCATCAGGCAGAACACCCGGCCCGCGCCGTCCTTGGGGTAGACGAGCAAGGCGCCGAAGGAGGCGAACAGCGGCACCCACGCCGCCAGGAACACCGTCGCGGAGGCGTCGCGCAAATAGTTTGCCGACGGGGAGCCGGCGAACGGCTCGGGTCGCTTGCTGTTGTCCTGCATGAACAGGCGCCAGACGTTGCACACCACCACCATGGCGCCGAAGCCGGCCAGGGCGCCGGCGGCGTGGAACGGCCACGTCAGCCAGATCGTGGCCTGCCCGCCGATCAGCAACGGGATCAGCGGGATGACGTAGCCGGCCTCGCGCAGCCGTCGCACCACCTCATGGGTGGCAACCGGGATGGCGATCGCGACGATGGCAACCCAGAACCGCGGTGCGAACACCAGCGTGACGATGAGCACGCCGCCGATGCCGGCGCCCACCGCGATGGCCGCGCGCAGGTCACGCCCCGCGCGGGACGTCTTCGTGGCCGGCTGCTGCCCGGTGTCCTTGCTCTCACGCGCCGGCTCGTCGGGCGTGCTGGCTGCGCCGGTGGTTGCCACGGACCTGGGTGAACTTAGCTGCTGAGCGGCCGCTAGACCTCCAGCAGCTCGCCTTCTTTGTGCTTGACCAGGTCTTCGATCTGGGTGATGTACTGATGCGTCGTCTTGTCCAGGTCCTTTTCGGCGCGTCCGACCTCGTCCTCGCCGGCCTCGCCGTCCTTGCGGATGCGGTGCAATTCCTCCATCGCCTTGCGGCGGATGTTGCGCACCGACACCTTGGCATCCTCGCCCTTGCCCTTGGCCTGCTTGACCAGCTCGCGGCGGCGCTCCTCGGTGAGCTGCGGCACCGCCACCCGGATCAGGGTGCCGTCGTTGGTGGGGTTGACGCCCAGATCGGAGTTGCGGATCGCAGTTTCGATCGCGCCCAGCTGGCTGGTTTCGTACGGCTTGATCACGACCAGCCGGGCCTCCGGGACGTTGATGCTGGCCAGCTGCGTGATGGGGGTGGTGGCGCCGTAATAGTCGATGGCGATCCGGGAGAACATGCCCGGGTTGGCGCGACCGGTCCGAATGGTTGACAAGTCGTCACGGGCGACCGCTACGGCCTTCTCCATTTTCTCTTCCGCGTCGAAGAGAGCCTCGTCAATCATCGTTCGCTCTTCCCCTCAGGTGGTGACCAGTGTCCCGATTTTCTCACCGGCGACCGCCCGGGCGATATTCCCATTGGTCAGCAGGTTGAACACCAGGATCGGCATGCCATTGTCCATGCACAGGCTGAACGCGGTGGCATCGGCCACCCGCAGCCCCCGGTCGATGACCTCCCGGTGACTGATCGCGGCGATCAGCTCGGCTTCGGGGTTCACCCGCGGATCCTCGGTGAACACCCCGTCGACCGCCTTGGCCATCAGGACGACGTCCGCGCGGATCTCCAGCGCGCGCTGCGCGGCCGTGGTGTCGGTGGAGAAGTACGGCAGCCCCATGCCGGCCCCGAAGATCACCACACGCCCCTTCTCCAGGTGACGGACGGCGCGCAGCGGCAGGTAGGGCTCGGCGACCTGTCCCATGGTGATCGCGGTTTGGACGCGGGTGACGATCCCTTCCTTTTCCAGGAAGTCCTGCAGCGCCAGGCTGTTCATGACCGTGCCGAGCATGCCCATGTAGTCCGAACGGGTGCGTTCCATGCCGCGCTGCTGCAGTTGCGCGCCCCGAAAGAAGTTGCCGCCGCCGATGACGACGGCCACCTGGACACCGTCGCGCACCACCTCGGCGATCTGCCGCGCCACCCGCGCCACCACGTCGGGATCGAGCCCAACCTGGCCGCCGCCGAACATCTCGCCACCGAGCTTGAGCAGCACCCTGGAGTATTTGGGCCGCGGTCGCGGCCGCCCGGCAGCTGATCCATTCTCCGGTGCCGACGCCTCCGGCTTCGGGGCCGCGGCGTGGGGCTCCCTGGACTCCGTCATCAGGCTCCTCGCATGAGAGTGCCATCCCGGGGTGACCTCTCCGGAACGGCATTTCACATCCTGCCTCATCGCAGCACAACGCGGCGTCGGCGGGGTGCATTATGCGCAGAGTTGGCGACTGCGACGACTTTTCGCGGCTATCGGTCCAGGTGACGCCGCCGACGCGGCGGTTTCCTCACCCGCCGATCCAGGATGTTTGAACGGTGCCCGAGAGGGGGAATCCGCACCATCGCGGTGGGGACTTCACAGCCTTGAGAACAAGGGCCAATCTCGCCGCATGACCGGACCGGTCGCCACGGCGATCGGCAGAGAGCGCGCATCGCTCAGGTACGCCTACTAGGAGGAACTGATCCATGGCGGACAACAACTCGGGACCTGCTGAAGCCGTCAAGGGCGTCGTCGAGGACGTCAAGGGCAAGGCCAAGGAAGCCGTTGGTGCGGTGACGGGTCAAGACGACCTCACCCGCGAAGGCCAGGCCCAGCAGGACAAGGCGGAAGCCCAGCGCGACGCGGCGAAGAAGGAAGCCGAGGCCGAGGCGGCCCGCGGCGGCGCCGAGGCCGCTGAGCAGCGCCAGAAGGCCAATCAGTAGCTTGCTGGGAGGATGGGTCCGGTCTGTGTAAACGGACCGGGCCCATCGACTTTTTCCGGGACAGGACAATCGATCCCGGTTAGCCGGTCCGACATAGTCGGCGGCTAATTCAACACAGTTTGCATAATTTCGCGCCGAGCGGGTAATCACCGCTGCGCTTGCAGACATCTCCCTGAGGTGCCTACGGGCCGGGAACCTACACGAAGTTTTTTCCGGAGATGTCCTTGGACGTGCTACTGCTGACCGACGCGGACGACTTCGATCGCGCTCTGCCGCCCCTGAACTCGTTCGCGCGCATCATGCGGCGAGCGCCCCTCACCGGTGACGGCCACGGTCCCGCCCATTCCGGCGACGTGGCCATCGTCGATGCTCGCGACGACCTCGCGGCGGCGCAGACCGCCTGCCGCCGCCTGACGACCGATGCCCCCGCCACCGCGGTGGTCGCGCTCGTGTCGGGAGCCGACGCCATGGTCGACGGCGAGTGGAACGTCGATGACGTCATGCCGACCGGTGCGGACGCGGACGAGTTGCAGGAACGGCTGGGGCGGGCGATCGCCCACCGGCGCAGCGCCATCGACGGCAGCCTGAAATTCGGTGCCCTGCTGCTGCACCCGACCAGCCTCACCGGGTCGCTGGAAGGCAAGGACCTGAGCTTGACGCAGACCGAGTTCAGATTGCTGAGTTTCCTTGTGCAGCATGCCGGTCGGCCGTTCACCCGCACCCGGCTGATGCACGAAGCGTGGGGTTACGACTGCAACGGTCGCGTCCGTTCGGTCGATGTTCACATCCGGCGGCTGCGCGCCAAGCTCGGGCCGCGCCATCAGTCGATGGTCGACACGGTCCGCGGCGTGGGCTACATGGCGGCGACCCCGCCGCACCCGGAGTGGATCATCAGCGAGTCGACGTCCCCGATGGGAGTGGCGCCGGCGCAGTGAATCCGTTTGCGCCCCAACCGTTTCCCGATCAGCCGAAGAGTGGAAACGCGCGCTTGCGCGCGAGCGCGTCCATTCCCTCCTGGATGGCGTTTTGCACCTCGCGGTACTTGCCTTCGACGTAGGCGTCGTCCTCCGCCCGGTCGGGGTCGTGGTCGAGCTCGACGGCCGGCATGAACCGGGTCCGGATCTTGGCCGGCAGCGGCAGCTGCGGCAGCGCCGCCGGCGCGATCCCCCACGGCAGTGAGACCGCCAACGGGAACACCTTGAGGCGCAGCAGGCGGTCCAGCTGCAAGGCCTTCGACAGCTTGTCACCGCGGATCAGCACCGGCATCGCGTCGGCGCCGCCAACCGTCGCGATCGGCACGATCGGCACACCGGCCCGAATCGCCATCTTGACGAAGCCCTTTCGGCCCGCGAGGTTGGCCTGGTCGCGCTCCGTCCAGGGGCGCAGCGAGTCCACCTCACCGCCGGGCCACAGCGCCACGTCACGACCTTCGGCCAGGGCGGTGGCAATCGCATCCGGGGCGGCCGGCAGCACCCCCATCGAGCGGAAGTACCGGCCGATCACCGGAATCGCCATCAACGCGTCATGCGCCGTGCCGTGCAGCGGACGCTCCTGCCCGAAGCGCCGCCACCATTGCAGCCCGACGGTCCAGGCGTCCCAGACGAACGGAGCGCCGGAGTGGATCCCCACCAGCAGCGCCGGTGGCGCCGGGATGTTCTCCCAGCCGTCGATTTCCATCCGAAACCAGTAGTCCACCAGCACATTCCACAGATATTTCTGCCGCTGCAGCGTGGTCTCGTCCTGGCCGCTGAGATCCCATTCGCCGGCGCGCTCGGCGACCCAGCCGCTGACCCCGCCCTCCTGGCGGCTGCGCCGCTCCTCCATCGTCGCCCGCGCCTCTTTGGCGTTCCGCTTCGCCTGTTCGCGTATCTCGACTGGCCTGTGATCCGGGTTACTCATGGTTGCGGTGTACCCGATTCAAGCGCGCACGATTCAACTCTTTCCCAAACGCGGAACTCCCCGCGTCGCACGCGACGCGGGGAGGTATCCGCAAGCCGGATCAGGTGTGGGCCGGGGCGGGCGGAGCGCCCGGTGCCGGGCTGGCGTTCGGGGCGGCGCCAGGCGCCGAGCCACCCTGCACGTTCGACGTCCACATCAGGATGTCTTGCATCCCGTCGTTGTAGACGACGCCGTTCGGCGGAGCGCCGGTCACGTCGAAGTACAGCGTTCCGGTCGACTCGCTCCCCTGCGGGATCGGCGCGGGGTTAAGGCCGTTGGGAACCCCAACCTTGTCGATCACCCGGTAGTTCTGGCCGTTGGGGCCGCGGGCGATGAAGTCATTGACCATGGGGGTCACGAGTCCGCCGTCCGACCGGGCGGTGACGTCCGCCTGGTACAGCGTCCCCTTGGGCGTGTAGCCGGGAATCGTGACATTGCTGGGCTGCAGGTTGCTCACCGTGTAGTTGGTGATCAGCGGCCCGTCGACGAGTTGCTCGCTGGTGCCGAAGCCTTGGATGTTCGGCGGCGCGGCGGCGGCCGTCGACGCGGCGAAAACGCTCGCCACCGCTATACCCCCGGCAGCGGCAGCAGTCTTGATGGCCCTCTTGGTGACCTTCATTGCTCATTCCTTTCGTGTTGAACAATCGCCCCCCGGAAGGGCAATACACACACGATTCGCAGATAGCCATTCGCCTTCCGCTCTAAACATGTGTATCCGCTGAATATTCAATTAGCGCCGGTTAGCTGGCGAAAATCAGTTCGTTTGTTGGACGGCATCTTTCGCATCAGTTTTTAACATCCGTATCGCTATTCACGCAGGCTCACTGTCGCAACGCGAGCGATTAGCGCCCGCCCCGACGGGTAGTCGGAGCGGTACGCAACCGACGAGAACGAAAGGGGCCGTCGATGGAACGCGGAAGCTCCAAGCACAGCCCGCGCGAGGACGACGAACTCAAGCATGAGTTGGACGGCACGTTGCGGGGTAACCGGCCCAGTCGCGCCGAGGAGTGGCGTGATCCCGAACCCCCGGCCGACGACGACCCCGACGTGCCCACGGCCGGCCCGATAACTCGCGAGCCGTAAAACCGGCGAGCTGTTTGCTCGCAACAATTTGGACACGAATAGAGGAAACAGATGGGCTTTGCGCCTCAACAACAATCCCCTCCTGGCGTGCAGGCCGAGATGAACCCGGTGCCCGACTGCGGCGAAAACAGCTACCGGGGCTCGGGAAAGCTTGCCGGCAAAAAGGCGATCGTCACCGGCGGCGACAGCGGCATCGGCCGCGCGGTCGCGATCGCTTTCGCCCGGGAGGGCGCCGACGTGTTGATCTCCTATCTCAATGAGGACGACGATGCCAGCGACGTCGCCCGCTACGTGGAGGATGCGGGGCGGAAATGCGAGCTGGTTTCCGGCGACCTGTCCGACGCCGCGCATTGCCGCGCCGTGGTAAATCGTGCCGTCGAAGAGTTCGGCGGCATCGACATCCTGGTCAACAATGCCGCGTACCAGATGATGCACAAAAGCCTCGACGAAATCGGCGACAAGGAATGGGATTACACGTTCCGGCTCAACGTCGGCGCATACTTTCACCTCGCCAAAGCTGCCGTTCCGCACATGAAGGCCGGCGCCTCGATCATCGGCAGTTCGTCGGTCAACTCCGATACGCCCAACCCCACGCTGGCGCCCTACGCGGCGACCAAGGCCGCCATCGCGAACTTTTCGGCCAGCCTCGCTCAGCTGCTGGGCGACAAGGGGATTCGGGTCAACAGCGTGGCGCCCGGTCCGATCTGGACACCGCTGATTCCCTCCACGATGCCGCCGGACAGCGTCGAATCGTTCGGCGACAACACACCGCTGGGCCGCGCCGGGCAACCCGCGGAGCTGGCCCCCGTGTATGTGCTGTTGGCCTCCGACGACGCGAGCTACATCTCCGGCGCGCGGGTCGCCGTGACCGGGGGCCGGCCGATTCTCTAGCGCCCCAACGAAGTGCGCGCGGGGCTTCAGGAGCCCCGGTTCTCGCCGAGCTCGTCGACGATCGGGCTCTGGACGGGATTGTCCTTGGCGCTTTGGGCCAGCCCGGGCTTGGTGTGGATACGATGCGCCGCGGCCCGGCCCTGGGTGTCACGGTCGTCGGCGATGGTAACCGACGCGGCGACCTGGCCGGCGTTGTTGTAGGTCTCGGGCGGGATGCCGCGCAGGGCGCGGACCGTGTCGTGGTCGCAGCCATTGCGATCGGCGGCGTCGAGCAGATCCTGCTTGCTCGCCGGAAAGTCGACGTCACTTAGGCATTGACGCAGCTGACTGGGGGTGGTGGAGGCAACCATGGCTGTCGGGATGCCCGCAAGCCGCGGACCTAAACGACGCCACCGGGTGCGGTCTCGGTCACATCGGTGCGGTGGCGCGTATCAGCGGCCGCGGACCCGGCGATTGTGCTTCTTGATCGCGTCGACCAGCTCCGCCTTGCTCATCGTGGACCTCCCCCGGACGTCGAGTCGCCGGGCCAGATCCAGCAAGTGCTTCTTGCTCGCGTTGGCGTTCACGCCCTCCGCGGACTCGCCCGAGGCTCGCGGGCCACCGCTCTCGGCGCGCTCGTCCGACGGGCCCTTCTTTTCTTTGGGCTCCCAGTGGTCGCCGACCTTTTCGAAACTGTGCTTGAGGGCGGAATAGGCCACCCGGTGGGCACGCTCTTCGCTGCCGTATTCGTCGGCGGCCGCATCATGCGTTTTCGCGAACGTGCGTTGCGCTTTGGCGTTCGAACGCTGCAAAGTGCTCGGCAATTCGTCCTTCTTCGGCTTGCCGCCTTTCGTGGTCTTCGGCATGGGAACCTCCTTTAACGGTGCGCGTGACGAGTCGCGCTGGTCGGTTACCCCGTTGACCGGCCGGCAATCAGCCCGTCGCGCCCGAACGTCCCCTTCGGGCCGGCAAAATATGTCAAGATGGTTGACATGGTTCAGGCCGAAGACGCCCCGCTTGGTTACCTGTTGTACCGGGTGGCGAGCCTGTTGCGACCGGAGGTTTCGGCGGTGCTGGGCCCGCTGGGCCTGACGTTGCCCGAATTCGTCTGCCTGCGAATGCTTTCCATACTGCCGGGGATGTCGAGCGCCGAACTGTCCCGGCAGGCCGGGGTCACCCCGCAGGCGATGAACACGGTGCTGCGCAAGCTGGAAGACATTGGCGCCGTGGCGCGCCCGACGTCGGTGTCCAGCGGCCGCGCGCTGCCCGCCACGCTGACCGGGCAGGGCCGCGCCCTGCTCAAGCGCGCCGAAGGCGCGGTGCGGACCGCCGACGCCCGCATCCTGGCCAAGCTGACCGAGCCTCAGCAGCGCGAATTCAAACGGATGCTCGACAAGCTCGGCTCCGATTGACCGGCAATCAAGCGGATTGGATCCGGGCCCACGGTCGGGCCTCTTCGAGTTCGTAGGCCAGCTCGAGCAGCAGCGCCTCCTGCCCGGTGTCGGTCGACAACATCATGCCCACCGGCATGCCGTCGTCGGATTGTGCCAACGGCAAGGAGATCGCCGGCTCACCGGTGACGTTCTGCAGCGGGGTGAACGAGACCCAGTCGATCAGTCGCTCGATGACCTGGTGGTAGTCGCTGGGTGCCAGATAGCCGATGCGGGGCGTCTCGTCGGCGAGCGTCGGGGTCAGCACCGCGTCGTAGGTGCCGAAGAATTCTGCGGTGCGCCTGCGGATTCGGCGCAGGCGCAGGATCGCCAGCGGCAGTCGGTGCAGGTTGCGGGCGGTGTGTCGCTCCAGACCGAGCGTCAGACTGTCCAGCCGGCTGCGGTCGAACGTCGCGCCGAACATTCGGCGCCCCGTGCGGACCTGGGCCAGTGCCAAGAAACCCCAATACAGCACGAAGTCGTCGACGAAACTGGCCGGCACCGGGGGTTCCTCGAGGTGCTCGACGCGGTGCCCCAGCTCCTCGAGCAGGCCGGCCGACTTCAGCGCCAGCTCGCGCACCTGCGGGCTGCAGTCGCGTTGCACCGACCGGGTCAGCACGGCGATTCGCAGCCGCTGCCTGCCGGGCCCGGTGACGTCCCCGATCGGCGCCAGCTTCGGGTTACGCCAAATGCGTTCGGCCTCCCGATAGAACGCCGCGGTGTCACGCACCGAACGGGTCACCACACCGTTGGCGACGATGCCCACCGGCATCCGGCGCAGGTGCGCGTCCAGCGGCAGCCGCCCGCGCGACGGCTTCAGCCCGACGAGGCCGTTGCAGGCGGCGGGGATGCGGATGGATCCGCCGCCGTCGTTGGCGTGGGCGATCGGCACCACGCCTGCCGCGACGAACGCCCCCGAGCCCGACGACGATGCGCCGGCGCTGTAGTCGGTGTTCCACGGGTTGCGGACCGGCCCAAGTCGGGGATGCTCGGCCGATGCGCTGAAACCGAATTCCGACAGCTGCGTCTTGCCCACGGGCGCCAGCCCGGTCGCCAGGAACAGCCGGGTGAACTCGCCGTCGGAGGTGGCGTTCCACGGTGTCCACGCGTCGGTGCCGTGCATCGTCGGTTGGCCCGCGATGTCGACGTTGTCCTTCAGGAACGTCGGGACGCCGTCGAAGAAACCGTTCCCCACCGGGGCCGCGGTTCGCGCCTGCTGAAAGGCGGCGTAGGCCAGGCCGTTGAGGATCGGGTCGACGGCCTCGGTGCGGGCGATGGCCGCCTCGACGACCTCCGCCCTGCTGACCCAGCCGGCCTGTAGCGCGTGGGCGAGGCCGACCGCGTCGAGGTCACCGAGGGCGTCGTCGCCGAACGCATGCACGTGTCGCATGGATCGACGCTAGCTCGCCTCCGCGCGGGGCTTAGGCCTGGCCCACTTCGAAGCGCACGAACCGCGTCACCGTGACGCCGGCCTCGTCGAGCAGCGCCTTGACCGTCTTCTTGCTGTCGGACACCGACGGCTGCTCCAGCAGCACCGCGTCCTTGAAGAAACCGTTCAGCCGGCCTTCGACGATCTTGGGCAGCGCCTGCTCCGGCTTGCCCTCCGCCTTGGCCGTTTCCTCGGCGATGCGGCGCTCGCTGGCCACGACGTCCTCGGGAACGTCCTCGCGGGACAGGAAACGCGCCTTGAGGGCGGCGATCTGCAGCGCGACCGAGTGCGCGGCCTCGGCATCCGAGCCCTGGTACTCCACCAGGACACCGACGGCGGGCGGCAGGTCGGCCGCGCGCTTGTGCAGGTAGGCCTCGACGGTGCCGTCGAAGTACGCGACGCGACGCAGTTCCAGCTTCTCGCCGATCTTGGCCGACAGGTCGGCGATGGCCTGCTCGACCGTGGTGTCACCGGCCTTGGCGCTCTTCAACGCGTCAACGTCGGTGGCCTTGGACTGCGCGGCGGCCGCGACGATGTCGTCGGCGAGCTTCTGGAACTCGGCGTTCTTGGCGACGAAGTCCGTCTCCGAGTTCAGCTCGATCAGCGCGCCACCCTGCGCGGCGACCAGGCCCTCGGCCGTGGCGCGCTCGGCACGCTTGCCGACGTCCTTGGCGCCCTTGATGCGCAACGCCTCGACGGCCTTGTCGAAGTCGCCGTCGCTCTCGGCCAGCGCGTTCTTGCAGTCGAGCATGCCGGCGCCGGTGAGCTCACGGAGCTTCTTGACGTCGGCGGCGGTGAAGTTGGCCATATCAGCCTTCCTATGAAGGGTCTGTGGTTGGTTCGGTGGCGCCCGCAGCGGCGTCGGTGGGGGCGCTGGCGGCGGCGGAGGCCAGCAGTTCCTGCTCCCATTCGGGCAGCGGCTCGGCGGCTTCCGCCTCGGGCTTGCCGTCGCCGCGGCCGACGCCGGCGCGGGCCTGCAAGCCCTCGGCGACCGCGGAGGCGATCACCTTGGTCAGCAGCGCGGCCGAGCGGATCGCGTCGTCGTTGCCCGGGATCGGGTAGTCGACCTCGTCGGGGTCGCAGTTGGTGTCCAGGATCGCGATGACCGGGATGCCCAGCTTGCGGGCCTCGCCAACGGCGATGTGCTCCTTGTTGGTGTCGACGACCCAGATCGCCGACGGCACCTTGGCCATGTCGCGGATACCGCCCAGGCTGCGCTCCAGCTTGTTCTTCTCCCGGGTCAGCATCAGGATTTCCTTCTTGGTGCGACCCTCGAAGCCACCGGTCTGCTCCATCGCCTCGAGTTCCTTGAGGCGCTGCAGCCGCTTGTGCACGGTGGAGAAGTTGGTGAGCATGCCGCCCAGCCAGCGCTGGTTCACATACGGCATGCCGACGCGGGTCGCCTCGGCGGCGACCGATTCCTGCGCCTGCTTCTTGGTGCCGACGAACAGCACCGTCCCGCCGTGGGCGACGGTCTCCTTGACGAACTCGTACGCCTTGTCGATGAAGGTCAGCGTCTGCTGCAGGTCGATGATGTAGATGCCGTTGCGGTCGGTGAAGATGAACCGCTTCATCTTGGGATTCCAGCGACGGGTCTGGTGCCCGAAGTGGGTGCCGCTGTCGAGCAGCTGCTTCATGGTTACGACGGCCATGCGTGTGCCTTACTTGTGTCGGTTGTCGCCCGGCATCGGGTGAAGCCGGGCCCTGGCGCCTGCTGCGATGCCGGACCTCGCCAGGAAACCCTGGCGGGGACCGCCCGGCACGCGGTGCGAACTCCTAGTCAAACGGGAGACGCGGGGCGGACGCGCGAAGTCAGCCCGCGAACGAGCTGCGACCAGCAGTTTACACGGACTCAGCTGGTGGTTTTGCACAGCACCGGCCGGACCTGACTGGTGGCGGGGCCGCCGGCGCACTCCACTGAGCCGATGCGACGGGTTTGGTGGCTTTTATCGTGGCTGGCGATGCTGGGCGCGGCACCGGCGGCCGCGGACGACGGTCGCCTGGACTGGCCGCTGCGCCCGCCGCCCGCCGTGGCCCGGGGGTTCGATGCGCCGGCGCCGGACTGGAAACCCGGGCATCGGGGGGTGGACCTGCCCGGCGCCCCCGGTCAGCCGGTGTACGCGGCGGGCACCGCCACCGTCGTGTTCGCCGGGGAGCTGGCGGGGCGCCCGGTGGTGTCGCTGGCCCACCCCGGTGGCCTGCGCACCAGCTACGAGCCGGTCCGCGCCGCGGTGCGGGTCGGTCAGCCGGTGACGGCCCGGACCGTGATCGGCTCGCTGGAGGTCGGGCATGCCGGCTGCGGGGCGGCGGCGTGCCTGCACTGGGGCGCGATGTGGGGGCCGGCGTCCGGCGCCCACTACGTCGATCCGCTGGGCCTGGTGAAGTCGACGCCGATCCGGCTCAAGCCGCTGCGGGGCTGAGCGTGCGCCCGGGGCGGTCCCCCACGGTGTGTCGGCGCCCGGTCCGCACCCTCCCGTGGGTGCACGCTCACGCCCGAGGGTGGGCCTGATCGTGCACCGCCCGCAACCGGGAGACGGCGACGTGGGTGTAGAGCTGGGTGGTCGCCAGGCTGGAATGGCCGAGCAGCTCCTGCACGACCCGCAGGTCGGCGCCGCCTTCCAGCAGATGCGTCGCCGCGCTGTGCCGCAGCCCGTGCGGGCCCATGTCGGGAGCGCCGTCCACCGCGGCCACCGTTTGGTGCACCACGGTGCGGGCCTGGCGCACGTCGAGCCGCCTGCCGCGGGCGCCCAGCAGCAGGGCGGGCCCCGACTCGGCGGTCACCAGGGCGGGCCGGCCCTGGTCCAGCCAGGCGCGCAGCGCCTCGGCGGCCGGCATCCCGAACGGCACGGTGCGCTGCTTGTTGCCCTTGCCGAGCACCCGGACCAGCCGATAACGGGTGTCCACGTCGTCGATGTCCAGGCCGCAGAGCTCGCTCACCCGGATTCCGGTGGCGTACAACATTTCGACGATCAGCCGGTCCCGCAACGCCATCGGATCACCTTGTTGCGCACCGGATTTCGCGGCGGCCATCGCGTCGAGCGCCTGGTCCTGGCGCAACACCGCCGGCAGCGTGCGGTGCGCCTTGGGCACCTGCAGCCGCGCGGCCGGGTCCCCGGCCAGCAACCCGCGCCGCGCGGCCCACGCGGTGAACGCCTTGACCGCCGAGGTGCGACGGGCCAGCGTCGTGCGGGCGGCGCCCGCGGTGGCCGCGGACGACAACCATGAGCGCAGGAGCGGCAGGCTCAGCCCGTCCAGCCCGGCGCCGCGGCTCTCCAGGAACGTCAGCAGCGAGCGCAGGTCGCCGAGGTAGGCCCGACGGGTGTGCGCCGAGCGGCCGCATTGCAGCGCCAGGTACTCGTCGAATTCCTCGAGGATGGCCTCCACGCCTGCAACGTTCGCAGGGGCCGCGGACTCCGATCAGTCGACGCGCCGAAGCGTGTCCGGGGTGAGATCTTTCAGTGTCGGATAGCCGTCGACGGCCATGATCAGGTCCGCTTCGGCCAGCAGCGAACGCAGCACGTGCACGACCCCGTCGACGCCCCCGAGCGCCAGACCGTAGGCGTACGGCCGACCGACGCCCACCGCGGTCGCGCCCAGCGCCAGCGCCTTGACGATGTCGGCCCCGTTGCGGATGCCCGAATCGAACAGCACCGGCAGGCCGTCGGCCGCCTCGATCACCCCCGGCAGGCAGTCCAGCGCGGGCAGGCCGCCGTTGGCCTGGCGGCCGCCGTGCGTCGAGCAGTAGATGCCGTCGACGCCGCCGTCCTTGGCGCGCCGGGCGTCGTCGGGATGGCAGATGCCCTTGATGATGAGCGGCAGCTCGGTCAGCGATCGCAACCACGGGAGGTCGTCCCACGTCAACGGATTGCCGAACGTCGTGATCCACTGCAGCACGGTGGCCTGCGGGTCCTCCTCGGGCGGGCGCTGCAGGCCGGCGCGAAAGACCGGGTCGCTGGTGTAGTTGCTGAGGCACAGACCCCGCAACTGCGGAAAATTCGCCGTGCTCAGGTCGCGCGGACGCCATCCCGGAATCCAGGTGTCCAGGGTGACGATGATGCCCTGGTAGCCGGCGGCCTCGGCCCGTTGCACCAGGCTGGCGGCGAGCTCGCGATTCTTCGGCGTGTACAGCTGGAAGAAACCGGGGGTATCGCCGAACTGCGCGGCGACGTCTTCCAGCGGGTCGGCGGTCAGGGTGGACACGACCATCGGGACACCGGTGGCCGCGGCGGCGCGCGCGGTGGCCAGGTCGCCGTGGCCGTCTTGCGCGCAGATGCCGATCACGCCGATCGGCGCCATGAACAACGGTGACGGCAGCGTCAGGCCGAACACCTCTACCGACAGGTCACGCTCGGCGGCCCCGACGAACATGCGGGGCATCAGGCCCCAGCGGTCGAACGCCTCGCGATTGGCCCGTTGGGTGCGCTCGTCTCCGGCGCCACCGGTGACGTAGGACCACACCGACGGCGACATCGCCCGCTCGGCCCGGGCCTCCAGCTCCGCGAAGGCCATCGGCAGCGCGGGCGCGATCCCGCCCAGACCCTTGAAGTAGATCTCGTTCTGGTAATCGCCGTAATGCGCCATGGAACTAGAGGATGCCAGCCGGCGATCGGACCGACGAACCCGCTAGGAGGCCCCGGACTCCGCCTCGGCCAGTTCCTTCTTCCACTGCCGGAAGGTCTCTTCGGTGCGGCCACGCCGCCAGTAGCCCGAGATGGACGACGCCCACTTCGCGTCCACGCCGCGCTCCTTGCGGATGTAGGGCCGCAGATTGTGCATGACGCTTTGCGCCTCGCCGTGAATGAAGACGTGCACCTGCCCGGGCAGCCATGGCGTGGTGGTGACCGCCTCGATCAGCGGGGCGTGGTCGCCGGCGCGGTCCTCGGGGACCAGGTCGGCCCGGCCCCCGCGATAGACCCAATGCACCTCCACGCCTTCCGGCGCGGCCAGGGGGATCTCGTCTTCCTGGCCCGCCACCTCAATGAACGCCTTGCCGACGGCACTCGACGGCAACGCTTCCAGCGCCACGGCGATGGCCGGCAGTGCCGACTCGTCGCCGGCCAGCAGATGCCAATCGGCGGACGGGTCGGGCGTGTAGGCACCGCCGGGACCCATCAGGAAGATCCGCTGGCCGGGGTGCGCCGCGGCCGCCCATTGCCCCGCGATCCCGTGCTCGCCGTGCGTGACGATGTTCAGCGTGATCTGACCGGCGGCGCTGTCGACGTGGCGGACGGTCATAGTGCGAACCGACGGCCGTTTCTCGGGGGGCAGGCCGGCGAAGCTGTCGAGCGTCAATGGCTGGGGCAGGTCCGCGACGTCGATGTCGTCGGCGACGAACGCCAACTTGACGTAGGAGTCGGTGAATTTGCTGGGCACGAAGGCGTCGAAGTCCTTGCTGCCCAGCACGACCGCGACCATGTGCGGTGTGAGCTCCTTGGTATCGACAACCTCGAAGCGTTGCAGAGGTCGACCCGCCACTTGTCCTCCTGTCCCCGCCCGACCCCCGTCGACTATACGAGCCGCGTCGTCGATGCAGCTTGGCCGCTCGCGGCCCGGAGAAGTCGCCACCCGCCCTCGTGACGGCACACCAACCCGGCCAGCTCGAGCATGGCCAGCGGCCCCAGCACCCGCTCGGGCACCTGCCCCGACGCGACCGCGAGCTGCTCGACGGTTGCGGCGCCGCGCCCCGGCAGCGCCTCGTACACCCGGCGCTCGGCGTCGCTCAGCCCGTCGAGCGCGGTCGTGGGGCGCGCTTCATCGGCGGCCAGCTCGCCGATGCGACCGATGAGCTCGACGATGTGGTCGGCGCGGGTGACCAGCTCGGCGCCGTTGCGCAGCAGCGCGTGGCAGCCGGCGGACGCCGACGACGTCACGGGGCCGGGAACCGCGGCCACCACCCGCCCCAGCGCCCGCGCCCACGCGGCGGTGTTCGCCGCGCCGCTGCGCAGCCCGGCTTCGACCACCACCGCGGCCCCGGTGACGGCGGCCACCAGCCGGTTGCGGGTCAGGAATCGGTGGCGCGCGGGCCGGACGCCGGGCGGGTATTCGGTGAAGAGCAGGCCGTGTTGGCCGACGCGATGCAGCAGCGCCGCATGGCCGCTCGGATACGGAATGTCGAGTCCCCCGGCCAGGACCGCCACAGTGATGCCGTCGGCGTTCAGCACCGCCCGGTGTGCCGCGCCGTCGATTCCGTACGCGCCGCCGGAAACGACGGCCACCTCCCGTTGCGCCAGCCCGACCGCCAAGTCCTCGGTCACGTGTTCGCCATATGCCGTCGCGGCCCGCGTACCCACCACGGCGGCCGCGCGGTCCGCCACCTCGTCCAGCCGGGCCGGGCCCTGTGCCCACAACACCATTGGGGCCGCGCCGCGCGCCTTGCCCGAGGCGCTCCCGAAGGCGGCGAACGCCAGCAGCGGCCACTCGTCGTCGTCGGGGGTGACCAACCGTCCCCCGCGACGGGCGAGCAGCTCGAGGTCGGCTGCGGCACAGTCGATTTCGCGCCTCGCCTCCGTTTGCCGCGCGACATCGTCGTCGACCAGACCGCGGCGCACCCGCTCGGCCGCCTCCACCGGGCCGACGGACCGCACCAGCGCTGCCAGTTCGGCGCAGGGCGGCTCGGCCACCCGGGACAGGTATGCCCAGGACCGCAGTACGGGGTCGTCGACAGCGGTCAACATTGGGGCGCCCCCGACTTCAAGTGTTCGCCAAGGATCCTTTTAGCCCCATCCGCGAATGTGTTGTCGTCGACACCCATTCGCCATCGCGCGGCCGGCAAGGAACGGAGCGAACAATGATCGTCTGCGCGCCGACCCAGCTCGCGGCACCCGCCCGCCCCATCAACCCTTGGGCGGTTGCGGCGTTCGCGTTGAGCCTGGTCAGCTGGTGCGGCATGCCCATCCCGATCCTCAGCGGCGGCCTCGCGTTCGTCGCGTTGCATGACATGGAACAGCGCGGCGAGGGCGGTCGCGCGATGGCACAGTTCGCCCGGGCCTTCGCCATCCTGGTGACCGCCGCGATAGCGGTCCGCGGCGGCCACAACGACTGGTTGACGCACGCGTACTGGTGATCCGCGGCCGGCACTCATCGCTGCGCCCCCGGCTGCCGGAAGCTCAGCGCGGCCGCGACCTCATCCAGCCCGGGCGACACCCCGCCGGCCAGATCGGTCAGGCTCCACGCGACCCGAAGAGTCCGGTCCAGGCCGCGGATGCTGAGCACCCCACGATCCAGCGCCTTCTGCAGCGGGGCCATCGCCGCATTGCCGGGACGGAACTTCCGGCGCAGCAGCGCCCCGCTGACTTCGGCGTTGGTGCGGAATCCGTGCGGCGACCACCGCTGGGCCGCGGCCGCGCGGGCCTGGGCCACCCGCTGCCGAACCTGGGCCGTCGACTCGGCTTCGCCGCCGGAGAACGCGCCCGCGCGCACCGAGTGCATCTGCACCCGCAGGTCCACCCGGTCGAGCAGTGGACCGGACAGCTTGCCGAGGTAGCGACGCTTGGCCGCGGCGGCACAGATGCAGTCCTGCGGGTCGGCGGGCGCGCAGGGGCACAGGTTGGCGGCCAGCACCAACTGAAAGCGGGCCGGGTAGCAGGCCACACCGTCGCGTCGGGCGAGCCGAATCTCCCCATCCTCCAACGGCGTTCGCAAGGCTTCCAACGCGCTGACGCTGATCTCCGCGCATTCGTCGAGGAAGAGCACCCCGCGATGCGCGCGGCTGACCGCCCCGGGGCGCGCCATGCCCGAGCCCCCGCCGACGAGCGCCGCCATGCTCGAGCTGTGATGCGGCGCCACGAACGGCGGCGTGGTGATCAGCGGCGTCTCCCCCGACAGCAGCCCGGCCACCGAATGGATCGCGGTGACCTCGAGTGACTCACTCTCCGACAGCGGCGGAAGCAGCCCCGGAAGCCGTTGGGCGAGCATCGTTTTGCCGACACCCGGTGGTCCCGTGAGCATGAGGTGGTGTGAACCGGCGGCGGCCACCTCGACCGCAAACCGCGCCTGCGTCTGCCCGACCACATCGGCCAGATCCATCGCGGGTTCCGGCGGGGTGGGCGTGGTGGTGATCCGGTTCTGCAGGGCGACGGATCCGCTGAGCCATTTCTGCAACTGCCCCAGCGTGCGCACGCCCCAGACGTCGATGCCGTCGACCAGGCTGGCCTCGGCCAGGTTGTCGACCGGGACGACGACGGCCGGCCAGCCGTCGCGCTTGGCGGCCAGCACCGCCGGCAGCACGCCGCGCACCGGGCGCACCCGGCCGTCCAGCGACAGCTCGCCCAGCAGCACCGTCTTCTCCAGGCGATCCCACGGGTTCTTGCGCTGCGCCGACAGGACCGCCGCGGCCAGGGCGATGTCGTAGACGGACCCCATTTTGGGCAGCGTCGCCGGTGACAGCGCGAGCGTGAGCCGCGCCATCGGCCAGCTGTTGCCGCAGTTGGTGACCGCGGCCCTGACCCGGTCGCGGGATTCCTGCAGGGCGGCGTCCGGCAGACCCACCAGATGAACGCCCGGCAGTCCGGAGGTGATGTCGGCTTCGATCTCCACGATCTGTCCGTCCACGCCGCGGACGGCGACCGAGAACGCGCGGCCCAGTGCCATCAGCCGATCCCTTGCAGATGGGTGATTTCGGGGGTGCGCCGGCGCCCGATCCGCACCCGGATCACGTCGATGCGCAGCGCCGCCCAACGCGCGTCCTGGCCCGCCAGCCACAGCCCGGCCAGGCGGCGCAACCGGCGGACCTTACGCTCGGTGACCGCGTAGGCCAGCCCGCCGTAGCCGTCGCCGGTGCGCGTCTTCACCTCGACGAACACCACCGTGCGGGTGGCGTCATCGCAGGCGATCACGTCGAGCTCGCCGTAGCGGCACCGCCAGTTACGTTGCAGGACACGCAATCCCGCCCTCGTCAGGTGATCCACGGCGAGCGCCTCACCCAGCGCGCCGAGCTGGACCCGGGTCAACGTCGTTTCGGTCGTCATGCCGGCCACTGTGCGGGCCGGCCCCGACACGGCGGGCCGCAGCGGCGCGGGTGAGCCGTCCGCGACGGCCGGTTATCCCCAGTGCCGCGTTCATCCACAACCGGCCGGATGCGTCTAGCGGATGCGATCGGCCCGGGTGTAGATGTTCATCGAGTCCTCGCGCAGAAAGGCGACCAACGTGATCCCCGACTCCTCGGCCAACGAGACCGCCAGCGACGACGGCGCGGACACGGCGGCCAGCACCGGAATCCCCGCCAGCACCGCCTTCTGCGTCAACTCGAAGGAGGCCCGCCCACTCACCAGCAGCACGGAGCCCTCCAGCGGCACCCGGCGCTGTTCCAGCGCCCAGCCGATGACTTTGTCGACGGCGTTGTGCCTGCCGACGTCCTCGCGCACCGCGAGCATGGTCCCATCGACCTCGAACAGCGCGGCGGCGTGCAGGCCGCCGGTGCTGTCGAAAACCTTCTGCGCGGAACGCAGTTGGGCGGGCATCGCCTCGAGCGTGGCCGCCGCAAGAGTCGCGGGATCCGCCCCGGGGGCGAAGCGGCCGATCAACCGCACCGCATCCAGCGACGCCTTGCCGCAGACGCCGCACGAGGAGGTGGTGTAAAAGTTTCGGGTCACGTCGAGGCTGGGCGCCGCGACGCCCGCGGCCAGCGTCACGTCCAGGACGTTATAGGTGTTCGCGCCCTCGACGGCGCCACCGCAATAGCGGATGGTCTGCACGTCGTCGCGGCCCGCGATGATTCCCTCGGTGAGCAGAAAGCCTTGCGCCAGTTCGAAATCCGCCCCTGGAGTGCGCATGGTCACGGTGACCGCCGCGCCGTTCACCCGGATCTCGAGCGGTTCCTCGACGACCAGGCTCTCGGGCCGGGTGCTGGCTTTACCGGCGGTCAGGTGCTTCACCCGCCGGCGCTCAGTTACGCGCCGCACGAGGCGATTTCACCGTCGGCGGGCATTGCGGCGGAGCGCAGAGACCTCACGCAGCAAAACTACCTCGGCCTCATAGCGCCGAGGCCAGCGCGGTCAGGGTTTCCGCCGAGGAGTGGACCGGCCGCCAGCCGAGTTGGGTGCGCGCCTTGGTGGTGTCCATGACCATGGACGTGCGTGCGGTGTGCAGCCATTCCAGCATGGACGGAACGAGCGGCACGCGGGAAAGCGCCGCCGACGCCGCGACGGCCGCGGCGGCGGGGACCCGGACCGGGCGGCCACCAAGCGCCCTGGCCACGTCGGCCACCGTGACGACCCCGTCGCCGGCGATGTTGTACGCGCCGGGCGGCGCCGGCGCGGTGGCCGCGAGCGCGATCGCGCTCGCGCCGTCGTCGTGGTGCACCAGCTGCAGCGGGTAGCCCGGGTCGGGGACCACCGGCTTCAGTACCGGCACCGCCTTGACCACGGCTCGCATCGGGCCGGGCAGCTGGTTCCACGGCATCGCGTCGGCGAGGGCGGTGGCGTTGGGACCGGCGACGATGCACGGCCGCAACACGAAGACTTCCAGGGGCGAGTCCTTGGTGATCTCGCCGAGCAGGGCCTCACACGCCGCCTTCTGCTCCGAGTAGTAGTGCTCCTCGGAGCCCCGCGCCGGCACGTCCTCGGTCAGCGGGTCCGGGTTGTCGCGGTGGTACCCGTAGGCCGCCACCGACGACGTGTACACCAGGCGCCGGGTCCGCTCGCTGGCGACCGTCGCCTCGAACACGTTGCGGGTGCCCTGCAGGTTGATGCGGGCGCTCTCTTCGCGCGAACCCATGATGATGAAGGCCAGGTGGATCACCACGTCGGCCTGGGCCACGAGGGCGTCGACGGCCTCGCGGTCGAGAATGTCGCCCTGCTGGTAGGTGGTCTTCTGCCAGCCGCGCGAGGACGGGTCGAACGGCCGGCGCGCCATCCCGATGATGGCGTCCACGGCCGGTTCGCGCTCCAGCGCCGTCACCGCGGACATCCCGATCTCACCGGTCGGCCCGGTCACCGCGACGGTAATTCCCACCCCAGGACTCTTTCCCCTCCAAGGCCCGCCGAAACCACTGGTGGGAAACGTCACCCATGGCGCCGCCTCGAGCTGGCGCCATTCGCGAGCGCCGGGCGCGCGGCTGCCCGTAATGTCAGCAAATGTCCGCCGGCCCCGGCACTGACGGCCGAGGCTGACGATTTCGCCGCAATCGCGCCGAACGGCATGTGAGGGCAGCGACGAGAGCCGATAATCTACGGCGATCGAACGCGGGTCACGCTGCCGACTGCGCAGGAAAAGAGGCACAGCATGGGGGACGATTCGACGGCCACGGAGCGGCCGACTCCCGGCGGGGAGAAGGCCGACCCCGGGACAGTCTTCGCCGCGCTGGCCGAGATCATCTACCAGGGCTCGGACGCCGGCCAGATGTATGCGGCCATCTGCGTCGCCGCCACCCTGGTCGTCCCCGGATGCGACCACGCCAGCCTCTTGGTGCGCGAAGGCGACCGCTACGTCACCGTCGGCGCGAGTGACCGGCTGGCGCAGGAGGTCGACGAGCTGGAACGGCGTTCGGGCGACGGGCCGTGCATCGACGCCATCGAGGAGGAAACCCCGCAGATCGACCCCGACCTCACCTCGCCGTCGCTGTGGCCCAAGCTGGCGAAGGTCCTGGTGGCGGAAACCCCGGTGCGCGGGGCGATGGGCTTTCGGCTGCTGGTGGACAAACGCAAGGCGGCCGCGCTCAACCTCTTCAGCGACACCCCCAACCTGTTCGACGCCGAGGCGGCCGGGCGTGCGGCGGTGCTCGCCTCGTTCGCCAGCGTGGCCATCAACGCGGTCGCCAAGGGCGAGGACGCCAGCAGCCTGCGCCGGGGACTGATGAGCAACCGCGAGATCGGCAAGGCGGTCGGCATGCTGATGCTGCTGCACGACATGAGCGAGGACCAGGCGTTCGAACTGCTGCGCCGCCATTCCCAGTCGCTGAACATCAAGCTGGCCGACGTCGCGCGGGTGGTCATCGAGAGACGCGGCCAGCTGCCGCCCCCGGAAGAAGGCTAGGCCCGACTATTCGGGCAGCCGCAGCTCGGGCTTTTCCACCTCTTCGATGTTGACGTCCTTGAACGTCACCACCCGCACCTGCTTGACGAACCGCGCCGGCCGGTACATGTCCCACACCCACGCGTCGGACAGCCGCAGCTCGAAATACACCTCGCCGTCGGCGTTGCGCGGCACCATCTCGACGCTGTTGGCCAGGTAGAACCGCCGCTCGGTTTCCACGACGTAGCTGAACTGCCCGACGATGTCCTTGTATTCGCGGTACA
This sequence comes from Mycobacterium scrofulaceum, assembly GCF_001667885.1. Classification (GTDB taxonomy): domain Bacteria; phylum Actinomycetota; class Actinomycetes; order Mycobacteriales; family Mycobacteriaceae; genus Mycobacterium; species Mycobacterium scrofulaceum_C. The sequence goes on along the minus strand of NZ_LZJW01000040.1, from coordinate 38,166 downwards.
GCGAGAGCTCCATCTCGGTTTCGTACTTTTCGAGATCCTCGGCACTCATCTGTTCAGACGTCCTTCTCGGAGAAACACTTCCCCGGCGTTCCGCCCAGGGAATCCTGGTCCCATCTTTCCTCACCGATATCCGCCGCGCGCGGGCGGAGGTCCGGTCTGCATTCGGCCACCACGCGGCCACCCCGCCCCTGTGACCCTATGGCCACCCGCCGGACGTTGATGAAGGAATGGCGGTGTTCGGGGCACGGCCCCAGCTGCGTCAGCGCTGCGCTGTGCGCCGGTGTGCTGTAACCCTTGTGCTCAGCGAAGCCGTAACCCGGGTGGTCGGCGTCCATGGCGACCATCAGCCGGTCCCTGCTCACCTTCGCCAGCACGCTGGCCGCGGCGATGCAGGCCGCCACCGCGTCGCCCCCGATGACCGGCAGCGACGGCACCGGCAGCCCGGGGACGCGGAATCCGTCGCTGAGCACATACCCGGGCCGCACCGGCAGGCCTGCGACGGCACGCCGCATGCCCTCGATGTTCGCGACGTGCACGCCGCGCCGGTCCACCTCGGCCGGCGGGATGAACACCACGTGGTAGGCCAGCGCGTAGCGGCGGATCAATGGGAACAGCTTCTCCCGGGCGGCCTCGGTGAGCTTCTTCGAATCATCAAGGGCTGCAAGGCTTTCCAGCCGTCCCGGGCCAAGCACACAGGCGGCCACCACCAGCGGGCCGGCGCAGGCGCCGCGGCCGACTTCGTCCACGCCCGCGACCGGGCCCAACCCGCTGCGGTACAGCGCGGATTCCAGGGTGCGCAATCCCGACGATTTGCGGATCACCGTCCGCGGCGGCCACGTCGTGGCCATGGCTACTGATGCTGCTGCGGGTTCACCGAAGACACGCCGCCCCAGCGCCCCGGCGGCCACACGATGAACCTCGCCTTGCCGATCACGTTGGCCACGGGGACCGTCCCCGACGTCGGATCGCCGGTACACAAGATGCCCTTGAGCGCCTCGGCCGGGACGCTGGTGCAGTGGGCGCGGGAGTCGGCCGAATGCGTCCGGTTGTCGCCCATCACCCACAGCCGCCCCTGCGGGACGGTGACCGGCCCGAACTCGCTGCCCAGGCACGGGTACACCGACGGGTCGGCCATCATCGTGGCCGGATCCAGGTAGGGCTCCTTGAGGGGCTTGCCGTCGACCGTCAAACCGGTGTCGGCGCGGCACTGCACCGTCTGTCCCCCGACCGCGATGACCCGTTTGACCAGGTCGTTCTCGTCGGGAGGCACGAAGCCGATGAAGGACAGCGCGTCCTGCGCCCAGCGCAGCACGGTGTTCTTGGACCGGATCGACTTGTAGCCGAGGTTCCAGGAAGGCGGCCCCTTGAAGACGATGACGTCACCGGGGCGCGGCGGGCCGAAGCGATAGGTGACCTTGTCGACCATGATCCGGTCGCCGACGCAGCCGGCGCACCCGTGCAGCGTCGGCTCCATCGACTCCGACGGGATCAGGTAGGGCCGCGCCACGAACGTCAGCATCACGTAATAGAGGGCCACCGCGATCACCGCCAGCAGCGCGAATTCCCGCAGGGCGGACCGCTTGGTCCGCTCCGGCGCGTCCTCCGGCGCGTCGGCCGGCTCGGGAATCGATTCGGCAGCCTTGGCCGCCTCGCCTTCGGGAGGGTCCGGGATGCGGGTGGAGACCTTCGGCTCTGACTGGGCGGACGGGGGCTCAGGTGAGTCCGTGGGATCGGTCACGAGATCAGAGTAGCCAGCTCAGATTGTGGCGCTGTAAACCGACCGGGACTGCCGCCCGGCCGTCCCAGCTCAGCGCTTTTCCTTGATCTTGGCCTTCTTGCCGCGGAGCTCACGCAGGTAGTACAGCTTGGCGCGGCGGACATCGCCACGGGTCACCACCTCGATGTGGTCGATGTTCGGCGAGTGCACGGGGAAGGTCCGCTCGACGCCCACGCCGTAGCTCTCCTTGCGCACGGTGAAGGTCTCGCGGATGCCGCCGCCCTGCCGGCGGATCACCACGCCCTTGAACACCTGGATGCGCTCCTTGGCGCCCTCGATGACCTTGACGTGCACGTTGATGGTGTCGCCCGGGCCGAAAACCGGGATGTCGTCGCGCAGCGACGCTTGGTCGACGAAGTCCAGGCGGTTCATCTTGAGAAGGCACTTCCTTGCGGTCGCGGCCTGCGGCAACAGCCCTCACCTGGGGTGTGAGGCGGTCGCCAAGCCGATGGTTTTGGGCAACTTGCGCGTATCTCGCAGCAGGCGGAAGCGGCCCGGCCGGCCGGCAACCGCTGGAGACAACTGGTCAATTGTGCCAGACAGGGCGCTTGCCACGAAAATCACAGCTTCCGAGGCGGTTCGCAGCGCGCCGAAAACGCTGGTGAATGGTACATATGACTGGGGCCAGAACGCGCTACCGGATCTTGCGTGACGGCCGGATCAGGTGGCGCGACGCGGCCCGCGCCTGTGCACCGTCCGAGCCAGCCGGAGGAGAGGAATGCGCGTTCGGCCGCTGACTTTGTTCACCGCCACAGCGGCGGTGGCGCTGGTGGTGGCCGCCGGTTGCGAGGCGAAGGTACAGGCCAAGGTCTACAACTTCCCGGTGTTCGTCACCCCCGATGGGGGCCTGCGCCAGGCGCCCCCGCAGCGGGCGCAGCTGATGCTCGAGGCGGTCAAGCCGACGCAGCCGGAGGAGCAGTTACCCAGCCCGGGGCCCGTCGGGCTGCAGGCTCGGGTACAGCAGGCGGTCGACCAGGCCGCGGCGGGCGGGGCCGCCCTGTCGGTGGCGATCCTCGATCGCAAGACCCATCAGCTGGTTTCCACCGGCAACAGCCAGGTGATCGGCACCGCCTCGGTGGCCAAGCTGTTCATCGCCGACGACCTGCTGCTGCACGAATCCGAGGGCAAGGCCGCGCTGAGCGCCGACGACCGGCAGGCGTTGGACATCATGTTGCAGTCCTCCGACGACGGCGCGGCCGAGAGGTTCTGGGCCCAGGGCGGCGAGAACGCCATCATCACCGCGGTCGCGGCCCGCTACGGACTGGCGTCGACCACCCCGCCCAGCGACGGACGCTGGTGGAACACCATGAGCACCACGACCGACCTGGTCCGCTACTACGAAATGCTGCTCGACGGGTCCGGCGGACTGCCGCCCGACAAGGCGAAGCTCATCGTCGACGACCTGGCCCAGTCCACGCCGAACGGCCTCGACGGCTATCCGCAACGCTTCGGCATCCCGGAGGGCTTGTACGCCGAACCGGTGGCGGTCAAACAGGGCTGGATGTGCTGCATCGGCAGCGACTGGATGCACCTGTCGACCGGGGTGATCGGTGCCGACCGCCGCTACATCATGGTGGTGCAGTCCCTGCAGCCCTCCGACGACGCCACCGCCCGCGAGACCATCACCCGGGCGGTCAAGACGATCTTTCCCGAAGGCCGGATCGACCCGCTGCGGCGCGGGCTCTAAAACCGACTGCCCCAGCAGTGCCGTTCGCGGGCTCTAGTCAGACGGGTCCAGCAGCTCCGGGCGGCGTTCGCGGGTGCGCTGCAACGAAACCTCTCGCCGCCATGCCTCGACGCGCGCGTGGTCGCCGGAGAGCAAGACCTCGGGCACGTCGAGCCCGCGCCAACTCGGCGGCCGGGTGTAGCTGGGCCCCTCGAGCAGCCGGTCCAGGGCAGGTGAGTGCGAATCCTGTAGGTGCGATGCGGGATTGCCGAGCACTCCCTCGAGCAGGCGCACCACGGCTTCGATCATCACCACGGCCGCCGACTCCCCGCCCGGCAGGACATAGTCGCCGATCGAGACCTCCTCCACCCGCATCCGCCGGGCGGCATCCTCGATGACCCGCTGGTCGATGCCCTCGTAGCGGCCGCACGCGAACACCAGGTGCTCCTCGGCGCTCCACCGCTGGGCGTCGGCCTGCGTGAACAACGCACCGGCGGGTGTGGGCACCACCAAAACGGTTCGCTCCGAACAGATTTCGTCCAACGCTTCGCCCCACACCGGCGCCTTCATCACCATCCCGGGGCCGCCGCCGTAGGGCGCGTCGTCGACCGAGCGGTGCACGTCGTGCGTCCACCGGCGCAAATCATGCACCCGCAGGTCGACCCGGCCCGACTGAATCGCCTTGCCGGGCAACGACTGCCGCAGCGGGTCCAGGAAGGCGGGAAAGATGGTGACGACGTCGATTCTCATGCCAGATCCAGCAGGCCCTCGGGCGGATCGATCTCCACGACACCGTCGTCCAGCGATACCGATGTGACGATCGCGCCGACGAACGGCACCAGCACTTCCCCGCCGTCGCCCCGGCGCACCGCCAACAGCTCGCCGGCGGCGGTGTGCAGCACCTCGACGACGACACCGACGTCGCGGCCCCTCACGGTCCGGACGTGCAGACCCTCGAGCTGGTGGTCGTAGTAGGTGTCCGGCTCGTCGATGGGGGGCAGTTCATCGGAGTCGACGACGAACAGGGTGCCGCGTAGTGCGTCGGCGGAGTCACGATCGGTCACCCCGGCCAAACGCACCAGCAGCCGCCCCCCGTGCTCACGCGCACTCTCGACGACGAAGTCGCGCTCTTCCCCACCGCGGGACGCCTTGCCGCGCAGGGTGTTACCCGGGGCGAAGCGGGCGCCGGGGTCGTCGGTGCGGATCTCGACGACGACCTCGCCGCCGATGCCGTGCGCCTTGGCGACGCGCCCGACGGTCAACTCCAACGGAGTTCCATGAGCGGCTACTGGTCGGTGTCCACCACGTCGACGCGGATACCGCGGCCACCGATGCCGGCGACCAGCGTGCGCAGGGCGGTCGCGGTCCGACCGCCGCGGCCGATCACCTTGCCCAGGTCGTCGGGATGGACGTGGACCTCGACAGTTCGGCCGCGGCGACTGGTCACCATGTCCACCCGGACATCGTCGGGATTGTCGACAATCCCGCGGACCAGGTGCTCCACCGCGTCAACGACGACCGTGCTCATCGCCGCGTCAGCTTTCGGTGCCCGGCTCGGCCTGCTCGCCGCCCTCGGCGGCCGTCTCGGCCGGCGCGGCCTCAGCGGGAGCCTCGGCGGCGGCTTCCGGCGCGGCAGCCTCCGGCTCGGCGGCCTTGGCGGCCTTCTTCGCCGGCGCCTTCTTCTTCGGCTTGGCGGCCTCGGTGGTCGGGCCGCCCTCGGCCTCCGCCAGCGCGGCGTTGAACAGCTCGAGCTTGCTGGGCTTGGGCGGGGCGACCTTCAAGCGGCCCTCCGCGCCGGGCAGACCCTTGAACTTCTGCCAGTCGCCGGTGATCTTCAGCAGCTTGAGGACGGGCTCGGTGGGTTGAGCGCCGACGGACAGCCAGTACTGGGCGCGCTCGGAGTTGATCTCGATGAGGCTCGGGTCTTCCTTCGGGTGGTAACGACCGATGACCTCGATGGAGCGGCCGTCGCGCCGCGTCCGGGCGTCGGCGACGGCGATGCGGTACTGGGGATTGCGGATCTTGCCAAGCCGGGTGAGCTTGATCTTCACAGCCATGGTTAAGCGAATTCTCCTGTGTGTGTCACGCTGCAATTCAGCGATCGGGGCGGGATGCCCGGATCCGGTTTTGCCTCGCGTGTCTGACCACGAAGCGATGCGTAATCGCTCGGCGGACAGCCGCCCATTGTGCCAGAACAGGGCGCCGCGCCAGAAATCGCGGCGATGGCGCCCAGATTGCCGCCATGGTCGTGGCCCGGGCGTTCCGCACGGCCGCGGCGGCAATCTCGGCGAAGGCCGCCCGGTCTACATCACCTTCTGGAAGACCTTCGTCTCCACCCGGCGGGTCATCCGCCAGCCCTCGGGCGTACGGACGAACTCGTCGTCGTACCAGAGCCCGCAGAACAGCACCTGATCGTTGTCGCCGCCGAGCACCATCGGGTTGAAGCAGATCACCCGCGAGGACGCCTTGTCGCCGTCGATCTGCACCGAGAAATTGCCCAGCATGTGCGCGTACACCGGGAAGTTCGGCAGCACCTCCGACAGCCACTTCTTGACCTCCGGGTAGTGGCCCTCGATGCCCCCGAGCGCGGTGTAGTCGATGTACGCGTCGTCGGTGAACACCTTGTCGAGATCGTCGAAGCGGCGCTGGTCAATGGCGGTGGAGTAGTCCACCAGCAGCTGCTGGATCTCTAAGCGGTCGGAAATCTCGGCCAGGCTCAACATGCATCGGACAGTAGACGAAAATCGACGCGGAAAAGGCCCGGAAGTTAGACTTTCGGCCCATGCGCAAGGTCATGGCCGCAGCAGCGGCGCTGCTCACGGTCGGTGCGTGCGCTGCCGGCGTCCCGGCGTCGTGGGCCGACAGCATGCAGCCGGTGGGCTCCGTGCCGATCCCGGACGGCCCGGCTCAGACCTGGATCGTCGCCGACCTGGACAGCGGTCAGGTGCTGGCCGGCCGCGACCAGAACGTGGCCCATCCGCCGGCGAGCACCATCAAGGTGCTGCTGGCGTTGGTGACCCTGGACCAGGTCAGCCTGGATTCCACCGTCGTCGCCGACACCGCCGACACCCAGGTGGAGTGCAACTGTGTCGGCGTCAGACCGGGCCACCTCTACACCGCGCGCCAGCTGCTGGACGGCCTGCTGCTGGTCTCGGGCAATGACGCCGCCAACACGCTGGCGCACATGCTCGGCGGAGCCGACGCCACGGTCGCGAAGATGAACGCCAAGGCCGCCTCCCTGGGCGCGACGAGCACCCACGCCGCGACGCCGTCCGGGCTTGACGGGCCCGGCGGGTCCGGGGCCTCCACGGCGCACGACCTGGCCGTCATCTTCCGAGCCGCGATGGCCAATCCGGTGTTCGCCCAGATCACCGCCGAGCCGTCGGCGATGTTCCCCGGCGACCACGGGGATCAGCCGATCGTCAATCAGGACGAGCTGTTGCAGCGCTATCCCGGCGCGATCGGCGGCAAGACCGGCTTCACCGACGCCGCGCGCAAGACCTTCGTCGGTGCGGCCGCACGCGGTGGCCGGCGGCTGGTCATCGCGATGATGTACGGCCTGGTCAAAGCCGGCGGGCCGACCTACTGGGACCAGGCCGCGACGCTGTTCGACTGGGGCTTCGCGCTCAACCCGCAGTCCAGCATCGGCTCGCTATAGGTCCGCGTCCGGCGCCGCCGCGGACAACAGCGTCATCAGCATCGGAATCCGTTGCTCGGAGATCTGCGGCTGCGGCAGCACGCCTTCCACAACGGCGGCCCCGTCGAACACATTGGTCAGCACCGCCACCAGCACCGGGAACGTCTCCTGCGGAAAGCTCTCCGCCCCGGGCAGGGCGCGGGCGGCCTCGTGGATCTTGGTGGAGTACTGCCGCAACTCGTGTTGCAAAGTGGCCCTGAGCTTTTCGTCGGTGCGCGCGGCGACCAGCAGTTCGTAGAGCACCGCGTTGCTGGGGGCGGCGGTGACGTCGCGCAGGATTCCCAGGGCGGCTTCGAGCGCCGGCCGATCGGGCGGAATCTCGGCGACGCGCTTGGTGAACGTCTCGAGCTGACGGCGCAGCACCTCGGACGCCGTGGCCGCCATGAAGTCGCCCATCGTTTCGAAGTGCCGGAACAGGGCGCCCACCGACACCCCGGCGCGCTTGGTGATCACGGCGGCCGACGCCCGGGCGTAGCCGACCTCGATGATCGTGTCGATGCAGGCGTCGAGGAGCCGCCCGACCGTCTCCTCGCGGCGCTGCTGCTGGGTTCTGGCCACGTCAGGCCCCGATTCTCGCGGCCCCGAGGCCCCGCTGCCGCTGACCCGCCCGCAGGTAGCGGCCCGACCTGACGGTCTGGCCGTAGCCGTCGCGGAACCGGCCCCCGCGGAAGACCACGGCGCCGCCCACGCCGGTCGCGACGACGGCGTCGTCGTTGCGGTTGACCATGCGTCGCAGGCCGCCGTAGAAGGGCACCTGTTCCTCGTAGTAGCCCTCGACCGCCTCGTTGAGGCGGGCCGGGTCGATCACCACGAAGTCCGCCCGGTCGCCCTGGCGCAGCGTGCCGGCGTCGATGCCGAACCACTCCCCCAGTTCGCCGGTCAGGCGATGCACCGCGTGCTCGGTCGACATGAACGGCGTGCCGGCCCGCGCGGCGTCCCGGGCCCGCTTGAGCAGCTTGAGCGGGAAGTTGTAGAAGGCCATGTTGCGCAGGTGTGCGCCGGCGTCCGAGAAGCCCATGTGCACGCTGCCCTCCTTGGCCAGCGCGTCGAGCAGCTTCGGGCGGTGGTTGGCGACGATCGTCGTCCAGCGGACATTGCGTTCACCGTTTTCGACGAGCACGTCGAGGAACGCGTCGAGTGGGTGCAGGTTGCGCTCGTCGGCGATGGCGCCAAAACTCTTGCCTATCAACGACTTATCGGGACATTCGACGATCACCGCGTCGTGGAAGTCGCGATGCCACAGCGACGGCCCGAGCTTCTTGCGGTCGAACTCGCGACGGAACTTCCGGCGGTATTCCTTGTCGGCCAGTAACTCGTTGCGCTGCAACTGGTCCCGCAGGTGCAGGGCGGCGGTTCCGGCACCGAACTCCTCGAAAACCGGCAGGTCGATCCCGTCGGAGTACAACTCGAACGGCACCGGCAAGTGCTGGAATCGCACCTGCGCGCCCAGAAGCTTGTTGAGCAGGCGAGTCCCCGGGCCGAAGACGTATACCGACAGCGGCATCGACTTGGCATCGGCGGAAACCAGCATGCTCATGCGAACACCCTTGCCCCGGTTGAAGATCCGGCTGCTGGCCAGGAAGAACAGCATGCCGGTCGCCGGCTTCGCCACGTTAGGGGCGCTCTGCAGGATGCGGCCGCGCTTGCGCAGCACCTTGATCAGCCTGCGCCGCTCGCGCCAGGTCGCGAAGGTGGACGGCAGCGCGCGCGAGCGGAAGCGTTCACCGTCGAGTTTGTCGATGGCCGCGTCCATCCCCGACATGCCGAGCACCCCGGCGTCGAGCGCCTCGTCGAGCAGGCTCGCCATCCGCTCCAGCTCCGCGTCGGTGGGCTGGATTGCGGCGTCGGTGGCCCGGTCGAGGCCCATCACCGCGGCCCGCAGGTCCGAATGGCCAAGCAGCGAGCCGATATTCGGCCCGAGCGGCAGGGCGTCGATCGCCTTGACGTATTCCGCCGCGCAGGACCAGGTCTTGTTTTGCAAAGCGCCGTAGACGTATTCGCGGGGCACGGCCTCGACGCGGCTGAACAGGTCGGCGGCGTCCTCGGAGTTGGCGTAGACCGTGGACAGCGAGCAGTTCCCCAGCAACACGGTGGTGACACCGTGACGCACGGACTCCCGCAGGCCCGGGTCCAGCAACACCTCGGCGTCGTAGTGGGTGTGCACGTCGATGAAGCCGGGCACGACCCACTTGCCGGCCGCGTCGATCACCTCGGGGCAGCCCGTTTCGTCGAGCGCGCCGTCGGACACCGTGGCCACCACGCCGTCGCGGATGCCCAGCGTGCGGGTCTGCGGTGCACAGCCGGTGCCGTCGAACCACAGCCCGTCGCGGATGATCACGTCGTACGCCACTTTTGCCTCCAGTCGTCGTGGTAGCACAGACCGTAACATAGATAGCAAGCACTCGCAATCTTTTCTGGATGTCGGCGTGGCGAGCCTCTGACCAGGGCCGATGCAACTCGGGGACGGCGGGGGTCGTTGCTTAAGGGCGGCGCGGGTCGCGAACCGGCGTCTAAGGCGCGCGCCGCCGACGGCGTTGGCCGCGGCCCGCGCGAGCTACGCCGAAGGACGAAAAACCTTGCCGCGCAATATCACCAGGTCCGGGCGGCGCAGGACGGCCGGCCCCGACCGCGGGTCGTCCGAGTAGCACACCAGGTCCGCGGACGCGCCGTGATCGAGGCCGGGCCGGCCCAGCCACCGGCGGGCGTCCCAGCACGCCGCGCCCAGCGCCTCACCTCCGCTCATCCCGATGCCCTTGAGCGCCTCGACCTCGTCGGCGATGCGGCCGGGAGCGACCATGGTGCCCGCGTCACTGCCGGCGTAGATCGGCACACCTGCATCGCGCGCCGCGGCGAGCCGCCCCGGGCCGCGGGCATGCAAATCGCGCATGTGGGCGGCGTAGGTCGGATACTTCTCGGCGGCGGCAGCGGCGATGCCGGGGAAATTCTCGACGATGTTGACGAGCGTGGGGACCAGGACGGTGCCCTGTTCGGCCATGAGCTCGATGGTGTCGTCGGTGAGGCCGGTCCCGTGCTCGATGCAGTCGATACCGGCGTTGATCAGGCCGGGCAGCGCGTCCTCGCTGAAGACGTGCGCGGTGACGCGGGCGCCGTGGGCGTGCGCGGTCTCGATCGCGGCCTTGAGCACGTCGTCGGACCACAGCGGAGCGAGGTCGCCGACGGTGCGATCGATCCAGTCGCCGACCAGCTTGATCCAGCCGTCCCCGCGGCGCGCCTCTTCCGCGACCGCCTCGGGCAGCTGCCACTCGTCTTCGAGCTCGCGCGAGAAGCCCGCCGCGTAGCGCTTGGGCCTGGCCAGGTGTTTCCCGGCCCGGATGATGCGCGGCAGGTCGTCGTGATCGTCGAGGCTGCGGGTGTCGGTGGGTGAGCCGCAGTCCCGCAGCAGCAGCGCACCGACGTCGCGTTCGATTTCGGCTTGGGCGATCGCGTCGTCGAGGGGGATCTCGCCGCGCTCACCGAGGCCGACGTGACAGTGGGCGTCGACGAGGCCGGGCAGAATCCAGCCGCCATCAAAGACGGTGTCTGCGCCGGCGACCGGTTCGGCGCTGATGCGGCCGTCGACGATCCACAGCTCGGTCGGGGTCTCGTCGGGCAGCCCGACGCCTCGCACGTGCACGCGCACGGCGGGCTAGTTTCTACCCGGGTTGCCTGGGAACTTGAGCTTGGACAGGTCGAAGTCCGCCAGCCCCGGCGGCAGTTCGTTGAGGCCCTCGGGCATGTGCGACAGGTCCGGGAAACCGGCCGGCATGCCCGGCATCCCGGCGCCGAGTGGGTTGCGGACCTTGGGCGGGGTCGGACCGCGGCCACCCTTCTTGCCCTTCTTGCCCTTCGCGCCCTTGGCCTTTCGGGTCGCCGACTTGCGGCCCATGCCGGGAATGCCCATGCCGCCGAGCATCGACGACATCATCTTGCGGGCCTCGAAGAAGCGGTCGACCAGCTGGTTGACGTCGGACACCGAGACGCCGGACCCGTTGGCGATGCGCAGCCGCCGGGAGGCGTTGATGATCTTCGGGTCGGCCCGCTCCTCGGGCGTCATGCCGCGGATGATGGCCTGCAGGCGGTCGAGTTGCTTGTCGTCGACCTGCGCCAGCGCGTCCTTCATCTGCCCGGCCCCGGGCAACATGCCCAGCAGGTTGCCGATCGGACCCATTTTGCGGATGGCGAGCATCTGCTCGAGGAAGTCCTCGAGCGTCAGCTCGCCGGTGCCGATCTTGGCGGCGGCGGCCTCGGCCTGTTCGGCGTCGAAGACCTGCTCGGCCTGTTCGATCAGGCTCAGCACGTCGCCCATGCCCAGGATGCGGCTGGCCATCCGGTCCGGGTGGAAGACGTCGAAGTCCTCCAGCTTCTCCCCGGTGGACGCGAAAAGGATTGGGACGCCGGTCACCTCGCGGACCGACAACGCCGCGCCGCCGCGGGCGTCGCCGTCGAGCTTGGTCAGCACGACGCCGGTGAAGCCGACGCCCTCGCGGAAGGCCTCCGCGGTGGTGACGGCGTCCTGCCCGATCATCGCGTCGAGCACGAACAGCACCTCGTCGGGGTTGACGGCGTCGCGGATGGCCGCGGCCTGGGCCATCAGCTCGTCGTCGATGCCCAGGCGCCCCGCCGTGTCGACGATGACGACGTCGTGGTGCTTGGCCCGGGCTTCGGCGAGCCCCGCGGCGGCCACCGCGACCGGGTCGCCGGGCCCCGATTCGGGCGATTCGCCGGGATGGGGCGCGAACACCGGTACCCCGGCGCGCTCACCGACTACTCGCAGCTGGTTCACCGCGGCCGGCCGCTGCAGGTCGCAGGCCACCAGCAGCGGGGTGTGCCCCTGACCGCGCAGCCAGGCGGCCAGCTTGCCGGCCAATGAGGTCTTACCGGAACCCTGCAGGCCGGCAAGCATCACCACGGTCGGCGGCGTCTTGGCGAAGGCCAGCTGGCGGGTCTCGCCGCCCAGGATGCCGATGAGCTCTTCGTTGACGATCTTGACGACCTGCTGCGCCGGGTTGAGGGCACCGGAAACCTCGGCGCCCCGGGCGCGCTCCTTGATCCGGGTGACGAACGCCCGCACCACGGGCAACGACACGTCGGCTTCCAGCAGCGCCAGCCGGATCTCGCGGGTGGTGGCCTCGATGTCGGCGTCGGTCAGTCGACCCTTGCCGCGTAGTCCCTGAAGTGCACCGGTCAACCGGTCGGACAGCGATTCAAACACCCCGCCAGCCTAGTGGTTGTGCGCGTCGGCCGGCTTGGCGCCGCCGCGGGTCACCACTCATTGAGGCAGGCCCGACGACGCCCGTCGGACCGCGACACTGCAACCACGCACACGACACGCCGGCAAACGTGTGCGTGGTTTCAGTCTCGGCGCGGCGGCGCGCGGGCTTGAATGGGCTCATGCTCGAGGTGATCGACAACGGATCCTGCACCCGAGACCATCCGGTGCCGCTGCTCTTCGTGCACGGCGGCTGGCACGGCGCATGGTGCTGGGAGCACTTCCTGGACTTCTTCGCCGACGCGGGCTACCGCGCGGTCGCGGTGAGCCTGCGCGGGCACGGGGGCAGCCCGACGGCCAAGCCGCTGCACAAGGTTTCCCTCGCCGATTACATCGAGGACGTCCGGTCGGTGGCCGACGACCTGGGTGGCGGGCCGGTGCTGATCGGACATTCGCTGGGCGGCTTCGTAGTCCAGCGCTATCTCGAAGATCGCAGCGCGCCGGCGGCGGTGCTGGTGGGCTCCGTCCCGCCGCAAGGCGTGCTCACCTTGGCGTTGCGGGTCTGGCGCCGCCGGCCGTCGATGACCATGGAAGCCTGGAGCGACCCCACGCTACTCAAATTCCTCGCCACCCCGGCGCTGGCCCGCGAGTACCTGTTCTGCGCCGACACGCCCGAGGCCATCGTCGAATCCTGCAGGCAACGCGCCGGAGCCGAGAGCGTCCGCGCCGCCATGACCGACCCGGTGCTCCGCCGCGTCCGAACCCGGCGGGTGAGGACCCCGATCCTGGTCCTGGGTGCCGAGCACGACGGGTTCGTCAGCGTCGGCGAGGTACGCGCCACGGCGCGCGCCTACCGGACCGAGCCGCATTTCTTCTCGATGGGGCACAACATGATGCTCGAGCCGGGCTGGGCTGACGTCGCCGAACGCATCCATGGGTGGCTCGAGGCGCGCGACCTGGCGAGCCAGGCGCGGTAACCTCGCCCGAGTCGTTACTGCGCCGAAAAGCGTTGGCGTGCTAGATTTCACAGCCATCGCCTAATCAGGCTCGGCACATTCGAGAACTGCAACCACCGGGGGGAAATGTCCGTGCAACCGGTCGCTCGCACGGAGACCTCCGTCGACGACAGCGGCGGCCGGGCGCTGCGCGGATGGCAGCGCAGGGCGCTGGTCAAATACCTGACCGGCCAACCGCGCGATTTCCTGGCCGTGGCGACCCCGGGATCCGGGAAGACGACGTTCGCGTTGCGGGTGGCGGCCGAATTGCTGGGCCAGCGCGCCGTCGAGCAGATCACCGTCGTGGTGCCCACCGAGCACCTCAAGGTGCAGTGGGCGCAGGCCGCGGCCCGGCACGGCATCGCCCTGGACCCCAAGTTCGCCAACTCCAACGCCCGGATGTCGGGCGAATACCACGGCGTGATGGTCACCTACGCCCAGGTCGCCGCGCACCCGACGCTGCACCGGGTGCGCACCGAGCAGCGCAAGACGCTGGTCGTCTTCGACGAGATCCACCACGGCGGCGACGCCAAGACGTGGGGTGACGCCATCCGCGAGGCCTTCGGTGACGCCACCCGCCGGCTCGCCCTGACGGGCACGCCCTTCCGCAGCGACGACAGCCCCATCCCCTTCGTGGCCTACGAGTCCGGAGCCGACGGGGTGCGGCGTTCGCGGGCCGACCACACCTACGGCTACGCCGAGGCGCTCGCCGACGGGGTGGTCCGCCCGGTGGTGTTTCTGGCCTACTCCGGCGAGGCGCGCTGGCGGGACAGCGCCGGCGAGGAGCACGCCGCGCGGCTGGGCGAGCCGCTGACCGCCGAGCACACGGCGCGGGCCTGGCGCACCGCGCTCGACCCCGCCGGGGAATGGATGCCGGCGGTGATCGCGGCCGCCGACCAACGGTTGCGCCAGAAGCGCGAGCACGTGCCCGACGCCGGCGGCATGATCATCGCCTCCGACCGCACGGCGGCCCGCGCCTACGCCGCCCTGCTGACGAGGCTGACTTCGGAGGCGCCGACGGTGGTGCTGTCCGACGACCCCGGATCATCCGCGCGCATCAGCGAATTCGCCGCCGGTACCAGCCGGTGGCTGGTCGCGGTGCGCATGGTTTCCGAGGGCGTGGACGTGCCGCGGCTCTCGGTCGGGATCTACGCCACCAGCGCGTCGACGCCCCTGTTCTTCGCCCAGGCCGTCGGCCGGTTCGTGCGATCGCGCCGCGCGGGCGAGACCGCGAGCATCTTTTTGCCGTCGGTGCCCAACCTGCTGCAGCTCGCCAGCGAGCTGGAGGCCGAGCGCAACCATGTGCTCGGGGAGCCGCACCGGCCGGACGAGGACCCCCTCGACGGGGACCCGGCCACCAGGACGCAGACCGAGAAGATCGACGCCGACAACGGCTTCACCTCCTTGGGCGCCGACGCGGAACTGGACCAGGTCATTTTCGACGGGTCGTCGTTCGGCACCGCCGCCCCGGCCGGCAGCGACGAGGAGGCCGACTACCTCGGCATCCCGGGTCTCCTGGATGCCGAACAGATGCGGGCGCTGCTGCACCGCCGCCAGGACGAGCAGCTGCAGCGACGGGCCGCGCAGCCGGCCGCGGTGTCCGCGGCGCCCACGTTGCACGGCCAGCTGCGCGACCTGCGCCGCGAGCTGAACTCCCTCGTGTCGGCCACCCACCACCGCACCGGCAAGCCGCACGGCTGGATCCACAGCGAACTGCGCCGGCGGTGCGGCGGGCCGCCGATCGCCGCCGCGACCCGCGAGCAGATCCAGGCCCGCATCGAGGCACTGCGCCGCCTCAACGCCGAGCACTCCTAGCGCCTCGACGCCCTCAGTCGCCGACCGGCTCCTGAAGCACTTCGACCGCGGGACCGCCCAGCACGGCGAGCAGATGCTCTTCGATCGCGGCCCGCGCGTCGTGCTCGGCGTCGGCCGGCACCGACACGCAGAAGACGTCCGCCGCGGTCGAGCCGAACGTGTTGACCTTGGCCCAGACGATGTCGGCCCCGGCCTGTTCGAGCGCCCGGGTCAGCAGCGCGAGCAGCCCTAGGCGATCCATGGCGCGGACCTCGAAGATCAGCTGGCCGGCGGTCGCCGCGTCGAGCCACAGGATGCGCGGCGGGGCGGTCGACCGGGTGACGGGCACGCCGGCCTGAATCTCGCCGGCCCGCGCGGTCGCGGCGCTGATGGCGTCGCTGTCACGCTTCTCCAGCGTGCCGAGGACGTCGAGGTCGCCGGCGAGGGCTCCGTTGAATTGCTGTCGCAGCAAACCCGATTCGGGCGGCGAGCCGAAGATCGGGGACACGACGAACTCGACGATCGCGACGCCCTCGTGAATGTTGGCCAACGCCGAATGGATTCGCAGCGAGTTCAGCGCGAGCACCGCGGCAGCTTTCGAGACCAGCCCCCGCTGGTTGGGCGCGAGCATCACCGCGGTCAGCCGCTCGCGATCACCGGGCTTGATCTCCACGTGCACACCGCGGTCGGCCGCTAGCCAAAGATAATGCGGCGCAATGGGTTCGGCCTCGGGAAGCCGCTCCCCCGCCATGACCAAACGGCAGCGGCGGACCAGGTCCTCGATCAGGGACGCCTTCCAGTCGCTCCAGACCCCGGGCCCGGTG
Organism: Mycobacterium scrofulaceum; assembly: GCF_001667885.1. GTDB lineage: Bacteria > Actinomycetota > Actinomycetes > Mycobacteriales > Mycobacteriaceae > Mycobacterium > Mycobacterium scrofulaceum_C. The sequence goes on along the minus strand of NZ_LZJW01000040.1, from coordinate 22,204 downwards.
GCCTTGGAGTCGGCCTCCGCCAGCGCGTGCAGCAGTTCGAGCAGTTGCGGGTCCCCGTCGAGGGCGGCTGCGACCGCCCCGATGGTCTCGGGGTCGTTGAGGTCGCTTCGGGTGGCCGTCACCGGCAGCAGCAGATGGTGGCGGACCATGCCCGCGAGTGTGGCGGTGTCCTCGTCGGAAAGGCCCAGCCTGGTGGCGATCGGGATGACCAGTTCCGCGCCGAGCACGCAATGGTCGACACCGCGGCCCTTGCCGATGTCGTGCAGCAGCGCGCCGAGCGCGAGCAGGTCCGACCGCGCCACGCGCGTGGTGAGCGGCGCGGCGTTGACGGCGGTTTCGACGATGTGGCGGTCGACGGTCCACTTGTGCGAGACGTCGCGCGGCGGCAGGTCACGCACCGCGTCCCACTCCGGGAAGAGGCGACCCCACAGCCCGGTGCGGTCCAGCGACTCGATGGTGTTGACGGTCGTGGGCCCCGCCAGGAGCACGACCAGCAGGTCGTCCAGCGCCTCCCGCGGCCACGGCGAGGGCAGGTCTTTGGCGCTGTCGGCCAGCCGTTTGAGCGTGCCGGCGCCGATGGGCAGGCCGGTGTCCGCCGACGCGGCGGCCACCCGCAGCACCAATCCGGGATCGGTCTGGGGTTGGGCGTCGCGGGCGAGCACCACCTCGCCGTCATACTCGACCACGCCCTCGTCCAACGGCCGCCGCCTCGGGCGCCGCACCAGCGCCGTGAGCCCACGCCGGGGCAGCGCGTTCTGCGCGGTCCGCAGCCCGGTTTCGGCATGGTAGGCGATCGTGCGGCTGGCGCTGGACAGCAAGCGGGACAACGCAAATCGATCCCCGACGCCCAACGCGGCGCTCACGTCGTCGGCGAACTGCGCGAGCAGTTGGTCGCGTCCGCGCCCGGACACCAGGTGCAGCTCGGTGCGCACGTCGAGCATCGTCAGATACGCGGCGTCCAGCGAGCCCCCCGGCGCGTCCGGATGGCCCATGCCGTGGCGGTCGATGAGCTGCGCGACGCCGAGCGCGTCGAGCAGTTGAACGTCGCGCAGGCCGCCGCGGCCCGACTTGAGGTCAGGTTCGGCGCGCTGCGCGATCCGCCAACACCGTTGCCAGCGTTCGTATGTCATCGCGACGAGTTCGTCCATGCGGGAGCGGATCGCGCTGCGCCACTGGCGTCGGGCCCCGTCGATCAGTTCGGCCGACAGCCGTTCGTCCCCGGCGATGTGGCGCGCGTCCAGCATGCCCAGCGCCGCCACCAGGTCGCTGTTGGCCACGCCCAGGGCCCCCGATACGGTCCGCACGCTGTGGTCGAGCCGAACGTTGGCGTCCCACAGCGGGTACCACAGGCCGTCGGCGACCCGCTGCAGCACGTCGTCAGATTTGTTGTCGTGCAACAACATCAGGTCGAGATCGGAATACGGCAGCAGTTCGCGGCGGCCCAACCCGCCCACCCCGACGATCGCGAAACCGCTGTCGTCGGTGATGCCGATCTCGTCGCCCTTGGCCACCAGCCAGGACTCGTGCAACTCGAGCCAGGCCTTGCGCAGCTCCGCCGGGCCAAGCTCGCGGCCCTCGGACAGCAGTCGGCGCCGCGAGGCAGCCAAATCGGCTGCCCCGCCGGCGCTTCCTGTCCCCGCTTCAGATGACCGGCCGGGGGGGCTTGTCATACCCTCCCGGCCCGTCCGGCCTGGTTCAACGATGCGCGGCCACGGTCAGAGGGCATCGGTTCCGCGTTCACCCGTGCGCACTCGCACAATGGTTTCCACGGGGGTGACCCAGACCTTGCCGTCACCGATCTTGCCGGTGCGCGCCGCCCGGACGATGCTGTCCACGACCTTGTCCACGATGGAATCGTCGACCACGACCTCGATTCGCACCTTCGGCACGAAATCCACCGAGTACTCAGCACCCCGGTAAACCTCGGTGTGGCCCTTCTGCCGCCCGTACCCTTGGATTTCGCTGACCGTCATCCCCAGGACGCCCGCGTCCTCGAGGCTGGTCTTCACGTCATCGAGGGTGAACGGCTTCACGATTGCGGTGACTAGCTTCATGCCTGCTCTGCCTCCACTTTGTCGCCCACTCGATCGCCCTCCAGGCCGTTGCGGTCATCCACGGGAGTCCGCGCCGTCGGAAGGACGGATCCTTGCCCACCGATCGTTCCGAAATCGTACGCGCTCTCCGCGTGCTCAGACTCGTCGATGCCGGTTGATTCTTCTTCAGCGGGGACACGCAACCCGATCGTGTACTTGAGGATCAAGGCCAGGATCAGCGTGACGATGCCCGAGTAGAAGAGTACGGCGAAGGCGCCGACCGCCTGGCGTTCGAGCTGGGACCAGCCGCCGCCGTAGAACAGCCCCTTCGACACCCCGGTCACGCCGTTGATCGCGGTGCTCTCCGGCGCGGCGAGCAGGCCCACCAGCAGGGTGCCCGTCAAACCACCGATCATGTGCACCCCGACGACGTCGAGCGAGTCGTCGTAGCCGAACTTGAACTTCAGCCCGACCGCCAACGCGCACACCACGCCGGCCACCGCACCGACCACGAGCGCGCCCAGCACGTTGACCGACGAGCAGGACGGCGTGATCGCGACCAGCCCGGCGACGATGCCCGACGCCGCTCCCAGCGTCGTGGGCTTGCCGTCGCGGATGCGCTCGGTGAGCAGCCAGGCCAGCATGGCCGTGGCCGTCGCGATGGTGGTGGTCATGAACGTCGACCCGGCCGAACCGTTCGAGCTGGTCGCCGAACCGGCGTTGAACCCGAACCAGCCGAACCACAGCAGACCGGCGCCGAGCATCACAAACGGCAGGTTGTGCGGCCGGAACAGCGTCGTGGGCCAGCCCTTGCGCTTGCCCAGGACGATCGCCAGGGCGAGGCCCGCCACACCGGAGTTGATATGGACCGCGGTCCCTCCGGCGAAGTCGATCGCGTGCAGCTTGTTGTTGATCCAGCCGCCGTGCTCGGACGCGAACCCGTCCGCCGCGAACACCCAGTGCGCGACCGGGAAGTAGACCAGGGTCGCCCACAGTCCGGAGAACACCAGCCACGCGGTGAACTTGAGCCGGTCGGCGACCGCACCCGAGATCAGCGCGACGGTGATGATCGCGAACATCAGCTGGAAGGCCACGAACACGGTCGCGGGCATGGTGCCGGCCAGCGGGATGTCGACCTGCGTGACGCCCTTGCTCGGGTCCGCCTTGGCGGCGTTGCCGCCGATCAGCTTCGCCAAGCCCCAGTAGTCGGTCGGGTTGCCCACGACGCCACCCCGGTCGTCTCCAAACGACATCGAGTAGCCGTAGAGCACCCAGAGCACTGTCACGACGCCCATGGCGCTGATGCTCATCATGATCATGTTGAGCACGCTTCTGGTGCGGACCATGCCGCCGTAGAAGAACGCAAGGCCCGGCGTCATCAACAGCACTAGCGCGGAACTCGCCAACATCCAGGCGGTATCGCCGGTATCGGGTTGGCCCAATTGCGGGAATGCCACTCGCTCACCTCCGGTCAGGACATGAATGGCCGTCAGGCGACGCCTGTGACCTGATCCAGAACCTTGCGCAATGGTTGTTTCCGCAATGGGGCCACGGTGTTTCGGCGGTATTAACGTCCCGCTCGCCGTGTAAGCGGTTCAGCCGAGCAGGGCGTCGACGAAGGCGCCCGGCTCGAACGGCGCCAGGTCGTCGGGCCCCTCCCCGAGCCCGACCAGCTTCACCGGCACGCCGAGTTCCTGTTGAACGCGGAATACGATGCCGCCCTTGGCCGTTCCGTCCAGCTTGGTCAGCACGGCGCCGGTGATCTCGACGACCTCGGCGAACACCCGGGCCTGGGCCAGCCCGTTCTGTCCGATGGTGGCGTCGAGCACCAGCAGCACCTCATCCACGGCTGCGCGGCGGCTCACCACGCGCTTGACCTTGTCGAGCTCGTCCATCAGCCCGACCTTGGTGTGCAGCCGGCCGGCGGTGTCGATGAGCACCACGTCGGCGCCCGCGGCGATGCCCTTGTCGACGGCGTCGAACGCCACGGATGCGGGGTCGGCGCCTTCGGGCCCGCGCACCACCTCCGCGCCCACCCGGGACGCCCATGTCTGCAGCTGGTCGGCCGCGGCGGCCCGGAAGGTGTCGGCGGCGCCCAGCACGACGCGGCGCCCGTCGGCCACCAACACCCGCGCCAGTTTGCCGACGGTGGTGGTCTTTCCGGTGCCGTTCACGCCGACGACCAGCAGCACCGACGGGTGGTCGGCGTGGGGCAGGGCGCGGATCGAACGGTCCATCTCGGGGCGCAGCTCGCGGATGAGCACGTCGCGCAGCACGGCCTTCGCGTCGGCCTCGGTGCGCACGTCGCTGCCGGCCAGGCGGGCGCGCAGCTGCGTCATCACCGAATCGGTGACCACCGGGCCCAGGTCGGCGACCAGCAGGGTGTCCTCGACGACCTGCCAGGCGTCCTCGTCGAGGTCGCCGCCGCCGATCAGGCCCAACACGCTGCGTCCCAGCGCGTTCTGCGAGCGGACCAGCCGGCCGCGGAGTCGCTCCAGGCGGCCCTCCGGCGGCGCGATGGCCTCGATCTCGGGGGTGGACGCCGCTTCGGGGGGCGCCTGCGGCGGCTCGGGGGGCGCTACCGGCGGCTCGGTCGGCGCTACCGGCGGCTCGGTCGGCGCTACCGGCGGCGGGGCAAGGGTTTCCGGGGCCTCCGGTTCCGGGAGTTCGACCTCGGAGATCGTGCGCCGGGGGGCGTCGCGGGGAATGGTGGCGTCGTCGCCCACCGCGGGCAGGCCCGTGGTGTCGAGCCGGTCGGCCTGGGTCGTTTGGCTGAAGGTGATGCCGGACGACGCGGTGTAGCCGCCCGACCGGTCGATCGCGCCGGGCTCCGGCTTGGCGGTGAAGCTGATCCGGCGGCGGCGATACCGCACCAGGCCCAGGACCAGCGCGGCGATGACAACCAGGACGGCGACGACCGCGATGGCGATCCAAAGACCTTGCGACACGCTGACATTGTTTCAAGCGGGATGGCGCTCGCGGGGCATCGGGTGTGCGTTCTGGGCGTTGAGTGTGACTCCTGGGCGGAGAGATCGCCGAAATCCCGCCGTCAGTACACGCCCAACGCCGTCAGTTCACCGGCGAGCACTGCCCGACCTGATGCCTAGGGGGAGGAGCTCGATACCAGCTGCTCCACCTGCTGCCCGCGCATCCGCTGCGAAATCACCGCGGTGATGCCGTCGCCCTGCATGGTCACGCCGTACAGGGCGTCGGCGACCTCCATGGTGGGCTTCTGGTGCGTGATGATTATCAGCTGCGACCGCGCCCGGAGCAGCTCGAACAGGCTGATCAGCCGGCGCAGGTTGGTGTCGTCGAGGGCGGCCTCCACCTCGTCCATGATGTAGAACGGCGACGGGCGGGCGCGGAAGATGGCCACCAGCATCGCCACCGCGGTCAACGCCTTCTCGCCGCCGGACAGCAAAGACAGCCGGGTGATCTTCTTGCCGGGCGGACGCGCCTCCACCTCGATGCCGGTGGTGAGCATGTCGTCGGGGTCGGTCAGCCGCAGCCGGCCCTCGCCGCCGGGGAACAGCACCGTGAACACTTCCTGGAATTCCCGTTCGACGTCGACGAACGCGTCGCTGAACACCTGCAGGATGCGGGCGTCGACGTCGGCGACGACGTCGAGCAGGTCCTTGCGGGCCGCCTTGACGTCCTCGAGCTGGGTGGACAGGAAGTTGTAGCGCTCCTCCAGGGCGGCAAACTCCTCGAGCGCCAGCGGGTTGACCCGGCCCAGCTCAGCGAGCTCACGCTCGGCGCGTTTGGCCCGCCGCTCCTGGGTGGCGCGGTCGTACGGCATCGGCGCGGGCGCGACCACCTGCTCACCGCGCTCCCGGGCCTGCTCGAACTCGGCCATCTCGAGCTCGGTGGGCGGCAGCGCCACGTCCGGCCCGTACTCGGCGATCAGGTCGGCCGGCGCCATCCCGAACTGCTCGAGCACCATCTGCTCGAGCTGCTCGATGCGCATCGCCGCCTGCGCGTTGGCCACCTCGTCGCGGTGCAGCGAGTCGGTGAGGGTGGCGACCCGGGCGCTGAGCGCGTTCACCTCGTCGCGCACCGCCGCCATCGCCGTCGCGCGGTCCCGGCGTTCCGCCGCCAAGGCGTCGCGGATCTTCGACGCCGCCCCGACGACCCCGTCCAGCCGCTGCGCCAGCAGCCGTCCGGCGTCGGCCACCGCCGCGGCGACCGCGGCGGCGCGCAGCCGCGCCTCGCGCGCCTGCTGGGCCCGCAGCCGTGCCTCACGTTCCGCGGCCGCGGCGCGGCGCAGGGAATCGGCCCGCCCGCGGACCGCGTTCGCCCGTTCCTCGGCGGTGCGCACCGCCAGCCGGGCCTCCACCTCGGCACTGCGGGCGGCCTCGGCGGCGGCGGCGATCCGCTGCCGGACCTCGGCGTGGTTGGGCTCCTCGGCCTGAACGTGTTGCGTCTCTTGCGCGTTGCGCAGCCGGTTTTCCAGTTCCGTGACTTCGTCGACGGTCTGCGCGCGGCCTGCCTCGAGCTCCTCGCGCTGCCGCAGCAACCTGGTCCACTCGTCTTCGGTGGTGCGGGCTTCCTGCCCGAGCCGGCCCAGCTGCTCGTACATCGCCGAGATCGCCGTGTCGGATTCGTTGAGCGCGGCCAACGCCTGCTCCGCGGAGTCCTGGCGGGCGGTCTGCTCGGTCAGCGCGCCGGACAGCGCCGCGGTCAGCTGGGCGACCTGCGATTCCGCGGCGGCCAGCTCGGTGCCGGCCTTGTCGATTTCCGAGGTCACCTCGAGCGTGGACAGCTTGCGGTCGGAGCCGCCGCTCACCCAGCCGGCACCCACCAGGTCCCCGTCGAGCGTGACCGCGCGCAACCGCGGGCGCGCCGCGACCAGCTCGAGCGCCTGATCGAGGTCGTCGACCACCGCGACGCCCGAGAGCATCGCGGTGATGGCGCCGCGCAGGCGTGCGGGCGCCTCGATCAGGTCCAGCGCCCAGCGGGCGGAGCCGGGCAGCGCGTCGTGCACCGCGCCGTCGTCGGCGGGCCAGTCGCCGAGCACCAGCGCGGCCCGCCCGCCGTCGGCCTGCTTGAGCGCGGCGACCGCGGACCGGGCCGCGCCGAAGCTCTCGGCGGCCAGGGCGTCGGCCGCCGATCCCAGCACCGCGGCCAGCGCCGCCTCGTACCCGGAGCGGACCTTGACCAGCTTGGCGATGGGCCCGAAAAGCCCTGTCCCGGCGTGGTTTTCGGTCAGCCAGGCGGCGCCGTCCTTGCGCTCCAGCCCCACTGACAGCGCGTCGATGCGGGCCCGCAGCGAGGCCACCCGGCGTTCGGCGTCGCGCTCGGCGGCCTGCAGTTCGGCGACGCGCGCGTCGGCCAGCCGCAGGGCGGCCACAGTGCGCTCGTGGTGTTCGTCGAGGCCCACCTCGCCCTGGTCGAGCTCGCCGACGCGGCCTTGCACGGTCTCGAACTCCGCCTTTGACTGCTGCGCGCGGGCGGCGGCCTGTTCGATGCGTTCGGACAGCCGGGCGACGCTGTCATCGATGGATTCGACGCGCGCCCGCATGGTCTCCACCTGGCCGGCCAGCCGGGCCAGGCCTTCGCGCCGGTCCGCCTCGGCGCGCACCGCCGCCAGGTGGGCCCGATCGGCCTCGGCGGCCTCGCGCTCGCGCTCGCCCAGCTCGGCGCGGGCGGCATCGAGCCGGGTGCGCGCCTCGGCCAGCTCGGCCAGCAATTGCCGCTCGGCGACGGCGACCCGCTCGGCCTCGGCGTCCAGGGCGTCGGGGTCGGTGTCGCTGGGCGGCGCTGGTTCGACGTCGAGGTGGTGCGCGCGTTCGCTGGCGATGCGGACCGTCGCGGCCACCCGCTCGGCCAGCGCGGACAGCCCGAACCAGGTGTGCTGCACCGACTCGGCCCGCTGGGAGAGTTCGGCGACCGCCGCCTCGTGCGCGGTGAGCTCCTCGGACGCCACGGCCAGGCGGGCGGCGGCCTCGTCGTGCTCGCGGCGGATGGCGGCCTCGGCCTCGAAGATGGCGTCGCGCTCGGTCTGCCTGTTGACCAGGTCATCGGCGGCCAGGCGCAGCCGGGCGTCGCGCAGGTCGGCCTGGATGGTCTGGGCGCGCCGGGCCACCTCGGCCTGGCGGCCCAGGGGTTTGAGCTGGCGGCGCAGCTCGGTGGTGAGGTCGGTCAGGCGGGCCAGGTTCGCCGACATCGCATCGAGTTTGCGGAGGGCCTTTTCCTTGCGCTTGCGGTGCTTGAGCACCCCGGCGGCCTCTTCGATGAAGGCGCGACGGTCTTCGGGTCGCGACTGCAGGATCTCGTCAAGCTTGCCCTGCCCGACGATGACGTGCATCTCCCGGCCGATCCCGGAGTCGCTCAGCAGCTCCTGCACGTCCATCAAACGGCAACTGGCGCCGTTGATTTCGTATTCGCTGGCGCCGTCGCGGAACATCCGCCGCGTGATCGACACCTCGGAGTATTCGATCGGCAGGGCGTTGTCGGAGTTGTCGATGGTGACCGTGACTTCGGCGCGGCCGAGGGGGGCCCGCGACGAGGTGCCGGCGAAGATGACGTCTTCCATCTTGCCGCCGCGCAGGGTCTTCGCTCCCTGCTCCCCCATGACCCAGGCCAGGGCGTCGACGACGTTGGACTTGCCGGAACCGTTGGGCCCGACGACCGCGGTGATGCCCGGCTCGAAGCGCAGAGTCGTCGGCGAAGCGAAGGACTTGAAGCCCTTCAGCGTCAGACTCTTGAGGTACACGGCGAGCCAGACTACCGCTCGAATCGCCCGGCTCGGCCGTACCGAGGGGTGTCGGGAGGCGCGAAATGCGGCCATTGTTCACGCCTTGCCGCACTGGTCACAATGGCCACATCAGTCACGCTTTGGGGTGCGTCGCCGCGCCGCTCAGCGCTCGACAAACCCCTCGAACCGTTCCCGCGGCTGCGACCAGTCGGCGACCACCTTGTCGACGCGTCCGGGCCGCGACGGCCACGCCTCGCCGCCCTCCAGCAGCGCCAGCAGTTTCTCCGCGGCCTCGCGCGGCCCCTGCGCGACCACCAGCACGCGGCCGTCGGCCTGGTTGGCCGCGTAGCCGGTGAGCCCCAGCTCGAGCGCCCGGCTGCGCGTCCACCAGCGGAAGCCCACGCCCTGGACCTTCCCGTGCACCCAGGCGGTGAGCCGGACGTCAGGTTCCGACATCGGCGACCTTGACGTTGATCTTCGTACCGGCCTTCAGCGTGCGCCCGACGGTGCAGACCGCCTCGATCGCCCGGTCGACCACCACCAGCAGCCGCTCCTTCTCCTCCGCGGTGAGCCCGGACAGGTCGAGCTCGAGCGTCTCTTCCAGCAGCGGGTAGACCTCGCGTTCGCGGTCGGCGTCCCCGGACACCTTGACCACCGCTTTGTAGTCGTCGCCGAGCCGGCGGGCCAGGGGTTGGTCGGTCGACATTCCGCTACAGGCGGCGAGCGCGATCTTGAGCAGCTCGCCGGGGGTGAACACGCCGTCGACGTCTTCGGAGCCGACGAGTACCTGCGCACCGCGCGAGCTGTGTCCGGTGTAACGGCGCGCTCCCGTGCGCTCCACCCAGAGTTCGGTCATGGCTCATTTCTACCGGGGGATGCGCGCCCGATGCCGCGGGCATACTGCGTTCATGGCCACCGTGGTCGCTTTCCACGCCCACCCCGACGACGAGGTGATCCTCACCGGGGGAACGCTCGCGCGGGCGGCGGCGGACGGGCATCGCGTGGTCGTCGTGACCGCGACCGACGGCCGGGTGCACAACGAAGACGGCGGCTTCCGCCTCGACGAATTGCGTTCGAGCGCAAGCATTTTAGGTGTGCAGCGGATCGAGTGCCTGGGCTACGCCGATAGCGGTTTCGGCCCGCTGTTCTACCCCGACCCGCCGGGGCGAATCCGTTTCGGGCGCGCGAACGTCGAGGACGCGGCGGGCCGGCTCGCGGCGATCCTCGCCGAGGAGGACGCCGACCTTTTGCTCAGCTACCAGCCGAACGGCGGCTACGGTCACCGCGACCACGTCCAGGTGCACCGCGTCGGCAAGCGGGCCGCCGAACTCGCGGCTACGCCGCGCGTGCTGGAGGCGACGATGCCGCGCGAATTGCTGGTCAAGACCGGCCGTCTCGCCCGGTTGCTGAGGCTGCCGCCGCCCTATGAGCCGGACGTGGCCCGCACCGCGTACGCGCCCCGGGCGAGCATCACCCACCGGATTGACGTCTTTCGCTTCGCCCGCCAGAAGCGGGACGCGTTCGCCGCGCACCGCTCGCAGATCGGTGAGTCCACCGCGGGCGCGCGCCTGTACGGCGCGCTGCTCCGGCTGCCGCCTCAGGTGTTCGGCCTGCTGTTTTCCCGTGAATGGTTCGTCGACCCCGCCCTGCCCGCGGGGGCTGCCCGCCGGGACATCTTCGATTGATACGGCCGACGCCGCGTCGAGTGTGCGTCCAGGGCGACGTCGTCCGGCGTGTCGCCGCCATGGACGCACGCTCGATGAGCCCTCAGCGGACGATCAACGACAGCAGCTTCTTACCGAATGAGATTGCCGCCGAATTGTTTTCGCAGGAGACCACCACCTGCTGACCGACGCGGTTCCGCAGCTCTCGCTCGAAGACGTCCCGCAGCGTCGACGACGCGGCCGGACACCCATCGCAGGCGCCGACCATCCGGACGGTCACGGTGTGGCCGGCCACCGAGACCAGCTCGATCGACCCGCCGTGCGAGGCGGCAAGCGCGCCGACGGGCCCGGCAAGCAGTTCCGCGGCAACGGATTCCAGGTCCGGACCGGATGACTCGTCGACCGTCCAGCCCTGCGGATCCAGCAGCGCCTCGCCGAGCGCCTCGCGGACGTCGTCACCCAATTCGCGCCAGCTTCCGCCGGCTCCGATGGTGATCAGGATGTCCCCGGCGCCCACCACCAGCTCGGTGATCACCCCACTGTCCAGCAGCGCGCCGAGCCGGCCCGGGGCGCCCCGGACGACGCCGCGCGCCGGCAGCCGATCGGGCGGGACCACCCAGCGCAGCTGACGCGGGTCCGCGGTCGCGGTGGCGTGCAGCGGGATCATGCGCCGACCCCGACCGCGATCGCGCGGGCCACGAACGCCATCGTCCAGGCCAGAACGAACATGTAGGACCACGCGAACGCGGGCCACCGCCACGAGTTGGTCTCGCGGCGCATCACCGCGACGGTGGACATGCACTGCAGCGCGAAGATGAAGTACACCATCAGCGCGATGACGGTCGGCGCCGTGAACACCTTGTGGCCGCTGTCGTCGGTCATCGTGACGAGGGCCTCATGGGGGTCGTCGGGACTCGTCGCCGCCGACACCTGGCCGAGGGTGGACACGAAAACCTCACGGGCCGAGAAGGAGCCGAGCAGGGCGACGTTGATGTGCCAATCGAAACCGAGCGGGGCGAACACCGGCCCGATCGCCTTCCCGACGTCGGCGGCGTAACTGTGGTCCATCACGTAGGCGGTGGTCTCCGTCGGAGACATGTGCGCGGTTTCCGCTTGGCGCGCCGGCAAATTGAGCAGCACCCAGAGCACCACGGAGGTGCCCAGGATGATGGTCCCGGCCTTGCGCAGGAAGACCTTCGCCGAATCCCACATGGTGATGAGCACGTTCTTGGGCGACGGGAAACGGTACGGGGGCAGCTCCATCGTGAACGGGAGCAGATCGCTGCGCAGAATCGTGGACTTGAACAGCGACGCGGCGATCAGCGCCGAGGTGCCGCCACACAGATACAGCAGGAACATGGCGACGCCCTGCGCGCTCATGCCCCACCACTGGGTCTGCGGCGAGACCAGCAGCCCCACCAGCAGGGTGAAGACCGGAAGCCGCGCGGAGCAGGTCATCAACGGCGCCGTGATGATGGTGGCGATCCGGTCGCGCGACGACGGCAGCGTCCGGGTGGCCATGATCCCCGGGATGGCGCAGGCGAACGACGACAGCATCGCGACGAAGGCGCGACCCTCCAGGCCGGTCGTGGCCATCACCCGGTCCATCAGGAATGCCGCGCGCGCCATGTAGCCGACGTTCTCCAGCAGCGCAATCAGCAAGAACAGCAACACGATCTGCGGGATGAACTGGAGCACCGTGCCCACGCCGCCGATGAGCCCCTGGCCGAGCAGACCCCGCACGACGTAGTTGCCGACGTGGTCGCTGACCAGCGCGCCGAGCCAGCCGAGGCCTTGGCTGACGCGGTCCTGCAGCGGCGCGGCGACGGTGAAGACGACCTGGAAGAAGCAGAACATCACCGCGAAGAAGATGACCGTTCCCCACAGCGGGTGCAGCACGATCCTGTCGATGCCGCGGGTCCGCTGATCGGGCTGCGGCGCAACGTATTTGGCCGCCCGCAGCACCGACTTGCCCCAGGCGTCGACGGCGTCGTCGTCGCCGGGCGGCAGGATGGGGGGCCGCTGCCACCGGTCGAAGGACACGAGTCGGGCGCGCAGGGCGTCGATGCCGCCGCCGCGGTGCGCGATCACCGGCAGCACCGGAACGCCCAGCGCCGTCGACAAGGCGTCGACGTCGATGCCGCCGCCGCGCGCGGTCAACTCGTCGGTCATGGTCAGCGCCAACAGGCACGGGACGTCGAGCCGCATCACCTGCGCCACCAGCGTGATCGAGCGGTGCAGCGTGGTGGCGTCGGCCACCAGGACGATCGCGTCGGGACGGCCGGCGCCGTCGACGTTGCCGACCAGCAGGTCGGCCACCACTTGTTCGTCCGGACTGATGGGCTGCAAGCTGTACGTGCCGGGCAGGTCCTCCACGGCGATCTCGACGCCGTCAACTTTGGTGTTGCCGACCCTGCGCCCGACCGTGACGCCCGGGTAGTTGCCGGTCTTGGCGCGTAGCCCGGTGAGGTGGTTGAACACCGACGTCTTACCCGCGTTGGGACTGCCCACCAGCGCGACGCGCGCCACGCCGGCGACCGCGACCGCGGCGCCTTCTTCGTGGCAGGACGTCATGCGACGCTCCCGGGGTCGACTTGGATCAGCCGCGCCTCGCGGCGGCGCAGGCACAGCTCGGTGTCCTGGACGCGGTAGATGGTCGGGTCGCCCATCGGCGCCCGCCGGATGACCTCGACGTCCGATGCCGGCCGGAAGCCAAGCTGCCGCAGTCGGCCCGCTACCACGGCAGACGCCGCCGGCGCCACGCCCAGGACGGTCGCCCGCTGGCCCGGCGCGAGCTGAGCCAGCACGGTCGGCGAACCCGATTCAAGCGAGCTCCGCACTAGCCGACCCAACTCCATCGGTTCACCATGCCACCCAGGATAACGACGCGAGGTGAGGATATCCTCACCTTTCTTGCAAACGTCCGGCCGGCGCCCATCGAGCGTGCGCCCCGGGTGACGTCCCTCGGCGTGTCGCAACCGTGGGTGCACGCTCAATGCCCTGCTCGCACATTCAAAGGCGCGGCCGCGGCTGGCATCTCGGGCAGTAGAACGACGAGCGGTTCATGAACTTCTCCCGGCGTATCACCGCGCCGCAGCGGCGGCAGTTCTGCCCTTCGCGGCCGTAGGCGTCCAGCGACCGGTCGAAGTAACCGGATTCGCCGTTGACGTTGATGTACAGCGAGTCGAACGACGTCCCGCCCTGCGCCAGCGCGTCGCGCATCACGTCGGCCGCGGCGTCCAGGACGGCGGCCAACTGGCGGCGGCTCAGCGTGGCGGCGATGCGGGCCCCGTTGACCTTGGCGCGCCACAGCGCCTCGTCGGCGTAGACGTTGCCGATGCCCGACACCACGGTCTGATCCAGAAGCTGCCGCTTGATCTCGGAGTGCTTGCGCCGCAACACGTTCACGACGGCGTCGCGGTCGAAAAGCGGGTCCAGCGGGTCACGCGCCAGGTGCGCGACGGGGGCCGGGACGACGCTGCCGTCGACGGTCACCAGGTCGGCGAGCATCCAGCCGCCGAAGGTGCGTTGGTCGGCGAAGCTCAGCACGGTCCCGTCGTCGAGCAGCGCGGAGATGCGCACGTGGTCGGCGCGGGGCACCTCGCCCAGCAGCATCTGCCCGCTCATCCCGAGGTGCACGACGAGCGCGGTGTCCGGGTCCTGGGGGCCGTCGAGCAGCAGCCACAGGTACTTGCCGCGCCGATCGGTGCCGGTGATGCGCGCGTCGAGCAGCCGGGCGGTGAGGTCGGCGGGACCGGCCTCGTGGCGGCGCACCGCGCGCGGGTGATGCACCCGAACGGCCGTGATCGTTTTGCCGACGACCCGGGCCTGCAAGCCGCGGCGCACCACCTCGACTTCGGGCAGTTCAGGCACCTAGTGATGATCCCAAGCGCGACGAAGCCGGGCGACGGGGGTCATCACCATCGATTCGCGTGATGATCCCAAGCGCGGCGAAGCCGGGCGACGGGGGTCATCACCATCGGTTCGCGTGATGATCCCAAGCGCGGGGAAGCCGGGCGACGGGGTCATCTAGACCGACGTTTTCCCGGCGGGGTCCAGCTCTTCGAGGGCTTTCCAGGTGGCGGCCGCGGCCTTCTGTTCGGCTTCCTTCTTGGAGCGCCCGACGCCCGAGCCGTATTCGGTGTCCATCACGACGACGACCGCCGTGAATTCCTTGTCGTGGTCCGGGCCGGTGGAGGTGACGACGTAGGACGGCGCGCCCATGCCCCGGGCGGCGGTCAGCTCCTGCAGGCTGGTCTTCCAGTCCAGCCCGGCCCCCAGCGTGGGCGCCGCGTCCAACAGCCCGCCGAAGAGCCGCAGGATCACTTCGCGAGCGGTGTCGATCCCGTGCTGCAGATAGATGGCGCCCAGCAGCGATTCCATCCCGTCGGCCAGGATGCTCGACTTGTCGGCGCCGCCGGTGTTGGCTTCCCCGCGCCCGAGATACAGGTGAACGCCCAGGCCGTCCGGGGACAGCTTGCGGGCGACATCGGCCAGCGCCTGGGTGTTGACGACGCTGGCCCGCAGCTTGGCCAGGTCACCTTCGGAGCGGTCGGGGTGGCGGTGGTAGAGCTCGTCGGTGATGGTCAGACCCAGCACCGCGTCGCCAAGAAATTCCAGGCGTTCGTTGGTGGGCAGGCCGCCGTGCTCGTAGGCATAGCTGCGATGCGTCAACGCCAGCGAGAGCAGCTCATCGGGCAGCTCGACCCCGAGCGCGTCGAGCAGATCCTGGCGCGACGTCATTGCTCACCCCGCGGCGAGTCGGGCTCGGGGAACATGCCGGCCAGTTTGGCCCACCGCGGGTCGATGCGATCGTGCCGATGGCCGGGCTCGGCCGCCAGGGCGACCCCACATTCGGGGCACAGCCCCGGGCAGTCGGGTGTGCACACCGGCGCGAACGGCAGCTCCAGCCCCACGGCGTCGACGATCGACTGCTCGAGGTCGATGGTGTCGTCGACGATGTGGCCCACCTCGTCCTCCTCGGTGGTCGCCTCCGTCGTGCTGTCGGGATAGGCGAACAACTCGGTCAACCTGACCTGCACCCGACCGTTGACCGGCGTCAGGCAGCGGGAGCATTCGCCCACCGTGGGCGCATCCACCGTCCCCGTCACCAAGACGCCTTCGGAGACGGACTGAATCTGCAGGTCCAGTTCCAACGGAGCGTCCTGCGCGATCGCGATCATGTCCAGGCCGATGCGCGACGGGCTGGGCACGGTCTTGCGCAAGGTCACCATCGCGCCGGGGCGCCGCCCCAGCTTGGTGATGTCGATCGACATCGGCGAGCTCTGACGGCGCTGCGAGGTCGTGCTGTGCTGCCGCGTCATAGCAGAAATCCTACGGCGCGCGCCGCATAATGCCAGCGCACCGCCGCCTGCAGGGTTTAGCGCACGGCGTAGTCGTGCGTGCCCGCCGCCGTGCGGAGTTGGTGACGACCCCGTCCCACGGAACGCAGCGTCCCGTTGAGGAATTCCTCGAACTCGGCGAGCTTGTTGTCGACGTAGATGTCGCATTCACCGCGCAGCCGGTCGGCCTCGGCATGCGCCGAGTCGATGAGCCGAGTGGCTTCGGCGTTGGCCGCCTCCACCACGCTGTTCTGCGACACCAGGCGCTGCTGCTCCTTGATGCCCTCTTGGACGGCCTTCTCGTAGGAGATGTTGCCGTTCTCCAGCAGCCGGTCGGCCTCGGCCTGAGCGCGGCCGACGCTGGCCTCGTACTCGCGTTTCGCCGCCGTGGCGATGCGCATCGCCTCCTCGCGGGCCTCACCGACCATCCGCTCGCTGTGCTGGCGCGCCTCGCTCACCATGCGGTCGGCCTGCGCTTTCGCGTCGGACAACAGCCGGTCGGCCTCCGCGCGGGCGTGGTTGAGCATCGAGTCCGACTCGGTGGTCGCCGAGGACACCATGGATTCGGCGTGCGACTTGGCGTCCTGCAGCATCGAGTCACGCGCGTCGAGCACATCCTGCGCGTCATCCAGCTCGCCGGGGATCGCATCCTTGATGTCGTCGATCAGTTCCAGCACGTCACCGCGGGGCACCACGCAGCCGGCCGTCATCGGAACGCCGCGTGCTTCTTCAACGATGGCGCTCAATTCGTCGAGCGCTTCAAAGACTCGGTACACGGCCATATCCTCCTGGCGTCTGCAAAAAACTTGTTGTTACCAGTGTGCCTGGTGTTGCCTTTGTGACAGCGGTGGCGGACCGGTGTGTCGGACAATTGGCCGCCACGGCCCCTTCCGCTCCGGAGCCGACTGGCGACCACCCGGCGGCGTCCCCGCGCCCACGGACCCCGACGGGCGGGAAATCCGGCGCGAAAAGCGCCGGAATTCGCGGGGACAATCGGAACACGAGCTCGATTGTTCCAGCATTTGTCCACCGGCGCCGCGCAGCCCGACGCCGCGGGCGAATATCGCCACGGCGATACGGGCGAGCGGCGAATCGCCTCGGGATAGGGTGGCGCGGTGAACAGGCCCACGGAACCGGATAGCGGCAACGCGCAACAGGCCGCGCCGGCGCTATACATATTTCCGCATGCGGGCGGATCGGCGAGCTATTACGTTCCGTTCGCCAAGGCATTCTCCGCGGATATTAAACGCGTCGCCGTCCAATACCCCGGGCGCGCGAAGGGCCTCACCCAACTGCCGAGCATTCCCGCACTCGCGGACGAAATCTATTCGATGATGGCTCCTTCCGTGCCGGCCGATGCACCGCTGGCCTTTTTCGGCCACAGCATGGGCGGCCTGATGGCCTTCGAGGTGGCACTGAGGTTCCAGTCCGCGGGGCGAGGTGTCTCCGCCCTGTTCGTGTCCTCGAGCGCCGCGCCCGGCCACATCCGCTACAAGGAACTGCAGGGCTCCGATCGCGACATCCTCAACGTCGTCGCCCAGGTGACCGACACCAATCCGGAGCTGCTGGCCAACGACGAATTCGCCCTGACCATCCTGCCCACGCTGCAAAGCGTGCGGGCCATCGCGGGCTATACCCACCCGCCAGAGGTCAAGGTGTCGTGCCCGATCTACGCGTTCGTCGGGGACAACGACATCATCGTGGCCGAGGAGAACATGCTGGCCTGGTCCGACCGCACCACCGACGAGTTCCGCATTCGGGTGTTTCCCGGCGACCACTTTTATCTGAACGACAATTTGCCAGAACTCGCGAAAGATATCGAGGAAGCCGTCGTCGATCGGTGCGCGAGTAGATAGCTGCGCGCGCGGCAGCAGGCGAGCCGCCCGCTCCGGCCAGCCACCCGGGCCCCATCGCGCGCGAGTTTGCCGTCAAGAACACCGCGTCGCCCGGCACGTCGCCGATTCCGGCCCCCGGGTTGCCGCCGGCCGGTCCGGACCCGGGCGGGCGTCACATCCGGCCGCGCCGACGAGAACCGCCAGGGGTTGTCAAAACCGAGCGCTGGGACTACAACGGACCCAAGCCTGTCGCTTGGTGCAAACCGAGTCGCCCTTGCCACTCTGACTACTATTTGTCACTCGTACAACAGCTGCATCACCTGCCACGGGCGCGTACTACATATATAGCGTGCAAGATCCGGCGGAACCGTCTCCCCTGGCACGCAGCCCCCGCCAGGCCACTGTGATGTGGGCTACATCTCTTATCGATTTTGTAAATCGGAAGGTCTCATCCGCAAAGAATGCTTAGGTTGCTTCACGAGAGTGGTTGTCGGTAACCGGGGAAGCCGCTCTTCGCGCCGCACGCGAGACGCGTGCACATCAAAAACGGCGTCAGCGAACTGGAAGGGCCCCCAATGCCGGTTACCGACACGTCCATCCCTGCTTTGCTACAGGAGCGGGCTGAGCAACGGCCCGACGCGACAGCCTTCACGTTCATCGACTACGAGCAAGACCCCGCCGGGTTTGCCGAACACCTCACCTGGGCCCAGGTCTCGCGCCGGGCCCGCATCATTGCTGAGGAGTTGGCGCTCTGCGGCTCCCCCGGTGATCGCGTGGCGATCTTGGCGCCGCAGGGACTGGAATACGTCGCCGCCTTCTTCGGTGCGCTGCAGGCCGGGTTCATCGCCGTTCCACTGTCCACACCGCTCTACGGCGTACACGACGACCGGATCTCCTCGGTGCTGCGGGATTGCAATCCGGTTGCCATTCTCACCACGTCGGCCGTGGTCAGCGATGTCAACAAGTACGCCTGCGGCCAGGACGGCCACCCCGCGCCGTTAGTCATCGAAGTCGACCTGCTGGACCTGGATTCCACCCGCGAGCTGCCGCCCGCTCGGCACTTCGCGTCGGGTGCCGGCTATCTGCAATACACGTCCGGTTCGACGCGCACACCGGCCGGCGTGATCGTGTCGCACAAGAATGTCGTCACCAACGTGACGCAATGCATGTACGCCTTCTTCGGCGAACCCGAAAAACTTCCGGCAGACCTTTCTTTGGTGTCGTGGCTGCCCTTGTTCCACGACATGGGCCTGATATTGGGAGTTTGTGCCCCGCTGGTGACCAACCGCAGCGCTGTGCTGATGAGTCCCATGGCGTTTCTGCAACGGCCCGCCCGTTGGATGAAAATGCTTGCCACCAACGGTCAGTGCTTTTCCGCGGCACCCAATTTCGCTTTCGAGCTGGCCGTGCGCAGGACATCCGACGACGACATGGCGGGGCTCGACCTCGGCGAGGTGCAGACGATTGTCAGCGGCAGCGAACGAATCCATGTGGCCACCGTCAAGCGCTTCACCGACCGATTCGCCCCCTTCAACCTGCACCCGACGACGATTCGACCCTGCTACGGGCTCGCCGAAGCGACGTTGTACGTGGCGGGTCCCGAACCCGGCACCATGCTCAAGACGGTCCGGTTCGACTACGAGCACTTGACCGCCGGCCGGGCGCGACCGTGCGGAGCCGAAGGGATGGTCGGCACCGAGCTCATCAGCTACGGTTCGCCCGATCCCGCCGCCGTGCGAATAGTCGACCCCGAGACCATGACCGAGAGCCCCGCGGGCACCGTCGGGGAGATCTGGGTGCGTGGGGATCACGTGGCCCTCGGCTACTGGCGAAAGCCCGAACAGACGGCGCGCGTTTTCCAGGCCGAACTGGTCAATCCCGCGCCGGGATGTCCGGCGGGGCCGTGGTTGCGGACGGGCGACCTCGGCGTCATCGCCGACGGCGAGATGTTCATCATGGGCCGCATCAAGGACCTGCTCATCGTCGACGGGCGCAATCATTACCCCGACGACATCGAGGCGACCATTCAGGAGATCACCGGCGGTCGAGTCGCGGCGATCTCGGTGCCCGACGACATCACCGAGCAGCTGGTCGCAATCATCGAACTGAAGGGGCGCGGAGCGTCCGAGGAAGAGGCACGGCTGCGACTCCGCTCGGTGAAACGCGAAGTCACATCGGCGATCTCGAAATCGCACAGCGTGCGCGTCGCCGACCTTGTTCTGGTGTCACCGGGATCCATCCCGATCACCACCAGCGGCAAGGTTCGGCGCTCGGCGTGCGTCGAGCGCTACCAAAGCGACGGATTCACCAGGCTGGACGTGACGGTATGACGTCAGGCATCGGTGGCGAGGATGACCTCCGCCACTGGTTAGTCGATTACTTGGTCACCAACATCGGTTGCACACCGGACGAGGTCGATCCCAACCTGTCGCTGGCCGACCTCGGCGTGAGCTCCCGCGAGGTGGTGGTGCTCTCCGGCGAAATTTCGGAGTTGTTGGGCAAGAAGGTATCCCCCGTCGACTTCTGGCAGCACCCGACCATCAACGCCCTGGCCGCCTACCTCACCGCACCCGAGCCCGCGCCCGAGACGGACGCCGCACTCAAGCGCCCGGCACGAACCTCACTCGACGAGCCGATCGCCGTCATCGGGATGGGGTGCCGCTTTCCCGGCATCGCCGGGCCCGACGCATTATGGAAATTCCTGTGCGAACGCGGTTGCACGATCGGCCAGGTGCCCCCGGAACGCTGGCAGCCGTTCGAATCCGGCTCACCCGACGTGGCGGCGGCGCTCGCGCGGACGACGCGCTGGGGGTCGTTCCTGCCGGACGTCGACGCCTTCGACGCCGAGTTCTTCGAGATCTCCCCGAGTGAAGCGGACAAGATGGACCCCCAGCAACGCCTGCTGCTGGAAGTGGCCTGGGAAGCGTTGGAGCACGCGGGAATTCCGCCAACCTCCTTGCGCCGGTCACAGACCGGCGTCTTCGCCGGCGCATGCTTGAGCGAATACGGGGCCATCGCCTCGAACGACTTCTGCGGGGTGGACGGCTGGAGCAACACCGGCGGCGCGATGAGCATCATCGCGAACCGTCTCTCCTATTTCCTCGACCTGCGCGGCCCCTCGGTGGCGGTCGACACGGCGTGCTCGTCGTCGTTGGTGGCCATCCACCTGGCTTGTCAGAGCCTTCGGACCGAGGATTCCCAACTGGCGATCGCGGCCGGGGTGAACCTGTTGTTGTCGCCGGCGGTATTTCGCGGCTTCGATCAGGTGGGCGCCCTGTCGCCGACGGGTAAGTGCCGCGCGTTCGATGCGGCCGCCGACGGGTTCGTGCGCGGCGAGGGTGCGGGCGTGGTGGTGCTCAAGCGGCTGACCGACGCGCAGCGGGACGGCGACCGGGTGCTGGCCGTGATCTGCGGCTCGGCGATCAACCAGGACGGCCGGTCCAACGGACTGATGGCCCCCAACCCCGCGGCGCAGATGGCGGTCTTACGGGCCGCCTACAGCAATGCGGGGATGCAGCCGAGCGACGTCGACTACGTCGAAACACATGGCACTGGAACGCTATTGGGTGATCCCATCGAGGCGCGCGCCCTCGGCACGGTGCTCGGTCGCGGGCGCCCCGACGACGCTCCCCTGCTGATCGGGGCGGTCAAGACGAACCTCGGGCACACCGAGGCGGCGGCGGGCATTGCCGGCTTCATCAAGACGGTGCTGGCGGTGCAGCGCGGCCAGATCCCGCCGAACCAGCGCTTCGAAAGCCCCAACCCGCACATCCCCTTCGACGAATTGCGGATGAAAGTCGTTCGCACCCAGACCAGTTGGCCCGCTCGGGAGCACCCGCGCCGGGCCGGGGTGTCGTCATTCGGCTTCGGTGGGACGAACGCACACGTGGTGATCGAGCAGGGCCAGGACGTCGCCCCGGCGGTCCGGCCAGACGGGGACGCCGGGGTGTCGACGTTGGTGGTGTCGTCGGTATCGCGTTGCAGGGTGCCGGTGCTGATGTATTTGCTTCCGTGTTGGGCGGTGTGCAGGGTGTCGAGGATGGCTTGGGTCAGTAGTGGGTGGGGGCTGATTTCGATGAAGGTGTGGTGGTGGGTGCCGGCGTGGGCGATGGCGTGGTGGAAGTGGACCGGGTTGCGCATGTTGGTGGCCCAGTGAGCGGCGTCGAAGACTGGGCGGGTGGTGGGGTCGGGGTAGGTGGTGGAGATGATCGGGATGGCCGGCGGTCGCGGGGACAGGTCGGCGAGCTCCGCGTGCATCAGGGGTTGCAGGGGGTCCATGGCCGGGTTGTGGGGTGCGACTTCGATGTTGACCCGGCTGGCGAATCGGTTGCCGGCGCGCACGGTGGCGATCAGCTCATCGATTTGGTCGGTGGGTCCGGCGATCACGCTTTGGCGTGGGGAGTTGTAGATGCCCAGGGTGACCTGCGGGTGTCCGGCGATCAGCGCCTCGGTGGCCGCGGCGTCGAGCTCGAGTAGAGCCATGCCGCCTTGCCCGGATAGCGGGGCCATCAGCCGGGAGCGGGTGGCGGTGACCCGCAGGCCCTGGGCGGGGGTGAGCGCGCCGGCCACCACGGCCGCGGCGACCTCGCCCATCGAGTGCCCGATCACCAGGTCAGGGCTCACCCCGTGGGCG
>NZ_LZJW01000039.1 GCF_001667885.1 Mycobacterium scrofulaceum | reverse complement strand
GGATAGCCTCCACGATACAGTGTTACTACGGGTATTACGCGGGCGGCGGACCGGCGGGCGGCGGTGTCACCGCGGGTGACTTGCCCAGCGCCAACAGCATCTCGGCGGTTCGCTGGGACAACTGCCAACCGCCTTGGAAGGGCGTGAATTCCATCGGGAAGTGGAAGCTGGCGTTGGCCCGCTGCGCGGTGTTGACGTCGATGTTCGCCACCACGTTGGCGGGGGTCTTGTCCGACCAGGCGATGTCGTGCGCGACGAAGGTCATGGGCAGGTAGCCGTTGTCGCGCAACGCGTTGGTGAACTTGTCCAGGCTGTCCGCGCTCTCGGGGGTGGCGCCTTCGACCAAACCCACCTTGTTGATACCGGGTACGTTCGGGTCGGCGAGCCGGGTCAAGATGTCGGTAAGGGCTTCAGGCGTCGGCAGCGGGGTAGTCGGAGGTACGACAACCGTGCTCGACGTGGCCGGGGCCGCCGCGGGCACGGAGGAGGCGATGCGGGGTTGCTGATGCGACGAACATCCCGAGATCCCGACCGCCGCCAAGACGGTGGCGGCGCTCACGGCTGCGGAGATGGGTCGGCGCATCCCGTCGATCAGGCCGGCTTGGGGGTTGCGTGGCTTCCCGAAGCGGGCGCCCGCCGGGCGGTCGAGCCAACGGATGCAACTGAACTCACACCCGCGGTCGCGACGCCGACGCCGGTCGCGCCGACAAAGCCTGTGGCGAGGCTTTTTGCGGTCACGGCGGCCCTTTCGATCAGCGAGATTAGTGGCCGAGATTACCAGCGAGACGAAAATCTTAACTTTTCGTGGGTATTTGACTCCGCACATCATTGGTCAATCGCCGGTAGCTTTGAAGTATCCACCGCGCCAATTCGGTGTGGGAAAGGAGCGCAACATGGGTGGCTCAGAGCGTTCTGAATCATTCGGTACCCCCCGCGAGTCAGGCATGTCCAGCGGCGATGCTGCCGAATTGGAAGAATTACGCCGCGAGGCAGCGTTGCTGCGCGAGCAACTCGAGCATGCAGCCGGGGCGCAAGGCGGCGCCCGCTCTGCGCGCGATGTGCATCAGCTCGAAGCCCGGATCGACTCGCTTGCGGCCCGCAACTCGAAGTTGATGGAGACGCTCAAAGAGGCGCGCCAGCAACTACTCGCGTTGCGTGAGGAAGTCGACCGGCTAGGGCAGCCGCCGAGCGGCTACGGCGTGTTGCTGGGCGCGCACGAGGACGACACGGTCGACGTGTTCACCTCGGGTCGCAAGATGCGGCTGACGTGCTCGCCCAACATTGACGTCGGGTCGCTGCGGAAGGGCCAGACGGTCCGCCTCAACGAGGCGCTGACCGTCGTCGAAGCCGGCACGTTCGAATCCGTCGGCGAGATCTCCACGTTGCGCGAACTGCTGGCCGACGGGCACCGGGCGTTGGTCGTCGGTCATGCCGACGAAGAACGCATCGTGTGGCTGGCCGAGCCGCTGGTGGCCGAGGACCTGCCGGAGGGGCATCCCGACGCGCTCAACGACGACACCAGGCCACGCAAGCTGCGGCCGGGCGACTCGTTGCTGGTGGACACCAAGGCCGGTTACGCGTTCGAGCGCATTCCCAAGGCCGAGGTCGAAGACCTGGTGCTGGAAGAGGTGCCCGACGTCAGCTACTCCGACATCGGTGGTCTGACGCGCCAGATCGAGCAGATCCGCGACGCCGTGGAGCTGCCGTTCCTGCACAAGGAGCTGTACCGGGAGTACGCGCTGCGCCCGCCGAAGGGTGTGCTGCTGTACGGCCCGCCGGGCTGCGGGAAGACGTTGATCGCCAAGGCGGTCGCCAACTCGTTGGCCAAGAAGATGGCCGAGGTTCGGGGTGACGACGCGCGCGAGGCGAAGTCCTACTTCCTCAACATCAAGGGCCCCGAGCTGCTGAACAAGTTCGTCGGTGAGACCGAGCGTCACATCCGGCTGATCTTCCAGCGGGCACGGGAGAAGGCGTCCGAAGGAACGCCGGTGATCGTGTTCTTCGACGAGATGGACTCGATCTTCCGCACCCGAGGCACCGGCGTCTCGTCGGACGTCGAGACCACCGTCGTCCCGCAGCTGTTGAGCGAGATCGACGGTGTCGAGGGCCTCGAGAACGTCATCGTGATCGGCGCCTCCAACCGTGAGGACATGATCGACCCCGCGATCCTGCGGCCCGGCCGTCTGGACGTGAAGATCAAGATCGAGCGCCCGGATGCCGAAGCGGCACAAGACATCTTCTCGAAGTACCTGGTCGAGTCGCTGCCCGTGCACGCCGATGACCTCGCCGAGTTCGGGGGCGACCGGTCGGCCTGCATCCACGCGATGATCGAGAAGGTCGTCGAGCGGATGTACGCCGAGATAGACGACAACCGGTTCCTGGAGGTCACCTACGCCAACGGTGACAAGGAAGTCATGTACTTCAAGGACTTCAACTCCGGGGCGATGATCCAGAACGTCGTCGACCGGGCGAAGAAGAACGCGATCAAGTCGGTGCTGGAGACCGGACAACCCGGTCTGCGCATCCAGCACCTGCTCGACTCGATCGTCGACGAATTCGCCGAGAACGAGGACCTGCCCAACACCACCAACCCCGATGACTGGGCGCGGATTTCGGGCAAGAAGGGCGAGCGGATCGTCTACATCCGCACGCTGGTCACCGGCAAGAGCTCGAGCGCATCGCGGGCCATCGACACCGAATCCAACCTGGGCCAGTACCTGTAGGGGTCCGCGCCGCATCGCGACACTTAAACCACGCACACGACACGCCGCGGCGGATGTGCGTGGTTTAAGTTTCGGCGGGTTTGGCGGCCGTCAGTCGGTCACCAGCGAGTAGCTGTTGGTCAGGTTGTCCTGCAGCACCTGCGCCGCCCGGGTCCGGGTATCGATGCGCAACTCGTCGGTCAGCACCCGCGGTTGGTAGGTCCACCCCGCCGGCAGGTCGAGCCGGTCGGCGAGCCGCGGCAGATCCGCTTGCGACAGGTTGGGATCGGCGACCTGGCTCAGCGTCTGCATCACCCAGTGCTGTCCTTGCGGATCGATCAGCTCGTAGATCTGTTCGCCGGCGTTGAAGACGAAGACCGTGTGCCGGTTGACCTTGTTGGGCACGTAGGGCGCGGGATTCATCGACGAGAGCAGCACGGTGGCCTGCTGAATCATCTCGATCCCGCCGAAGGTCTTGGTGATCTGGGGACCCTGGGCTTCTTTTTCGATGGCATTCATCAGCCAGTACCGCGGACCGTTGAGCAGGGCTGCGGCCACGCCGTTTTCGGCGGCGATGGCGTGCGGGTCGAGCGCGGACCACAGGTCGGCGGGACAGTCGTTGAGCGGGAAGCTGTTGTAAACCGTTGCCTGCGGGCCGGCCTCGCCGGCGGTTACCAGCAGCACTTCGCCGTAACGTTTTCCTGCCAGGTCGAGCGCGTGTTTGCCGACGGCGCGGTCGGACTCAGGGGCGGACACACGGTGAAGTGTCAGTCACCACCGTCGGTGCCGTCAACAGCACGCGCCGTTGGCGCGACGGCGCCGCGGTAGCGATTGCGGGCGATCAGCGTGGCATGCAGGTCACCGATCAGCGGGTCCAGGAAGGTGGACCGATACTCGGCGTCGCCCGCGGCGCGCGCGCTGATGTACATGA
This sequence comes from Mycobacterium scrofulaceum, assembly GCF_001667885.1. GTDB lineage: Bacteria > Actinomycetota > Actinomycetes > Mycobacteriales > Mycobacteriaceae > Mycobacterium > Mycobacterium scrofulaceum_C. Next base: position 12,404 of record NZ_LZJW01000039.1, on the reverse strand, counting down.
AGGTCAGGGCGCCCAGGAAAAGACTCATGTGCACCAGCGAATCCGGGACCGGCAGCGTGAAGCCCAGCACCGTCGCGGTGCTTTTGTACGTGTGGGTCCATTCGTTGAGCAGTTCGGGGCTCAGCACGATCAGGCCGAGGATCAGGTAGATGGTGGCGGTGACCACCGCCACCACCAGGATCTGCGCCAGTTGGGATGCGGCCAGAACGAACACCACGTTGAGGCGTTCGGTCTTCTTCAAAGGGGCGCTGTCGGGGGCGTCCGGCAAGCTGGCGAACGGCGTGTCGGCGAGGTGCTCGGTGTCTTCGGGCAGGGCCGCTGCCGACTTCAGCATCGGCCGCACCCGCTCGACCGTGGCGGAGATGACGAAGGCCGCCGCGATGGAAACCAGGAACGCCATCGCCAGCCCCAACCGGTTCCCGCTGATCGTCGCGGCCATCAGCCACACGTAGGTGTTGAAAAAGACCAACGCGGTGAGCAGCACGACGGGCAACGCCCGGACCGCCAGCGCGCCCACCATGGTGAAGTGCGACAACATCATGCGCACCGCCCAGCCGACCACCGAACCGACGCCGAAGCCGGTCAGGATCAGCACGACGGCGATGACGGCGGCCTGCTGCGGCAGTTGAGCGGCGTCGCCGGTCGCCACGCCGACGGACGCCACGACCACCACCGACGCCGTCGCTATCGTCGCGCGTGCCCGCCCGTTTCGTGATCGCGACACCAGCCAGCCCACGAGCGCCATCAGCGGCAGGCTGAGGCCGACGATGACGAGCACGAACAATTCGGAAGTCGTTGGTGTGCCGGTGATTTCGACGTCGTGGCCGCCGGTGATCAGATACACCGGCAGGATGCAGGCCTGCAGCGTCGCGTACGCCGCCAGCACTGGCGCCGCGCGCGGCCAGAGCCGCCGCCACCGGGCGCGCCTCGTCAGCACGGACGGCAAACCCCGCGCCAGGAACCAGCTTTCGGCCGCACCGTTCACCGAACCGGCGCGGCGCGGCGCGCGGCGCAGAGTTGGGCCCATGGCGGCTCACCCTACGACGGGCGCCCCGCTCCCGCTGGTCGTTGAGCGACTAGGACCCCCGCCGATGCGTGCCCCGCCGCACGGGGCGCATCGTCGGCGGGCCTACGCTTAGGTCATGCAACGAATTATCGGGACGGAGGTCGAGTACGGCATTTCATCCCCGTCGGACCCGACGGCCAACCCGATCCTCACCTCGACCCAGGCGGTGCTGGCCTATGCCGCCGCCGCCGGCATTCAGCGCGCGAAGCGCACCCGCTGGGACTACGAGGTGGAATCGCCGTTGCGGGACGCCCGCGGTTTTGATCTGAGCCGTTCGGCCGGCCCGCCGCCGGTGGTCGACGCCGACGAGGTCGGCGCGGCCAACATGATCCTGACCAACGGCGCGCGGCTCTACGTCGACCACGCCCACCCGGAGTACTCGGCGCCCGAGTGCACCGACCCGCTGGACGCGGTGATCTGGGACAAGGCCGGCGAACGCGTCATGGAGGCCGCGGCCCGGCACGTCGCCAGCGTGCCCGGGGCCGCCAAACTGCAGCTCTACAAGAACAACGTCGACGGCAAGGGCGCTTCCTACGGGTCGCACGAGAACTACCTGATGAGCCGGCAGACGCCGTTTTCGTCGATCATCGCGGGACTGACCCCTTTTCTGGTATCCCGCCAGGTGGTGACCGGCTCCGGCCGGGTCGGTATCGGGCCCTCCGGTGACGAGCCCGGCTTCCAGCTGTCCCAGCGCTCCGATTACATCGAGGTCGAGGTGGGCCTCGAGACGACCCTCAAGCGCGGCATCATCAACACCCGTGACGAACCGCACGCCGACGCCGACCGGTACCGCAGGCTGCACGTCATCATCGGCGACGCCAACCTCGCCGAGACGTCGACCTACCTGAAGCTGGGCACGACGGCGCTGGTGCTGGACTTGATCGAAGTCGGCCCGGAACACGGGATCGACCTGAGCGATCTGGTGCTGGCGCGGCCGGTGCACGCGGTCCATGCGATCAGCCGCGACCCGTCGCTGCGGGTCGCCGTGGCGCTGGCCGACGGACGCGAACTGACGGGCCTTGCCTTGCAACGGATTTACCTGGATCGGGTGGCGAAGCTCGTCGATAGCCGTGACCCCGATCCCCGCGCGGCCGACATCGTCCAGACCTGGGCGCAGGTGCTCGACCAACTCGAGCGGGACCCGATGGAATGCGCCGAGGTGCTCGACTGGCCCGCCAAGCTGCGCCTGCTCGAGGGATTTCGCCAGCGGGAGAACCTGAGCTGGTCGGCGCCGCGGCTGCATCTTGTCGACCTGCAGTATTCCGATGTCCGGCTGGACAAGGGCCTGTACAACCGGCTCGTCGCCCGCGGCTCGATGAAGCGGCTGGTCACCGAGCACCAGGTGCTGGAGGCGGTGGACAACCCGCCGACCGACACCCGCGCGTACTTCCGCGGCGAGTGCCTGCGCAGGTTCGGCGCCGACATCGCCGCGGCCAGCTGGGACTCGGTGATTTTCGACCTCGGCGGTGATTCGTTGGTGCGCATTCCGACGCTGGAGCCGCTTCGGGGCAGCAAGGCGCACGTCGGGGCGCTGCTGGACTCGGTGGATAGCGCCGCCGAACTGGTTGAACAACTCACCAGCTAAGCCGGTTAAACCGGGGAACGTCGGGGTTGACCGGTAGGGTAGAGATACCAGCGAGCAGTGTGGCTTAAAAGGCAGGCAAGCCGCTGAACAAGTTCAGATGAAGCAGGAGGCCGGCGATGGCTCAAGAGCAGACCAAGCGTGGCGGTGGCGGTGGTGACGACGACGATCTCACCGACAGCACGGCCGCGGGCCAGGAGCGCCGCGAGAAGCTAGCCGAGGACACCGACGATCTGCTCGACGAGATCGACGACGTGCTCGAAGAGAACGCCGAAGATTTCGTCCGGGCATACGTCCAAAAGGGCGGACAGTGACCTGGCCCTTCTCCGATCGCCTGTCCACTAACCCCGCATTCCCGGCAAACCCCGCCGTAGACCTGTCGTCGTTTGCTGACTTCCTGCGCCGCCAAGCGCCGGAGCTGCTGCCGGCGAGCCTGCGTGGCGGCGCGCGGTCCGAAGGGGTCGGCTCGCAGCTGCCGCACGGCACCACCATCGTTGCCCTGAAATATCCGGGCGGCGTTGTCATCGCCGGGGACCGCCGCTCGACCCAGGGCAACATGATCGCCGGGCGCGACGTGAAGAAGGTCTACGTCACCGACGACTACACCGCCACGGGCATCGCGGGCACCGCTGCCATCGCCGTCGAGTTCGCCCGCCTGTACGCCGTGGAACTCGAGCACTACGAGAAGCTCGAAGGCGTGCCGCTAACGTTTGCCGGCAAGGTGAACCGGCTGGCGATCATGGTGCGCGGAAATCTGGCCGCCGCGATGCAGGGGCTGGTGGCTCTGCCGCTGCTGGCGGGCTACGACATCGACGCGCCCGACCCCGAAGGCGCCGGCCGGATCGTCTCATTCGACGCCGCCGGCGGCTGGAACCTGGAAGAAGAGGGCTATCAGTCGGTGGGCTCGGGCTCGATCTTCGCCAAGTCCTCCATCAAGAAGCTCTACTCGCGGGTCGTCGACGCCGATTCCGCGGTGCGGGTCGCCGTCGAGGCGCTCTACGACGCGGCCGACGACGACTCGGCCACCGGCGGCCCAGACCTGGTCCGCGGCATCTACCCGACGGCGGTCACCATCGGCGCCGAGGGCGCGGCCGAGGTGCCCGAGAGCCGGATCGCCGAGCTGGCCCGCGAGGTGATCGAAAGCCGCTCACGCGCAGACACTTTCGGTCCCGATGGCGGTGAGAAGTGAGCTTCCCGTATTTCATCTCGCCTGAGCAGGCGATGCGCGAGCGCAGCGAGCTCGCACGCAAAGGCATCGCGCGCGGCAAGAGCGTGGTGGCGCTGGTGTACGCCGGCGGTGTGCTTTTCGTGGCGGAGAACCCGTCGCGTTCCCTGCAGAAGATCAGTGAGCTCTACGACCGCGTGGGCTTCGCGGCGGCGGGTAAGTTCAACGAATTCGACAACCTGCGTCGCGGCGGAATCCAGTTCGCCGACACCCGCGGCTACGCCTATGACCGCCGCGACGTCACGGGACGCCAGCTGGCCAACGTGTATGCCCAAACCCTGGGCACGATATTCACCGAGCAGGCCAAGCCCTACGAGGTGGAGTTGTGCGTGGCCGAGGTCGCGCACTACGGCGAAACCAAACCGCCTGAGCTGTACCGCATCACCTACGACGGGTCGATCGCCGACGAGCCGCATTTCGTGGTTATGGGCGGCACCACAGAGCCGATCACCACCGCGCTCAAGGAGTCGTACGCCGAGAACGCCGACCTGCGCGACGCGACCAAGATCGCCGTCAAGGCGCTGCGGGCGGGCAGCGCGGATGGTTCCAACGGGGACCTTTCTCCGGATGTGGGCAGCCTGGAGGTTGCCATCCTGGACGTCAACCGGCCGCGTCGGGCGTTCCGGCGCATCAACCGGGCCACGTTGGAAGGTCTGCTGCAAGAGGGCGATTCAAAGCAGTCGGGAAGCAACGGCGACGCGCCGGAATCCAACGGCAACTCCGCGGGCTGACTCGGGCCGAACCGGTCCGCTGGCGTTCGCTGTGGGCGAAACGTCGGCGGATCTGCGGCGGCTCTTTCATGACGCCGACGTCGAGCGACGGTCGCCTCGGGCGGTTCGCGCGCTATGCGCCGGCGGCCCGCGTGAAACTCGTCCAGACCCGTAGGCGCGGCTTCCGCACCGTCCCGGTCAGACAACCAGTACCCTCGATTACGTGCAGCGACGAATTATGGGCATCGAGACCGAGTTCGGTGTCACCTGCACCTTTCACGGCCATCGCCGCCTGTCCCCGGACGAGGTCGCCCGGTATCTGTTCCGGCGCGTCGTGTCGTGGGGGCGCAGCTCCAACGTTTTTCTTCGCAACGGCGCCCGCCTGTACCTCGACGTGGGCAGCCACCCCGAGTACGCGACGGCCGAGTGCGACAGCCTGGTCCAGCTGGTCACCCATGACCGAGCCGGCGAGTGGGTGCTGGAAGACCTGCTGATCGACGCCGAGCAGCGGCTGGCCGACGAGGGCATCGGTGGCGACATCTACCTGTTCAAGAACAACACCGACTCGGCGGGCAACTCCTACGGCTGCCACGAGAACTACCTGATCGTGCGGGCCGGTGAGTTCTCCCGGATCTCCGACGTGCTGCTGCCGTTCCTGGTGACGCGCCAGCTGATCTGTGGGGCCGGCAAGGTGTTGCAGACGCCCAAGGCGGCGACTTTCTGCCTGTCGCAGCGCGCCGAGCACATCTGGGAGGGCGTCTCCTCGGCCACCACCCGCAGCCGGCCGATCATCAACACCCGAGACGAGCCGCACGCGGACGCCGAGAAGTACCGGCGGCTGCACGTGATCGTCGGCGACTCCAACATGTGCGAGACCACCACCATGCTCAAGGTGGGCACCGCCGCGCTGGTGCTGGAGATGATCGAGGCGGGCGTTCCCTTCCGCGACTTCTCGCTGGACAACCCGATCCGCGCCATCCGCGAGGTCAGCCACGACGTCACCGGCCGGCGGCCCGTGCGGTTGGCCGGCGGTCGGCAGGCCAGCGCCCTGGACATCCAGCGCGAGTACTACACCCGCGCCGTCGAACACCTGCAGACCCGGGAGCCCAACGCCCAGATCGAGCAGGTCGTCGACCTGTGGGGGCGCCAGCTCGACGCCGTCGAGAGCCAGGACTTCGCCAAGGTCGACACCGAGATCGACTGGGTGATCAAGCGCAAGCTGTTCCAGCGCTACCAGGACCGCTACAGCATGGAGCTGTCCGACCCGAAGATCGCCCAGCTGGACCTGGCCTACCACGACATCAAACGGGGCCGCGGCGTGTTCGACCTGCTGCAGCGCAAGGGCCTGGCGGCCCGCGTCACCACCGACGAGGAAATCGCGGAGGCCGTCGACCACCCGCCGCAGACCACCCGGGCCCGGCTGCGCGGCGAATTCATCAGCGCCGCCCAGGCCGCGGGCCGCGACTTCACCGTCGACTGGGTGCACCTCAAGCTCAACGACCAGGCCCAGCGGACCGTGTTGTGCAAGGACCCCTTCCGGGCGGTCGACGAGCGGGTCAAGCGGCTGATCGCCAGCATGTAGCTCGACCGCTTGCTGTCACGGCTGTCACGCCAGTAACGCGGCTCCACCGATGCTCGAGCCGCAAACTTGATAGCGCGGGCGACATCACATTCGTCGAGCCGGTGATCCCCGCGAGCCCGTGACTGATGTGCCGAATGTGAAAACTGCGACGCGCCAGCCGGTGCAGGCGCGCGACGGGCGCCGGCTATAACCTGGTGCGAATGGCGACCTCGAAAGTCGAGCGGTTGGTCAATCTCGTCATCGCCCTGCTGTCCACCCGCGGCTACATCAGCGCGGAGAAGATCAGATCCAGCGTGGCCGGCTACGCGGACAGCCCGAGCGCCGAGGCCTTCTCGCGCATGTTCGAACGGGACAAGAACGAGCTGCGTGACCTCGGCATCCCGCTCGAGGTCGGCCGGGCGTCGGCGATGGAGCCCACCGAGGGGTACCGGATCAACCGGGACGCCTATGCGCTGCCGGCGGTCGAGCTGACTCCCGACGAGGCCGCCGCGGTGGCCGTCGCGACCCAACTGTGGGAGTCGCCCGAATTGATCACAGCCACCCAAGGCGCGCTGCTCAAGTTGCGCGCCGCCGGCGTGGACGTCGACCCCGATGCGCCGGTGGCCATCGCCTCACCGGCAGGGGTGCCCGGGCTGCGCGGTTCGGAAGAGGTTCTCGGAATCCTGCTGTCGGCCATCGATTCCCGGCAGGCCGTGCAGTTCCCGCACCGGCCGTCGCGCGCCGAGCCGTACAGCGTGCGCACCGTGGAGCCATGGGGCGTTGTCACCCAGAAGGGCCGCTGGTACTTGGTGGGGCACGATCGCGACCGCGACGCCACCCGCACCTTCCGGCTGTCGCGGATCGGCGCCGAGGTCCAGCCGATCGGGCCGCCCGGGGCGGTCATGGTGCCCGCGGATGTGGACTTGCGCCAGATCGTGGCCCGGACGGTCGCGGAACCGCCGACCGGTGGGCAGGCGCGGGTCTGGGTCGCCGACGGACGAGCCACCGCGCTGCGACGCGCCGGGAGGTCTGCCGGCGCGCGGCGATTGGGCGACCGCGACGGCGAGGTGATCGAAATGGATATCGGGTCCAGCGATCGGCTGGCCAGCGACATCGCCGGTTACGGGGCCGACGCGGTCGTGCTCGAACCACAGCAGCTGCGCGAGGACGTGCTGGCGCGGCTGCGCTCCCACGTGGAGGACGGAGAGCTGTCATGACTGCCATATCCACGCGGCTGATCCGGCTGCTCAACATGGTGCCGTATTTCCAGGCCAACCCGCGGGTCACTCGGGCCAAGGCGGCCGCCGACCTGGGGGTGTCCGCCAAGCAGCTGGAAGAGGACCTCAACCAGCTCTGGATGTGCGGGCTGCCCGGCTACTACCCGGGAGACCTGATCGACTTCCAATTCGCCGGCGACACCATCGAGGTCACCTTCTCCGCGGGCATCGACCGGCCACTCAAGCTCACCTCGCCGGAGGCCACCGGTCTGCTCGTGGCCCTGCAGGCGCTCGTCGACATTCCCGGCGTGGTGGATCCGGAGGCCGCGCGCAGCGCGATCGCCAAGATCGAGGCCGCGGCCGGTGCCGTCGGGCAAGACGCCACCGGGACGGCGGCAGCGGTCGCGGAGCAGGCGCCCGCGGAGAGCCACGCCGCGGCCGCGGTGCGCACGGCCGTCCAGGCCAAACACGCGCTGGCCATCGACTATTACTCCGCCTCACACGACACCCTGACCAGCCGGATCGTCGACCCCATCCGCGTGCTGCTGATCGGCGGCCACAGCTACCTGGAGGCCTGGTCACGCGAGGCCGAAGGGGTGCGGCTGTTCCGCTTCGACCGCATCGTCGACGCCACCGAGTTGGACGAGCCGGCGGCCCCGCCCGAACTGGCGCTGCAGGCGCCGCCGGACACCTCCCTGTTCGACGGCGACCCGTCGCTCCCGTCGGCCAGGCTGCGGATCGCGCCGTCGGCGTCGTGGATGTTCGAGTACTACCCGATGCGCGACGTGCGGGAGCTGCCGGACGGGTCCTGCGAGGCGGTGATGACCTACGCCTCCGAGGACTGGATGACCCGCCTCGTGCTGGGCTTCGGGTCGGCCGTGCGGGTGCTTGAACCGGAGTCGCTGGCGGTACGTGTCCGGGATGCGGCGGCGGCGGCGCTCGACTCCTACCGGGCGCTCGCCCTCTGAGGCCACGGCGCGGTCGGTCCGGTGTATCGCCGCACTGCGGTAGCATCGGGTAGACGTCTGGAGGTAATCAAAGTGGGCAGTCTTAGTCCGTGGCACTGGGCGATCCTCGCTGTGGTGGTGATCCTGCTCTTCGGTGCCAAGAAGCTCCCCGATGCAGCACGTTCGCTGGGCAAGTCGATGCGCATCTTCAAGTCTGAGCTGCGCGAAATGCAGACCGAGAACAAAGCGGAGTCGTCGGCTTTGGAGGCCAACAACGCGACCAACAGCGCCCCCTCCGCGGCGAACCCCACTCCCGTGCAGTCGCAGCGTGTCGACGCTCCGGCGGCCGAGCAGGGGCACTCCGAAGCACGCCCGGCGTAGCCCGCCGTCATCGTCGCGGTGCCCGAGCGCTACTGAACGAGCGTCGTGAAAGGTCTCAAAGTTTCAGCGCGCACTGCCGGCGTGCTGAAGCGCCTCAATCCGCGTAACAGGCGCAGCCGAACCAATCCCGACGCGACGATGTCGCTCGTCGATCACCTGACTGAGCTGCGCACCCGGTTGCTGCTCTCGCTGGCCGCCATCCTGATCACCACGATCTTCGGGTTCTTCTGGTATTCGCACTCGATCTTCGGGCTGGAAAGCCTCGGCGAGTGGCTGCGCCACCCGTACTGCTCCCTGCCCCAATCGGCGCGCGCCAGCATCAGCGCCGACGGTCAATGCCGGCTGCTGGCCACCGCGCCATTCGACCAGTTCATGCTGCGGCTCAAGGTCGGGCTGACCGCCGGGGTGGTGCTGGCCTGCCCGGTCTGGTTCTACGAACTCTGGGCGTTCATTACGCCGGGGCTGTACCAAAAGGAGCGCCGCTTCGCGGTGGGCTTCGTGATCCCCGCGGCGGTGTTGTTCGTCACGGGCGCGATCCTGGCCTACTTCGTGCTGTCCAAGGCGCTGGGCTTCTTGCTGACGGTCGGCAGCGACGTGCAGGTGACCGCGCTGTCCGGGGACCGGTACTTCGGGTTCTTGATCAACCTGCTGGTGGTGTTCGGCGTCAGCTTCGAATTCCCGTTGCTCATCGTCATGCTCAACATGACGGGCGTGCTGACCTACGAGCGGCTCAAGTCCTGGCGGCGCGGCCTGATCTTCGGGATGTTCGTGTTCGCTGCGGTTTTCACGCCCGGGTCCGACCCCTTCTCGATGACCGCGTTGGGCGTGGCGTTGTCGGTGCTCCTCGAGTTCGCCATCCAGATCGCCCGCCTGCACGACAGGCGGAAGGCCAAGCGCGAAGCGCAGACCGCGATCCCGGACGACGAGGCCTCGGTCATCGAGGCGCCCGCGCCGATACACGAGCCGGCGCGGGAGCCGTCGTTCACCGCCGGCCAGCATGACGATGTCACCTGAACCGGTGCCGCAGGACACGACGGAGCTCGTCGAGCTGACCCGGTTCACCGCCGAACTGCCTTTCGCGCTCGACGGTTTCCAGCAGCGCGCTTGCGCGGCGCTGGAACGAGGCCACGGCGTGCTGGTCTGCGCGCCGACCGGCGCCGGCAAGACGGTGGTGGGCGAGTTCGCCGTGCACCTGGCGCTGGCCGCCGGCGGCAAGTGCTTCTACACCACGCCGCTCAAGGCGCTGAGCAACCAGAAGCACACCGATCTGATCGCGCGTTACGGCCGCGACCGGATCGGCCTGCTGACCGGTGACATGTCGGTGAACGCCGACGCCCCCGTCGTGGTGATGACCACCGAGGTGCTCCGCAACATGCTCTACGCCGATTCCCCTGCGCTGCAGGGCCTTTCCTTCGTCGTCATGGACGAGGTGCATTTCCTGGCCGACCGGATGCGCGGCCCGGTGTGGGAGGAAGTGATCCTGCACCTGCCCGACGAGGTGCGGGTGGTCAGCCTGTCGGCCACGGTGAGCAATGCCGAGGAATTCGGTGGCTGGATCCAGACGGTGCGGGGCGATACGACCGTGGTGGTCGACGAGCACCGACCGGTGCCGCTGTGGCAGCACGTGTTGGTGGGCAAGCGGCTCTTCGACCTGTTCGACTACCGCGGCTCGGAAGCCGGCGGACAGCCGGTCGCCGGCCACGAGTCGCGCGTGAGCCCGGACCTGGTGCGCCACATCGCGCATCGCCGGGAGGCGGACCGGATGTCGGACTGGCAGCCGCGCCGGGCGCGCGGCGGACGCGGTGCGCCCGGCCGGCCCCGGTTCTACCGGCCGCCCGGGCGGGCGGACGTGATCGCGACGCTGGACTCCGAGGGGCTGTTGCCTGCGATCACGTTCGTGTTCTCCCGCGCCGGCTGCGACGCCGCGGTTCAGCAGTGCCTGCGCTCGCCGCTCCGGTTGACCACCGAGGAGGAACGGGCGCAGATCGCCGAAGTGATCGACCACCGCTGCGGCGATCTCGCCGACGCGGACCTGGCGGTGCTCGGTTACTACGAGTGGCGGGAGGGGCTGCTGCGCGGCTTGGCGGCCCACCACGCCGGGATGCTGCCGGTCTTCCGGCATACCGTCGAGGAGCTGTTCACGGCCGGTCTGGTCAAGGCGGTGTTCGCGACCGAGACGCTGGCGCTCGGCATCAACATGCCCGCCCGCACGGTGGTGCTCGAGCGGCTGGTCAAGTTCAACGGCGAGCAGCACATGCCGCTGACGCCGGGGGAGTACACGCAGCTGACCGGCCGCGCCGGGCGGCGCGGCATCGACGTCGAGGGCCACGCGGTGGTGCTGTGGAATCCCACCGACGAGAACACCGAGCCGGCCGCCGTGGCGGGCCTGGCGTCCACCCGCACGTTTCCACTGCGCAGCTCGTTCGCCCCGTCGTACAACATGACGATCAACCTCGTGCAGCAGATGGGTCCCGAGCAGGCGCACCGGCTGCTGGAGCAGTCGTTCGCCCAATATCAGGCCGACCGCTCCGTCGTCGGCCTGGTCCGCGGAATCGAGCGCGGCAACGCGATGCTCGCCGAGATCGCCGCCGAGCTGGGTGGTCCGCAGTCGCCGATCCTCGACTACGCGCGGCTGCGCGCCCGCATCTCCGAGATGGAGCGCGCGCAGTCCCGCGCGTCGCGGCTGCACCGCCGCCAGGCGGCCAGCGACGCGCTGGCCGCACTGCGGCGCGGCGACATCATCAACATCACCCAGGGCCGGCGCGGTGGGCTGGCCGTGGTGCTGGAATCGGCCCGCGACGGCGATGACCCGCGCCCGCTGGTGCTCACCGAAAACCGCTGGGCGGGAAGGATTTCCACGGCCGACTACTCGGGCGCGTCGGCTCCGGTCGGATCGATGCCGTTGCCCAAGCGGGTCGAGCACCGCCAGCCGCGGGTCCGGCGTGACCTGGCATCGGCGCTGCGGTCGGCGGCGGCCGGGCTGGCGGTTCCGGCCAGGCGCCGCGGCGGCCGCGGAGAACACGACGGTTACCACGACCCGGAGCTCGCGTCGTTGCGGGAGGAGTTGCGTCGGCACCCGTCGCACAACAGCGCCGGGCTGGAGGCGAAAGTCCGGCAGGCCGAGCGCTACCTGCGCATCGAACGCGACAATGCGCAGTTGGAGAAAAAGGTTGCCGCCGCGACCAATTCGCTGGCGCGGACATTCGACCGGATCGTCGGACTGCTCACCGAGCGGGGCTTCATCCAGGGTCCGGACACCGATCCCCGCGTCACCGACGACGGCCGGCTGCTGGCCCGCATCTACAGCGAGAGCGATCTTCTGGTCGCCGAGTGCCTGCGCACGGGCGCGTGGGCCGAGCTGAAGCCGCCCGAGTTGGCGGCGGTGGTCTCGGCGGTCCTGTACGAAAGCCGGGGTGGCGAGGGCCCGCGGACCGCGTTCGCCGCCGAGGCGCCCACCCAGCGGGTGCGACAGGCGCTGCAGCAAACGTCGCGGCTGTCGTACGCGTTGCGCGCCGACGAGCAGACCCATCGGATCGCGCCGAGCCGGGAACCCGACGACGGCTTCGTCAACGTCATTTACCGCTGGGCCAAGACGGGAGACCTGGCCGGCGCCCTGGCGGCCGCCGACCCGGCCGGCACCGGCTCGCCGCTGCTGGCGGGGGATTTCGTGCGCTGGTGCCGGCAGGTGCTGGATCTGTTGGACCAGGTCCGCAAT
>NZ_LZJW01000038.1 GCF_001667885.1 Mycobacterium scrofulaceum | reverse complement strand
CCGCGCTCGGCGATCCTTCGCGGCGACGGTTTCGTCGCCGCGGGCAGACGGAGTTCTCGCCGCTGTTCGTTCTCAACCTGCTTGGTCGCGCGCCAAAAAAGCCACTCGACCGCCATCATGCCGGAGCGGAACAACGGCGCCGGCACGCTCGGAACGAGCTGGCCGTTGGCCCGCATCGGGAAGTGATGCAGCGTCGCCAGCGGAATGCCGTAATGCTCCGCGACGTTGGCGGCGGCCTGCTCGAAATTAAGTCCGGTGCACAGCAGGTCGGCGCCGCCCGCGAGTGATGTCAGCGTTGCGCTCACCTCGCCCCAGTGCCGGATGAGGGGCTCCCAGACCTTGCGCATCAATCTGAGCGGGCTGCGGATCGTCCAGATGCCTCGGAAGAATTCCGCCCACATGTTGCGGAGGAACTCCTCGTCCAAGAAGTCGTGCAGTTCGGGGCCGTACGGGACAGTCGCGAGACCCGCGGACTCGGCGAAGCCGACCAGTTCCGGCGGGACGGCCATGGCCACGTCGTGCCCCCGGCGCAGCAGCTCGCGGCCGACAGCTGCCAATGGCTCGATGTCGCCACGCGTTCCATAGCCAGCGAGGGCGAATTTCGTCACGGCTCCTAGCCTTGCAGTTGCCGTGCGTCGGCGGCGTCCCGGGTGCCGGTCGTCACCCAGCCCGCAGCACCCGCGCGAAATCTTCGAGAAGGTCGGCCGTCTTGGTGATGCTGTCCGTGGGCTTCGTCATCCGCGCGGCAAGTTCGCGGGCGCGGGAGGCGTAGTCGGGGGAGAGGACCTGGCGCAGGTCGGCGACCAGCGACTCGCGCGTCGTTTTCGAAAAGGGGCGGGCCACGCCGACTTTCAACCGATCCACCTGGCCTGCCCAGATTTTCTGATCGCTCATGCTCCACAGGCTCAATGTGGGCACTCCTGCGCGCAGGCCCGCGGCCGTGGTCCCGGCACCGCTGTGGTGCACCACGGCCCGGCAAGCGGGAAAAACAGCCGCGTAGTTGACCGCGCCCACCACCTTGACGTGGTCGAAATGCGGGGCACCGCTGAAATCGGTTTTGCCCGAGCACACCAGCGCCCGCTCGCCCAGCTCTGCGCAGGCCTCGCCGATCATGGTGATCGTCTCAGCCGGCGAATCGACCGCCGTGCTGCCAAAGCCGAAGCAGATCGGGGGCGTTCCCGCCGCGATCCACGAGGCGACCTCCTCGTCAGCGTCCGTCGTCATCTCCATGGTCAGCGTCCCAACGAAGGGCCGCTGGTC
>NZ_LZJW01000037.1 GCF_001667885.1 Mycobacterium scrofulaceum | reverse complement strand
CAACTCAGCAATCACCGAGCTATACCCACTCGCCGCCGCAGCCACCTCAGCAGCAATCTCATCCCACGCCGCCGACGGACCGGCGGACGCCTTGCCCGCGGCGCCCGTCGGACCCTGCCCCGGCCGGCGCCGGTGTGGCCTTTATCTGCGACCGGATTTTTTGTCCCGCGCCCAGGGTGATCCGCCTCGGCTTCGCGGAAACAGTTGTCCACCGTGGTCCCGCCGGCACCCGTTTTTGCAGGTAGCCGGGTGGACCACGGGCGCGGTCAGCTGTGCGCGCGCTGCGCACGGCCCGGTAAAACGGGGCGTCTCCCGCCCGGCCGTGCGCGTCACGCGCAGCGAGGGCACCCCGCGGCGCTCTAGCCTTCGCAAGCAAGCGCATCGCTTGAAATCAGCCAGCCAAAACACTCGCGAGGGAAACACATGGTTCGAGCCGGGGGGTTCGTAGGTGTTTGACTTCGGGGCGTTACCGCCGGAGATCAATTCCGGTCGGATGTATGCGGGTCCGGGTTCGGGTTCGTTG
>NZ_LZJW01000036.1 GCF_001667885.1 Mycobacterium scrofulaceum | reverse complement strand
GTGACTGTTGGAGAAGGGCGTCACCACCAGGGCCATGGTGCACCGTGAGGACGCGCGCAGCGCAGGACTGCGGGGGCGGTTGGGTGGGTTCGGCGGCGCGGTGGTGGAGGTTGACGATCCCGCGGTTGCGGTGCAGTCGGGCGCGGGGTTGGTGGGGCCAGGTCCCGACGATGTGGCGCACGTGATTTACACGTCGGGGACCACGGGCGTGCCCAAGGGGGTGGCGGTCACCCACCGCAATGTCACGCAGTTGTTTGCGGCGTTGGCCGGGGGTGAGTTGCTGGGTGCGGGGCGCGGGTGGACGCAATGCCATTCGTTGGCCTTCGACTTTTCGGTGTGGGAGATCTGGGGCGCGTTGCTGCACGGAGGCCACCTGGTGGTGGTGCCCGATGCGGCGACGCGGTGTGCCGACGATTTGCAGGCACTGGTTGCCGACGAGCGGGTCTCGGTATTGACCCAGACACCGTCCGCCCTGGGGGCGCTTTCACCCGACGGGGTGGGGGCGACGCTGGTGGTCGGGGCCGAACCGTGCCCGGCCCAGCTGGTGGATCGGTGGGCGCCGGGGCGCGTGATGGTCAACGTGTATGGGCCCACCGAGACCACCATGTGGGTGTCCAAGAGCGCGCCGTTGGTGGCCGGGTCGGGGGCACCGGCGATCGGCGCGCCGGTGGCCGGCGCGGCGTTCTTCGTGCTCGATGACTGGTTGCGACCGGTGCCGGCCGGCGTGGTCGGTGAGTTGTATGTGGCCGGGGCCGGGGTCGGTGTGGGCTACCTGGGGCGGACGGGCCTGACCGCATCGCGGTTCGTCGCCTGCCCGATCGGCGCCCCGGGCGCGCGGATGTATCGAACCGGCGATCTGGTGTGGTGGGATCCCGACGGTCAGTTGCGATACGTGGGGCGCGCCGACGCGCAGGTCAAGATCCGCGGGTATCGCATCGAGCTCGGTGAAATCACTGCTGCGCTAGGCGATTTGGCCGGAGTCGAGCAGGCGGTGGTAATCGCCCGGGAGGACCGTCCCGGCGACAAACGTCTCGTGGCCTACATCACCGGACCGGCCGATCCGGCCGAGCTGCGGGCCGCGCTGGGCGAGCGGCTACCGGCTTACCTGGTCCCGGCCGCCGTCGTCGCCCTGACCAGCTTCCCGCGCACCCTCAACGGCAAACTCGACACCGCCGCACTGCCCCCGCCCGACTACGTCGGCCACGGGTACCGCGCCCCGGCCACCCTCACCGAAGAGGTCCTTGCCGCGATCTACGCCCAGGTGCTGGGCGTCGACCGGGTCGGGGTCGACGACTCCTTCTTCGACCTGGGCGGTGACTCGCTGTCGGCGATGCGTCTGGTCGCCGCCGTGAACACCCGCCTCGATGCCGCCCTTTCCGTCCGCGCTCTGTTCGAGGCGCCCACGATTGGCCGGCTCGCATCCCGACTCGACGAGGGCGAAGGCCGGCTCGCGCGAGTGGTGGCCGGACCGCGCCCGGCGGTGGTCCCGCTGTCCTTCGCCCAGTCGCGGTTGTGGTTCCTCGACCAGCTGCACGGATCCTCGCCGGTTCACAACATGGCGATCGCGCTGCGCCTGCGCGGGCGGCTGCACGCCGACGTGCTGGGGACGGCGCTGGGCGACGTGGTGGCGCGGCACGAAAGTCTGCGCACCGTCTTCATCGCGCCCGACGGAAACCCGCAGCAAGTCGTGCTCCCCGTCGAGTGCGCCGATTTCGGTTGGGAGATCGCCGATGCCGGCGGATGGCCGGCAGGCCGCCTGGCCGAAGCCGTCCACGCCGTGGCGCACCACCCATTCGATTTGTCGACCGAAATTCCTTTGCGGGCAACACTTTTCCGTGTGGGCCCCGATGAGCATGTGTTGGTGGCGGTGGCTCATCATATTGCCGCGGATGG
>NZ_LZJW01000035.1 GCF_001667885.1 Mycobacterium scrofulaceum | reverse complement strand
GCCGCTTCCCCGTACGCCGGCGGGGGCGTCGGCTCGTCCCGCGGGCCGGCCCAGGCCTCGTCCGGTTCGGAGTGGCGTTCGCGCCCGGCCCCACGCCCGCCGCGGCCACGCCCCCTCCTCCATTGCCACCGCAGTCGCCATCGCCGCTTTCCGATGCGGAGCCCCCGCGGCTCGCTCGGGGACTCGCCGGTGGGCGCGAAGGTGCGGGCGCCGTAGTCGCGATACTCGGCCGAGTGGCGCGACCGCGCTCGGCGACCCGCTTCCCCGTACGCCGGCGGGGGCGTCGGCTCGTCCCGCGGGCCGGCCCAGGCCTCGTCCGGTTCGGAGTGGCGGGCGCGTCGCCGCCGGCCCGACGTGTCCTCGCCCGCCGTTTCGGGCCCCTCGGCGCCGGCCCAATTGCTGCCCGGCGTGCCCGGCGGCAACCACAGTCCGGACGCGCCCACGGGCTGCCAACCCTGCACCTGCGGCTCCGGCTGTGGCGCCGGCGGCGGCTGGCGGGGTTCGAAGCGCGGCTCGGGCTCGGGCGGCGGGGCGACGTACGACGGTTGCGGCGGGGTCGGCGGTGGCGGCTGCTCCTGCGGCGGTTCGTACTGGTAGGGGATCCGATCACGGCGGGGCGGCGGCGGGCTCTGGGGCTGCCGGGGCGGGAACAGCGGTTCCTCGGGCACGTCGATGATCGCCGTTTCGTCAACGCGCCCCGACGGGTTGTCCTGGGGGACTGAGTTGACCCGATCGCTGGCGACCCAGTCGTAGGGCGCGTCACGCGGGGTTTCGCCGTTGCGGTCCCACTCGCTGTACGCGCGTTCGGGTGCCGCCTCGGTTTCGGGCGTCTCCAGGGCCGGCCGCTGGGCGAGGTCGGTATCGAACAAGATCTCCAGGCTGGTGCGCAGCGCGCTCAACTCCGCGCGCAACTCGGCCAGATCGTCGGCGGCTTGCGCGCGCAACTCGGATGCCAGCTCCCGGCGCAGCTGGGACTCGACGGTCAGCTCGTACTCGCGCCGGGCCGAGATCTCCCGATCCAGCTGCAAGTCGTACACCAGCTTCAGGTCGCGCACGCGGGATTGATCCGCGTCGCTCTGACGGCGGTACAGCACCGAGACGAACGCGCCGGCGACTGCGGCCCACAGGGCCAGGATTACAGCGAGCTTGAGGAGTTCCACCCGATTGGTGAAAACCAGCGCGGAACTGGCCCCCATCGCAAGGACCAGCAACGCGGTCAAGAGCACCCAACCCGGCCTGCGGCCGCCGCGCCGAACCCGGGCGCCGCGGGACAGAACGGTCATGGCCTGACTGTACCTGCGCGAGGTCAATCCGCGTGTCGCCCTACTCCGGCGATTCTCACGCTGTTGTCGGCCGGGTCACAGCGGGGCTAGTTTTCGGCGCCTTCCCCGTGCTCGGTCTGGTCCGGCGGCGACTTGCAGCAATGCTGCAGCCACAGCGCGGCGAGGATCAGCGCCAGCGCGCTGACGGCCGCGACCACGGTGCCGGTCGTGTCCTCGGCGGCCGCCCGCAGCCAGGATCGTCGCGGCAGGAAATAGACCAGGATCCCGACCCACCAGCCCAGCATCAGCGCACCCACCCAGGCCGACGCCTTGGCGATGATCAGGCTGCGCGCCACCGCCAGCGGGTGCAGCCAGCCGGGGCCAGCGCCGATTTCGCCGTCGTTGATCTTGGCCCGCACGTAGCGCGCCCATAGGGCCTCGGCGACGGCGACCGCCAGCAACGACAACCCGGTCCACACCGTGATCGGCGGAAACCACCGGTAGAGGCCGTTGACCAGCAAATAGCCCACCACCGCTGCGGCGACCACCGCGGCCGTCAGGTCACGTTTCCTGGTCGGCCCCATCAGCTTTCCGGTTCCCGGTCGGCCTGAGCCTCGCCCGCCCGGTGCAGCTTCAGGTCGGTCAACCGGACGCTTTCCCGGTCGGCGGGGTCCAGCTGGGCGAGCAGGCCCGAGACCGGTTGCGGGCCGCCGGCGACGGTCAACTGGGCATCCGGGTCGATGGCGAGCCACGGGATCATCACGAAGGCCCGCAGGTGGGCCAGTGGGTGCGGCAACGTCAGGTTGTTCTCGCGGGAGATCACCTCCGCCTCGCCGTAGCAGGCGATCAGGTCGACATCGAGGGTGCGCGGGCCCCAGCGCTCGCCGCGCACGCGGCCCGCGGCCCGTTCGAATTCCTGGGCGCGGCGCAACCAGCCCTGCCCGTCGCACGCCGGGTCGTTGGCGATCAGCACCGCGTTGAGAAACGGGCCCTGATCGACCCGGCCCCAGGGGTCGGTTTCGTAGACCGGGGAGACCGCGAGCACCTTCTCGCCCAGCCCGTCGACGACGGACTGCAGCCGGGCCAGGCGGTCGCCAAGGTTGGAGCCGATGGAGAGGACCACCCAGGTCATAGGCGCCGCTCCGCGGGGATCACCGAGCCGCGGCCGCCACGCCGGGACCGGCGCACCACCACCGCGACGTCGGAGAACTGCTGCGGGATCGGAGCCCGCGGCTTGTGCACCACCACCTCGACGGCATGCACGCGCTCGTCATCCATCACCTGATCGGCGATCTCACCCCCGACGGTTTCGATCAGGTTGCGCGGCGGCCCGGCCACGATGTCGGCCGCGAGCTGGGCAAGGCGGCCGTAGTCGTAGGTGTCGGCCAGTTCGTCGCTGGCCGCGGCCTGCGCGAGGTCGATCCACACCGTCATATCGATGACGAAGTCCTGCCCGTCAGCGCGCTCGTGCTCGAAAACTCCGTGTCGCCCACGAATCGTCAACCCCCGCAATTCGATTCGATCAGCCATCGTCTCCAGCCAGCTCGGTCTGCTGCGTTTCGGTCTGCGTCCAGGCCCCCACCACCTTGAGGGCGTCGGCCGTGGCCCGCACGTCGTGCACGCGAACGCCCCACGCCCCGTACAGCGCGGCCAACGCGGAAATCACCGCGGTCGCCGTCTCGCGGCCGGCGGGCGGCCGCGGCGAGCCATCCGGTCCGGCTAACAAGGTACCGAGGAACCGCTTGCGCGAGGCGCCCAGGAGCACGGGGATTCCGGTGGCCACCAATTGCGGCAGCGCGCGCAGCAGCGCCCAATTGTGTTGAGCCGTCTTGGCGAACCCGAGTCCCGGGTCGATCACCAGCTTGGCGGGGTCGACGCCCGCGGCCACCGCGGCGTCGACGCTGGCGAGCAGCTCGGCGCGCACTTCGGCGACCACGTCCCCGTAGTGGGGGGCCGCATGTGGACGCTCGGCGGACACCGAACGCCAATGCATCAGCACCCAGGGCACGCCTGCGTCGGCCAGCAGCGGCGCCATCGCGGGATCGGCGCGCCCGCCCGACACGTCGTTGACGATCCGCGCGCCGTTCTGCAGCGCCGCACGTGCGACGTCAGCGTGCATGGTGTCGATGCTTACCGTAAGCCCCTCTGCCACAAGTTCTTTGACGACGGGAATTACGCGAGAGGTCTCGATCTGGGAGTCGATGCGGGTGGCGCCGGGCCGGGTCGACTCACCCCCGACGTCGACGATGTCCGCGCCCTCGGCGGCCAACGCCACCCCGTGCGCCACGGCGTTGCCGGTGTCCAGATAGCGGCCGCCATCGGAGAACGAGTCGTCAGTGACGTTCAGGACTCCCATCACCCGCACAGGCGCCGACTCACTTACGCAAGATGAGGTCGAGCGCTTCGGCTCGAGAAGCCGCGTTGGATTTGAACTGTCCGCGCACCGCCGAGGTGGTGGTGGTTGCGCCGGGCTTGCGTACGCCGCGCATGGCCATGCACAGGTGTTCGGCCTCGATCACGACGATCACCCCGCGCGGGTTGAGTTTCTTCATCAGGGCGTCGGCGATCTGGCTGGTCAGCCTTTCCTGCACCTGCGGGCGCTTGGCGTAAAGGTCGACCAGTCGCGCGATCTTGGACAGCCCGGTGACGCGCCCGTCGGCGCCGGGGATGTACCCGACATGGGCGACCCCGTGGAACGACACCAAATGGTGTTCGCAGGTCGAGTACAGCGGGATCTCCTTGACCAGCACCAGTTCGTCGTGCTCCTCGTCGAACATGGTGTTCAACACGCTGTCGGGGTCGGTGTAGAGACCGGCGAACATTTCGCGGTAGGCGCGTGCGACGCGAGCGGGCGTCTCCCGCAGGCCGTGCCGGTCCGGGTCCTCGCCGACGGCGTACAGCAACTCCCGGACTGCGGCCTCTGCGCGGTCCTGGTCGAACACCCGAGTTGAGGGAGTGGCGGTGTCCGGGCCCAAACCGGTTACTGCCATCGAATCCTCCGTTTCGTCAGCCGTGAGCCGGCGGATTGGACCGGCTTACGTCGTCGTCTTGCTGGTCGGGAGACCTTGCGCCGTCCGGGTCGGGCAGACTCGGCGGCGGGTAGGGCGGATACGGCGGGTAAGGGGGCTGCGCCTGACCCTGACCGGGGTGGCCCTGCTGGCCCGGGTGGCCTTGCTGCCCCGGATAGCCCGGGTAGTGCCCCGCCGGCTGCGGCCAGTACGGCTGCTGCGGGGCCTGCGGCGGCGGGTACCAGTAATTCGGCTGCTGATCCTGCGGCGGCCATCCCGGCGCGTGCCAGCCGGCGGGCGCGCCGTAGTCCGGCTGAGTGGGGGCGTGCGGCGCGCCCGGACGGTGCCCCGCGCCTTGAGATCCGTTGCCGCCGTTGTTGTTTCGGTCGGCGTCCGCGCTCGCGGCCGCGGCGGCCTGGCTGGCCCGCGCGATGGCCGCCTTGAACGCCGGCTCGGGAACCGGGGGCGGCCACGGCTCGCCGCGCTCCATCGCCAGCTCGCCGGGCGTCTTGATCGGCGGCTTGTCCGACGGGATGCGGCCACCGAAATCGTCGAACATCGTGAGCCGAGGCCGCTTTTCGACGTCGGCGAAGATGCCCTCCAGCTCGGCGCGGTCAAGTACGGCACCGAACACGGTGATCCCTTCCTGGGCCGCACCATGGGCACGCAGGCCGACTACTCCCACGAGGTCGCCCGCGACATCGACGACGAGATCCGCAAGCTGATCGAGGCGGCTCACACCGAGGCGTGGGAGATCCTCACCGAGTACCGCGACGTGCTCGACACGTTGGCCGGCGAACTCCTGGAGAAGGAAACGCTGCACCGCGCCGAGCTGGAGGGCATCTTCGCCGACGTCGAAAAGCGGCCTCGGCTCACGATGTTCGACGATTTCGGTGGCCGCATCCCGTCGGACAAGCCGCCGATCAAGACGCCCGGCGAGCTGGCGATGGAGCGCGGCGAGCCGTGGCCGCCCCCGGTTCCCGAGCCGGCGTTCAAGGCGGCCATCGCGCGGGCCAGCC
>NZ_LZJW01000034.1 GCF_001667885.1 Mycobacterium scrofulaceum | reverse complement strand
GGAGTTGGTCTCGGGCGCCTGGGGTGTCACGACCGGCTGCTGACCCGGGAGGTGCTGGTTGTTCGGCGGGATCTCCGGGGTAGGGCTGGTCTGGCTCTGTGGGGACTGAGCCGGCACCTGGAGCGGTATCGGCGGGAGGGTGAGCCGCTCTTCGGGAATGTCGGGGGGCGGGATCGGCGCCTGCCCGTTGATCAGCAGCTGGCCCTTGGCGCTGTTGACCAGGGTGGCCCAGCCGCCGTTGCCCAGCGTCGCGCCGATGCTGCAGGCGACCTCCCGGCTGCCGGCCGTCCAACTGGCCAGCGGCACGGTGGGGTAGATCAGCGTCAGGGTGGTGGTGCGCAACTTGACCGGCGCCAGGTAGGCGTCCGTCATCTTGGTGCACAGATCCTTGATGTACCCGTCCTGGTCGGCCTCGGCCGGCAGCGCGCCGGGGAACTTCTCGGCCAGGTTGACCGTGCCGGTCACCTCCATCGCGTGCGGTGCGGCGCACTCGACCGGAGCGTCGATCGGCTGGTTGGTGGTCGGGTCGATCCCCAGGCAGGTGCCGGCCGGCCAGACCTTGGACTGGTCGACGTCGGCGACCTTGCCCTTGAAGGCCTGTTGCTGATTGTTGGTGCCGGGCAATTGCAGGCCGCACAGCATGCGGCGTTCACCCGACTGCCGCCAGGCGCGGTCACCGGGCCACAGCAGGCTGACGATGAACTTGCTGTTCGGGTCGAACTTGGGGCCCAGGTAGTTCCGGGCGGCGGACTCGCACTGCTCCTGGGTGATCTGCTGGATGCGAGCGGGCGACGGCGGAGCGGCGTTGGGCCCGTACTCGGAGCCGGGGAACGTCCGCATGTCGACCGATTCGGCGACCTCGAACTTGTGGTCATCGGCGCAGCTGACGATTTTCGCCGATTCCGGGGTGGTGT
>NZ_LZJW01000033.1 GCF_001667885.1 Mycobacterium scrofulaceum | reverse complement strand
TCGGGGTCACCGAGCCCGGCGAGCTGTCGGTTCATTTTCCGTTCCCGACCAAGGATCTCGTCGCCAGGGACGACGCGGTTGGGGGCCCGGTTAACCCTGCCGCGGCACCGGAACTGCGGTGGCTGCGGCGTCTTTTGCCCTGCGCCATAGATCCTCCGCGGATAGTCCACCATGATTCGCCGCCAATCGCACCCCTATTGCAGGTGAACGGCATGTCGCGCGGGTGAACACCGGGCGCATCGGCGGCCCGGCGCGGCGCGGCCGCGCCGCGATGGACCAAAATGGAGGCGATGGATTCCGAGCCTCAGTCCTTCTATGACGCCGTCGGCGGTGCCGACACCTTCCACGCGATCGTGTCCCGGTTTTACGCCCAGGTCGCCGAGGACGAGATCCTGCGCCAGATCTACCCCGAAGACGACTTGGCGGGCGCCGAGGAGCGGTTGCGGATGTTCCTCGAGCAGTACTGGGGCGGCCCGCGCACCTACTCCGACCAGCGGGGCCATCCCCGGTTGCGGATGCGTCACGTCCCATTCCGGATCACTCCCATCGAGCGCGACGCCTGGCTGCGCTGCATGCACATCGCCGTCGCCTCGATCGACTCGGAGACCCTCGACGACGAGCACCGGCGCCAGTTGCTCGATTACCTTGAGATGGCTGCGCACTCGCTGGTCAACGCGGCGTTGTGATGTCGGCCCACGAAACAGAGCGGGGTGGAATGAACTCCAGGCCGTGGTGGTCAAACGCGGTGTTCTATCAGGTGTATCCGCGGTCGTTCGCCGACAGCGACGGAGACGGTGTCGGCGACCTGGACGGCCTCACGGCTCGCCTGGAGCACCTGGAACGGCTCGGCGTCGACGCGATCTGGCTCAACCCGGTCACCGTGTCGCCGATGGCCGACCACGGCTACGACGTGGCGGATCCGCGCGACATCGACCCGCTGTTCGGCGGGATGGCGGCGTTCGAGCGGCTGGTGGCCGCGGCCCACGAGCGGGGCATCAAGATCACGATGGACGTGGTGCCCAACCACAGCAGTTCGGCGCATCCGTGGTTTCAGGCCGCGCTGGCGGCCGGTCCGGGCACCGACGCGCGGGAACGCTACTTCTTCCGCGACGGGCGCGGCGCCCAGGGCGAACTGCCACCGAACAATTGGACGTCGGTGTTCGGCGGCCCGGCCTGGACGCGCGTGGTCGAACCGGACGGCAATCCGGGCCAGTGGTACCTCCACCTGTTCGACGCCGAGCAGCCGGACCTGAACTGGGAACACCCGGACATTTTCGACGACTTCGAGAAGACGCTGCGGTTCTGGCTGGAGCGCGGCGTCGACGGTTTCCGCATCGACGTCGCGCACGGGATGGCCAAGCCGGCCGACCTGCCCGACGCGCGGGACGACATCAAGGTCCTGCACCACAGCGACGACGACCCCCGCTTCAACCACCCGAGCGTGCACGAGATTCACCGCGGGATCCGATCGATCGTCGATAACTACCCGGGGGCGGTGACCATCGGCGAGGTCTGGGTCATGGACAACGAAAGGTGGGCCGAGTACCTGCGACCCGACGAGCTTCATCTCGGCTTCAACTTCCGGCTGACCAAGATCGACTTCGATGCGACCGAAATCCACGACGCCATCCAGAACTCGTTGGCGGCCACCGCGATTGAGAACGCCACACCGACGTGGACGCTGTCCAACCATGACGTGGGGCGTGAGGTCACCCGGTACGGCGGCGGGGAGCTCGGATTGCGCCGGGCGCGCGCCATGGCGATGGTGATGCTGGCGCTGCCGGGTGCAGTGTTCGTGTACAACGGCGAGGAGCTGGGGCTGCCGGATGTGGTGCTGCCCGACGAGGTGCTGCAGGACCCGACGTGGGAACGCTCCGGGCACACCGAGCGCGGCCGCGACAAGTGCCGGGTGCCGATCCCGTGGTCGGGCGAGGCGCCGCCATTCGGGTTCTCCTCCTCGCCGGACACCTGGTTACCGATGCCCCCGGAGTGGGCGGCGCTGACCGTCGAAAAGCAGGTCGCGGACCCCGAATCGACCTTCTCGTTCTTCCAGCACATCATCAGATTGCGCAAGGAGCGCGCCGAATTCGACGGCGAGGAGCTCGAGTGGCTGGACGCGCCGCGCGATGCGCTGATCTTCCGCCGCAGCGGCGGGGCGGTGTGCGCGGTGAACGCCGGCAGCCGACCCATCCCGCTGCCGCCGGGAGAACTCATAGTGGCCAGCGCCCCGTTGGTCGACGGCAAACTGGCACCCGACGCCGCAGCCTGGCTGGCCTGAGCACCCAAAGGCGCGGCGGAACAGTCGCTTTCGCATAACGTTCCGGGGTGTCGCTTGCGAACAGTATACCCGGTGGGGGTACTGTCGTGCCATGGCCGAGACGGAGCCCACCCGCGAAAGGCGGGGCGGTGGATAACACATTGCGATGGGTGGTGACGGCGTTGTTCTCCGTCAGCTTTGTTGCCTATACGTATTTCCTTGTGGCCCAGCGCAAATGCTGGACCGACATGGTCAGCCAGGTGCTACACCTCGCGATGTCGGCCGTGATGATCTTGATGGCCTGGGGCGTGGGGATGACCCTTCCGACCATCGCGGCGACGACGTGCTTCCTGCTCGGCGGCGCCTGGTTTGTCGGCATCGCCGGGCGCGCGCCCCTGGCGGTGGATGGCCGGCTCACGAATTACTACTACGCCGTGATGATGGTGGCGATGGCATGGATGTATGGGGCGATGAACGGCGGCCTGCCGGGCCGGTCCGCGCACTCGGGCGGCGAGGAGATGGCCATGCCCGCGCATGCGGGCGCGCCCGGGATGCAGCACGCGACGCATCAGACGCCTGACTGGGCGGGCGCGCTGAACTGGACCGCGGCAGTGGGGTTCGCCGCGGTGGCGATCTACTGGGCGTATCGCTGGATGGCCCGGCGCTGGACGAGCCTGATGCCGCGCGCGGTTCGACTCACCCACGCGCAAATCGTGACTCAGACGGTCACCGCCGCCGGCACGGCGTTGATGTTCGCCGACATCGTGTGAGCAGACCGCTCGACCGGTGGCGCCAACTTTCCGACGAAGCGTCTGGCTTGACGTTCCTCTATACCTGAGTACATGGCGACCTACGCGTGGACAGTGATCGGAGCGGGACCCGCGGGAATCGCGGCCGTGGGGCGGCTGCTCGATCAGGGCGTACCGCCTGACAAGATCGCCTGGATCGACCCTGCCTTCGCCGTGGGAGACCTGGGCCGCAAGTGGCGGTCGGTGTCCAGCAACACCATTGCCGGGACCTTTCTGAGTTTCTTGAACGGCTCTGCGGCCTTTCGGTTTTCGGAAGCCCCGCCTTCAGCGCTGGCCGAAGTCGACCCCGAGGAAACCTGCGCCCTGGCCCTGGTCGCCGACCCGTTGGTGTGGGTCACCGGGCACCTGCGCGAGCGGGTGCACGCCTGCGAGACGACCGCCACCACCCTGTCGCTGCAACGGCGACAGTGGCGGATCGAGACGCAGGAATCCGAAGTCACGTCGGACAACGTGATCCTCGCCGTCGGCGCGGTGCCCAAGAGCCTGGGCTACCCCATCGACGCGATTCCGGTCGAGGTCGCCCTCGACGCCGATAAGCTGGCCGAGGTGCCGCTCGATGGCGCGACGGTCGGTGTCTTCGGCTCGTCGCACTCGTCGATGATCGCGCTCCCGCACCTGCTGCGGCTGCCGGTGGACAAAGTGATCAATTTTTACCGCAGCCCCCTCAAATACGCTGTCTATCTGGATGATTGGATCCTTTTCGACGACACCGGCCTCAAGGGCCGAGCCGCCGTGTGGGCCCGGGAGAACATCGACGGGACATACCCGGAACGGCTGGAGAGGTGCTGGGTTTCCAGCCCGGAGTTCGACGACAAGCTCGCCGAGTGTGACCGCGTCGTCTACACCGTTGGTTTCGAGCGGCGGCAGCTGCCCCGGACGCCCCAGTGGGGACCGCTGCCATACAACCGGATGAACGGAATCCTCGCCCCCGGCCTGTTCGGCCTGGGCATCGCGTTCCCCGAGTACGCCGAAGATCCTTACGGCTACGGGCAATACCGCGTGGGCCTCAAGAAGTTCATGGATCACCTGGACGCGGTCCTGCCGTTGTGGATGGTCTACGGCACCTGAGTCGTCGCGCGAGCCGTATTTGACTCAGGATGATTTGAGCGCCGGTCGTCCGAGGCGTCAGCTCAACAGCAGCGGGTCGCCCCGGCGCCGGTACACCGAGCCAAACCGGGCGTCAAGGCGCAACCAGGTCGGCAGTACCCGGACTCGGATCATCTCGTCTACGCCGACGGCCCCGGCCGACTGCGGCAGGAAACCCATTGCGGTCAGGGCGAACACACACCGCATGGGCAGCCCGACGCTGCCGTCCGGCGAGCTCACCTGAATGACCTCCTGGTCGAGCAGCGACACCGGCGGACCGTGCGAACTGCCGTGCTCCTTGGCGAGTTGCGCTCCGCGCTGCGCCAGGTCGAGCATCACGCGGGCGGGGATGTCCTCGAGGTGCGTGAAGCCGGAGTCCGGCGGCAGCGCCCCCCGCCATGCGGAATCGATCGCGAAGCCGGGGTCGACGTAGCCCGAGTCGTCCATCGCGGACAGGCCGCGCGCCAGTGCGTCCGCGCCCACCGAGAGATCCTCGGGCCGCACTTCGCCAGCCACCACGCGGCTGGCCAGGACGTCGAAACCCGTTGCCACCCAGGCCGTCAGCAAGCCAGCCGATCGGGTGCGCAGACGAATGACGGCGGCGTCGTCGAGACGCAGCGCGTAGTCGACGAACGCGGCCAGATCCCTGCGCTGGGCGGCCCGGTCGGCGGGCCCCAACCAAAGCCCGCGGTCAACGATTACCGAATCCACCGCTGCAGATACTCCCGATGGTGTGGGGAGAGCCGCACCAAGCGCTCCTCCTCGATATGGACGGCGGCTAGCTGCGACTCGGCGATGACGGCGGGTTTGGACTCGGGATCGGCATTGACCGAGCGCACTTCGTAGCCCAGCGTGAAGTCCACCGCCCGCAGCCGCTTGGTCCACATCGTCACCTGCAGCGGCGAATCAACAAGCCGCAGTTGACCTTTGTAGGTCACCTTCACTTCGGCGATCAGCAGCCCGATCGTCAAGATGTCGACCTCGAACGCTTCGCGCAGGAACTGGACCCGGGCCTCCTCCAGGATCGTGACCATCGTGGCGTGGTTGATGTGCTGGTACATGTCGATGTCCGACCAGCGCACCGGTACGGGGGCTACGAAGCCGACGCTCAACTGGAGGATCCTCTCCCGCTGGTGCGGGTCATGCGCCGGATCTGGCGCGCGGCCACCGAGAGTGTCGCAAGATCCTTCTCCCCGCTTTCTTGGATTTCGATGAGGGTGCGGCGCGCCCGCTCCACCCTGGACGCCGACAGGTGTTCCCACTCGGCGATCTTCTCCTCGCCGCTTTCGTCGGGCTCCCCCACCGCGAGCACGTCGAAGCACAGCGACCGCAGCGAGGCGTAGATGTCGTCGCGAATAGCCAACCGCGCCAACGAATGCCAGCGGTCGTTGCGGGGCAGCTCGGAGACCGCCGTCAGCAGTCCGTCGGTGCCCAGCCGGTCCATCAGGGCGAAGTAGGTGTCCGCGACCTCGGCGGAGTCGATGTCGTTGATGTCGGCAACGTCGATGATGTCGAGCAGGCTGAAGCGGTACAGGCCGGCGGCGATCATGTACGCCAGGTCCTCGGGCGCTCCCTGCGAGGAGAACTCGGCGGCCTCCTTCTCGACGATCGCCTTGTCGTCACCGCGCAGCCACTCCGACATCCGGGGGGTGAGGTCTTTGACCTTCGCGGCGAAACGGTTGATCTCGGCGCCGACGGCCAGCGGCTGCGGACGGTAGTTGAGCAGCCAGCGGCCGGCGCGGTCGATCAGGCGTCGGGTGTCCAGGGTGAGCCGGTCCGACAGCGCGACCGGCAGATTCGCCGCGCGGATGCGCCGCCAGATCTCACCCACACCGAAGATGGCGTCGGTGGCCACGTAGGTGCGCACCGCGTCGACCGGTCCGACGCCGACGTCCTCGACGATGCGGAAGGCGTAGCTGATGCCGGCGGTGTCGACCAGGTCGTTGATCAACATGGTGGTGACGATCTCGCGGCGCAGCTGGTGGGTGCGGATCTCCGGGGTGAACCGTTCCCGCAACGGCGTCGGAAAGTATTGCGGCAACCGGGATGCGAACACGTCCTGCTCGGTCAGTTCGGTGTTCAGCATCTCCTCTTTGAGTCCGAGTTTGACGTGTGCCATCAGCGTGCACAGTTCGGGCGAGGTGAGCCCGATGCCGGCCTCGCACCGGCGATCGATCTCCTTCTCCGATGGCAGCGCTTCGAGTTCCCGGTTGAGGCCTCGCTCGTCGACCAGGTACTGAATCTGCCTGCCGTGCACCGGCAGCAGGCTGGCCGCGTTGGCGCGGCTGGTGCCGATCAGGTCGTTCTGGTCCTCGTTGTCGGTGAGTACCAGCCGCGCGACCTCGTCGGTCATCGACTCCAGCAGCTCTTTGCGCTCGTCGGGATCGACCCGGCCGGCGGTGACCAGCGAGTCGATCAGGATCTTGATGTTGACCTCGTGGTCCGAGCAGTCCACGCCGGCGGAGTTGTCCATCGCGTCGGTGTTGATGCGCCCGCCCGACAGGTCGAACTCGACGCGACCCAGGGCGGTCACCCCCAGGTTCCCGCCTTCCCCGATCACCTTGGCGCGCACCTGACTTGCGTTCACACGCACGGGATCGTTGGCGCGGTCGCCGACGTCGGCATCGGATTCCGACTCGGCCTTGATGTAGGTGCCGATGCCCCCGTTGAACAGCAGGTCGACCGGCGCCTGCAGGATCGCCTTGATCAGGTTGGGCGGCGTCATCTCGGTGACCTCGCCGTCGATGCCCAACGCGTCGCGCACCTGCGGGCTGACGGGAATGGACTTGTGCTCGCGGCTGTACACCCCGCCACCCTCGCTGATCAGACCCTTGTCGTAGTCGTCCCAGCTGGACCGCGGCAGGTCGAACATCCGCCGGCGTTCCTCCCAGGAGACCGCGGGGTCGGGGTCGGGGTCGAGGAAGACGTGCCGGTGATCGAAGGCGGCGATCAGCCTGATGTGCTTGGACAGCAGCATGCCGTTGCCGAACACGTCGCCGCTCATGTCGCCGACGCCCACCACGGTGAAGTCCTCGGCCTGGGTGTCGACGCCCATCTCCCGGAAGTGCCGTTTGACGGCCTCCCACGCGCCCTTGGCGGTGATCCCCATGGCCTTGTGGTCGTAGCCGACCGATCCGCCGGAGGCGAACGCGTCACCCAGCCAGAACCCGTAGGACTTCGCCACGTCGTTGGCGATGTCGGAGAAGGTGGCGGTGCCCTTGTCCGCGGCGACCACCAGGTAGGCGTCGTCGCCGTCGCGCCGAATCACCTCGGGCGGCGGGCTGACCTTCTTCGTCTTGTGGTCGACGTTGTCGGTGACGTCGAGCAGCCCGGAAATGAACAGCTTGTAGCAGGCGATGCCCTCGTTGCGGGTGGCCTCGCGGTCAGCCGCCTGGTCGCCGGTCGCCAGCGGCGGCCTCTTGACGACGAAGCCGCCCTTGGCGCCGACCGGCACGATGACGGCGTTCTTCACCGCCTGCGCCTTGACCAGCCCGAGGATCTCGGTGCGGAAATCGTCGCGGCGGTCCGACCAGCGCAGGCCGCCGCGCGCCACCGGGCCGAACCGCAGGTGCACGCCTTCGACGCGGGGCGAGTAGACGAAGATCTCGTATTTGGGGCGCGGCAGCGGCAGCTCGTCGATCAGTTGGGCGTCGAGCTTGAGGGCCAGCACGTTGCGGGCGCGGGCCGAACCATCCCGCGTCACAAAGTAATTGGTGCGCAGCGTGGCCTGCACCAGCGACGCGAACGCCCGCAGGATCCGGTCGGTGTCCAGGCTCATCAGCGCGTCGATGTCGGCGGCGACGGCGGCCGCCGCCGCTTGGGCGTCGCGGTTCCTCGACGGTCCCGACGGGCGCGGATCGAAAAGCGCCTCGAACAGGGTGACCAATGATCGCGCGGTGGAGGGGTGCTCGTTGAGCACGGATTCGATGTAGGACTGGCTGTAGGGAAAGCCCGCCTGCCGCAGGTATTTCGCGTAGGCGCGCAGCAGCACGACCTGCTGCCAGGTCAGCCGCGCGCGCATGACCAGCTCGTTGAAGCGGTCGATCTCGACCCGGCCTTCCCAGATCGCGGTGACCGCGTCGGCGAATCGCTGCGCGGTCGCGTTGCGCTCCTCCGTGGTGGTCGCCGGAGCGATGGTGGGGTGGGTCGAGATCTTGAACTGGTAGATCCACACCGGCAACCCGTCGGGGCGGATCACGGTGAACGGTCGCTCCTCGAGCACCACCACGCCCATGCTCTGCAGCATGGGCAGCAGCTGGCTCAGTGAGGCGGTACGCCCGCCCAAAAACCAGGTCAGCTGGGGGGCACCGTCCTCGCCGCGTTCGGAGAACACCAGCTTGACCGAATTGTCTTGCAGCCCTTCGATGATCGCGATGTGATCGATGGCGTCGGCCGGGCTGACGGCCTGCTTGTAGACCTCGGAGAATGCCGTCGCGTAATGCTCGACGTCGGTCTGCTCGACCCCGCGGTCCGCCGCCGCGCCGATCAACCGGTCGGTCCAGGTCCGGGCGGCCTCGCTCAGCAACCCCTGGATGCGGAGCCGGTTGTCCTCGGAAACGTCGACGGGGGCGGCCTCTTCGGGTAGGCGAACCATGAAATGCATGAGCGCCCAGGGTGATTCGCTGACTCGGGCGGTGAACTCGAGGCGCGTGCCACCGAACTCGCGAACCAGGATGTCCTCGATCTGCAGCCGGACCTGGGTGGTGTAGC
This sequence comes from Mycobacterium scrofulaceum, assembly GCF_001667885.1. Lineage (GTDB taxonomy): Bacteria > Actinomycetota > Actinomycetes > Mycobacteriales > Mycobacteriaceae > Mycobacterium > Mycobacterium scrofulaceum_C. Next base: position 78,500 of record NZ_LZJW01000033.1, on the reverse strand, counting down.
GGTCGCGGGGCAGATAAACCAGGCAGGACACGAAGTATTGGAGCCGATCGGCGCGCAGGAACAGCAACGCCCGCCGTTGGGAGCCCAGATCCACCACCGCTTTGGCCATCGCCAGCAGCCGCTCGGCGCTCAGCGTGAAAAGCTCTGAGCGCGGGACGGTTTGGATGACGTCGAGCAACAGTTGGCCGGGGTGGATCGGGTCGCTGTCGGCCATTGCCAGCGCGTCGCGCACCCGGGTCGAGACCGTCGGGATCTCCAGCACGTCGGCGTTCATGGCGGCCACGGTGAAGAGCCCCACGAAGCGGTGTTCGACGACTCCGTCGTCGACCGTTTCCCGCACCGCGATGGCGTAGGGGTAGGCGCCGTACCGCAGGTAGCTGCCCACCACGGATTGCGCGAGTACCAGCAGCGTGTCGTCGTCGGTCAACCGGGGACGGGAACCGGTGCGGGTGCGCAGGACGCCCAGGCCGGGTGATCCGTCACCGGAGACGAGCCCTTCGTGCACGAGGCAGCGTTGGTAGCCCAGCAGCAGGAAGTTACCGTTGCCCAGCCAGCGCAGCAGGGCCGCCACATCGTCACGGTCGGGGGCCGAGAAGTGGCCTTGCGCGTTGGTTTCGACGTCGGCGGCCAGGCCGCTCAGGGTGGCGATCAACGTGCCGGCGTCGCTGGCGACCTGCTGCACGTCCGAGAGGACCTTGGGCAGCAACCGCTCGACTTCCACGAGGCCCTTGGTGTCGACGGAGGGCAGCAGCTGCACGTGTATCCACGCTTCGCCGACGTACTGCGGGGCGCCCGGAGGTTTGGGTTCGACGCTGACCAGGTCGCCGTTGGAGTTGCGGTGCACCTCGAACACCGGCGTCATGATGGCGGCGTAGGGCACGCCGAGCCGGTGCAGCAGCACGGTGACCGAGTCCATCAGCATGCCGCCGTGGTCGGTGACGACCTGCAGCGCGGGCCCGAATCCAGCCGGGTGGTCAGGGGGGTAGACGGCGACCCGGCTCTGGCCGGCGGGGCGGTGCTGACCCAGCCGGTAGTGGGCGCCCAGCATGGCGGGAGTGACGATGGAGGTCGGGTCGGCCAGGTCGATCGGACCGGAATCCGCCACCCCGGGTTCGTCGCCGTGCGGGCCGCGATAGCTCTCGACGTAGGCCTTCGCGATCCAGCCCGGAATGTCCTCCTGCTGGGCGAAGTCGGTCCACGGCTTGAGGGCCTGCTTGGCTCCGGGATCGATCGTCATGCCGATGGCTCCCAACTCGTGACCGACGCCACTGTGCTCAACCGCCCACTCTGCCCCGCGGCGGGGGGCGGCCCCCAGCGGCCGTCGGGGCCGCTTCGCTGCGGGGCTGCGCAGCTGACACTAGTCGCGCGTGAGCTTGCGGTGGGTCACTCTGTGCGGCCGCGCCGCGTCGGCTCCGAGCCGGGCGACCTTGTTCTCTTCGTACGCCCCGAAGTTGCCCTCGAACCAGAACCACTTGGCCTCGTTGTCCTCGTCGCCTTCCCAGGCCAGGATGTGCGTGCATGTGCGGTCCAGGAACCAGCGATCGTGGGAGATCACCACAGCGCAGCCCGGGAATTTCTCCAGGGCGTTCTCCAGCGAACTGAGCGTTTCGACGTCGAGGTCGTTGGTGGGCTCGTCGAGCAGGATCAGGTTGCCGCCCTCTTTGAGCGTGAGCGCCAGGTTCAGGCGGTTGCGCTCGCCGCCGGAAAGCACGCCGGCCGGCTTCTGCTGGTCGGGGCCCTTGAACCCGAACGCGGAGACGTAGGCGCGCGACGGGATCTCGTTCTGGCCGACCTCGATGTAGTCCAGGCCGTCGGAAACGACTTCCCACACGGTCTTCTTGGGATCGATGCCGGCGCGGGACTGGTCGACGTAGCTGAGCTTGACGGTTTCTCCGACCTTGACCGTCCCGCTGTCCGGCTGTTCGAGGCCCACGATGGTCTTGAACAGCGTCGTCTTGCCGACGCCGTTGGGACCGATGACGCCCACGATGCCGTTGCGGGGCAGCGTGAAGGACAGGTCCTTGATCAGCGTGCGGCCGCCGAAGCCCTTGTCCAGGTGCTCGACCTCGACGACCACGTTGCCCAGCCGCGGCCCGACCGGGATCTGGATCTCCTCGAAGTCGAGCTTGCGCGTCTTTTCCGCCTCGGCCGCCATCTCCTCGTACCGCTGCAGCCTCGCCTTGCTCTTGGCTTGGCGCGCCTTGGCCCCCGACCGCACCCAGGCCAGCTCCTCGGTCAACCGCTTCTGCAGCTTGGCGTCCTTGCGGCCCTGCACCGAAAGGCGCTCGGCCTTCTTCTCCAGATACGTCGAGTAGTTGCCCTCGTAGGGATACGCGCGACCGCGGTCGAGCTCGAGGATCCACTGGGCCACGTTGTCCAGGAAGTACCGGTCGTGGGTCACCGCCAACACCGCGCCCGCATAGGCGGCCAGGTGCTGTTCGAGCCACTGCACGCTTTCGGCGTCCAGGTGGTTGGTCGGCTCGTCGAGCAGCAACAGGTCGGGCTTGGACAGCAGCAGCTTGCACAGCGCCACGCGGCGCCGCTCACCACCGGACAGATTGGTCACCGGCTCGTCGGGCGGCGGGCAGCGCAGGGCGTCCATGGCCTGCTCGAGCTGCGAGTCGAGGTCCCAGGCGTCGGCGTGGTCGAGCTCCTCCTGCAGCCGGCCCATTTCCTCCATCAACTCGTCGGAGTAGTCGGTGGCCATCAGTTCGGCGACCTCGTTGAACCGGTCTAGCTTGACCTTGATCTCGCCGAGCCCCTCCTCGACGTTGCCGCGCACCGTCTTCTCTTCGTTGAGCGGTGGCTCCTGCTGCAGGATGCCGACGGTGGCGTCGGTGGCCAGGAAGGCCTCGCCGTTGTTCGGCTTGTCCAGCCCGGCCATGATCCGCAAGACGCTCGACTTGCCGGCGCCGTTGGGGCCGACGACACCAATCTTGGCTCCCGGATAGAAGCTCAACGTGACGTCGTCCAGGATCACCTTGTCGCCGTGCGCCTTGCGGACCTTTTTCATCGTGTAGATGAACTCAGCCATGCCGCGGTCATGCCTTTCTGGTTTTCGAGAGAGTTCTCGCGACCATCCTAGGCATCGCCCGAGGGTCCGGATTCCGCAGCTAAGCCGACATCGGCAGCGGTCCCGTCTCGGCGGACACGTCGCTGCCCTCCCGATCGGCGTCCTCACCAGCGCTGCCGGCCGCATCCGCGTGTGACTTGGCGGCATCCCCGGCGGTCGGGCCGGTGTAACCCGGCCGCTCGATGCGCACGATCGCGCGGGACACATCGGGCCCGACGGAGGTGGCCCGCATCTCCAGTGACGAGCGGCGGTTGCCGTCGCGGTCTTCGTACTCGCTGGTGTACACGTGGCCCACCACGATCACCGGGGCGCCCTTGCCCAGCGCGGCGCCCACCCCGGTGACCAACTTGCCCCAGCAATTGACGTTGATGAACAGCGAGTTGCCCGGCTCCCAGCCGCCGTCGGCCGTGCGCCGGCGGGAATTGCTGGCGACGCGGAACTTGATCACCTCCTGCGTGCCGACCTGTCGCCGGTCGGGGTTGGTGACGATGTGGCCGACGACCGTGAGCGGTGTTTCGAACATGGGCTGATCCCTTCTCGATTGCTTTGGGCGGTGAACGCATCACCGCCCGTCCTGGCCACCATTGAGCTCGGCGCCACCGACGGGCCGGCAGGCAAAGCGGCCAAGAGCCGGGCGGCGGCCCGGCCCTTGTGGAAGGAATCGCGACTGTGGATCAGTCCGCGTGGGAGGGCTTCGGCGTATCACGCCGGGCCAGCTCGGCCAGCATCGCGTTGTAGGCGACCAGCTCGGCGAAGTCGTCGCGGTCGGCGGCGCGGTCCAGCCGCCGGGCGGTGCGGTCGTCGCTGCGCGCCCACTGCACCAGCAGCGCCAGCATCACGATCACCAGGGGCAGTTCGCCGGCGGCCCACGCGATGCCGCCGCCCAGCCGCTGGTCCCCGAGCAGGTCGGTGTGCCAGCTCAAACCGAGCGAGCGGTAATAGTCGGCGCCGAGCACCCTGCGGGTGCCCATCAGCACGACTCCGAAGAACGCGTGCAGCGGCAGCGACGCGAACACCACGCCCACCTTGGCCAGCGGCGGGATGGGGCGCGGGGTGGGATCGACGCCGATGACGATCCAGTAGAAGAGGTAACCGCTGAGCAAGAAGTGGACGTTCATCGCGAGATGACCGGCGTGACTGCTCACCGCGGTGTCGAACAGGCTCGACAGGTACAGCCCGTAGAAGCCGGCGACGAAGAGGACGGTGGCGACCACCGGGTTGGTGAGGAACCGTGACACGTGGCTGTGCAGCGCGGCCAGCAGCCACTCCCGCATGCCGGGCGGGTCTTGCTGGCCGGGTGAGCGGCCGGCGGCGGGCAACGCGCGCAGGGCCAGGCTCACCGGGGCGCCGAGCACCAGCAGGATCGGCACCAGCATGGAGAGGCCCATGTGGGCGACCATGTGGACGCTGAACATCGCCGGCATGTACCGACCAACACCCGACGAGGTGACGAACAGCAACGCCAGGCAGCCCAGCAGCCAGGACGCGGTCCGGCCCGGCGGCCAGGCGTCGCCGCGGCGGCGCAGACGCAGCACCGCGGCCACGTAGAGCGCGGCGAAAATGATCGCGGCGCTGCCGAAGATCAGGTCGAACCGCCAGTCGAACAGGATGCGCGCCGGTGTGGGTGGGCCGTTGAAGTCGTAGCCGATCTCGGCTTCCGGAATCGAGGGCAGCCGGCTCGGCGGCGGCGGTGGCGGGGTGCGTCCCAGCCCGACGGCGACGCCGAACGTGAGGCCGAAGACCGCGGCCTCGGCGAGCGCCAGCCGAAGCAGGGCGCGGCGCGCGCCGGGATCGGTCGGTTCCGCTTGCAGCCGCGCGACGGCGATGCGCCGCTGGCGCCAGCCAATCACCCCGAGCACGCACAGCGCGAGGACCTTGGCGATCACCAGGCGCCCGTATTCGGTGGTCAGCAGGTCCGCGAGCGGCACGCGCACCACGGCGTTCATCACACCGCTGAACGCCATCGCGACCCAGCACCACAGCGCGATCGCGGAGAACCGCCGGGCCGCCAGGGCCAGGTGCCCCCCGCCGCGCAGCCCGTACGCGGCCAACGCCAGCAGGCCACCGGCCCACACGCCGGCGGCCACGAGGTGGATCAGCAGGCTGTTGGTCGCCAGGTCGTGTGATCCCCCGGCCGACGAGTGGCCGGTCAGGCCGAGCGGCAGCAGGGTCAGCAACGAGCCGGCGAACAGCAGCGGTGTCCACGACCAGCGCAACACCGACAGGCTCGCCAGCATCACCAGGGCGGCCAGCGCCGCGGTCCAGCGCCACGCGGAGGCGGTGGTGACCAGCCCGGCCACCGACCAGATGCGCACCGGGTTGAGCAGCGCGACCAACGGTCGACCCGAGACGTCGGAGATGGTCAGCGGCACCAGCAGCGCCGCGCACACCGCCCAGACCCCGGAAGCCACCGTGCCGACCCGAAGCGCCCGGTACCCGTCGGCGTCCAGGACGCCGTTGCGTTGCGGTGGCACCAGGAAGGCCGCGAACAGAAACGATCCGACGGCCACGACTGCGGCGATCTCCCCCGCCGCCCGGACGAACGGCAGCCCCAACGTCGTCGTCGGGCCCGGGTCCGGCAACCCGGTGGCGGTCAGCGCGTCGGCCAGCGACAGCGCCCCGATACCGGCCGCCGTGCAGCCCGCCAGCAACGCGACGCCGATCAACAGCGGCCACACCAACGCGCGGGGTGTGGTCACAGACCGGTCGACCGTCATACAGCCAGGGTATGGCGCGGCCTTGGGACTACCGCGCCAGGCGCTCCTCACGCGCCTTGACCTCGCGGGCGACGAACTGGTCACGCGCGATCCGCCCGATGTAATCGGAGTCCCGCAGGATGCCCCGCAGTTCCTCCCGGAAGGCGTTCCGGCGTTCGGCGAGGTCCGGGGCGGCCGCCACCAGATCCTGGTCGGCGATGACCTGATACGCGGTGGCGAACAGCAACGTCGACACCGATTCGCTGCTGCGGACCCGGGTCTGCGCCACGTATTGGCGACCCACGCCGAGCGCCGATTCCGTCAATTCCTTCTGGCCGACGTCGGCCGGCGCGTCGCGCAGCACGTCGGCGACGATCTCGTAGGCCTCGAAGAACACCCGCAGCATGGCGTCGGCCATGAGCGGCCGCTTGGCGAACAAGAGCGCGTCGATCTCGTCGCCGCCCGCGGTGACGTGGGCTTCCCAATCGTCGTGCCAGGCCATCTCCTCGGCGATGTTCTCCCGAAACGCGGCCGAGTCCGCGAAATAGAAGTCGAACTTCAACAGGTCGCGCAGCCGCATCGCCTGATCCCAGAAGGCCTGCATGCGGTCGCCCTCGACGTGCCGGGCGTGAGCCAGCGCGAGCTCGACGATCGATGTCTCCAGGAACGCGTGGATCAGCGAGTTGCGGTAGAACGCGGCCGCGTGCTGCTCGTCGGGGGCGATGCGCCACACCGGCTCCCGGCCACCGTCGACGCGGGTGATCGGGTGCCCGTTGGACAAGGCGTCGACCGCCGCCCGCACCCCGTCGCGCGAGCGCAGCCGCAACGCGCTGGTCGACATCGGGTTTTGCTTGCGCTCCAGGTAGTCGAGCGAATCCTGCAGGGTGTGGTGCAGCTGACCGAGCGTCAAGGCCGCGCCGCGGGTCGTCAGCAGCAGCGCGCACACCAGGCCGGTGGCCGTCACCGGCGTCGCCTGCAAGATCCGCCACGCGACCTCGAACGACATCTTTTGCAGCGCAAGCCGTTTGGCGTCCGGGTCATGGGCCAGCGGGCCGTGCGTCGGGCCCAGGTACTGGCGCATCGAAACGGCTTCGGGGAAGCGGACGTAGATCTTGCCGTAGTTGCGTTCGCCCTGCGCGCGGATGAAGTTGTAGAGCCAGCCCACACCTTCGGCCCTTTTCTCACCGCCGCGGGCGTAGGCCGCGTACTCGGCGGTCTCGTGCAACTGATCGAAGCTGATCGAAACCGGTTGTAGGAGAATGTCTTCGCTGCGACCGTCCAGGTAGGCGTCGGCGACGTAGGCGAGCAGCCCGAGTTTCGGGGGCAGCATCTTGCCGGTGCGCGAGCGCGTGCCCTCGATGGACCAACTCAGGTTGAATCGCTTTTCGACGATGTAGCCGACGTATTCGCGCAGCACGTACTTGTAGAGCGGGTTGTCGCCGATGTTGCGGCGGATGAAGATGACGCCGGACCGGCGCAACAGCGGCCCCATCGCGCCGAACGACAAGTTGATGCCGGCGAACACGTGCACGGGCGGGAGCCGGTTCTCCTGCATCGCGACGGGCACCACCGCGCCGTCGATGTAGGAGCGGTGCGAGAACAACAGCACCGCGGGGTGGGTCTCCAGCGCGGCGCGCATCGCGGCGACCTGGTAGCCGTCGTAGTCGATCTCGGGATCGAATCCGCGGCTGATCGCCCTGCCGAGGACGGAAACCAGGTCGACGGACACCCGGCTCCAACCGGTGGCCAGTTCGTCGAGCATCTCGCCCGCTTCGTCGACGGTGGCGCCGGGGATCTTCTTCAGTCCGGCACGAAATCGGCTGGACTCCAAGATCTCCGGCTTCACCAGCCGCGGCGATTTGTACTGCGGCCCCAGGATTCGGTATTCGACGCGTTCCAGCGCCAGCAGCGCGCGGCGGATGACGAACCGGGCGAAGTCGCACGAGTTCTCGCCGACGGTGATCTCGCGCCACTGCTGGCGCAGTTCGGAGACCTTGGCCGGCTCCCCGGCCACCACCCGCGCCCGCTGGGGGGCGTTGCGGATGATCTGCAGCTGCTGACGTTCGTTGGGATGGTAGGGATCCCGGCCCGGCAGCAGGCCGGCGAGCTTCGCGATCCTGCCGCGATTGGGCGGCGGCAGCCAGAACACCCGCACCGGCACGACGGCACGATCGTCATCGGCGTCGTTGGCCGCCTCGAGCTGCTCGATCAACGCGGCCAGCGCGTCGGCCGGCGCGTTGGGCGGCGGCAATTCCAGGACGTCGAATCTCGCCTCCGGGCGGTCGGCACGCTGTTGCGCCATCCAGGCCGTCACCAGGTCCCGCTCCACCGGGGACGCCATGGACGCCAATACCAGCGAGTCTTGGCCGGTGAGTACCGCGGTGGTATCTGCGGCCGGTTCGGTCACGGCCGCCCTTCGGGCGGGGATTCCGGCGGCTCGGCGCCGGCGGTGGACTGCGCAGGGCGTTGCGCCTCGCCGTCTTTGAGGACGGCCTGCGATTCGTAAGGATTCGCCTTGGCCGGCTTCGGCTTCGCGGCGGCCTTCTTCGCCGGCGACTTCTTCGCCGGCGTTTTCGAAACAGCCTTAGCCGCAGCCTTTTTCGCCGGGGGCTTGGCCTTCGACGCGGCCTTCTTCTCCGCGTACAGGTCGACCTCGGGCAGCTCGTCGACCGGCCAGTTGGCCAGCGTGTCCAGATACAGCTGCCGGACCTCTGCGATGCGCTCGGGCAGATTCTCGACGGTCCAGTCCTGCACCGAAATGGGAGGGAACACCGCGACGTCGACGGTACCGGGATTGATGACGGTGGAGTTCCTGGCGGCGACGAGCTCGGCGTTGCGGATCACGATCGGGACGATCGGGATCCCGGCCGCCATGGCGAGGCGGAACGGCCCCTTCTTGAACGGCCCGACTTCGGTGGTGTCGACCCGGGTGCCCTCCGGGGCGATCACGATCGAAAGCCCTCTCCTGGCGCGGTCTTCGACCTCGTGCATCGTCTCCACGGCCGCGGCGGGATCATCCCGGTCGATGAACACCCCGTCGAGCAGCTTGCCGAGCGTGCCCATGATCGGGTCTTTCTGCAGCTCCTTTTTGCCCACGCCGATCCAGTTGTCCCGCACCAGCGCTCCGGCGATGACCGGGTCGACTTGGTTGCGGTGATTGAAGATGAACACCGCCGGCCGCTGCGCGGTCAGGTTTTCCTGGCCGATGACGTTGAGCTGCACGCCGGCGATCGCCAGCGACAGCTGCGAGAAGGTAGAGGTGAAGAAGTTGACACCGCGGCGCCGATTGCGGGTCAGCACACCGATGCCCACGGCGCCGGCGGCGACCGGAAACATCGAACCGAATCCGGCCAGGGTGCGCAGCTGGCGCCGAAGGCCGACCGGACCGCGGCTGTTGAATCGCAGAATCGGCCAGCCGCGGCGCTTGGCCACCGCAGCCATCTTGCCCTCGGGGTTGGTCGGGCGCGGGTTGCCGACCAAATACATCAGCGCGACGTCCTCGTCCCCGTCGGCGTAGAAGTAGCTGTCCTTGAGGTCGATGCCGTTCTCGGCCGCAAACCGTTGCACCGCAGCGGCTTTGCCCGGCCCCCACAGGATCGGCTTCTGCACGCCGCCGGTGAGGATGCCGTCTTCGGTGGTCTCGAACTTGTTGGTGAGCATGTTCGAGATGCCGAGGAACCGCGCCACCGGATTGACCTGGATGGTCAGCGCCGACGAGCTGAGCACCACGGTGTGCCCGCGCGCCACGTGGGCGCGCACCAGCTCGCGCATCTCCGGGTAGATCCGCGACTCGATCCGCTGCACGAACAGCCGCTCGCCGATCTCCTCCAGGTCGTCGAGCAGGCGGCCGGCCAACGCGGCGGCGGCCTTGCCGATGAGGTCCTCGAACTCGATGCGCCCGAGCGTGTGGCTCAGTCCGGCCTGGACCATGCCGAGCAGTTCACCCACCCCCATGTCGCGGCGCAGCAGCCGTTCCTGGGTGAGGATCACCGCGGTGAACCCGGCCACCAGCGTCCCGTCCAGGTCGAAGAACGCCCCGATCTTGGGACCCGGTGGGCTGGCCATGATTTCGGCGACCGAGCCCGGCAGCCGCATGTCCCCGCTCGTGCCGCCGTTGGCCGCCTGGTCTTTCGCGGCGCTCATGAGCCCGCCGCCGTCCGTGCCGAGGTCGCCGGTTCGGTGAACGACGCGGGCACCGCGCGGGGTGCCGAATCGCCGGCCAGCGCCAGGATTTCGTCGAAGCCCTCCAGCAGGCATTGGGCGAACAGCGGTTCGTTGCGCACCGACGCCCTGTCGTAGCGCACGGTGATGGTGCACCAGCCGCCCCGCGAGATCAGCACCACCATCATGGCGACGCCGGGCAGTGGGCCGATGCCGTACTGCCGCAACACTTTTGCGCCGGCGATGTAGGTGTCTCCGGGGTACACCGGGACATTGCTGGCCTGCACGTCGGAGCCGATCACCGAGCCGGTGATGCCTTCGAGGACCGCGGTGGGCAGGACGCTGAGCAGCGGTGCGACCGAACCGATGATGTTCATCGCCGGCTCGTCGCGGCGCTGCGTCATCTGCGCGCGGATCTTCTTCATCCGCGACACCGGATCGACGGTCCCGACGGGCGCCGCCAGGTTGACTCCGGTGAATCGGTTGCCGCCGGCCGTGTCGGCTTCGGCCCGCAGGTTCACCGGGACCGCCATCGGCAGCGTGCTGATCGGCACGCCGAGCGCCTCGTGGTAGCGCCGCAGGGCGCCACACAGCCCAGCGAGGTAGGCGTCGTTGATCGATCCCCCACCGGCTTTGGCGGCCCGGTGCAGGTCCGACAGCGGGATGTCGATCGCTTCGGTGCGGGTGGCCAGGCTGCGCCGGCGCAGCAGTGGCGACGGCTCGGCCGCCCGGTTGAGCACCCGCATCCCCGACATGGCGTAGCCGACGATCCCCGACACGGTGGCGCCCGGTTCCAGGACCGCGCGCCCGGCCGCCGACACCGCCCCGGACACGGCGCTCAGGACGCCGCCGACCACGGCGGTGGGCAGGTGGTTGATGCCTTGCCGCATCAGGTCGTTGGCCGTAAGGTCCTGCGGGATGGGTAGCGGCGGCGTCGGTTTGGGCGGCGGATCGCGTTCGAGGTCATAGATTTCGGCGAACATCTGCACCCCGCCCACGCCGTCGGTCACGGCGTGGCTGACGTGCAGCAGGGTCGCGGCCTTTCCGTCGGCCAAACCCTCGACCAGAGTGGCCGTCCACAACGGCCGGGAGATGTCCATCGGCGACTGCAGGATCACCTCGGCGAGGTTGAACACGTCGCGCAGCGTGCCCGGTTCGGCCACCCGCATGCGGCGCACGTGGAATTCGAGGTTGAAATCGGGGTCCACCACCCAGCGCGGTGACGCCGTCGGCAGGGTCGGCACAACCACCTTCTGCCGCAACCGCAACACCCGCCGGGAGGCGTTTTCGAACCGCGACAGGAACTTGTCCCAGTCCGGTGTGGTGTCGAGCAGCTCCAGGGCCATGATCCCCGAGCGGGTCCGGGGATTCGCTTCGCCCCGATGCATCAGATAGTCGACCGGTCCCAGCTGGTCGGACAACTTCACGACCTCGGACTCAGTCATCGCCATCCGCCCGATGCGCCAACCTTGTCACCGTCGATCAAGCCTCCTGCCTAGGACCCACCCACCCCATTGCCATCACAACGCTAGTCGGGTTGCCGCGCTGGTGAAAGGAGCGGTCGGGCCGTGCGGCGGTGGCGACTCAGCTGGCCGATGTGGCGGCTAGCGGCACCGTGTCCAGCAGCGAGCTGACGCGCCGGCCGTAGATGACGCCCAGGAAATCGGCGACGGCGTCGGCGGCGAGCCGCGATCGAACCGTCGAAAGGATGTCGAACGCGTGGTGCGCGTTGGCGAGCTCGGCGTGGGCCACCGTGGCGGCCCCCGCGGCGCGCAGCGCCGCGCAGAAGGCCCGGGCCTGCCCGCTGGGAACCAATTCGTCCTTCTCGCCGTGCAGGACGAAGAACGGCGGCGCTTCGCTGTGCACGTACGACACCGGCGACGCCGCCTCGAACCGTTCAGGCTGGGCGCCGTAGCGGGCCTTGAGCACGAACTGCTCCAGGAACGGCAGCATCAACGGGTGCATGTTGTCGAAGTCGGTGAAGTCGTACACGCCGTAATAGGGCGCGACGGCCTGAACCGTCGTGTCGGCGTTTTCGAATCCGGGCTGGAACGCCGGGTCGTTCGGGGTCAGCGCCGCCAGGGAGGCCAGGTGCCCACCCGCCGACCCGCCGGTGATCGCGATGAAGTCCGGGTCGCCGCCGTAGTCGGCGATGTTTTGGCGGACCCACGCGATCGCCCTCTTCACGTCGACGAGGTGCGCGGGAAACGTGGAGCGCGGGCTCTTGCAGTAGTTGATCGAGACGCAGATCCAGCCGAGCTCGGCCATGCGGCTCATCAGCGTGTAGGCCTGCACCCGTTTGTCGCCGACGGTCCACGCCCCGCCGGGGACCTGGATCAGCACCGGCGCACGCCGTCCCGGCGCGAGGTCGTGGCGCCGCCAGACGTCGAGCAGGTTGTCGCGGCCGCCCGGGCCGTAGGAGATGTTGGAGGTCTGCGCCGCGTAGCGACGATGCGGACCCGGCCGGCCCAGCACACCGCCGCGCGGCGCGCAGACGGGTGTGGTGGCTCCCGGGTGGCAGACCTGGTCGCGGAAGTCCGGCCCGAAGGACTCTTCGAGTGCGGCTTTGAGGGCCCGGTCGGCCCGCTGCGCCGCCCAGGTGGCCCCGACACGGCCGATAGACGGGTGCGAGACGCGCGACAACGCGTGGCCGGTCAGGACGTGCGGGGGAAACTCCGTGGAGATCCAGCCGGCGAGGCAGCCTAGCGCGAACGGCGAGCCGCGCAGCAACAGCGTGCCGGCCCGGTAGGCATCCAGCGCATCGGCCGCCAGGCGTGACGCCTGGGTGCCGGCCCACGAGCACCGCGAAGTCAAGTGCATGGTCACGCTCATAACAACGCCACCCCTCGACGCTATGCACACGCCCCGTTGCGGTGAACGGCCGATGACCGGCCGGTGTTCAACGTGTGTCGAGGGTCCCAACCATAACCGATAGTTGCGGTGCGCGAACGCTTTTCGCGCGTGCCGCGGCGGCGAGTCGTGTCGCGACACGCCGTTGGAATAGACTGACCTGCACATTGCCTCCGTAGCTCAGGTGGATAGAGCAAGGGCCTTCTAATCCCTAGGTCGCACGTTCGAGTCGTGCCGGGGGCACCCGTGAGACGTCAGACGTCAGTCGATACTCAACGTTTCGGCTGGGCGTGATGCCTGGTGAGGTATCAGTTGTCGGCTACTTGACCATCGTGAACTGGCAGACGTTGGTGTAACCATCGCGGAAGAGGTCCGAGCAGCCCCGCAGGTAGTGCATGTAGATGTCGTAGGTCTCCTGCCCCTTCAAGGCGATCGCCTCGTCTTTGTGCGCCTCGAGAGCGTCCGCCCAGGTATTCAGCGTCGGGACGTAGTTCTTGCCGATGAAGTGGTGGCGCTCAATCTTGAATCCCGCGTCCGTCGCATACCGGTCGATCTGGTGCACCTGGGGCAACCTCCCGCCCGGGAAAATCTCCTTGAGGATGAAGCTGATGAACCTCAGCAGGGTCATCGTCGTCTTCAAGCCGAGCGCGTCGACCTCTTCGGTGGTGGGCACCACGATCGTGTGCAGCAGCATCCGCCCGTCGTCGGGCAGCAGGTCGTAGAACTTCTTGAAGAAGACGGCGTACCGCTCGTATCCGGCATCGCCGGCGCCGTCGGCGAAGTGCTCGAAGGCGCCCAGCGACACGATCCGGTCGATCGGTTCGTCGGGGAATTCCTCCCAGCCCTGGATGCGCACCTCCATGCGGCGCGGACTATCGATTTCCTTGAACTTCTCCACGTCGTGCGCGTACTGGTTCTCGCTGAGCGTCAGGCCGATGACGTTGACGTCGTACTCGGACACCGCGTGCCGCATGGTCGAACCCCAACCGCAGCCGATGTCGAGCAGCGTCATGCCGGGCTCGAGGTTGAGCTTGTCCAGGGACAGCTTGCGCTTGGCGTACTGCGCCTCTTCCAGCGTCTTGGTCAGATTCTGGGGGTCCGGATTCTCGTCGAAGTAGCCGCAGCTGTAGGTCATCGACGGGTCAAGCCAGAGCTTGAAGAACTCGTTCGATTTGTCGTAGTGCGACCGAACCTTCTCGACCGGCGGCTTCAGGTGTGCGCTTCCCGCGTTCCCTTGAGCGGACATCTACCACGCCCCTAACTCCCAAGCGGATACCGACGACCGAGGTTTTCCGGTGGCCAAAGTGATCCTTACCCAGAAAATTCTAGGCAGAAGCGTCCGCACTCCCGAGTCGAACTATCGGCGGCCCACCAACTGGTCAGAGGCGGTTTCGGTGCGGCGGCGCTGCGGGTAATCTCCGAGGGTGCGCGCGAAATCTGTGATTGCCGCACCCGCGGTCGCCGTGGCGATTGCCGCGTGCTCGTGTGCGATCGCCTCGGCTGACCCCACGTCCGACAATCCACCGTTTCCTATCGGTCAGATGGGCACGCCCGTGCATGTTCAGGCGGCCGACGGCGCGACGGCCGACATCACGGTCAACAGTGCGACGTGGTTACCGCCGGGGTGTGCGTCGCATTTCGCGACTCCGTCTGGCCCCGGATGCAACGTGGTGGAACTGACCATCACCGCGACGTCCCACCGGTTCTTCAAGTTCGACCGCAACTACATGTTCGCCGGCTACGGCGGCGGCAATCAGCCGATGACGCATCCCGACAATGCGCCCGTGCCGGGAACGCTTGCGGTCGACTTCCAGAGGCTCGACAAGATGCCCCCGCTGCAGGCGGGCGGCCTTCATGACGGGCAGACCGCCCACGGATTCGTCGGCTTCACCATGCCGGCGGCAGGAGACCTGTTCATCACTGTCAACGATCCCTCGGACCCCGCTCCCTACACGGAAGCGGGCTGGATCGTCCACACCTGACCGGTTCTAACCGGCGACTCCAGCCAGTTCGTGTGCCACCGCGTCGAACGCGCGCAGCGTGTCCAGCATGTGCGGCTCGTGGGAGTGCGGCTGGGTGGACACCTTGGCGGCGACGATCTCCGCGGCGCGGTTGACGTAGACCATCTGGCCGCACATGCCCAGGCACAACACGACATTGGCGCCCGGATAGGGGAACCACATCTGGTTGCGGTACATCCCGCCGGGCAGATCGGTGTCGTGGTCGGGGCTGGCGGCGAACGCCTCCCTCGAGTCGGGGCCGCCGTCGAAGGTGTCGGCGAGCCACGCCGGCGGCACCACTTGCTGGCCGGTCAACGACACACCGTCGCGCAGGAACAGGGAGCCGAACCGGATCAGGTCGGTGAGGCAGGCGTTGACGCCGCCGTCGAAAAAGCCCATGCCGGCGGGGTCGACGGCGATGGTGGCGTCGTGCTCGGCGCCGATGCGGCTCCACAGGAGCTCCGACATCAGGTCCGGCATGCGTTGACCGCCGGCGACCTCGCAGATCCAACCGAGCACGTCCGATTCACACGAGCGGTATTCGAACGGCCCGCCGTGCGCCGACTTCCGCCGCAAGGTCAGCAGGAAGTCGCGCAGCGTGGCGGGTGCCTCCGGGCTCCGCCGTGGCGCCCACCCCATCGCCTGGTCGAGCAGGTGTATCTCGGCGGCCGGATCGTCGTAGTTTTCGGAGAACTTGATACCCGACCTCATGTCCAGCAGGTGGCGCACCGTCGCACCGGCGTAGCCGCACTCCGCCAAATCGGGAACGTAGGCCGTTACGGGCGCGCCAAGCTCGATCGCGCCGGCCTCGTGCAGGGCGCCGACGACGGCGCCCACCAGCGACTTGCTCACCGAGAACAACAGGTGCCGGGTGTCGGCCGTCATTTGGTGCAGGTACTCCTCGACCACCAGCGAACCGCGGTGGGCGATGGCCCACCCATCGGTGGCCGTCGCGGCCATCACCGCGCCGACCGTGGTGGCCGACCCGTCAGTGCCGGCCAGCCCGACCTCGGCGACGGCAGCCTCGGCCGCGGGCAACGCGGAGAGCGGCCCCGTACCGCGCGGGATCACGGCCGTCGGCACGAAGTCGTCGACGTGCTGAAACGACCAACGCGAGTAGGGCGCCGACAGCCAGTTGTCCAGCGAGATACCGGCCGGGGGGCTCACGCGCGCGCGACGAGCCGAGAGACGATCGGCGCGGCCGGAGTCAGGGGCGTCGAGACGAACTTCGCCTTCATGCCCTTGACCCAACGCTGGCAGCGCTCGCTGAGCTTGTAGTCGTCGGTCTGCAGGTGTGAGCGGGTGACCAGCACGCCGAGTTGGGCCCCCTCGGAACGTAAGTCGCCGGGCGCGGCGACCCGCAGGTAGAAGGCCTCCGAGCCGTCGAGCAGCGTCGCCCAGTCGTTGGCGGTCCGCGAAAAGGAGACCCGACCCTCGTCGTCGATGCGCCATACCCCGGTGCGTGGTGTCGCGGTGAAGATCTCGATATCGGGCGACGTCTCCGTGATGATCACCTGCCCCCAGACCTCGTCCTCGCCATAACCCCGCTCCCAGCGCGAGTTGATCTCATCGATGTCGAGCTCGTACTCCACGTCCATGTACTCGAGCAGGTGAAACAGGAACAGCGGCATATCGGCGTAGGCCTCGGTCGTCAGGTTCGTCATCGGGCTGGCGCCGCTCAGGCGTGGGTTCACCTCGCCGAGGTAGAGCTCGTCGGAGTCCAGGTCATGCAGCAGGTCCACCTCGAAATAGCCGAGGTAACCCTCGCGGCGCATGACATCGCCCAGCTTCGTCACCATTTCCCGCGCCGCGTGCGTCTGCGCGGGCGGCAGCACCTCGTGCCAGATGTCGTTGCCACACCAGCTGCCGCGGCTCGGAGTCAACTCCGAATACCCGACGAGGCTGGTCATCGCGGGGCCGACCACCGTGCCGTGCCGGGTCACGGCACCCTCGAGGCACACCTCGACGTTGCGGATGCGCTTCATGACTTTGACTTCCTGCTGGGCGGTCAGGTCACCCGCGTGCTCGTCCCAATCGCGCTGGCCGTGCACGAAAAACGTTCCGCTGCCGGCGGCGCCGTACGCGATCGAGATGACGAGGTCATCGCCCAACCCGGCGCTTTGGGCGAGTGTCAGCAGTTCGTCGTAGGAACCGACCCGTCCGATCGCGTGCGGCACGCTCGGTATGCCCGCTTCGTTGGCCAGGCGCGTCATGACGATCTTGGAGCCCAGGCGATTGCGCAGCTCGATCGGCGGGTGCATGACCTCGAGGCCGGCCGACCGCGCGAGGGCCTGAATTTCCTCGTTCATCATCACAAAGCAGCACTTGCCGCCGGGGCCTTTGCCCGCGATGAACTCGAGCGTCTCGGGGTCGGACAGCAGGTGGCTGCACACCTCGTCCATGGAATCGAAATCACGGCGGTCGCGCCGCCGAGGCACGAACACGCGCGAGTGGGTGCCCTCGAAAGAGTCAAAGTAGGTGAGGTAGAAGAAGTTTCGTATCCAGCGGTCAACGCCGAGCAGGTTGAACGGGGTCGGCGAGATGAAGAACAGCGGCACTTTGTTGGTGTGGAAGAACGCCCGGACGTCCGAAAGGCCTTTCAGCGGGCCGCGCGGCTGCGGCTGGGGCACGATCACGCTACCCGCGCTGACGTCGACGGCAGGGGCGTTGTGATCAGCGAGCAGGCGGTGAAGTCACACGTTTCCATGATTCAAGTGTGGACCGCTCACGGCCGTGCGGCAGTCGCTTAACGCAGTTCTTTCATGAACTCTTTCGCCAACGGTCCGGCGGACGCCGGATTCTGGCCCGTGAATAGATTGCGGTCCCGCAACGTGTAGGGCTTCCAGAGGTCGCCCCGCGAGAAGTCGACGCCCATCTTCACCAGCTCGTCCTCGGCGGTCCACGGCGCCTTCTCCCGCAGCCCGACGGCGTCCTCTTCGTCGTTGGTGAAGGCGGTGACCTTGTACCCGGCGAACGGTGACACACCGTTTCGCCGAGTTGCCATCATGGCGACCGGCGCGTGGCAGACGATGGCCAGCGGCTTGCCGGAGGCGAGCGCCGCGGCCAGTAAGCGACCGGAGTCGGCGTCCTGCCACAGGTCCTCCATCGGGCCGTGGCCGCCGGGGTAATAGACGGCGTCGTAGTCCTCGAGGCGGGCATCGGCCAACTCGATGGGGCGGCGCAATTCCTCGGCCGATCGCAGGATCTCCTCGAGCTCCAGGGCAATCCCTTCGCTACCGGCCATCGACGGACGCAGGCTCATCACATCCACATGTGGCACAACGCCTTTCGGCGTGGCGACCACGATCTGGTGACCGGCGTTGGTGAGCTCGCGGTAGGGGGCCGCGAATTCCTCGGCCCAATAGCCGGTCGGATGCCTGGTGCCGTCCTTGAGGGTCCAGTAGCTTGCGCCGGTCACGACAAACAGAACTTTCGCCATCGCGCTTCCCCTCGTCAGCGTGCGCCGGATCGGCCCGCCCAAGCGTCGCCCATCCGATGGGCGGCGCGCAACCGCGAACCATTCTCAAAAGCTTCCTTGGCGGCCCTTGCGCGCCAGGCGCCGCGCCGGAAAGACACAGCGACGTAAATGGTTCTTAACGCGGGCTAGCGTGCGCATCGTCGCCCAGAGTTTGCCAATTAGACGCCCAGGGAATAACAATTGGCGTGTCGTGCGAGCAGATGACGCCTGCAGGGGGATCATGACTTAGGGCGTCTCTATTCGAGGGGTGGTCGATGTGACGTCGAACGACTGGCAGCCGGTGGTGCGAGTTGGAGAACCAAAGTTCGTAGCCGGCCTTGGGAACAGGATCAAAGTTGAGGTCAAGACGCGGGGCTGGCTAAGCCGAGATTGGCGCAGCTACTTCGGTCTGCAGGTATCGCAGCAACGGCTCGATGCCAGGTACTCGTCGTATCCCTGTTGGGATGAGGTCCAACGCATCGAGGGCACGTGTGCCGTCGATGAGGCGGAGCGTTACATCGAAATGATCGATGCCGCAATCCACTACGCGAACACTCGGTTGCGGCACGATACGTTGCCGAAGACGGTGTCGCAGGGGACGTTGCGGGACCAACGAATATGTGCGGTGCGACGTCGCCAGGCGGCGCTCGATCAGCTCGCCAAGAAGCTGGCGCGACCCGAGGCGGGGTGACGCCGGACCGTCCGGGCGATCCCGACGGCGGGGTAGTTTTACCATTAAGCCACTGAATTATCTCCATGTAATCAATCGCTCGCACGGAACGCGCACTACCAAACGAAAACGCATTCGCGTTCCACAACCATTCTTTGGAAACTCGACTGGGCCGCAATGGCACTCGCGTTCGTACAGTTAAGCAAAATCGCGGCCGCCGGACGGCATTGCGATTTTCGTTAATTGTCCTCAGCGCCGCAGGGGGCACACCGGCCACCATGTGTGCGCACACCGCGCAGTACCCTTACCGTGCCCCGGAGTAGCCGACGGCACAGCATTCGTGGGTCGCCCGGACCCGTCAAACCCCAAGCCGCGGAGGTGCCCGATGGCTCAATCCGACCCCGTTCTGTTCACCGTCGACAAGCGCGTCGCGCTCATCACCGTCAACGACCCCGACCGGCGTAACGTGGTGACCCCCGAAATGTCGGCGCGCCTGCGCGCCGCCGTCGAGCAGGCCGAGGCCGCCCCCGACGTGCACGCCGTGGTGATCACCGGTGCGGGCAAGGCCTTCTGCGCCGGCGCGGACCTCAGAGCGCTCGGCGCCGCGGGCGGCGACAAAGCCGAGACGGGCCTGCAGCAGCTCTACGACGGCTTCATGGCCGTCGGCAGCTGCCGGTTGCCAACCATCGCCGCCGTCAACGGGGCGGCCGTCGGGGCGGGCCTGAACCTCGCATTGGCCGCCGACGTGCGCATCGCCGGCCCGGGGGCCCTGTTCGACGCCCGATTCCAGCAGTTGGGCTTGCACCCCGGCGGGGGCGCGACCTGGATGCTGCAGCGGGCGGTGGGTCCCCAGGTGGCCCGCGCGGCCTTGCTCTTCGGCATGCGTTTCGACGCCGAGGCCGCCGTAGATCACGGCTTGGCGCTCGCCGCCGCCGACGATCCGGTCGCCGCGGCGCTGGAGTTGGCCGCCGGGCCCGCGGCGGCCCCGCGCGAGGTGGTGCTGGCGACGAAGGCGACGATGCGGGCGACCGTCAGCCCGGGGTCGCTGGAGCACGAGCAGCACGTGTTCGCCATGCGCACGGAGCTCGGACCGCAGGCGTACTCCATCCAGTCGCCGGAATTCGCTCAACGGCTGGCCGCGGCGC
This sequence comes from Mycobacterium scrofulaceum, assembly GCF_001667885.1. Lineage (GTDB taxonomy): Bacteria > Actinomycetota > Actinomycetes > Mycobacteriales > Mycobacteriaceae > Mycobacterium > Mycobacterium scrofulaceum_C. The sequence goes on along the minus strand of NZ_LZJW01000033.1, from coordinate 58,448 downwards.
AACGCCGGTAGGGCCGCCGCAGGTTCGTAGGTTGAGATCGGTAGCGACTCGGCCAAAGTGTGCTTTGCTACGAAGACGCCGGCAGACCTGGCGCCCTAGCAAAGGAACATGCAAGTGGAGATCAACCGCACCCTCACCCGCATTGCCGCCGGGGCCCTGTTGGCCAGCGGCCTCGCGTCCGCCGGCTCGGCGCTGGTAGAAGGCGTTGCCGAGGCGCACCCGGGTCCCACGCCCCAGGTGTACTGGTGCCCGAACCAGCCCTGGAACCCGGCCTGGGGCGAGAACAAGTACTGGAATCAGTGCTGGGACACCGACAACCCGCCGCCCTACCCTCCCCCGCCTCCTTCGCACGCGCCCAGCTTCAACTGCGGCTTGTTCTGGTGCCCCGTTCCGCCGCACTCCTGAGCTCTTTATAGGTCGAGCAACGCGATCATCGGCGACTCGACGAGATTCCGCAGCTCGGTGACGAGTTGGGCCGCCTGGGCGCCGTCGGCGACGCGGTGGTCGAAGACGCACGTCAGCGTCATCGTCGGGCGCACCGCGACCTGATCGTCGACGGCGACCGGGCGCGGCTTGATCGCGCCCATCCCCAGGATGGCCGCTTCGGGGTGGTTGATCACCGGCACGCCGTCATCGGCGCCCAGTGCCCCGAAGTTGGACACGGTGAACGTGGAACCGCGCAACTCCCCCGGCGTCAACGTGCCCGCCCGCGCACCGCCGATCAACTCGGCCGCCCGAGTTGCCAGTTCGCGGGTGGTCTTGTCCTGCGCGTCGGTGATCACCGGGACCAGCAGGCCCCGCGGGGTGGCGACTCCGAACCCCAGATGCACCTGACGGTGGACGCGAACCTGTGGGCCTTCGGCTGAGTCGACCCAGGTCGAGTTGAGAATCTCGTTGTGCCGCAACGCGATCAGCAATAACCGCAAGGTCAGGACGAACGGTGTGATCTTGTGATCCGCCGCCGTCCGGTCCGACAGCCGCAAGAGTTCGGTGCAGTCGACGTCGACGCTGACCTTGGCGGCGGGGATCTCCCTGTGCGACAACGTCATCTTCTCGGCCATTCGGGCGTGCACGCCGCGGACCGGCCGAACGTCCGCCCCGTTTTGGTCGGCGGCCGCCAGCACGTCCGCGCGGGTGATGATGCCGTCGGGATCGCGCTGCAGCGAGCGCAGGTCGACCATCAGTTCCTTGGCCAATTTGCGTGCCGGCGGGACCGCGCGCGGGCGGCCGGTCCGTCGGCTCGCGTCGATGCCGTCGTCCGCCCCATAGCCGACGAGCGTCGGCACCGCCCCGGCCGGGGCGTCGCCATTCACCGGTGCCGTGTCGATGCGAACCAACACAGCCCCCACGTCGAGCACATCGCCTTCATCGCCGTGCGTTTCGACGATTCGCCCGGCGTAGGGACTGGGAAGCTCGACCTCGGCCTTCGCGGTCTCCACCGAGCACAACACCTGGTTGAGCTCGACGTCGTCGCCCGCGGCGACGTTCCAGTGCGTCACCGTCACTTCCTGCAATCCCTCACCGAGGTCGGGAACCCGGAATTCCTGGATCCCGCCGCTCACGGCAACCCCAGCGCACGCTCGACGCAGTCCAGCAAGCGGTCGGGGCCGGGCAACCACAATCGCTCCAGCCGGGCCGGCGGGTAAGGAGTGTCAAACCCGCAGGCGCGCAACACCGGCGCCTCGAGTTCGTAGAACATGTCCTCTTGAATCCTGGCGGCCAATCCGGCGCCGTATCCCAGGCTGCGCGGGCCCTCGTGCATCACCACGCAGCGTCCGGTCCGGCGAATCGACGCCGCGACGGTATCGAAGTCCAGCGGGACCAGTGACCGCAGGTCGATGACCTCCAGGCTCCAACCGTGTTGCCGCTGAGCCTCTTCCGCGGCACCGACCGCGGTGCTCACCAAACTGCCGTAGGTCACGACGGTGACATCGGAACCTGGCCGGCGCACCACCGCCCGGCCGATCGGCGGTTCGGGCCGCTCGGTGTCCAGGGTGCCGCGCACCTGATAGCGCCGCTTCGGCTCGAGGTACATCACCGGGTCCGGGCAGGCAATCGCGTGGCGAAGCAGCCAGTACGCGTCCGCCGGGCTCGACGGGACCACCACCTTCAGGCCTGCGGTGTGGGCCCAGTACGATTCGGTGGAGTCCGAATGATGTTCGGCCGCACCGATTCCCCCGAAAGACGGGATCCGCACGGTCACCGGCATGTTGATCTCGCCGCGGGTGCGGGTGCGGTACTTCGCCAGATGACTGACCACCTGGTCGAAGGCGGGGTAGGAGAACCCGTCGAACTGAATCTCCGGCACCGGCACGAAGCCGCGTAGCGCCAGTCCCACCGCGATCCCGATGATGGCCGACTCCGCCAGCGGCGTGTCGAAACAGCGCTTCTCGCCGAATATTTCGGCCAGCCCCTCGGTTACCCGGAATACTCCCCCCTCGACCGACACGTCCTCGCCGAACACCAGCACCCGGTCGTCGGCGGCCATCGCGTCGCGCAGGGCGCGGTTGAGCGCCTGCACCATGGTCAGCGACTGCGCGACGTCCCGCGCCGCGGCAGTAGGGGTTTCGGCGGAACTGGCCGGCCGGTCGGCGAGCTGAGTCATTTAGGCCTCCCCACCGCCGCGGTCCAGTTCGGCTCGCAACTGTTGGCGCTGCGCCTCTAGCCCGGGCGTCATCTCGGCGTACACCGTGGTGAACACCTCGTCGATGTCGAAATCGGGTGCGCCGAACACGGCGTCGCGCAATTCCGCGCGCATCCGCTTTGCGCGGGCGGCGACCCGGTCCTCCAGGCGGGTAGACCACAGGCCCTCGTGCTGCAGGTAGGAGCGATAGCGCGGGATCGGGTCGAGTGCCGCCCAGCGGTCCACCTCCTCCTGCGTCCGGTAGCGACTGGGGTCGTCGGATGTGGTGTGCGGGCCCAGCCGATAGGTGACCGCCTCGATCAGCGTCGGCCCGCCGCCGGCCCGGGCGCGGTCGGCGGCCTCGGCCATCACCGCGTAGCAGGCGAGCACATCGTTGCCGTCCACGCGAATTCCGGGCATGCCGTAGCCAATTGCCTTGTGCGCGATGGACGGCGCCGCGGTCTGCTTGTAGATCGGCACCGAGATCGCCCACTGGTTGTTCTGCACGAAGAACACGCACGGCGTGGCGAACACGGCCGCGAAATTCAGCGCCTCGTGCACGTCCCCGACGCTGGTGGCACCGTCGCCGAGGAAGGCGACCGTCACCGAATCCTCGGCGAGCCGCTGGGCGGCCATCGCGGCGCCGACGGCGTGCAGGGTCTGGGTGCCGATCGGGATCGAGGTCTGGGCGCAGCACTTCTTGGTGAATTCCAGTCCGCCGTGCCAGGTTCCGCGCCAAACCGCGCCGACGTGCCCGGGCGGGATGCCGCGCACCAGGTACGCGCCGAGCTCCCGGTATTGCGGAAACAGCCAGTCCGTCTTGCGCAGACAGGCCGTCGCGCCCACCTGGGCGGCCTCCTGACCGCGGCACGACGCGAACAGCGCCAACTCCCCTTGGCGCTTCAGGTTGACGAACTCGGTGTCCAGCTCGCGGGTGACGACCATCATTTCGTACAGCCAGCACAGCGTCTCGGCCGGAAGGTCGCGGCCGTACCGCGGTTCGGTGGTCGGTGTGCCGTCGGCGGCGACGAGCTGCACGGGCTCGAGGTCGACGGTCATCGGCAACTGAGGCACCATCGCCATACCGTCTCCCTACCTCGGTGCCGCAGGGCCACAGCAACAGCTCAGCCGGGACCTACCGCGAGGCGAAGTCGATCGCCAGCTACCCGAAAGGCTTCGCTCGCCGCGACACTGGCGTACTGACCATTATGCGCCCGATTGACGGCAGACCGCGGCGATCGCGAACGTGTCGCGCCCGGCGGCCATTAGACGACTCTCGAGTCTGATATCGCCGGTGATACCGCTTTGGTGGATTTCACCCGGCGGCGGACTGCCCCGCCCTGCGCACCAGCATCTCCGCGTGCTTGAGCACCGGCGAATCCACCATCTGACCCTCGAACGCGAAAACACCGCGCTCGGTGCGGGCGGCGGCCAATACCCTTCGCGCCCAGTCGAGTTTCTCCTCGCTGGCACGGTAGGCGTCGCGCACGACGGGAATCTGGGTCGGATGGATGCAGACGGTTCCGTGGAAACCCACGGCGACGGCGTCCTCGGCCTCGGCGCGCAAGCCTTCGAGGTCGCGGATGTCCAGATGCACCGCGTCGAGCGCGGCCCGGCCGAAGGTGGACGCCGCCAGCAGGACCGTCGACCGGACATGGCGGGCGAAGTCGCGGTAGGTGCCGTCGGCCAGGCGGCTGGAGCTCCCGCCGAGGGCCGCGACGAGGTCCTCGGCACCCCACATCATCGCGACCGTCCCCTCCGCGGCGGCGATCTCGGTGCTGAAGACGGCACCGCGCGGCGTCTCGATCAGCGCGATGACGTTGCGCGGCGCCAGGGCAGAAACCTGCGCGGCGGATTCCGTCTTGGAGAGCATCACCGTCGTGTACGGAGTATCGGCCAAGGCGTCCAGGTCGCGACCGTGCTCCTCGGTGCCGGCCGCGTTGACGCGCACCACGGTGCGCTCGGGATCCAGCGGGGTCTCGCGCAGCGCCTTGCGCGCGGCGGGCTTGTCGGCCTCGGCCACGCCGTCCTCGAGGTCGAGGATCACGACGTCGGCCGCGGCCGCGGCCTTGGCGAACCGCTCGGGACGGTCCGCCGGGCAGAACAGCCAGCCCGGGCCGGCGGCTTGCAGGTTCATCGGGACTCCTCCCCGTCTGGTCGTTTCTGAACCAGCGTGGTCCGCACCGCCCGCGCCACGATGTCGCCGTGCTGGTTGCGTCCCGTGTGCTCGAGAGTGACGATCCCTTCCCCGGGCCGGCTCTTCGACTCGCGCTTGCCGGTGCAGACGGTCTCGGCGTACAGGGTGTCGCCGTGGAAGACCGGTTTGGGGAACGACACCTCGGTGAAGCCCAAGTTGGCGACGATGGTGCCCAGCGTCAGCTGCGACACGGACAACCCGACCAACGTGGAGAGGGTGAACATCGAGTTCACCAAGCGCTCGCCCCGAAAGCCCGGCTGCTCGGCAGCCCACGCCGCATCCAGGTGCAACGACTGGGTGTTCATCGTGAGGGTGGTGAACAAGACGTTGTCGGCCTCGGTGACGGTGCGGCCCGGCCGGTGCAGGTACGTCGTGCCGATCTCGAATTCTTCGAACCACAGGCCCCGCTGGACGACCGACTTGCCTTCGCTCATGGGCGCGACTCCTCGATCCCGGCTACGCCGGCATCATCGTCGCCAGCGCGGCTCATGACAACCCCAGCGATCGCGCGATGAGCATCAGCTGCACCTCGGTGGTGCCCTCACCGATCTCGAGGATCTTGCTGTCCCGGTAGTGCCGCGCCACCGGGTACTCGTTCATGAAGCCGTACCCGCCGTGAATCTGGGTCGCGTCCCGGGCGTTGTCCATGGCCGCTTCCGACGCGATCATCTTCGCGATGGCCGCCTCCTTCTTGAATGGATTGCCGGCCAACATCTTTGCGGCGGCGTCGTAGTATGCTGTGCGGGCGACGTGGGCGCGGGCTTCCATCCGCGCGATCTTGAAGCTGATGGCCTGGTAGGAGCCGATCGGCTGGCCGAACGACTGGCGTTCCTTGGCGTACTTGACGCTTTCGTCGACGCAACCCTGGGCGGCACCGGTCGCCAGCGCGGCGATCGCGATGCGGCCCTCGTCGAGGATGGACAGGAAGTTCGCGTACCCGGTGCCGCGGGGGCCGAGAAGGTTCTCCTCCGGCACACGCGCGTCGGCGAAGCTCAACGGATGGGTGTCCGAGGCGTTCCAGCCCACCTTGCTGTAGACGGGCTCGACGGTGAATCCCGGTGTGCCGTTGGGAACGATGATCGTCGAGATCTCTTTCTTGCCGTCACCGATCGTTCCCGTCACGGCGGTGACGGTGACCAGTTTCGTGATGTCCGTGCCGGAGTTGGTGATGAACTGCTTGCTGCCGTTGATCACCCACTCGCCGTCGTCGAGGCGGGCCGTGGTCCGGGTGGCGCCGGCGTCGGAACCGGCACCCGGCTCGGTGAGACCGAACGCGGCCAGGGCCTGGCCGGCCGTCAGGTCCGGCAGCCACTTACTTTTCTGTTCTTCGGAGCCGAAGCGATAGATCGGCATCGCGCCGAGGCTGACACCGGCCTCCAAGGTGATCGCCACCGATTGGTCGACCTTGCCGAGTTCCTCGAGCGCCAGCGACAGGGCGAAGTAGTCACCGCCCATGCCGCCGTACTCCTCGGGGAACGGCAGGCCGAACAGTCCCATCTCGCCCATCTTGGCGACGACTTCGTACGGGAAGCTGTGCTCTTCATCGTGTTTGGCGGAGACGGGCGCGACCACGGTGCGCGCGAACTCGGCGACCGTGTCGCGAAGATCCTCGTATTCTTTGGTCAGCGTTCCCGCGGTGATTGATGTCGTCATGTTTCGTCCTTACTCGAATCTGCTGCCGCTTCGGGCTCTTCGGGCACCAGCCGCGCCAGTACCTGGTCGACCGTGACCTGGTCGCCGACGGACACCAGGAGTTCCACTCGCCCCGAAACCGGCGCTGCGAGCGAGTGTTCCATCTTCATCGCCTCCACAACCACCACCACGTCACCCTCGGACACCTCGTCGCCGGAGGCGACCTGGACCGCGATCACGCTGCCGGGCATGGGGCTGAGGATCTCGGCCTGCTGCGCCCCGGCCGCGCGGTGAATCTTGTGTTCCTCGGCTTCGCGCAGGTGCCAAGCTCCGCGTTCGTCGGCGATCCACAGGTGACGGTCCGCTTCGGCCCAGAAGTATTCGCGGCGCACCCCGTCCAGCGTGACGTCCATCCGGTCACCGTCGACTTGCGCGGCGGCGGACTGGATCTCGCCCGCACCCACCTGCACCCGGGCGTCGGCGGGTGGCCCCCACACCGACACCGTGTCGCTGCGCAGCGGGGTCTGCATCTCGGTCCGCACGGGCGCGGGTGTGCCCCCGACCCGCCATCCGCTCGGCTCGGCCCAAGGGTTGCCCGCGGCACGACGGTCCAGCGCCCACTGGCGATAAAGCCCCCCGGCGGCGAGCACGTCGTCCGGCGCGGGCAGCGGCGCGAAGTCCGCCACCCGCTCGTCCAGCAACGCCGTATCGAGGTCGCCCGCGCGTACCCGCTCGTCGGCGAGCAGGAACCGAAGGAATTCGATGTTGGTCTGCACACCCAGGATTGCGGTCCGGGCCAGCGCGGTGTCGAGTTTCGCCAGCGCCTCGTCGCGCTCCTCGCCGTAGGCGATCACCTTGCTCAGCATCGGGTCGTAATCGCTACCGACCACCGTGCCCGCCAGCAGCGACGAATCGACCCGCACGCCGGCGCCCGACGGCTCGGACACCCGCAGCACCGTGCCGCCGGTGGGCAGGAATCCCCGCGCCGGATCCTCGGCGTAGACCCGGGCCTCGATCGCGTGGCCCCGCAGCTCGATGTCGTCCTGCGCGAACCCAAGCTTCTCGCCGGCGGCCACCCGCAGCTGCCACTCCACCAGGTCCAGGCCGCTAATAGCTTCGGTGACAGGGTGTTCCACCTGCAGGCGGGTGTTCATCTCCATGAAGAAGAACTCGTCCGGCCGGTCAGCGGAGACGATGAATTCCACCGTGCCCGCGCCGACGTAGTCGACGCTTCGGGCGGTGTTGCACGCCGCCGCCCCGATCCGCGCGCGGGTCTGCGGGTCGAGCAACGGGGACGGCGCCTCCTCGATCACCTTCTGGTGGCGCCGCTGCAGGCTGCACTCGCGCTCGCCCAGGTGCACCACGTTGCCATGCGTGTCGGCGAGCACCTGCACTTCGATATGTCTGGGCCGCAGCACGAATCGCTCCAGGAACAGGGTGTCGTCACCGAACGAGGAGGCGGCCTCCCGCCGCGCGCCCAGCAGCGCGTCGCGCAGCCGGCTCGGGTCGTCCACCAGGCGCATGCCCTTGCCGCCGCCGCCCGCCGAGGGCTTGATCAGCACTGGGTAGCCGACTTCCTCGGCGGCCGCGACTAGGTCGTCGTCCCTCAGTCCCGGCTTGGCCACACCCGGCACCACCGGCACGTCGAAGGCGGCGACCGCGTTCTTGGCGGTGATCTTGTCGCCCATCACCTGGATGGCCCGCGCCGGCGGGCCGATGAACACCACGCCTGCCCGCTCGCAGGCGGCGGCGAATTCGGCATTCTCGGAGAGGAATCCGTAGCCCGGGTGGATCGCCTGGGCGCCGGTGCGCGCCGCCGCATCGAGCACCTTGCCGATGTCGAGGTAGCTCTCCCGCGCCGTGGCGGGGCCCAGGCGAACGGCCGTGTCGGCTTCCAGGACATGGCGGGCGTTGGCGTCGGGGTCGCTGTACACCGCGACCGATCGGATACCCAGCCGGCGCAGGGTGCGCATCACGCGGACCGCGATCTCGCCGCGGTTGGCCACCAAGACGGTCTCGAACATGGTCATCACATCCGGAAGACGCCGTAGGAGACCGGGTCTAGCGGGGCGTGAGCGCAGACCGAAAGGGCCAACCCGACAACGGTTCTGGTGTCGGCGGGATCGATGATGCCGTCGTCCCACAGGCGGGCGGTCGAATAGTACGGGTTGCCCTGGTCCTCGTATTGCGCGCGGATCGGCGCCTTGAACGCCTCTTCCTCGTCGGGTGGCCACGGTTTACCGGCCGCGGCGAGCTGCTCACCGCGCACCGTCGCCAGCACCGAGGCCGCCTGCTCACCGCCCATGACCGAGATTCGGGCGTTCGGCCACATCCACAGGAAGCGCGGGGAGTACGCCCGCCCGCACATCGAATAGTTGCCCGCGCCATAGGACCCGCCGATCACGACCGTCAGCTTGGGAACCCGGGCGCAGGCCACCGCGGTCACCATTTTGGCGCCGTGCTTGGCGATGCCGCCGGCCTCGTAGTCGCGGCCGACCATAAAACCGGCGATGTTCTGCAGGAACAGCAGCGGGATCTTGCGTTTGTCGCACAGCTCGATGAAATGTGCGCCCTTCAAAGCGGATTCGCCGAACAGCACGCCGTTGTTGGCGACGATCCCGACCGGGTGGCCGTGGATGCGGGCGAACGCGGTCATCAGCGTCTTGCCGTAATTGGTCTTGAACTCGTTGAATTCACCACCGTCGACCAGCCGCACGACCACCTCGTGCACGTCGTAGGGCACCCGCGGATCCGGCGGCACCACATCGTAGAGCTCGCTCTGCGGGTGCTTGGGCTCGACCGTGGGCCGGACGTCCCACTGGCTGGGCTCACGCGGACCGAAGGTCGCGGCGATGGCCCGCACGATGCGCAGAGCGTGTTCGTCGTCGTCGGCGAGGTGGTCGGTGACGCCGGAGATCCGCGAGTGCAGGTCGCCGCCGCCGAGGTCCTCGGCCGAGACGACCTCGCCGGTGGCCGCCTTCACCAGGGGCGGACCGCCGAGAAAGATCGTCCCCTGCTCGCGCACGATGACCGCCTCGTCGCTCATGGCCGGCACGTAGGCCCCGCCCGCCGTGCACGAACCGAGTACGGCGGCCACCTGGGGAATCTCCTTGGCGCTCATGGTCGCCTGGTTGTAGAAGATCCGGCCGAAGTGCTCCCGATCGGGGAACACCTCGTCCTGGCGCGGCAGGAAGGCACCCCCGGAGTCCACCAAGTAGATGCAGGGCAGGCGATTCTGCAGCGCGACTTCCTGTGCGCGCAGGTGCTTTTTGACCGTCATCGGGTAGTAGGTGCCGCCCTTGACCGTCGCGTCGTTGGCGACGATCACACACTCGCGCCCCGACACCCGGCCGATCCCGGTGATGATTCCGGCGCCCGGGGATTCGTCGTCGTACATGCCATTGGCGGCCAGTGGGGCCAACTCGAGGAACGGGCTGCCCGGGTCGAGCAGCCGATCCACCCGCTCGCGCGGCAGCAGCTTGCCGCGGCTGACGTGACGTTCGCGGGCGCGTTCGTTCCCGCCCAACGCCGCGGCCGCCAGCTTGGCGTTCAACTCGGCGACCAGCCGGCGATGCTCGTCGGCGAACGAGGGCGCGGTCATCACAGCTGAACTCACAAATGCCTCCCGGTCCTCGCCAGCACAAGCGGCGGTTCGGTCTTGTCGAGCACCTCTTCGGCCGAAACGCCGGGGGCGGTCTCGACCAAATGCAAGCCGTCATCGCACACGTCGATGACGGCCAGGTCGGTGATGATGCGGTTGACACATCCCGCGCCCGTCAACGGATGGGTGCACCGCTCAACGATTTTCGGGCTGCCGTCGCGGGCGGTGTGTTCCATCATCGCGATTACCTTGCGGGCGCCGTGCACCAGGTCCATGGCGCCGCCCATGCCCTTGACCATCTTTCCGGGAATCATCCAATTGGCCAGGTCACCGGCGGCCGAGACCTGCATCGCCCCCAGGACGGCGACGTCGAGATGCCCGCCGCGAATGATCCCGAACGAGGTCGAGGAAGCGAAGAACGCCGCCCCCGGCATCGTGGTGACCGTCTCCTTGCCCGCGTTGATCAGATCCGCGTCGACGTCCTCGGGCCGGGGATACGGGCCCACGCCCAGGATTCCGTTCTCCGAATGCACGACGACCGTGACGGCCGGCGGGATGTGGTTGGGGACGAGGGTGGGCATGCCGATGCCGAGGTTGACGTATTGGCCGTCCTCGAATTCGGCGGCCACCCGCGCCGCCAAACCCTCCTTGCTCCAACTCACCGGGCGCCACTCCTCATCGCTTCGTCCCCCACGGCGTCGTCGTCGAGCGCGCTCACCGCACCGTCACCTTCTCGATCGGCTTGGCCGCGTCTGGCACGTGCACCACCCGATGAACGAAGACGCCGGGCGTGTGCACCGCCGCGGGCTCGATTTCGCCTGGCTCGACCAGATGCTCGACCTCCGCGATGGTGATCCTGCCGGCCGTGGCGCAGTCGGGGTTGAAGTTGGCCGCCGCCGCGCGGTACACGAGGTTGCCGTGCCGGTCGCCCTTCCAGGCATGCACCAACGCGAAGTCGGTGCGGATCGCCCGCTCGAGAACGTAGGTCACACCGTCGAATTCGCGCCTCTCCTTCGGCGGCGACACCACCGCCACCCCACCGGAAGCGTCGTAGCGCCACGGCAGGCCGCCATCGGCGACCGGGGTGCCGACCCCCGCCGGGGTGTAGAACGCCGGGATGCCCGCGCCGCCGGCGCGCAACCGCTCCGCCAGCGTGCCCTGCGGGGTGAGCTCCACCTCCAGCTCACCGGCGAGGAATTGGCGGGCGAACTCCTTGTTGTCACCGAAGTAGGAGGCGACGGCACGGCGAATTCGCTTGTGGTGCAGTAGCGCTTCCAGTCCGACGCCATAGCCGCCGCAGTTGTTGGACACCGTCTCCAGGTCGCGGACTCCGGTGTCGACCAACGCGGCGATCAAGGCCTCGGGGATGCCGCAGAACCCGAAGCCACCGACCGCCAGGGACGACCCGTCGGTTATGTCGGCAACCGCCTCGGCGGCCGTTGCCACCACCTTGTCCATCGCCGCAGCAGCCTCCTTGCCGTCGGGCGGGGGTTTTGAGTTAATCCTCATTAACTCACGGTGAGAATACCATCGTCGATCCCGCCGGTCCAGGGACGACGGCACCGGGCCACCGCCGGCCATCGCGGCAGGTAAACCCGCGGAAAACTCGTGCTAAGTTAGTGACGATTAACCAACCGGACGGGGATTCTCCATGACAACGTCCACCTCGGACGGCCAGTCGGGCCCACCCGATGCCCCAAATCGCCGCAGCCAGTTGAAATCCGACCGGCGTCTGCAGCTGCTGTCGGCCGCCGAGCGCCTGTTCGCCGAGCGCGGCTTCCTCGCTGTGCGGCTGGAAGACATCGGTGCCGCCGCCGGTGTGAGCGGCCCCGCCATCTACCGCCACTTCCCCAACAAGGAGTCGCTGCTGGTCGAGCTGCTGGTGGGCATCAGCGCGCGCCTGCTCGCCGGCGCCCGGGATGTGCGGGCCCGCAGCTCGGACGCGGCCGCGGCGCTGGATGGCCTGATCGACTTCCACCTGGACTTCGCGTTCGGCGAGCCCGACCTGATCCGCATCCAGGACCGCGACCTCGCGCACCTGCCCGAAGCGGCCGAGAGGCAGGTGCGCAAAGCCCAACGCCAATACGTCGAGGTGTGGGTCGGGGTGCTGCGCGAGCTGGACCCCGACCTGGCCGAGGCCGACGCCCGGCTGGCCGCCCACGCGGTCTTCGGGCTACTCAATTCGACGCCGCACAGCATGAAATCCGCCGACACCTCGCGCAGCAAATCCGCCCGCACCACGCGGTCGCGCGCCGTCATGCGGGCGATGACGGTCGCCGCGCTGGCCGCCGGGAACCGGTGCCCCTGAGTCATCGCTGGTGAGGTGATTCGGCGTTCGGGCGCCCGGCGCAGGTACTCTGCAATCCATGAGGTGGACATGAACGATTCACGTCCCACCGAGCGGTTCAGCCCCTCTCCGCCGGGAGCGGGCCCGCAGGGCGCGTGGTATCCGCCCGCCGACCCCGCCTACGCCGATCAGGCGCGCTATGTGCCCACCTACGGCGGGCAGGCTCCGCCGTGGGCGCCGAACACGAACGAGGCCAACACCACCAAAGAGCTGCCGGCGTACTGGCAGCACGAGCTGCCTCCGTCGGGGCAACCCCCGGGGTCGGCTCCCCCGCCGCCGGATGGTCCGAAGCCCCCGCCGCGGTGGCTGTGGATCGTCGCCGGCGCGGCGGTGCTGTTGGTGGTCGCCCTGGTTATTGCCCTGGTACTGGTGAACGACGCGATCAAGACTCAGACCGCCGTCCCGCCGCTGCCCGCCATGCCGGAGACGACTCCGGCGATGCCGAGCCCGTCGACACGCACCTCGACACCGCGCATTCCGGCGCCGGTGCCGCCCACCGGCGGTTCCCCGACGCCCACCGAGTCCACCGGCCCGGCCGCGATGCAAGACATCGTCTACAGCGTGGCCGGCGAGGGCCGGGCGATCAGCATCATGTACATCGACACCGGCGACCTGATCCAGACCGAATTCAACGTCGCGCTGCCCTGGACCAAAGAGGTCAGCCTGTCCAAGGCGGCGGTGCACCCGGCCAACGTCACGATCGTCAACATCGGCCACAACGTCACGTGTTCGGTCACCATCGACGGTGTCCAGATGAGCAAGCGCGTCGGCGTGGGCCTGACGATCTGCGACTCGAGGGGCTAAGCGTCCTACGACGGTTCGGCCGCGAGCGCGCCGCGTGCCGGAACACGAACCGCGAGCATGGCCAGCAACCCGGCGAGCAGCACCAGCGAGATCCCGCCAAGGCCCGCGCGCACCGCGCCGAATACGTCCACGAATACCGAGAACAGCCAAGGCGCGACGAAAGCCACCGCCCGTCCGGTCATCGTGTAGAGGCCGAAGGCGACGCCTTCCCTGCCCTGTTTCGCCATCTGCAGCAACAAGGCCCGCGAGGACGACTGCGACGGCCCGATGAACATGCACAGCAGTAGCCCGCAGACCCAGAACGCCACCGAACCCGACAGCAGCATCAGCGTGACGCCCAGGACGACGATCGCGGCGAGGGACGCCACGATGACGGGTTTCGACCCGATCCGGTGATCGACGAACCCGCCCAGCACCGCGCCCACGGCCGCCACCACGCTGGCCACCACCCCGAACACCAGCACATCTCCCTGCGAGATGCCGTACACGTTGACGCCGAGCACGGCGCCGAAGGCGAAGATCGCCGCCAGGCCGTCGCGGAATAGCGCGCTGGCGAACAGGAAGTAGACCAGGTTGCGGTCGCGGCGCCACTCCGCGCAGACCTCGGTCCAGAGCTTGCGATAGCCGCCGAGCATGCTGGTCGCCTCGTACACCTCGGCCGAGTCGGGAAGCCGATGCGCGACGAACAGGAGCGGCAGGGCAAAGATCGCCAGCCAGGCCGCCGCGACCAGCATCGCCTCCCGTACGTAGAGGCCGTCGTGAATGGACACCCGCAAGAAGCCACGCGTCGCATTCGGCCCGGAGCCCTTGCCGGAAATGAATCCGCTGTAGACCACGAGCAGCAGCAGGACGCTGCCGACGTAACCGGCCGCCCACCCCAGGCCGGAGATGCGGCCGGCGGTCTGCGGCGTCGAAAGTTGGCGCAGCATAGCGTTATACGGGACGCTGGCCAGGTCGCTGCAGGCCGCCGTCGCCCCCATCAGCACCAGCCCGGCCCACAGGTAGCCGGGGCGGTCGTGGATGAAGAACATCGCGCACGTCAGCGCGACGGCCAAAGCGGTCAACACGCTCAAGGCCACCCGCCGGCGATGTGGCGATTCCACCCAGACGCCGACGGCCGGCGCCAGCACCGCAACCGTCAATCCGGCGATGGCGGCGGCGCGCCCCAACCAACTCGCCGGCGTGGTGGCCCCGGGGAGGCCCACCCCCACGCTGCTGGTCAGATACACCGAGAAGACGAAGGTGGCCACGATCGCGTTCAGGCCGGTGGAGCCGCAGTCCCAGAGCGCCCACGCCACCACCCGGGATGGCACCGGCGTGAGTGAACGCGAGGACGGCTGGCCCATGCCCGGCACTCTATTTGTTGGGCAGGCGACCCGCCGCGCCCGGCGTCGCCGCCCTCGCGATCGCCTGCAATTTGTTGGGCAGGCGACCCGCCGCGCCCGGCGTCGCCGCCCTCGCGATCGCCTGCAATTTGTTAGGCAGGCGACCCGCCGCGCCCGGCGTCACCGCGCTCGCGATCGGCTGGCCTCTCTTCACAGCCGACCCGCCCCGCCCGGCTTCGTCGCGCTCGCTGTCTACGATTGGATCATGCCGATCCCCGCTCCCAGCCCAGACGCGCGCGCCGTTGTGACCGGAGCCTCGCAGAACATCGGCGAGGCGCTGGCCACCGAACTGGCGGCCCGCGGACACAGCCTGATCGTCACGGCGCGGCGCGAAGACCTGCTCAACGAGCTGGCCGCTCGCCTTACCGACAAGTACCGGGTCACGGTCGATGTGCGACCCGCCGACCTCGCCGATCCCGGCGAACGGGCCAAATTGTGCGAAGAACTGGCCGCTCGGCCCATTTCGATCCTGTGCGCCAATGCCGGCACCGCGACGTTCGGTCCGGTGGCCACGTTGAACCCCGCAGGTGAGAAGGCCCAGCTGCAGCTGAATGTGCTGGGCGTGCACGACCTTACGTTGGCGGTGCTGCCGGGCATGGTCGAGCGAAAGGCCGGCGGGATCCTGATTTCCGGTTCGGCGGCGGGCAATTCGCCGATTCCCTACAACGCCACCTATGCGGCCAGCAAGGCGTTCGCGAACACCTTCAGCGAATCGCTGCGCGGTGAGCTGCGCCACTCGGGCGTGCACGTCACGCTGCTGGCGCCCGGACCGGTGCGCACCGACCTTCCCGACGACGCCGAACGGTCACTGGTGGAAAGACTGGTGCCGGAATTCCTGTGGATCTCCACCGAGCACACCGCCCAGGTGTCGCTGGATGCCTTGGCGCGCAACAAGATGCGGGTGGTCCCTGGCCTGACGTCGAAGGCGATGTCGGTGGCGAGCGGCTACGCGCCGCGGGCTATCGTCGCGCCCATCGTCGGCAGCTTCTACAAGAAGCTGGGCGGTAGCTAGCCCTTACTTCCGGCGGCGGCGCCCGGTACCGAAGATGTTCTTGGTGATTTCGCGTATCGCCGTGTTGATGCCGCTTTTCACCGTGGGGTTGCTCAGCACTTCCTCCCACACCGCGGGCCCTTTCGGCTCCGCCGGCGGCGGCATCGGCGGCGGCGGCTCGTTCGCCGGGACCGGCGGGTAGTCGGACTGGGCCTGCGGCGGCTGACCCTGCGGCGTCGGCGTCTGGGCCTGCCGGTCCGGCGCGCCGGCCTGCGGCTGGGCCGGTTGTTCGATCGTCTGGCCGTACTTCTCTTGCAGCGGACTGCTTTTCGCCGCGGCGGCGATCGCGTCATTCCCGATCGAGGCCATCAGCGAGCGTGGCACCCGCATGCGGGTCCACGCCACCGGCGTGGGCGCGCCCTTCTCGGACAGCACCGTGACGACGGCCTCCCCGATACCCAGCGACGTCAACGCCGATTCCAGTTCGTAGACATCGGTTTTCGGATAGGTGCGTACTGTCTTGCTCAGCGCCTGCTGATCGTCGGGGGTAAACGCCCGCAGCGCGTGCTGGATCCGGGCGCCGAGCTGGGAGAGCACATCGTTGGGCAGGTCGGTGGGCAGTTGGGTGCAGAAGAACACCCCGACGCCCTTGGAGCGGATCAGCTTGACGGTCTGCTCCACCTGCTCGAGGAACGCCTTGGAGGCGTCGGCGAACAACAGGTGCGCCTCGTCGAAAAAGAAGACCAGCTTGGGCTTGTCGATGTCGCCGACCTCGGGCAGCACCGCGAACAAATCGGCGAGCACCCACATCAGAAACGTGGAGAAGATGACGGGGCGCAGCGACTGACCGCTGAATTCGAGCAGCGAGATGATGCCGTGGCCCTGGTCGTCGACGCGCAGCAGATCCTCAGGTTCAAGCTTCGGCTCGCCGAAGAACGTATCGCCGCCCTCGCCGGCGAGGTTGACCAGTGCCCGCAGGATCACGCCCGCCGTCGTCGGCGAAACACCGCCCAGGTCTTTCAGATCGGCCTTGCCCTCGTCGCTCGCCAAGTGGCTGATCACGGCGCGCAGGTCAGCCAGGGTGACCAGCGGACGGTTGGCCTGCTTGGCCCAGTGGAAGATCAGCCCCAACGTCGACTCTTGAGTAGCGTTGAGCCCCAACACTTTCGACAGCAGAACCGGACCGAAGCTGGCGACCGTCGCGCGAACCGGCACGCCCAGACCCCCGGTCCCCAGCGACAAGAACTCGACCGGGAACCCGGTCGGCGCCCAGTCGTCGCCCGTGTCTTTGGCGCGCGCGGCGGTCTTGTCGTTGGCCTGCCCGGGCCGGGCCAGACCCGACAGGTCGCCCTTGACGTCGGCCATCATCACCGCAACGCCGGCCGCGCTGAGTTGTTCAGCGATCAGCTGCAGCGTCTTGGTCTTCCCGGTCCCGGTCGCACCGGCCACCAGGCCGTGCCGGTTGATCGTGGCCAGCGGGATGCGAATCTGCGCCGTCGGGTCGACGGCGCCGTCGACGACGACGGTGCCCAATTCGAGTGCCCGCCCGTCGACGGCGTAACCGTTGGCGATCCGGCGCGCGGGTGTTTCCGCGGATTCGGTGCTCATCGTGCTGCGCCCCCGTTCCCTCGGCGTGCGGTCCGGCACCGCTCACACTACTTCTCCGTCGCAGGTGGGGGCGACGACCGGCACGGGCGCCACGTGGGCCTAGTCTGAGCGCTGTGCGAGACGAGTTGGTGTGGATCGACTGCGAGATGACGGGGCTGGACCTCGGCTCGGACAAGTTGATCGAAATCGCGGCGCTGGTCACCGACGCCGATTTGAACATCTTGGGCGACGGCGTCGACGTGGTGATCCACGCCGACGACGCGGCGTTGTCGTCGATGATCGATGTGGTCACCGAAATGCACACGCGTTCAGGGCTGACCGACGAGGTGCGGGCGTCGGCCGTCGACCTGGCCACGGCCGAGGCGGTGGTGCTCGATTACATCGGCAAGCACGTCAAGCAACCCAAGACGGCGCCGCTGGCGGGCAATTCGATCGCCACCGATCGCGCGTTCATCGCCCGCGACATGCCGGCGCTGGACTCGTTCCTGCATTACCGGATGATCGACGTGAGCTCGATCAAGGAGCTCTGCCGGCGCTGGTATCCGCGGATCTACTTCGGCCAGCCGGTCAAAGGACTCGCGCACCGCGCCCTGGCCGACATTCACGAGTCGATCCGCGAGCTGCAGTTCTACCGCCGGACCGCGTTCGTCTCGCCGCCGGGACCTTCTACCAGCGAGATCGAGGCCGTGGTCGCCGAGTTGGAGGGCGACGGCGGCGCCACTGGCGAAATCGATTCGGCCGCCGAGCCACCGACCGGCTAGTATCGACGTCGCCGCTCATGGCCTCGGGGCCGCTGGCGGCAATGGTGGCTGTAGTTCAGTTGGTAGAGCACCAGGTTGTGATCCTGGATGTCGCGGGTTCGAGCCCCGTCAGCCACCCCAATCGGCCGGAAGCCATTGGTGCTTCGGCGACCGCCTGGTCGTACCGGCCCGCGCAACGCGAACGCACCCGCAAACGGGAGGGAAGCGCGCCGTGCCGCCGAAGCGACGCCGGATGCCTCATCGCCTCGCCATGAATGCGGCTTGCGCTGCCCTGCTCGCGGGCTGCGGTGGTTCGAATAACACGGCGACCACCGTCACGTCGACCCTGCCGGCGGAGACCAAGACGGTAACCGTGACCGCCACGCCTCCCCCACCACCCGGGCCGAAAACCACCATCGAGGCGAACGGCACGTTCACGGTCGGCGGCGACATCGCGCCGGGCACCTACCGCAGCGCCGGGAACTACGGGTGCTACTGGGCGAGGCTGCGGAGCCTGGACACCAACGACGTCATCGACAACAACGTCAACGACGGCCCGCAGGTGGTGCAGATCCTGCCGACCGATCGCGCTTTCATGACCAGAAACTGCGCGACCTGGCACAAGGTCGACTGACCCGCACGTCAGGTGTTGGCGTTGCCCGCTTTCCACTGCGGCCAGGGAATGTTCCAGTCGCCGAGGCCCTCGGTGCCCGGCAGCGTCGGCCCCACCGTGTTGATGACCTCGACGATGTCGCCGGTCTTGCTGTGGTCGTAGAACCACTCCGCGTTGCTGGGGCTCACATTCAAGCACCCGTGGCTGGTGTTGGTGTGCCCCTGCGCGCCGACCGACCACGGCGCGGAGTGCACAAAGACACCGCTGTAGGACATCTGGGTGGCCCAATCAACTTCGGTGCGATATCCGTTGGGCGAGTTGACCGGAACGCCGTAGGTCGACGAGTCCATGATGATGTGCTTGAACCGGCCGCCGATGATGTAGAAGCCGTTGTCCGTCGGCGTGCTGTCTTTGCCCATCGACGTCGGCATGGTCTTGACCACTTCGCCGTTGACGCGCACGGTCACGGTCTTGGTGGTGTCGTCGGCGGTCGAAATGACCTCGTCGCCAATGGTGAAGTGGGTCTTGACGTTGTCCTCACCGAACATTCCGTCACCCAGGTCGACGCCGTAGGTGTTGACCGCCACGTCGATGGCCGTTCCCGATTTCCAGAAATGCTCGGGGCGCCAACGCACTTCGCGATTGTTGAGCCAGTAGAACGCGCCCTCGACAGGCGGGTTGGTGGTGATCTTGATGGCCTTCTGCGCGGCGGCGCGGTCCGCGATGTTCTCGTCGAACCGGATCGCCACCGGCTCGCCGATGCCGACGACCTCGCCGTCGCCCGGGGCGACGTAGGGCATCGTCAGGTGCGCGGGCGAACTGGTCTGGAACGTCATCTGCCGATTCGCCGCGCCGCCCATGCCCAGCGCTTTCACGGTCAAGGTGTAGCGCCGGTTGTAGCCGAGTTGCTCGGTGGTCGACCAGCGCAGCCCATCGGGGCTGAGCTGGCCGCCGATGGACTTGCCGTTCTCGTTGACCATGGTCACCGACGCCAGAACGCCATCGGCGACGCTGACCGTCACCGGGGCATCGACGGTGACGCCGACGGCGCCGTCGCTGACCGAGGAGGTCAGCTTGGGGACGAGCAGGTCGGCGAATGGGGTGCCCTTGTCGAAGATCACCTTCGCCGGCGCCGCGGTGTGGCCGCCGCCGCAGGCGACGCCGAACACAGCAACCGAAGCGATCGCGGCGGCCAGCCACGATCGTCGTCTGCGCAAAGGCGTCATCGAGTGACCTTCCATGGGATCCGATGCAGTTGGTCACCGCTGACCAGAAACGGTGCATGCATTGTAATGCCTTTTGTGGCGCCCGCATGCCGACCTTGACAGGTCTGTGATCAGGTGCCACGTGGGGCCGGATGTCGCGCACTCAGGCCGGTTGGCCCACCCTGTCGTGGAGCTCAGCCTCGACCCGATCACGGGTCGCGACGGCCTCCACCCGCGCGAGCTTGACGATGGCCGCCGCCGTCACTAGCACGGCCACCGCAAGGGCGATCATCCCGGCGGGACCCGCGTCCAGCTTCTCGTCGAGCACGACGACCCCCAACGTCGCCCCCACCACCGGCTGCGCCACCTCCAGGGTGGGCATCGACGCCGTCAGGGGTCCCGCCCGGAACGCTGACTGGCTCCACACCACGCCGCCCACAATCACCAGGATCGCGGCGTAGAGCTCGGGAGTCCGGATGACCGCCCAGCCGCCGTCGCCGAGCCGGGCGACGACCTCCTTGGCGAGCACCGCAAAGATTCCCCACAGTGAACCGGACACAAGGGCGAACAGCACCGCGGCCGCGCTGCCGCCCCGGATCCGGCCGGCCACGGCGCAGGCGACCAGTAGTGGCCCCAGCACCACGGCCACCAGCGCCCAGGTGCGCAGCGGTGCGGACGCGTGACCGGCCTGCGGATTGCCGACGACGACGATCACCGTCACCGCCGCGGTCAGCAGGCCGGCCCACATCCACTCGGCCGCCGTCACGGTGCGGTGATCCAGCCTGGCGTTGATCGGCAGCGCGAACAGCAGCGAGAACATGAGCAGCGCCTGCACCAGCAGCACAGATCCCTGGCCCAGCGCTGCGGCCTGCAACCCCACGCTGGCCGCGAGCAGTACCGCGCCGCACCACCACCGCCGGTTGCGCAGCAGGCTAGCGAACAATTCAACGTGGCCCGCCGTTCGGTCCTCGATGCAATGCGCCGCTCGCTGCTGGAGCACGTCGCCGATCGCAACGCACAGCGCGGACGCCAGCGCGAGCAGCACGGCGATATCCGTCTTCGCCATCAGGGCGCTCCGTCGGTATCGAATGCCGTTGGGGCACAGGCGGAAAGCGGGCTAGCCACGGTACGTCGCCGCTTTGGTGGGCCATCGTCGGATCGACGGCCGCTCGGGCGCGTCACCGTCCCAGCGGCGCCGCCCCACCGCGGCGGCCGCGTCTTCACCCGTATCGGACCGTTCCCGCAGCCACTCCAACGGTTTGGGCGCCCACCACGTCCATCGGCCGAGCACATGGATGAAGGCGGGCACCAGGACCATCCGCACCAGGGTGGCGTCGGCCAGAACGGCCAGGGTCAGGCCGACCCCGAGCATGCGCATGAACGACACGTGCGCGGGAATCAACGCGGCGAACGAAATCGACATCACTACCGCCGCGGTGGTCACCACCCGGCCGATGCCGGCGATGCCCAGGGCCGTGCTCTCGTCGGTCGCTGCGCGCGCTTCGGCCGGGGTGGGCGGCGTTTCCTGGATGGCTTGCGACGCCTGCCAGTATTCGTGGATCCGCGATACCAGGAACACCTCGTAATCCATGGCCAGGCCGAAGGCGATGCAGAACAACAGCACCGGGATGTTGGCGTTCAACGTGCCATTGGGTGTGGTGCCCAGCGCGCCCAGGTTGCCGTCCTGAAAGATCCACACCATGGCCCCGAACGCGGCCGTCAGCGACAGCAGGTTGCACACCAACGCCTGCAGCGGCAGGACCGCGCTCCCGGTCAGCAAGAACAGCAGCGCGAACGTGATGAGGGCGATCAACGCGAACACCAGGGGCAACCGCTTGGTGATCGCACCGACGCTGTCGCGGTTGATCTGCACCAGCCCGGTCATCTCCACCGATCGGCCCGCCGGCCCGGCGACTTTGTGCAGCCGGTCCAGCTGCGCGTTCGACGCCGGCGAGTACAGCGGCGCGCTGCTGGCCACGGTGAAGAAGGCGCCGCCGTTGGCGGCGCCGGCGGGCGCCGCGGGCGGTCCCACCCATTTACCCGCGACGAACGTCCCGGTCGGCGCGGTCACCGACGAGACGTCGGGCACGCGCGACAGTTCGGCGGCGTAGCGGTCCAGGTCGGCGGGACCCACGCCACGGGCGTCGGGGACGACGACGGTCACCCCGTTGCCGAATCCGTTGGCGAAGTCGTTGTCCAGCATGTCGGCGACCTGGCGCGCCGACGCCGACCGGGGCAGCACCCGCTCGTCGGGGAAGCCCCATTTCACGCCCAGGAACGGCACGCCGAGCAACAGCAGGAACGCGACCACGCTCAGGCCGACCGGCAGGGCGTGGCGCAACACGTATCGGGTCGACCGGTACCAGAACTGCTGCTCGAGCGGCTTGTGCGCGTGATCGCGGAACGACCGCTGCCCGTGCAGGACCCGATGCAGCACCCGACGGCCGTCAAGCGAGTCCAGCCGGGGCCCCAGCAGCGCGATCGCCGCAGGGGTGACCACGACCGCCGTGATCGCGACGATGGCCGCGGTGGCCACGATGGTGTAGGCCGACGATTTCAGGAAGTACATCGGGAAGACCGCCATCACGGCCATCGACAACCCGACCGTGGTGGCGGAGAACAACACCGTCCGACCCGCGGTGGCCATGGTCCTCACCAGCGCCCGGTCCCGGTCACCGCTGCGCGCCAGCTCCTCGCGGAAACGGCTGATGATCAGCAGGTTGTAGTCGATCGCCAGGGCGAGCCCCATCGCGATGCTCAGGTCCAGCGCGTACGTCGACACGTCGGTGGCGAAGGTGATCAGCCGCAACACCGACATGGTGCAGACGATGGCGAGCGCGCCCAGCACGATGGGCAGGGCCGCCGCCACCACCCCACCGAGCACCCAGACCAGCACGGCGAAGCTCAGCGGGATCGCGATGGACTCCATCAACAGCAGGTCGCGCTCGTTTTGGTCGTTGATCTGCGCGTAGGCCACCGCCATGCCGCCGGCACGCACGGTGACGCCGTCGCGGTCGTGCACCAATTGGTCGGTGAGCTGGCTGGCGTACCGCTGGGCGTCGTTCTCGCCGCCTTTCAGGCCGGCCACGATCATCCCGGACTTCTGGTCCTTGCTGACCAGCTGGGCGGCCGCCTGCGGCGGGGCCGTCCACGCCGACGACACGTTCAGCACCCATGGCGAGGTTTTCAGGCGGTTGGCGATGTCGGTTCCGACGTCGCGCGCCTGGTGGCTC
Source organism: Mycobacterium scrofulaceum (assembly GCF_001667885.1). GTDB lineage: Bacteria > Actinomycetota > Actinomycetes > Mycobacteriales > Mycobacteriaceae > Mycobacterium > Mycobacterium scrofulaceum_C. The sequence goes on along the minus strand of NZ_LZJW01000033.1, from coordinate 35,469 downwards.
TGCACGCCGGCCGGGGCGGTGACGACGACGATCATCTGCTGGTCGGTCTGGTTGAACTTGTCGCGGAGCACGTTGGTCGCCCGCGCGGATTCCGAGGTTGGGTCCTGAAAGCCGCCGCCCGACAGGCTGTTGATCACCGGCAGGCCGAAGACCGCCGCCGCGACGAGGACCAAAAAGGCAATCGCGATGATGCGGCGCGGCGCGGCGATGGCAAGTCTGGTGATCGCCTGCAGCATCTTCGGCCCTTTCCGCTAGGAATCCCCCGGCGTATCCCTATACCCGAACCAGACGCCCTGACCCACATTCACCGCGACGGGCGGCGACGTTTGGCATCCCATGACCCGGGTATCGCCCGAAGGGGAAGTCATCGGTAGGCCATTCGCTGTGCGGAGCGCCGGTTTGGCTGGGCTATAAGCGGATTGGATGTGCGATGAACTCGACGGGCGGCGCCATCAACATGCGGCACCCAACCAAGGACGAATTGCAGGCGGTTTACCGCAATCAGGCTCGCACCTTCGGGGATCCCATTGACCCGGAAAGCGTCGAAGCGTGGAAACGCCGCGTCGAGGTCGACGACATCTTGGTGGCCGAGGACGTCTCCGATCCGCAACGGCCATTGCTGGTGGGGACCTCGATCATTTATCCCACCCGGCTGACCGTGCCCGGTGCCACTCTGCGAGCCGCCTGGCTGACGATGATCGCCGTCGCATCAACCCATCAGGGCAAGGGCGTTTGGGGACAGCTCAGTGCTAAAGGGCTGGGCATTCTGATGGAACGGGGTTACCCCATCGTCTTCGGTGTGCCGACCCAGACCGCGATGTATGACGGCTTCGGGGCGGGCGTGGCCAGTTACACGCGCAGTTATTCCGTTGACCGCCGCTTCGCGAAGCTACGAGCGGCGCCGGGCGCCGTTCGGGCCCGTGAGATCGACGCCGACGAAGCGAAGTCACGCTTGCCGGAAATCTACGAACGCTGGTGTGCCGCAACGCCGGGAGCGGTAACGCGCAGCGACGCGTGGTGGGCGGACCACCTGCAGGACCGGCCGACACAGCGGGGCAACGCAACTGCGTTGAACTACACGATCCATCCGGACGGATTCCTGACGTACCGCGTCGTCGGTGGGTCCAATCACGGTTACCGGCCCCCGTTGGGCAACGTCGTTGTCGAAGACTTCTGCCCCATCACGGACGACGCGCACACCGAGCTGCTGCAGACGCTGTTGGTTCTGGAAATGTTCGACACCATAGAGATCGACGTGCCGGTCGACGACCCGCTGCCGCTGAAGCTCACCGACCTGCGCGCCGCCGAAACCACCAACGTCAGCGATTTCCTGTGGGTGCGGATCAACGACGTACCCGAGGTGCTGGGCACCCGCGCGTACGCCACCGACATCGAGATCACACTCGACGTCGCCGACCCGCTTGAGCTGGCGGGCGGGCGGTTCCTGCTGCAGGGTCGTGACGGCGTGGCAAAGTGCGCGCCCCACGAGGGAGCCACCGACGTGCAGATCGGGCTGGCCGACTTGGCCACCATCTACCTGGGCGCGCACAGCGCCTCCGACCTGCTCCGCGCGGGCCGGATAGCGGAACAGCGACCGGGCGCGATACGGGAGTTGGATGCCGCGTTCAGGACCGAGCGGGCGCCGTATTGCGGAACGCTGTTCTGAGTGACCTGCGCTGCAGCCCATTTCGTGACCGACGCCACCGATCCGTCCGGGCCAGGACCCGGCCACCCCCTGGCGGTCGGTATCCTGGAGCAATCCGGGGATTTCACAGCGCGGCAGGACGCCTGTTATTGTCGCGTACGCGGTCTCGGCCGTCGTAAGCGCCGTTAGCTCAGTTGGTAGAGCAGCTGACTCTTAATCAGCGGGTCCGGGGTTCGAAACCCTGACGGCGCACCATTGAAAATTCGAGGACGCCCACCAGACGTCCCGTCCGCCCGCAATTCGGGCCCACCCGACTTTTCGGCGTTAATCGGCTGCCGCGCGAATGACCGTGCAGGTAGCTTCTCCTTCACAGCGAGTGCCCCGTGGAACGAGCCGTGCCGAAGGAGCTGCAATGGGGTTCATCCAGCCGAATCTGCCCGTCGTCGACGTGGCCGAATGGAGCAAGCAACCCCGCGCTCAGCGGATCGTGCCGATGGTGCGCCACATCGCCGAGAACGGGTTCGGCACGCCCCTGGTGATGCATGTGATGTACGGGGTGAAGATCGCGCTGTACATCCTCGGCGGCTGGGTGTTCGGGTGGTGCACGACAGGCATCGGCAGCTTCACGGGCGTCGCCGCCTGGTGGTCGGAACCGATCGTGTTCCAAAAGGCCGTGCTGTATACGATGTTGTTCGAAGTCATCGGCCTGGGCTGTTGCTTCGGGCCGCTGGCCGGCCGGTATTTCCCGCCGATGGGCTCCATCCTGTACTGGTTGCGGCCCGGCACCATCCGGTTGCCGCCATGGCCCGACCGGGTGCCACTGACCAAGGGCAGCGTCCGCAGCCCGATCGACGCCATCCTGTACGGCGCGCTCCTGGCGCTGCTTGCCGTCGCGCTCGTGTCCGACGGCACCGGCCCAATTCCCGCCCTGCACACCAAGATTGGCGTGCTGGCGCCGTGGCACACCGTCGCGATCCTCGCGGTCCTGGCCGTCCTCGGCCTGCGCGACAAGGTGATCTTCCTGGCCGCCCGCGGCGAGGTCTACGCGCCGCTGGCGCTGGTCTTCCTGTTCTCCGGCGCGGACTGCATCATCGGGGCCAAGGTGGTCTTCATGGTGATCTGGCTCGGGGCGGCGACGTCAAAACTCAACCGGCACTTCCCATTCGTGATCTCGACGATGCTCGCGAACAACCCGTTCATCCCGTCCGGGGCGCTGAAGCGATCGATGTTCAAGCGCTATCCGGACGACCTGCGACCCAGCGCGCTGGCGGGTTTCATCGCACACTTCTCCACCGCCGTGGAAGGCCTGGTGCCGCTGGCGCTGCTGTTCTCCCACGGCGGCTGGCCGACCGCCATCGCCGCGTTCGTGATGATCGTGTTCCACCTGAACATCTTGCTGGCCTTCCCGATGGGGGTGCCGTTGGAGTGGAACGTGTTCATGATCTTCGGGGTGCTGTCGCTGTTCGTCGCGCACGCCCCCCTCGGACTGTCGGACCTGGCCAACCCGGTGCCGGTGGCGATCCTGTTCGTGGTCATCGCCGGCGTCGTCGCCATCGGCAACCTGTACCCGCGCAAGGTGTCCTTCCTGCCGGGCATGCGGTATTACGCGGGCAACTGGGACACCACGGTGTGGTGCGTCAAGCCGTCGGTCGACGAGAAGTTTCGCACCGGCTCGCGCGCGCTGGGGCCGATGCAACACCTGCAGCTGGAGCGCCTCTACGGCTCCAAAGAGGCCACCCTGGTCCCCCTGCACCTTGCGATGGCGTTCCGCGGGATGAACACGCACGGGCGCGCGCTGTTCACCCTGGTGCACCGCGCGCTGGCCGGCTACGACGAGGCCGACTACAACCTGTGCGAGGGCGAGGTTTTGTGCTCGATGGTGCTGGGCTGGAACTTCGGCGACGGGCACATGCACAACGAGTGCCTCATCGAGGCGTTACAGCAGCGCTGCCATTTCGAGCCCGGTGACGTGCGGGTGGTGATCCTGGACGCGCAGCCCATCCACCTGCAGCGCCAGGAATACCGGCTGGTCGACGCGGCGACCGGCGAATTCGAGCGCGGCTACGTCGACGTCGACGACATGGTCACGTCGCAGCCCTGGGCCGACGACATTCCGGTGCACGTTCTAAGCGGCACCGGCGCCGGCATGGCCTGACGCGTCAGCGGTTCCGGACGCGGTGCACCACCACCACGACGACGAGGACGCCGACACCGGCCAGCGACACCGTCACCGCGGGCTTTTTGACAAAGGCGATTACCTTCACCTTGAGGTCATCGGCGAGGCGGCGCGGGTTGGCTCGCACGGCAAGCGAGTCGACGGTCGCCGCCAGCTGGTCGCGGGCGACGTCGATGTCCCGCTTGATGGCCTCGGGGTCCCGGTCCGCCACGTGTCTGTCCTCCCAATCGGCCTGATGCACCTGAGGCACTACCCTAGATCAGCTGGCGATAACCCCAACGCTCCGGTGAACAGAAAGGGGCCCCGAAATTGGCCGAGACCACACGGCTTGCGCCGGGCGACAAGGCACCCTCCTTCAGCCTGCCCGACGCCGACGGCAACACGGTGTCGCTGGCCGACTACAAGGGGCGTCGCGTCATCGTGTACTTCTACCCGGCGGCCTCGACACCGGGCTGCACCAAGCAGGCCTGCGACTTCCGCGACAACCTGCACGAACTCAGCGACGCCGGCCTTGACGTGGTGGGCATCTCCCCCGACAAGCCGGAGAAGCTGGCCAAGTTCCGCGACGCCGAGAAGCTGACGTTCCCGCTGCTGTCGGACCCGGACCGCAAGGTGCTGACGGCCTGGGGCGCCTATGGCGAGAAGCAGATGTACGGCAAGACGGTGCAGGGCGTGATCCGCTCGACCTTCGTGGTGGACGAGAAGGGCAAGATCGCCGTCGCGCAATACAACGTGAAGGCGACCGGCCACGTCGCCAAACTGCGCCGCGACCTTTCCGTCTGAACCGCCGGCGTTACCCGATTACGCGGCGCACTGCGCCAGGCCGGCCTCACCCGAGCCCGTCGTCGACTTGGTGTCCTTCACCGTCCCATTGACCGTGATCGTGCAGGTCGTCTTTTGACCGGTTGGGTTCGCCGCGACGGTCAGCACCGCCGTGGGACTTGAGTCCTTACTGGTGAACGAGATGGACCAGGGGACCTGCTGACTGGTCAGCGTCTGCAGGGTTCCCGTCGCGTCTATGTAGGACACCGCGGCCAACGGGGCGTCCGAGGTCACGGTGTAGACGACCGCATCGCCCGGTGCGGCGAGCGCACCCGGTGCGGCCATCAGCCACGCTGAAACGAATGCCGCGGAGGCCGCAGCGAACTGTGTCTTCATCAGAGCTCCCTTCTTGCCCCCGCTGACCCGTACTCTGTGCCCCCGCTGACGCGTACTTTGCACTCGTTGTGGCCTTCCGGCAACTTCACACCACGACAGCCCCGAGCCCAATACGAAAATTGGGATCGGTAGCCCCAAGCGAACGTCAAGAATTTCTCAAGTGATTCGCCGTAGCGTACGGCGCGTTCGGCAGCAAAGGATTCTGGAATGAGCACATCACTCGGGCGGATCATCGGGACGGCGATGATTTCCGGCGGTGTACTGGCGGCCGCCATGGGCTTGGCCGCGCCCGCCGAAGCTACGCCGCCGTCCTATTGGCATTACTGCCCCGGCCAGAAATGGGGATACACGGTTCCGATACCGCCCGGGTTCGACCTGAGCGTTTGTCATTGGTTCGCGGTGACCGCTGAAAGCACCCCGTCGGGCCCGGTGTATCACTTCCGGGAAGCTGACCCGTCCGAGGTGCCCCCGCCGGCACCCGGCTTCCCCTGGCCGTAACGGTCAGCCCGATGCCGGTGACCAGGGGCGACCATTGCACTCCACGCCTGCCGAGGCGGATCATTTAGCCGTGGACGCGGACGACCCCGAGCAATACATTCGCGACCTTGAGCACGGCGCGGGCAAGTCGCCGGGCACGCCGCAGCCGTTCGAGGCGTCCAGTGGCGGGCAGTTCGGCGGCCCGCGCAGTTTCGGCGACGTGGCGAAGCTCGCGACTACGCCGCGAGGAAAGTTGATTCTCGGGATGTGCGCGGTCGTGGCGGCGGTGGCGGCCGCGTTCTTCTTGAGTCACGCCGGGACCACCGTGCAGGGGAATCTGGTGATGATCAATAGCGGCGCCAAGAGCACGATCGACTGCAACAACGGCAACCTGAAGCTGGACGGCGACAACAACACCTACACCGTCACCGGCCACTGCGAACGGCTCGAGATCTTCGGCAGCGGAAACCATGTGGCCGCCGACAGCGCCGACACCATCGACGTCTTCGGCGACGACAATGCGGTGACCTACCATTCGGGCTCACCGAGGATCGAAAAGACCGGAAACAACAACGCCGTGGCCCAGCGACGGTGAAGCGTTCGCCCGTAGGGGTCGTCGTCAGGCCAGGTTGGCCAGCAGCAGCGCCTCGGCGATGGCGGCGCGTTCCAGCACCCCCAGGTGCAGACTCTCGTTGATGCTGTGCGCCTGGGTGCCGGGATCCTCGACGCCGGTGACCAGGATCTTGGCTTGTGGGAAAGCGTCGGCGAACTCGGCGATGAACGGGATGGAGCCCCCCATGCCCATGTCGATGGGTTCGGTGCCCCACGCCTGCCGGAAGGCCGCTCGCGCGGCGTCGTACACGGGGCCGCTCGCATCGATGGCGTAGGGTTCGCCGACGTCGCCGCGGGTGACAGTGACGTGCGCGCCCCACGGCGCGTGCTCGCGCAGATGCGATGTCAACGCGTCCAGGTGCGCCTCGGCGTCTCCGCCGGGCGCGACCCGCATGCTGATCTTCGCCCGGGCGCGCGGGATCAGCGTGTTCGATGCCTTTTCGATGGGCGTGGTGTCGATGCCGATCACGGTGATCGCGGGTTTGGCCCACAGCCGCTGCGGCGCCGAGCCCGAACCGATCTCGGATACCCCGTCCAGCAAGCCGGAGTCGGCGCGCACCCGCTCGGGCGGGTAATCCACAGCGGCGGCGGTGCTTTCGTGCAGGCCGGCGACGGCCACATCGCCGTTGTCGTCGTGCAGGCTGGCCAGCAGCCGCACCAGGACGCTCAGCGCGTCGGGCACGACGCCACCCCAGATACCCGAGTGCAGACCGTGATCGAGCGTGGCGACCTCGACGACGCAGTCGACCAGGCCGCGCAGCGACACCGTCAGCGCGGGGACGTCGGTGCTCCAGTTGTCGGAGTCGGCGATGACGATGACGTCGGCGGCCAGCGCATCGCAGTGGGCGGCCAGCAACCGGCCCAAGGACGGCGAGCCGGATTCCTCTTCGCCCTCGACGAAGACGGTCACACCGACCGGCGGCTGGCCGCCGTGTGCCCTGAAGGCCGCCAAATGCGTTGCGATGCCTGCCTTGTCGTCGGCGCTGCCGCGGCCGTAGAGCCGCCCGCCGCGCTCGGTGGGCTGGAAGGGCGGCGTCACCCACTGGCCGGCGTCGCCTTCGGGCTGCACGTCGTGGTGGGCGTAGAGCAGGATGGTCGGCGCGCCGGGCGGCGCGGGATGGCGTGCGATGACCGCGGGCGCGCCGCCCTCGCTGACGATCTGCACATCGCCAAAACCGGCCTGCGACAACAGGTCTGCCACCGCCCGGGCGCTGCGGTGCACCTCGTCGCGGCGGCCGGGGTCGGCCCACACCGATTCGATGCGCACCAGGTCTTCGAGGTCGCGGCGCACCGACGGCAACACCTCGCGGACGCGCTCGACAAGATCGCTCATGATCTCGAGGCTAGTCGTCCCCGCACACCGTCGAGCGTCACGCCAGCGTGACGTTCAGGGGGTCTCCAGGATCGCCACCGCGGCCGCGGTATCCCCCTCGTGCGTCAGCGACACATGGATCGTCACATCCGCCAGGTGTTTGGCGATGTCGCCGCTCAGCCGCACCCGGGGCCGCCCCCACATGTCGGTGACCACCTCGATGTCGCGGTGGATGTCCTCGGGCAGCACGGGTCGTTGCGCGAACCGGGACCCCGACCACGCCTTGATCACCGCTTCCTTCGCGGCCCACCGGGCCGCCAGGTGGCGCGCCGCGAACGAACTCTTGTCCGAGGCGTCGCGGCGCTCACCCGGCGTGAACGTCTCGGAGAAGACGGTTCCCGGCTGATCGACTTGCTCGGCGAACTCAGGGATGGAGACGACGTCGATCCCCACACCGACAATTCCCATGGGACGCCAGGCTAACGGACGGTCGCGTCCGGCGACGATGCGGTCCGCGCGGCCAAGCGGGCTGGGGCCGGACGACAAATCGACGTCATCCGGCCGAGACCTCGTAGGCCTCGCCCTCACCCAACCGGGATGCCGGGTCCAGCAGCATCGCCGCCTCCTGACGCTTCTCCGGTGCGTCATGGCTGAAGCGACGGTCCGCCGGCCGCTCGTACATCGGCGCGCCGCCGGCGATCGCCGAGGCCAACCGGCGCTGACCGGCCAGCAGCCGCGCCTCCGCGCGCCGCTGGTAGTCGGCGCGCTGATCGGCATCCAGCGACGCGATGAACGCCTGCGGGTGCACCAGCGCCACCAGCCCGGACACGTGCCCGAACCCGAGGCTGGTCAACAGCCCGGCCTTGAGCGGGAACTTCTCGCCCAGCCGCAGCGTCTCCCGCACCCAGACGAAGTGCGCCGAGCCGGCCAGCTCGTCGTCGACGCAGTCCAGGCTGCGGTTCGGCGGGATCACCCCGTCGCGCAGCATCTGGCACAGGCCCATCATCTGGAACACCGCCGCACCACCCTTGGCGTGGCCGGTGAGGCTCTTCTGCGACACCACGAACAGCGGTGCGCCCTGGGAGCGGCCCAGCGAGTCGGCCAGCCGCTCGTGGAGCTCGGTCTCGTTGGGATCGTTGGCCAGCGTCGAGGTGTCGTGCTTGGAGATCACCGCGATGTCGTCGGCGCCGACGCCGAGCTTGCCGAGCGCCCGCGCCAACTGCGAGTCCCTGCCGCCGCGACCGGCGCCCAGGGCGCCCAGACCCGGCGCCGGGATCGAGCTGTGCACGCCGTCGGCGAACGACTGCGCGTAGGCGACGACGGCCAACACGGGCAGGCCCATCTTGAGCGCCAGGTCGCCCCGGGCGAGCAGGATGGTGCCGCCGCCCTGCGCCTCGACGAAGCCGAGCCGGCGCCGGTCATTGGGCCGGGAGAACTTCGAGTCGTGGATGCCCCGGCCCCGCATCATGGACGTGTCGGCGGTGGCGGCCATGTCACCGAAGCCGATGATGGCTTCCAGCGTCAGGTCGTCGAAGCCGCCGGCAACCACCAGTTCTGCCTTGCCGAGGCGGATCTTGTCGACGCCCTCCTCGACCGACACCGCCGCGGTCGCGCACGCGCCGACCGGGTGGATCATCGCGCCGTAGCTGCCCACATAGCTCTGAATGACATGCGCGGCAACGACATTCGGCAACACTTCCTGCAGGATGTCGTTCGGCTTGTTCCGGCCGAGCAGGTTGCCGTGATACATGGTCTGCATCGAGGTCATCCCGCCCATGCCGGTGCCCTGGGTGCTGGCCACTAGGCCCGGGTGCACCCACCGCATCAACTCGGTCGGGGTGAATCCCGACGACAGGAACGCGTCGACGGTCGCGACGATGTTCCACAGCGCCACCCGGTCTGTCGAGCTGGCCATGTCCTGGCTGATGCCGAACACGGTCGGATCGAATCCGGTGGGGACCTGCGCGCCGACGACCCGCGACAGCTTGGTCTTGCGCGGGACCCGAATCTCGGTGCCGGCCTTGCGGATCACCTGCCAGTCGCTGGAGTCGGCCACGGGCCGCACGATCGTGTGCTCAGGGTCGAATTCGACGAAGGCGCGAGCGTCGGCCTCCGAGGACACCACGAAGGAGAAGTCCTTCTCCAAGAACACCGACACCAGCAGCGGCGACGCGTGATCGGGGTCGATCGCCCCGTCGTCGACGAACTCACGGATGCCCACCCGCTCGACCACGATGTCGTGGTAGCGCTCGACCAGTTCGGTCTCGTCGACCAGGTCACCGGATTCGGTGTCATACCAACCGGGTTGGGGGTCGTCCTCCCAGCGCACCAGCCCGGTGGTCCAGGCCAGCTCGAGGACACCGGCCGCCGACAGTTCGTTGTCGACCTCCATCTCGAACCGGGTGCGCGACGACCCGTACGGCCCGATCTCGGCCCCGCCGACGATCACCACCAGGTCGGCCGGGTCGACGTCCAGGTCGGCCCACTCGGGCGGCGGTGCCGGCTTGACGCCGCGCGGCGGAGACGGCAGTGCGGCGATGGTGCCCTCGGCCGCCGCGTCTTCCGAAGTCTGCTCGCTCGACGTGGCCTGCTCGCGCGCCTTGGCGGCCAGTTCGGACATGTCGAGGTTGGCCTCGGCGAGGCCACCGGTCAGGTCGGCCTTGATCGGCGCGCCGGCCGCCGCCACCTTGGATTCGACGTCGCAGAGGTCCAGCAGCATGGCCGCCATCTGCTCGGTGGAATACGTGGTGACACCGGCCTCCTCGACGGCCTCGACGATGGCGTCGTTGTGGCCCATCAGCCCGGTGCCGCGGGTCCAGCCGATCAACGCATGCGCGAGGCTGACCCTTGCGGCCCAAGAGGATTCGGCGTGCCAGCGACTCACCAGCGCGTCCAGCGCCGACTTGGCCTCGCCGTAGGCGCCGTCGCCGCCGAACATGCCGCGGTTGGGCGAGCCGGGCAGCACGACGTGCAGCCGCGACGCGATGTCGCGCTCGGCACCGATCTTGGACAGCCCACCGATCAACCGCTGCACCGCCCAGAGCAGAACCTTCATCTCCATCTCGGAACGCGAACCCGCCTCCGACAGGTCCCCGGCGACGCGCGGCGCCGCGAACGGGAAGAGCAGCGTCGGGGTCTGCGCGTCCTTGATGTGAATGGATTGCGGCCCAAGGCTTTCGGTCTGCTCGGTGCCGATCCATTCCACCAGTGCGTCGATGTCGGAGTAGGACGCCATGTTGGCGGCGACCACCCACAGCGCCGCGCCGTAGCGGGCGTGGTCGCGATAGAGGCCGCGGTAGAACGCCAGCCGCTCATCGTCAAGCTTCGAGGTCGTGGCGATGACCGTGGCTCCGCCGTCGAGCAGTCGGGCGACGACCGACGCGGCGATCGAGCCCTTGGAAGCGCCCGTCACCACGGCGACTTCGCTGCTGTACGGGCCGGGGTCGGGGTTCTCGGCGCCGGCCGCGATGCGGCCGTACAGCGACGCGTGGATCTGGCGACCCGCGGCCAGCGACTTGCCCTGCCACCAGGTGGCCTGGGTCGCGACGACATGGCCCGCGCCCTCGAACCTTTCGGACAGGCTCTTCCACTGGGCGTCGATCTCACCCTCGTCGGCCAGCCAGAGCTTGACCAGGTCCTCCCGGGCGCTGGCCCACCGGTCGTCGAAGACAACGGCCTTCTTGGCGTCGAAAGCCGGTGCCACCAGACGCGGCCAGTCCGCGCCGAGTTCGGCGGTGACCAGGTCGATGAGCTCGGCGTCGGTGGCCGCAGGCAGCGCGCTCACCGGATTGTCGTGGCCGAGCTGGCCCAGGATCAGGCGGGCGGCCGAGGCGAGCACACCGTCGCGGCCGGTGATCTGGTCGGTGAATTCGCTCAGCGCGGCCGCGTCGACTGTCGCACCGCCGCCGCCACCCGAAGAGGGCAGCGCCACCGCGATCCCGCGGCGCGCGGCCACGGAAGCGACCGCGGCGTCGATGACCTTGTCGACCGACGCGGCGTCGGCCAGCGCGCCCTCGTGCAGGTGGCCCATGGCGCCCCCGCGCACGCTGGTGCCCTCGCGGGTGCCCAGCGCGACTTCCACCGTGACGTGCTTGGCCCAGCCGTCGCCGAGCTCCCACGTCTTCTTGACCCGCTCGGCGATCGCGGCGGGCCGCTTGCCGGAGGGCCCGAGCACGGTGCGCAGCTGGTCGTTGATCGCGTCGGAAAGCACTGGGCCGAAAGGCTTGTAGGTACGGGCCAGCTTGGTGACCTGCGACCGCAGGCCGGCCAGGTCGGCCTCGGCGGCGCCGTCGATGGCACCCAGGTTCAACTCCGACCCGAGGTCGACGAGCAACTGGTTGCGCCGTGACGAGGCACCGTCGGTGATCGACTCGATGGAGTCGAGCTCCTCGATCTGGTCGATGCGCATCTTGGCCGACAGTGCGATCAGCGCCAGGGTGGCGTCGGCGGCGTCGAACCCGATGTCATCGGGCCTCGGAGCACCGGACGGAGCTGCGGCCGGAGCCGCAGCGACGGCTGGGGCGACATTGGGGTTGGGCCCACCGTCCGACGCGGCAGCGTCGGAATCGGCGGCCGGCTCGTCGGCCTCCGGCTCCCGCTCGGGGTCGGTGTCGGTGGCGAACAGCACCGCGGCGTCACGCTCGGCGTTGAGCACTTCGACTGTGCTGTGCGCGTATTCGGGAAGCTTGAGGGTGTTGGTGGCCAGCCCTGCGACGGTCGGCGCCGACTTCACGCCGATCTCGACGAACCGCTCCACGCCCAGGCCGCCCGCGGCCTCCTCGGTGAACAGCAGGTCCTGGGTTTCGATCCAGCGCACCGGGCTGGCGAACTGCCAGGCCAAGAGCTCGATCAAGACGATGCGCGCCATCTCGTTGCGGCGCTCGGCCAGCCAGGTGTCGTAGTCGGCCAGGATCGGGTCGAGCGGCTCGGCGGGCACCAGATCGCGGATCTCTTGGATGAAGTCGCGGTCGAGGGTGAACGGCCTGGGCACCAGGTTGGGGATGTAGCGGCCGATGATGACGTCGGGGTTCTTGTCACGCGGCATCACGCGCTCGAGCGAGCGGCGGAACTCCGCCACCCCGACGCGCAGCACCCGCGAGTGGAACGGCACGTCGATCCCCGGCACCAGGATGAAGGAACGCTTGCCGCCGGTGAGCTCGCGGCGCCGCTCCACCTCGGCCTCCAGCTCCTCGAGGCCGCGGACCGTGCCGGCGATCGCGTACTGCGAACCGCGCAGGTTGAAGTTCACGATCTCCAGGAATTCGCCCGTGCGCTCGGCGATTTCGGCCACGAAGCCGGGGACCTCATCATCGGGCAGGTCGATCTGCGACGGGCGGATGGCGGCCAGCCGGTAGTTCGAGCGGCCCAGCTCGTCGCGGGGCACGATGTCGTGCATCTTCGAACCCCGGTGAAACACCGTCTCCAGCAGGGCTTCTAGCTCGTAGATGCCTGTGACGCAGGCCAGCGCGGTGTACTCGCCGACCGAGTGGCCGCAGGCGATCGCGCCTTCGACGAAGGCCCCTTGCTCACGCATCTCGGCGACCTGGGCCGCCGCCACGGTCGCCATGGCGACCTGGGTGAACTGCGTCAGGTACAGCACCCCCTCGGGGTGGTTGTAGTGCACGCCGCTGGCGATGATGCTGGTCGGGTTGTCGCGCACCACGTGCAGCACCGAGAAGCCCAGCGTGTCGCGGGTGAACTTGTCCGCCTTGTCCCACACCTTGCGGGCGGCCTTCGACCGGGCGCGGACGTCCATGCCCATGCCCTTGTGCTGAATGCCTTGGCCCGGGAAGGCGTACACCGTGTGCGGGGCGGCCAGGCGCGCCGTCGCCGACATCACCAGGTCGGAGCCGATGCGGGCCGCGACTTCCAAAACCTCTGCTCCCCGGTCGATTCCGACGCGCTCGACGCGGAAGTCGACCTCGTCGCCGGGGCGCACCATGCCCAGGAAGCGCGCGGTCCAGCCGATCAGCCGGGCCGGCGGGCGCGCCTGACCGTCGGTGGCGGTCACCGCGTGCTGCGCCGCGGCCGACAACCACATGCCATGCACGATCGGCGATTCCAGGCCGGCCAGCAGGGCGGCCGCCCGGTCGGTGTGGATCGGGTTGTGATCACCGGACACCACGGCGAACGGTCGCATGTCGACAGGGGCGGTCAGCCGGACGTCGCGGCGGCGGCGACGCGGGGTGTCGGTCGCGTTCTCCGACACCGCACCGCCGGCCCGCACCGGGTCGGTGAGCTCGGCAGAGCCCGTGCGACCAAGGATCGCAAAGCGCTCGTCGAAACGGGCGATGGTCGCGCCGTCGGCGTCGGCGATCGTCACCGCGACCCGGACCACACGGCCCATGTCCGTGTCGACGGCCGGGGAAGCCGTTGCGCTGATGGCCAATTCGGCCGCGACCTTCGGCAGGGCACCGACCACATGGGCGGCGTGGTCCAGGTGCACGAGGCTCAGCAGGCCCTCGACGACCGGCACGCCGGCGTCGGTGACCGCCGAGCCGATCGCCGCGAATACCGCGGGCCAGCACAGGCCGACCAGCGCGTCGGGCACGGTGGTGAGGCCGGGCGCCAGCGGCTCGCCGAAGGTGGCGGTGACCCCGGTGTGGTCGGCGACCCGCTCGGGGTCCCAGTCCACCGTCACGGCGGCCGTGCCGTCCACGACCGCGGGCAGGAATTCCGGCCCCTCGACACCAGCGGCGATCGCCAGCACGGCGCGCATGGCGGTGGCGGCGTCCTCGGTGGATACCACCGGGGTTCCGCCGTCGACGGTGTTGGCCGGCAGAGTGAACGGGATGTCGATCCAAGTCCCCGAGATCGGGACGCTCAGCACCACCCGATCGCCGTCGACCTCAAGCCGCGCGCCGGTGAATGAGTGTGTGGCGCGGCGACTTTCAGGCCCGTCATGTACCAGCCAATCGCCGGGGTCTGCGATCCGGTGGACCGGATTGGTCGCGGTGCGGCCGGCCCACTGCACGTCGGGGGCGTCCAGCACGACGGCGAGCGGTCCGGTCACGTCCTGCCGACCCAGGCGACGCGACGCGACGGCCCGGGGCTGCCCGTTGGAGGAGAGCACCTCGTCGATGGCGGCCTGCTCGAAGCGGTCCAACAACTCGCCGACCGGTTCGTCCATCCGGGTGATGCCGGCCACGGCAGCGGTGCCCGGGATGATGCACACCTGGTCGGCGTCGTAGCGGGCGTCGTGCGCCTGCCACAGCGAGTCGCTGCGCCACCAGCGCCGCACGTCCTTGTCGATGACCGGCACGAAGTTGACCGGCTTGCCCAGCGTCTTGCACAGGGTGACGAAGAAGGGGACGTCGGCCGGATGCAGCTGCACGGTGTCGGCGTCCGGGTAGTGCGTAAGCAGTGCGGCGATCGCGTCGTCAGGCCGTTCCAGCAGGGCCGCATCGTTGAACAACGTCTCGATGGGGCCGGAATCCTTTGTGTGCAAGCGGGCTTCGGCGCGCTGCAGCATCTGCTGGAACCGGTCGCGCCAGGTGTCGGCCAGCCAGGGGCTGCCCGGCGCGGCCGTGTCGGCGGTGGAGTCGCCCTCACCGATGGCCAGCTCGACGTAGCGCTGCAGCCACTGCAGGTAGGTCATGTCGGCGACGTCACCGAAGTACGGCTTGGCCGTGTTGGCCATCGCGGCGATGATCTCGTCACGACGAGCCGCCACCGCCTCCGCGTCACCGGCGACCTCATCGAGCAGCCGCCCGCACCGCGAGGCGCTGTTGTCGATCTCGTGGATGTCGGCACCCAGCTGGCTGCGGCTGGAAGCCATGCCGCCCACGGCTTTTCCGGCGCCGACCCACTGGTCGGTGCCCTGCGTCTCGACCAGCATCCGCTTGACCGACGGGGAGGTGGTGGCCTCCAGCGTCGCCATCGCCGCGGTGCCGACCAGGATGCCGTCGATGGGCATCAGCGGGAAGCCGTACTTCTCGGCCCAGCGCCCGGACAGGTACTCGGCCGCCCGCTCGGGCGTGCCGATGCCGCCGCCGACGCAGACGGTGATGTTGGGGCGCGACCGCAGTTCGGAATACGTTGCCAGCAGCAGGTCGTCGAGGTCTTCCCAGGAGTGGTGGCCGCCGGCACGCCCACCCTCGATGTGCATGATCACCGGCTTGGTGGGCACCTCGGTCGCGATGCGGATGACCGAGCGGATCTGCTCGACCGTGCCGGGCTTGAACACCACGTGGCTGATGCCGACGTCGTTGAGCTCCTCGATCAGCTCCACGGCGTCCTCGAGGTCCGGGATGCCGGCGCTGATCACCAGGCCGTCGATCGCCGCGCCGGACTGACGGGCCTTCTGCACCAAGCGCTTTCCGCCGACCTGCAGCTTCCACAGGTACGGGTCGAGGAACAACGCGTTGAACTGATAGGTGCGGCCCGGCTCGAGCAGCGTGGAGAGCTCGTCGACGCGGGCGGCAAAGATCTCCTCGGTGACCTGCCCACCACCGGCCAGCTCCGCCCAGTATCCAGCGTTGGCCGCGGCGGCGACGATCTTGGCGTCGACCGTCGTCGGGGTCATGCCCGCAAGCAGGATCGGCGAGCGTCCGGTCAGCCGGGTGAACTTGGTCGACAGCTTGACCCGGCCGTCGGGCAGGCGAACCGCCGTGGGGGCGTAGCTCGACCAGGGCCGCGCCACCTCGGGGACGGCGCCGACGGTGAACAGGTTGCGCTGCCCGCCGCGGGTCGCGGCGGGCACGATGCCCACACCGAGGCCCCGGATCACCGGCGCGGTCAGCCGGGTCAGGATGTCTCCGGGCCCCAGGTCGAGGATCCAGCGCGCACCGGCCTCGTGCACGCGGTTGATCTCCTCGACCCAGTCGACGCGGCGCACCAGGATGGCTTCCGTCAGCTCGCGCGCCAGCGCGACGTCGAGGCCCACCTTTTCGGCCCAGCCGCCGACGATGTCGATGCCGTCGGCCAACCGGGGCGTGTGGAACCCGACCTCCACCTGCACCGGGTCGAAGACCGGCGCGAAGACGTCCCCACCGCGCAGCTTGTTCTTGCGGTCGGCCTCCTCCTTCTCGGAGATCTGCCGGCAGTACAGCTCGAACCGGGACAGCTGCTCGGGTGTGCCGGTGATGACGACCGAGCGTCGGCCGTTGCGGATGGACAACACCGGCGGCAACACGGTGCGGACGTCTTGCGCGAACTCGTCGAGCAAGCGGCCGATGCGCTCGGGGTCGGCGTTGGTCACCGACACCATCGGGGGGCGGTCGCCGAGCACCGAGATGCCGCGCCGACGGGCCACCAGCGTCCCGGCCGCGCCGATCAATTGCGCCATCGCCAGCAGTTCGGCGTCGCGGGTGCCGGCGGCCTTGAGCGCCTCGACCGCGAGCACGCCTTGCGAATGCCCCGCGACGGCCACCGGCGGGGTGTCGTTCAGGTCCATGCCTTGGCGTGCCAGCGCGCGCACGGCGGCGATTTGGGTGAGCAGCACCCCGGGAATCGACACCGCGGCCGACGTCAGGTGCTTGTCCGACGGAACGGGGTCCTCGGCCGCGAGCGCGCGCACCCAGGTGAGCGGCTCGAAACCGATCGGGCGCACCACCACGAGCTCTTTGGCCACCGGCTCGAGCAGCAGTTCCACCTCACCGACCAGCGTTGCCAGGTCGGACTCGATCCCGGCCGATGACACCAATTCTTCGAGGGTCTCCAGCCAGGCGCTGCCCTGGCCGCCAAACGCGACGGCGTACGGCTCGCCGGCCGTCAGACGGTCGACCAGAGCGTGGGCGGTGTGCGGTTCGTTCGAATCGCGATCAGCGGACACCCGGTCGTGCTCGTGGATCGTCACGTCTGTATCTCCCTCAATGCCTCTTGTACGTCTTACGTATCAGTGCGTTCAGCCGGTCCGAAGGGGACAGGAACTCACAGAGTCCGTCGATTCCACATCGAATCGCGACCGAAGATCCGTCTGACCGGTGTGTTGTCGGCGGGCCGTCCGGGTCGGTGGAGCGGCGCGGCGGACTGCATCGGCTGTACTAAGAGTGTCATAAGGATCGAGCCCCGTTTTGCGTGGTGATTGGTTACTGGTGAGTTCTACGCATGGGTAACCGTGTCCTGGGTAACACCGGCCTGAATCGGCGGCGCGGGCCCGGCGAACAAACCTGCTGCATGTAGGTGGTTACGGTCGAGTAGCTATAACTGCGCTGATCAAAGCAGTTTTGTTATGTAATCGTTATGTAAAAATTTCGAGCCGTCGAGCCGCGTCCAACCCGGCTCAAGCGTGTCGATCGGGAGGCGTTCGCACCCACCGCCGCCCAGAATGAGCGAACGAGTGTTTGCTGGGATCTTTAAGAGTGGCCGCCCGACGTCGGCCGGTGAAGGGACCCGGCGGCTAGGCCCACTGGCCGAATTGCGGCTTGAGGATTTCGTTGACGTCTACCCCAACCCCGCCGACGCTGCGTTTGTCGATCTCAACCTGATGCAAATGGGCGGCGGGGTGGGTGAACCCCTTGGGTGAGCCCCAGTTGTGCTGCCAGAAGTAAGACCCCAAACCGTCGTGCAGCGCCCAGTCGATGGTCTTCGAATTGGCGTACACACCTGTGCGCTGATGACCGATCACCGACTCCCACGACCGTAGATACGGCGCGATCAGCTGTTTGTACTGGTCGTAGGAGGGGTCGTCGTCGATGGAGGCGTAGATCGGCGCGGTGGCCGGCCCACCGGCGGCGGCGTGCAGCTGCATCCCGCGCTGCGCGTGCTGAAGCCCGGCGTTGGCTCCGCCGAGCCAGTCGGCGGTGTTGCCCTTGCCGTACTGATAACAGGACACGATTTTGAGCCCGTTGCTGTCGAGGTCACGCGCCTCGGCGACCTGGATCGGCTTGCCAAGCATCCAGTTGCCGCCGGGTCGCCGGTCCGACACGTACCTGATCGAACCCACGGCCCCGGCGGCCCTGATCTGGCTGGCGGGGATGACGCCGGCCGCGTAGTCCAACAGGGTGCCGAGCGATGCCGACGCCGGCGCGGCGCCCATGGATGCGCCCGCGACGCCCAGGCCCACTATGGCTGGGGTTGCGGCCGCCAATCTGAGCAGGTCGCGACGCGAAACGCAGGACACAAGCGACAGAGTACGACAGCAACCCCATCTGACACATTGACCACACTGATCACATCTGCATCACAGTGCCACATCCTGGGTTTGGGGCGACGTCGCGGTGGGCAGCACGATGACGCTCACGGCCTCCAGGCCGCGGCCGGCGGTCTGCCGGGCGATCTCGTCGAGGAAGTGCGCGGCGGCCGGGTTGATCGATCCCGCCCAGGCCCGGAATCCCTGCACGATGACCGGGTCGCGCTCCAGCGCCGGTTGCACTCCCCGCAGCACGCCGACCACGTCGTCGGGCAGCGGGTCGGCGAGTTGCTCGTCGATCCAGCGGTGGGCAAGCTCCGTCGCCGCCCCGTCGTCGGCCAACGTGATCACGTCGCCGGCGAGGTTGCGTAACCGGTCGAACAGCACCTGGCGTCCCGGCGTCTCGGCCAGTTCCGCCAACAACGTGCTGGCCGCCGCCGGCAGGACCATCTGGCCGAAGAGGACCGGAACCGGCAAGTCCCACTCGTCGAACAGGTCGGCGTACATCGCGGCGACGGGCTCGGACAGCGGTGCGCTGAGCCGCCCGATGACCCCGATGCTGTCGCGGTGAGTGGTCGCCAGCCTGCGCAGGATGTCCTCGTTGACGTCTTCGGCGGGGCGATCGGTGGCGGCGCGGGACCGGTCGATGGCCGCGATCAGCTGGTCCAGCCGGTCGCGCTGACGCATCAACAACGTCCGGTGCTCATCGAGCACACCGGCCAACGTGGTGCGCCCGCCCGCGACCAGCCGCTGGATGTCGTTGATGCTGACGCCGAGACTTCTCATCAGATCGATGCGCAACAGGTCGAGCACCTGCTCCACGCCGAAGACGCGATAGCCATTGGACAGATGCTCGGCGCGCAGCAGGCCGATTTTCTCGTAGTGGCGGATGCGACCGGAAGCGATCCCGGTCAGGGCCGTGACGTCGCCGATCAGCAACTGCTCAGCCACGCCTTGACCTTACAACTGTCGCAAGGTCTGTACTGATCAGATGGAACGCGACCAGCTGATCGACCTCACCCGCCGCGCTGTGAAGTTGGCGCGTGACAGGACCACCGATCTCGCCCCGGAGGAGCACCGCGTCGAGGCGCGGGCCTACACGTCGGCGGACCGCCACGAGCAGGACCGCGCCCTGTTGATGGCCAGCCCGCAGTTGGTCGGCTATGCCTCGGAGCTGCCCGCCCCCGGCACGTACTGCACCAAGACGGTGATGGGCCGGTCCATCTTGCTGACCCGAACGGCCGACGGATCGGTCAAGGCGTTCAACAACGTCTGCCTGCACCGCCAGTCGCAGGTGGCGACGGGATGCGGCAGCGCAAAGCGATTCACCTGCCCGTACCACGCGTGGACCTACGACAACACCGGGCGCTTGGTCGGGTTGCCTGGTCGCGAGGGTTTTCCCACCGCGGCGATCGCAAGCGCGGCGAAGCCGGGCGACGCGGGTCGCCGCCACACCACCGCGGCGATCGCAAGCGCGGCGAAGCCGGGCGACGGCCTGACCGAACTCCCTGCGGCCGAGTTCGCCGGATTCCTCTGGATCACACTGGATCCCGGAACCCCGCTCGACGTCGCCGCGCACCTCGGCCCCCTGGCCGAAGAGCTTGATTCGTGGGGCATCGGACGCTGGTCGCCGCTGGGCGAGAAGGTGCTCGACTGCCCGATCAATTGGAAGCTCGCGGTCGACACCTTCTCGGAGAACTACCATTTCGCCACCGTGCACCAGCAGACCTTCGCCACGATCGCCCGCAGCAACTGCACGGTCTTCGACGCGTTCGGTCCGCACCACCGGCTGATCTTCCCTCTCAACACGATCCTGGGGCTGGACGAGGTCCCCGAAGATCAGTGGGATCCGTTCCAGAACATGGTCGTCATCTACGCGCTGTTCCCCAACATCGTGCTGTCGGTGACCATCGCCAACGGCGAGCTGTTCCGCATCTACCCCGGCGATCGACCGGGGAGATCGACTACGGTGCACCAGAATTCGACGCCGCTGGACCTGACCGACGAATCGGTGGCCGCCGGCGCTCAAGCGGTCTTCGAGTATGCCCACGCCACCGTGCGCGACGAGGACTACCGGCTGGTCGAGGGCCTGCAGGCCAACCTCGAGTCGGGCGCTCGCGACCACTTGCTGTTCGGCCGCAACGAACCCGGGCTGCAGCATCGCCACATCGTCTGGGCCCGGGCGCTCGCGGAGGCTCGCGACACTTAAACCACGCACACGACACGCCGCACAACGTGTGCGTGGTTTCAGTCTCGACGCCCCGCCCCTCAGTCGGTGACGGATATAGCCGCCACCAGGTCGTCCAATAGCGTTGCCAGCGAGTCGTTTTGGGTGGTGCGCACCGTGTTCAACAGTCCGACCGCTTCCTGTCGACGCCCCCGGGCCAAGAGCTGGACCAGCAGACCCGCGGCCATCTGCAGGTCCCGGTCGGCGGGTTCCATGTTCGCGACGGTGGTGGCCAGCACTTCGACCAGCTCCCAGTCCCGGTACAGCGCCAGCGAGCGCTCGTTGAACGCAAAGCCAGTCACGGGTTCGCCCCATAGGGTCCCGCTGTAGCGGTACGGCCCCTCCATGTATTCGATGGGCAGACCGTGCGCGGGCACGGGCACTAACGGCTCACCGACGATATCGAGTTGCATGGTGCCGCAGGTGATCCGGTGGCGGTCCGGCATGTATCGTGCGGCCGCATGCGGGCGCACCAACGGCCGCACCGCCTCCGGCCATCGGACGTAGCTGCTGACCGTCACCTCGACGTCTTCCGCGCATTCCGGCGGGATGGCCGGGTCGGGGTGACTCATCGTCACTCCGGTAAACGGCTGCAGCGCATTGCCATTGGTGCGGTCGAACTGCCGCCAGATGCTCAGGTCGACGCCGTTGTCGAAGTTGATGGTGCGCCACTCGTGGGACCGGGCCCGTGGGTCTCCCCCCGTCCCGCCGCCGCCGGCGTACTTGGGGAACCACTGCCGGTCGATGTGCCCGCTGCTACCCGAGACCTGCTCGACGACGTCGCCCCAGCGCAGCGTGCCCGTCATCGCCATGCCAGTCTGGAAGTACGAGTAGGTCTCGGTCTGGCCGAAGCAACAGATCTTTCCGTTGTACGTCGAGGCGCCCACCGGTGTCGGTGCGCGGGTTGGCGTTACGGCCAGGTCCAGCCGCATCGGGCGGCCCGACTGGTCCTCGCCCACCAGGCTGACGCGATAGGTGTAGGGCAGTAGCCCGCCATCGGCGTCCCGGCACGTGGTCCACGACGCGGTGCCGGCCCCGCTGGAGTAGTGGATATCCAGATAGCCCGGCGCCAAGCTCAGCTTGCGCTGCGCTCCAGGCTCCATGTTGGCCGGCGGCATGTCGTAGTCGGTGTAGGTGCCGTAGTCCCCGGTGTCGAGATCGAACAGCGCCAGCGTGTAGAAGTCCGCGACCACCGTCCCGCCGGGCCGGTTCTTGTTGAAGATGGTCAGGAAGGCAAACGACCGGCCGGTCTCGGCGGCGTCGAGCTGCCCGGCGATGAACCAGGTGTCCGATTCCTGATCCGGGTGCTCGCCCTCGGCGGCGGGAAAATCCAGCTGGCTGTCGCCGGGCACCAACTGGAACGGGTAATTGCGCCAATCGCTGGTCATATCGGGCCCTCGCTGCTTTTTTAGCTATGTTAGCGTCAATAGCGAAATCACGGTCACTGTGCCATGCGCGCCCAACCCTCCCAGGAAGTGTCCGATGACAGCAATCGCCGACCACCGGTCCTACAGCGAACTCTTCATTGGGGGGCAGTGGCGCAAGCCCGCCAATCCCCAACAGCTCGCCGTCATCTCCCCGCACTCGGAAGAACCGGTCGGGCACGTCCAAGTGGCCGGGCCGGAGGACGTCGAAGCCGCTGTCGCCGCCGCGCGACACGCCTTCGACCACGGCCCGTGGCCGCGGATGACCCACGCCGAGCGCATGGCCAAGGTCGAGCAGCTCGCCACGATCTACGCCGGCCACATCGAGGAGATGGCCGACCTGATCACCGACGAGATGGGCTCCCCGCGCAGCTTCAGCCGGATGGGCCAGGGTGCGGCCGCGGCGACGCTCATTCATCTGTCGCTGGCCGCCGCGCGCGACTTCCCGTGGGAGGAACGGCGCCAAGGCGTGCTCGGTGAAGTGCACCTGCGCCGGGCCCCGGTCGGGGTGGTCGGTGCGATCGTCCCGTGGAACGTGCCGCAGTTCCTAATCATGCCCAAACTGATCCCGGCGCTGATCGCGGGATGCACCGTCATCATCAAACCCGCGCCCGAAACACCCTTGGACGCTTTGTGGTTGGCGGAGATGATCGAGCAGCTGGACCTACCCGACGGGGTGGTCTCGGTGCTGCCCGGCGGCCCCGAGATCGGCGAGGCGCTGGTGCGCCATCGGGGCGTGGACAAGATCGCGTTCACCGGCTCGAGCGCCGTCGGCCGCCGCATCGCCGCGCTGTGCGGCGAACAGCTCAAGCGGGTGAGCCTGGAACTGGGCGGCAAGTCGGCGGCGATCATTCTCGACGACGCCGACATCGGCAAGACCGTCGCCGGATTGAAAACCGCCGGCCTGATGAACAACGGCCAGGCCTGCGTCGCCCAGACGCGCATTTTGGTCAGCGACCGGCGACACGACGAGGTCGTCGACGCGCTGGCCGACATGATGTCGTCCCTCAACGTCGGCGATCCGGCCGATGACGCCACCGACATCGGACCCCTTGTCGCGCAACGGCAACAACGACGCGTCCAGGACTACATCAAGTCCGGCCAGGCCGAGGGGGCCCGCGTCGTCCTTGGCGGCCAGGACAGCCCTTCGGACCGCGGCTGGTATGTGCGGCCGACGCTGTTCGCCGACGCCACCAACGACATGCGCATCGCCCGGGAGGAGATCTTCGGGCCGGTGCTGACCGTGCTGCGCTACCGCGATGAGGACGACGCGATCCGCATCGCCAACGAGACCGACTACGGTTTGGCCGGTTCGGTGTGGACCTCCGACATCGCGCACGGCATGGAGATCGCGGCCGGTGTGCGGACCGGCACCTACGGCATCAACATGTACACGCTCGACATCGGTGCCCCGTTCGGTGGCTTCAAGCAATCGGGCATCGGGCGTGAGTTCGGCCCGGAGGGCCTTGACGAATACGTCGAGCTCCAAACGTTGGTATGCAAAGGGCAGCTGCCGCCGCTATAACCGCCGTCAGTGCCCTGCCCAAGATCGGGGCATATGGCGATTGCCGTTTGCGATATCACCGGCGATATCAAAATCCGAACCCGTCTTATGGTCGCGACCCTCGCTACGCCGTCTCCGGTCGCCATGGCATCTGCAGGGTGAGCTCGACGGGGCAGCACAGCGCGCCGTGCTGATTGGTCACCTGAATCTCGATGTCGACGAGGCAACGGGGCGGGTCCACCGAGTCGTCGCGACGCTTGGCCACCGCGCGCCCCCGGCCGATCATCGTGTCGCCGGCATAGACCGAACCCGTCAACCGCAAGGAGCGCCGCACCACGCGACTGCCCGGGCCCGCCCAATCCGTCGCGACGCGGTCGGCGAAGCCGGCGAGGTGCATCGTGTTGACGTAGATCGTCGGATTGCCCTGGCGCTGGGCATATTCGGGGTCGAAGTGGCCCGGGAAGTAGTCCCACGTCGCCCCGGCGTTCTCGACCACTCGCTGGTAGCTGATGTGGTCGAGGACCTCGGGCAGGTCGACCGGAACGGTGATCGAGTCGAAGTCCAGGCCGTCACCGGTCACGATGGTGCGCCCGGCGTGAAGCGGAACAACGTGTTGCGGCACGTTGCGATCACCGTCTCGTCCTGGCGGCGATAGGTCTCCAGCGTCTCGACGAAATGGCCGACGCCCAGCCGTGTCCGCTTCTCCGGCGACACCGACACCAATTCCTCGACGACGGTGAGCACGTCGCCTTCGATGATCGGTTCCAGGAACTCGACGTCGTTGGCCGCGTTGATGAAGGTGGTGCCGGGCAGCGGCACCCGTAGCACCAGGGACGCCGTCGGCGGCCTGCCCTGCGGCTGCCACGGCGGCGGGATCAGCCATCCCATCAACAGGGCCGGCGGCGCCAGCAGCCCGCCCCACGTCCGATTGGCGAACTCGGCGTCCCAATAGGAACGATTGCGGTCGTGGACCATCGCGGCGAACAGTTGAATGCGCGCGCCGCTGACCGCGGTGTCCGCGGTGCGCGGCTCGCCGGTCGCGCCGACCATCCGCAGCGCGTCCTCGTAGGTGCCGAAGGCCAGCTGGTAACTGAGATCGGGTTCCACGCCGCTCACATAACGAGCGGGTGCCTACTGGGCACCGAATCCCATTGCAGCGTGCGGGAAGTGAAGTACCAGCCGCCACGCTCGTAGACCAGCGTGTCCCGGAAGATCCCGGTGGCCCGCAGCGTGGTGTCGCCGTACATGGCGGCGAAAAGCACGGCGACGCAATGCTGTGTCGCGTTGACCCCGTCGACGCGGATCTCGTGATCGAGGGTGACGAGCCGTTGTCCGTCGCCGCCGTCGAACGCCGCGCGCAGGTCGTCGAACGTGTCGCCGTCGCGGTGATAGGTCGCCCCGGAGTGGCGGAAGGTGGCGATCCAGCGCTCCCGATCGCCATCGGAGTAGGCCCGGTTGTGCCGGGCGTTCAGGTTGAGGATGGCAGCGCGGCCCGTGGCAGCCTGCAACATTTGCTGTTCCTGATAGGACATGGTCATTGCGGTCTCCAGACTCTCCCGGGAAACGACTGCCAACGAACGGACGCACGTAACATTAAAGTAACTTTCCGACGATTACGTAACATTAACGTAACTTACCGGCTAACGATATAGCCCTGAGCTTCACGATCCCACGCCTCCTGAGTCACCCCCCGCTCGCGCAACAGGTCCTTGCGTATCCGCCCGATGACGTTCTTCGGAAGTTCGCCGACGGTCTCCACGAATCGCGGCACGCAGAAATACGGCATCCGGGCCGCGCAGAAATCGAGCAGCTCGGTGTAATCGACTGTGGCGCCCGGCCGCAACGTCACCAGCAGCAGGATGTCGTCTTCGCCCAGCGCACTGGGCACCCCGACCGCGGCCGCTTCGGCCACGGCCGGATGGCTCATGACGACGGCCTCCACTTCGACCGAGGAAACGTTCTCTCCCCGCCGGCGCAGCGAATCCTTGCGGCGGTCGACGTAGGTGAGGTTCCCTTCCGTGTCGAGCCGGCCGAGGTCGCCGGTGCGAAACCATTCTGAGTGTGGAATCACGCGTGAGTCCTCGTCGATATAGCCTTCGCTCATCACGCCCGGGTACCTGGGCCGGCAGGCGATCTCGCCGACCGCGCCGGCGGGCAGCGGATCGCCGTCTTCGTCGACGATGCGCACGTCGAAGTTCGGATTCGGCCGGCCCGACGTCCCCGGCACCCCGTCGTCGGCCAGCGCCTTGACCGCGATCGGAAACGCCTCGGTCATCCCGTACATCGTGACGATCCGGCAGCCGTAACGCTTTTCGATGTCGCGATACGCCTTGGCGTCGATCGGAGCCGCGGAGATGAACCGCAGTGGCAGCTGGGCGTCCTGGGGATCCGCGGGCAGGTTATGCAGCATCGACACCATCGCGCCGGCGCCGGCGAAGCCGACGGCATTGCTCGCGCGGATGCCGTCCCACACCTCGCCGGGGTGAAACGCCTGGGCCAGCACGGTCGTGGCGCCGAGCAGCATCGGGGCCAACACGCTGGGAGCCGCGCTCAGGTGAAACAGCGGCATCGCCGTCCACAGCACCTCCCCGGCACGCAATTCCCAGGCCGACGCGACCGTCGCGGCCACCGTGAACAGGTAATGCCACGTCGTGGCAACCGCTTTCGATGGACCGGTGGTGCCGGACGTGAAGAACAGAGCGCCCACCTCCCCCGACGCGGTGCACGCATCCTGGGAACGCCCGCCGCTGCTCAACGCCGCCCTGAGTGAATCGTCTTGCAGCACAATGCGGGGCGCGGTGTCCAGCGCGCCGGCAACCTCGTCGAGCCGGGGCCGCCGTTCGGTGTCGGTAAGGACCACCTTGGCCCGCGACAGCCGCAGGGTGTGCAGCAGGAAGTCGCCCTTGTTCGCGGCGTTGACGGCCGCACTCACCGCACCGAGGCGCGCCGCGCCCAGCCAGAAGTACACCCATTCCGGGCACGTTCCGGTGAACAGCGCCACGCAATCACCGGCGCCAACACCGAGGTCCGCGAGCATGTTCGCCGCGGCGCAGGACCGCTGCCGCATCTGCTCGAAGGTCACGTCGACGCCGGCGATAGACATCATCACCCGGTCGGGGTACTGCTCGGCGCGCACGTCGAGCACCGCCGGGACGGTGAAACTTTCGACACCGAAATCGGAGGGGCCAAGAGGTCCGCTCCGGTCGGGGCACATGAGGCCTGCAGGGTTTCCGGTTAGGCTTTCGCGGCCGCCGGATCGGGCTCACCGGCCGCGGTGTAGCCGAAATCGGACGGCGACGGCTGCGTGCCCGGGTAGAAGCGGTGCGCCCAGCGACGAAGGGCCGCGTAGTCGTGCGCCTCTTCGGGAGCCAGGTTCGGCTTCTCCAGGTACTTCATGTTCTCCCAGGTGAAGAAGTCCTGCTTGATGACTTCCTGCTGCAGCGCCAGGAATTTGGCCGCGCGACCGGTCGGCACGTCGCCCGTGTCGCCCGGCTCGCGGACCGACGCCTGCGTGTAGAAGTAGTCGGTGTAGTCCTCGTCGACGGGCGTCTGACCGGTGACCTGGACGGTGGCCACCAGCTCGCTCGGGAAGCGGACGACGCCCAGCCCCAGTGAGTAGTTGTCGTAGATGATCTTGGCGTCGACGGGCCCGTTGGGAGTCAGCCAGGTCGACGCGCGGCCGCCCCCGAAGTGGGCGTTGACGGTCGCGTGCAGGTGGTAGCCGGAGACCTCGAACGACGCGGTGGTGGCGGGGTTGGCGGCCTTATGCACGTATTGCACGTGGTACGGGTCGGCGGCGTTCTCGATGATCATCTGCGGGTGCACCTTCACCCGGTTCACCATCTGGGTGTGCGGATGCAGCGGGTAATACTCGTTTGTTTCCAGTTCCGGCAGCACGGGCGGCTGCCAGTACGGCGCCCGCCCGTGGCGCTCGTGCCAGGCCAGGATGAAGCCGTACCACTCCACCGTCGGGTAGGTGCGGATGCGGACGTTGTTCTTGCAACCGATCTTGCTGTAGGGAATCAGCGCATTGGTGCCGTCACCGCGCCACCGCCAGCCGTGCCAGGGGCAGACGATGTTGTCGCCTTCCACGGTGCCGCCGACGCCCAAATTGGCGCCCAGGTGCTGGCAATAGGCGTCCATCACGTGCACCTGGCCGGACTCGGTGCGGAAGATGACGAGTTCCTCACCGAAGTAATGGGCACGCTTGACCTGGCCGGCGGCCAAGTCGGAGCCGAACGACACGATGAACCAGCCCGTCGGGAACCGGTAGGTCGACAGCGCGATGCCGGTCTGCCCGAACTCGCGTTCCGAGGGATCTCCGGCCGAATCCGAAGCCGGGTCCGAAATTGTATGCGTCACGAGCTCTCCATATCCCGCCCTGCCCAGGCGAGCCGAGCGCAACTGGGCCGCCCTTCACTCACCGCGGTTCGACGACAAGGTCTATTTTTACTATTTTAAGCATTGAACGTCAACGCGCCACCGAAAGCGTCCGGCAGAGCGGGGTTTGAAGATGACGGCTGCGGCAGTAGACCTTTCCGACTTCGCGCTGTGGCGCAACGGCTTTCCGGACGACGTGTTCGCGGAGTTGCGCCGCAGCCGGCCGTTGTTCCGACACGAACTGACGCCCGGCGTCGCCAAGACGGTGCACCGGGATTTCTGGGTGGCGACCAAACACCGGCACGCCGTTCGGCTGCACCGCGACACCGACTCGTTCACTGCGGCCGACGGGCCGCTCATTCAGCCCGTCGCCATGTTCTCGTCGTCGCCGACGATCATCACGCTGGATCCCCCGGACCTGAACAAGCGTCGCAAGCTCATTTCCAACGCGTTCAATCCGCGAGCGATCGCCAAGCTGGAGGCCGGCATCCGCGCGCGTGCGGCGCGGATGATCGACGACCTGCTCGCCGCGGGCGGCGGAGACTGGATCGAGGACGTCGCCGACGCGTTGCCGATGACGGTGATCGGCGACATCATCGGCATCCCGGAGGAGGACAGACCCCGCGTCTTCGACCTCTTCGACCGCATCCTGAAGGCGCTTGTGCCGGAAGCGCACCCGACCGGGCAGGTGGAACTCGAGCTTTTTGCCTCGGTCTTCGACTACGCCATGGAACTGACCGCCGAGAAGCGGCGCAATCCCACCGACGACATCTGGAGCACGCTCGCGTCGGCGGTGATCACCGGCGACGACGGTGCGGAGTTCAGGTTGGCCCCCAACGAACTCGAATTCTTCTTCTTCGTCCTGGCTTTCGCCGGCAGCGACACCACCAAGAACGCCCTGGCGATCGGGCTGCAGGCTTTTCTGGCCAACCCGCAGCAGGCCGAGCGCTACCGCACGGACGAAGGCGTGCGGCCGACCGCGGTCGAGGAGGTGTTGCGCTGGGCGTCGCCGGTGGCCTACTGGACGCGTACCGCCAAGGTCGATGTGGAGATGGACGGCCAGCACATCGCCAAGGGTGAGCGCGTGGTGTCGATGCTGCGGTCGGCCAACCGCGACGATGAGGTCTTCGACTCACCGTTCAGCTTCGACGTCGGCCGTCAACCCAACCCGCACGTGGCGTTCGGCGGCGGCGGACCGCACCACTGCCTCGGCGCGATGCTCGCGCGCGCGGAACTCCGCGCGGTGTTCGACGAATTGCTGCTGCGCTGCGACGACATCGAGATCGGGCCGGCCACGGTGGCTTATCCGAACCTGATGACGAACATGTCGATCTACGACGAGATGCCGATCTCGGTGACCGACCGGCGCTAGGGGGCTCGGGTCAGTCGATCAGCCGCAGCGCGGCCTTGGGGCACTGGTCCACCGCGGCACGCACGTCGATCTCCAACCGCGGCGGCACGGGGCCGTCCGCGATCTGCACCACGTCCTCGTCCCCCAGCTCGAAGACTTCCGGTGCCAGCGATTCGCAGAAACCGTTTGCCTCACAGAGGTTTTCGTCAACCGTCACACGCATGAGATGCCCTCCACTTCTCTAGAGGCCCTTGGGTCGGGTCCCGATCACCCCGCTGCTCGCGAGGCGTGTCAGTTCTTCGCCGGTCAGCCCGCACCGATCGCGCAGTATCTCCTCATTGTGCTCGCCCAATCGCGGTGGCGGCCGCAGCAGCCACTTGTCCTGGCCGCCGAGCCGCGCGAACGGTGGGCAGGGATAGAGGCCCGCACCGGTGCTGGCGTGGTGCAGGGTTTCCAGGAAGCCCCGATGGCGCAGTTGGGGATTGTCGGTGACCAGCGAGGGCGACACCACCGGGGCGGCGGGTATGCCCGCGACGGCCAATCGCTCGACCGTCGGGTGAAGCGGTTGCCGGGCGAACCACGCCGCCAGCCGGCGATCGATGTCGTCGGCCCGCTGGAGCCGCCCGGCGACGGTGGACAGCTCCTCGACACACCAGGCCGGTCGATCCAGCACCTCGACCAGAGCATCCCACTCCCGGTCGTCGCGCACGGTGACCGCGATCCAGTCGTCTTCGCCGGCGCAGCGGTAGATGTTCTGGATCGCGTCGCCGAAACCGCGGTTGCCCCGCCGGGTCAGCGTCGTGCCGAAGACCTCGGATTCGATCGCCTGTATCGCGGTGGCGTTCAGCACCGTCTCGAGCATCGGCAGCTCGACGAGCTGGCCCGATCCGGTGCGGTCGGCGAAGTTCAGCGCGGCCAGCACGGCGAAGGCGGCGTGCACCCCCGCCAGCGGGTCGCACGCCCCGCGCGGAGTGACCGGCGGGGTGTCGGGCAATCCGGTTACCCAGGCCAGGCCGGCGATCTGTTCCATCGTGGGGGCGAATCCCACCCGGTCCCGCCACGGCCCGTCCAGCCCGAAGGCGGGCATCCTGGCGACCACGAGCTTGGGGTTGACGTCCAGCAGCGCCTCGGCGGTCAGGCCGAACTGTTCCATCACCCGAGGCGAGAAGTTCTCGATCACCACGTCGGCGCCGGCGGCCAACTCGGTGAACAGCCGCCGCCCGTCCTCGGACCCCAAATCCAGGGTCACCGAACGCTTGTTGGTGTTCATGGCGTGGAACACCCAGCCGTACTCCCACCAGTCGTCGACGTCGGTGCGCATGCCGCCGGAGTAGCGAATGCCGTCGGGCCGCTGTATCGATTCCACCTTGACGACGTCGGCGCCGAACGCGGCCAGTAGGTGGGTGGCCGCGGGACCGGCCCAGAACGCGGTCAGGTCGACGACGCGCACCGCGGCCAGGGGCAGTTCGGTCGCCGGCGAAGGCGAAGCGATTTCCCTTGGGAGCCACGGAGTTTCATCATCGGCCTCACCCAGGGCGGGGGTGCCGCGCGGCAGGGCGGGCGCGCACTCCGACATCAGCCACGGCGCCCGGGGCTGGTGAAAACCGGCGGGGTTGCGGACGAAGGCCCCGCGCTGCTTCACGTACTCCATTTCCCGGATGGTGGAGCCGTTGCCCAGCGCCGCGACGGGCAACCGGAACAGTTGACCGAGCTCGACGATCTCCTCGACGGTCCGTTCGGCCAGCCAGGGGCCGATCTGTTCGCGGATCAGGTCGCGGTAGGCCCACCGGCCGATCTGGAAGCGGAGCTGTTCGATCTCCTCGAGCTGCGGGCATTCGACCATCGCGAGGAAGTCGAGCCATTGCTGGCCGGTGACCATGGTGATCCCGACATAGCCGTCCTTGGCGGGCTCGATCGACGGGACTTCGAGCGTGCGGCGGACCGGCGGCACGCGCAGCAGCTGAGAATGCAGCCATTCGCTGCTCTGCATCGCGGTCAACGCCTCGAGCATGGACAGATCGAGGTGCTCGCCGGGTCCGCCGCGTTCGACGCGGCGGCGCACGGCGAGCACGCCGAATGCGGCATACACGCCGCCCATATACTCCCCCAGGTCGCCGCCGATCGAGATCGGCGGCCCGGCGGGGTCACCGCGGAAGCCGGGCGAGCCCGCCCACGCCTGAAGGGTGAATTCGCTGGCGGCCCGCCGGGCGTACGGTCCGGTCCAGCCGAAGTCGGAGATCGTGACGATGACGGCAGCAGGCGCGGCGGCCAGCAGGAGCTGCGGGTCGACGCCCAGCGCTGCGGCCCGCTCGCGCCCGGCCGTGATCACCACCACGTCCGCGGCGGCCAGTTCCGCGGAAAACCGCGCGGAGCCGGGCCGGCAGGTCAGGCTGCGCTTGCCGGCGTTGAGGAAGGCGAAAAACGGCGAACTCTTCCCGTCCGGCACCGGCGATCGCGTCGCCGAATAGTTGCGCAGCCAATCCCCTTGCGGCGGTTCGATTTTGCGCACCTGCGCGCCGGCGTCCGCCAGCAGCTTCCCGCAGTAGCTGCCGGCGATCCGGTCGCTGATCTCGACGACACGCAGGTCGTGCAGCGGTGTGGGCCGGCTGTCGGACCGCTCGCTCACTTACACCCGCCCTCCCGATCGACACGCGATCG
Source organism: Mycobacterium scrofulaceum (assembly GCF_001667885.1). Classification (GTDB taxonomy): domain Bacteria; phylum Actinomycetota; class Actinomycetes; order Mycobacteriales; family Mycobacteriaceae; genus Mycobacterium; species Mycobacterium scrofulaceum_C. The sequence goes on along the minus strand of NZ_LZJW01000033.1, from coordinate 3,474 downwards.
AAGAAGCTATTTATACCATTACTGCTAAAATAGCTAAGCCAGCGAGTTGATTGGTTTCGAGGATCGGATGACCGACTTGGGAATTGGGCGCGACGCCCGTCGCCGATTGTCGGCGCCGCGGATCGCTGAGATCGTAGCCGACGAGTTGCGCCGTCAGATCATCAACGGCGACCTGGCGGACGGCGACCTGTTGCCGCGGCAAGAGGTATTGGTCGAGCAGTTCAATGTGAGTTTGGTTTCGCTGCGCGAAGCGTTGCGCATTCTCGAGACCGAGGGTCTGGTGTCGGTCCGGCGGGGCAACCGCGGCGGCGCGGTCGTGCACGCGCCGGCCAAAACCAGCGCCGCATACATGCTCGGACTCTTGCTGCAGAGCGAGTCGGTCGCGGTTGCCGACCTCGGAATGGCGTTGCAGGAACTCGAGCCCGCGTGCGCCGCGCTGGCCGCCCGGCGGCCGGACCGCGCGGATACGTTGGTCCCGGAACTCAACCGGGTGAACGACGCCATGGCCGAGAACATCGAGGACGGCGCGCTCTTCACCGAAATCGGCCGGGAATTCCACGATCTCGTGGTGCGCGGCTGCGGAAACCACACCATCATCGCGGTGGTCGGCAGCTTGGAGACGCTGTGGACCAGCCACGAACAACAATGGGCGGACGAAAGCGCGGCGCGGGGCACCTACCCCTCGCTGGCCCAACGCCGCGCCGTCCTCGGCACGCATGTCAAGCTGACCGAGACCATCGCGGAAGGTGATGTCGACCGGGCGCGCCGCATCGCGGGTCGCCATCTCGCCGACACGCAGACGTACGTGCTCTCCGAACGGCACGGTCAACTCATCCACGCGCTCTCACCGCAGGCTTTGTCGCGGACGCGGGATTTCCGGCAACCCTAAGAGGCGCCCCTTGAGAACCGCATTGGTCACCGGCGGCAGCGGCGGGATCGGCAAAGCGTGCGCACGCAAGTTGGTCGAGCTGGGTTACGACGTGGTGCTGGCGGCGCGTCGAGAGGCTCCGTTGCGCGCCGCCGCCGAGGAGATCGGCGCGCGTCACGTGGTGGCCGACGCCTCGGATCCTGACGGATTCGCTGCGGCCACAGGCTTTTTGGAGAGCGTCGACCTGGTCGTCCACGCGGCGGGCACGCTGGGCGGAACGTACGCGCGCAAGCAGACATTCGAGCAGTGGCGGACCATCATCTCGGCCAACCTCGACTCGTGCTTCGTGGTCACCTCCGCCGCGTTGCCAAGGATGCGCGCGGGTTCGCGGTTCGTGTTCATCTCGTCGTCGGCGGCGCACGAACCGATGATGGCCCGCACCGCCTACTCGGCATCGAAGGCCGGCATGAACGCGTTCGCCCGCGCCCTGGCGCTGGAGGTCGACCGCGACGGCATCGCCGTGCACATCGTGACGCCGGGCCCGGTGGAAACCGAGATGCTGCAGGACGTCCCCTTCGAGATGTACGCGATTCGCGTGTCCGATGTCGCGGACACGGTCGCGTGGCTGGACACCGTCGACCCGTCCGTCGACCTGCCGGAGGTCCGGCTCAGCGCGGTGCAGCGCGGGCCGTTCGCCCGGCCGCCGGTCGTTCCTACCGAGGCGCGGCGGCGCCGCCAGGGAAAGCCTTGATCACCGATTCGCCGAACTCGTGCAGGGAGTCGGGCTTGGCGAAGTCGGCGAACCACACGTAGAACCGCTCGACCCCCTGGGCGGCCAGGCCGCCGAAGTGGCCGACCAGCTCGTCGGCGTCGCCGCAGACCAGGCCCGAGCCCAGGTTGCCGAATCGGCGAGTGCTCACCTCACGGACGGCCTGCGGATCGCTGCCGGCCCGGGCGAATCCCACCATCTGCTGGATCGACACCCGGGCGGACCCGGCTTCGGGGGCCAGCTTGGGCAGTCGGTCGAGGTGGTTTGCCGGCACATTCCACCAATCCGCATGCCTGCGAACGAGTTCCATCATCCGCGGTCCCGTTCCGCCCAAAACCAGCGGTATCGGATAGGTCCGCCGCGGGGACTGCACGGTATCCCCCGCCCCATCGCCCCAGTATTCCCGGATCAGTTCCAGATGGCGCCCGAGCTGTGCGACCCTGGCCTTCGGATCCTGCTGACCCACAGCGAATCTGGTGAACTCCGTGGGCCAGGAGCCGGCGCCCAGCCCCAGATCGAACCGGCCCTCGGATGCGTCCGACAAAGTGACGGCCTGTTTGGCAAGCACGGCCGGGTGGCGAAACGCGTCGCACAACACCAGGTGACCAATCCGCAGCCGCTCCGTCCTGGCCGCCACCCAGCCGGCAATGCCCATTGCCTCCCAGATGCTTTCGTCGGGCAGCCCCGGCGCCTCGAGATGGTCGATGAACGCCATGCCGTCAAAGCCGCTCCCCTCCGCGTGGCGGGCCCGCTCGACGATGTCGGCCGCCGACATCCGCACCTGCGGCAGGAACAAATACCACTCGACCATGCGCCCACCTCAAACGTCTATTCCCGTGCGATTGCGGACCGGGCCGCTAGTTTACTATTTTTATTATGTTAGGGGTCTTATGGATGTTGGACTGAACGCGGAGCAGCTGTCGCTGCGCGAGACCGTGCGCGACATCCTGCGTACCGAGAGCCCGCCCGACTCCGCCCGGCAGGCGATGACGGATCCGGAGCGGTGGCGCACGCTGTGGAAGACGGTCGTCGACCTCGGGTGGACGGAACTGGCCGCCCCCGGGGCCGGCGACTACGGACCGGTTGAGCTCGCGGTGGTGCTCGAGGAATGCGGTGCCGCCATCGCGCCGATCCCGCTGTTGAGCAGCGTCGGCCTGGCCGCCGGCGCGTTGCGGGGCGCGGGCCTCGACGCGGTTCTCGACGACATCGCCGGCGGTGTGGTCGCCACGCTGGCCGTGCACACCAAGGGATCTCGGCTACCGGGGGCGCCGATGACGCTGCGCGCCGGGCGCTTGCGCGGACGGGCGGTGGCGGTGCCCAACCTGTCCCGCGCCGAGCTGCTCGTCACGCTGGCGCGGGCCGACACCGCCCCCGATCGCACGGTGGTGGCGGTCGTGCGCTGCGCCGACGGGGTATCCGTCATCCCCGGTGAGTCGACCGACCCCGCGCAGCCGCTGGCCGACGTCGAGGTCGACGCCGAGCCGTTGGTCACCGCACCGGTCGACACCGAGCGCGCGTTGACCGCGCCGTTGGTGGCCGCGGCGGCCGACCTCGTCGGCACGGCGAGCGCCGCGGTGGTCCACGCCTCCGCGGGCGTCGTGGTCGGGTCGTCCAGCCGGGCGGCCGCGGCGTAGGTGAGACTGCGGGCGCGCTCCAATCCGACGTAGTTGTCGGCCAGCGCGTGCTTGATGCCCTGGAACGCGCCGATCGGCGTGCCGAACTGGCGGCGCGTCTTCGCGTGTTCGACGGCCCGGTTCAAGGCGGCGCTCGCCGTGCCGACGAGGTCGGCCGCCGCGGCCACCAACGGCGCGGTCAACGCGCGCTCGGTGTCGACCGG
>NZ_LZJW01000032.1 GCF_001667885.1 Mycobacterium scrofulaceum | reverse complement strand
CGATTACGCCGTTGGTGCGTGATCTCGGGGTGGCCTATGCCAGTCGGTGTGCGGGTGGCGCGCCGGGCTGGGCGCCGATTGCGGTGCAGTACGTCGATTACACGTTGTGGCAGCGGGCGCAATTCGGGGATCTCGAGGACCCGCACAGCGCCATCAGCGCGCAGCTGACCTATTGGCTGGATGCGTTGGCGGGGATGCCGGAGCGGTTGGAGTTGCCCACGGATCGGCCGTATCCCGCGGTGGCCGATTATCGGGGCGCGCGGCTGGCCGTGGAATGGCCGGCCGAGTTGCAGCAGCGGGTGAGGGAGGTGGCAGGTGAGCACAATGCGACCAGTTTCATGGTGGTACAGGCCGCGTTGGCGGTCGTCTTGGCAAAGTTGTGCGCGACTTCGGATGTGGCGGTGGGGTTCCCGATCGCCGGGCGCCGTGATCCTGCGCTTGATGAGTTGGTCGGATTTTTCGTCAACACATTGGTATTGCGCACCGACCTGGCTGGAAATCCGACCGTGGCTGAGGTGTTGGCCCAGGTCCAGCAGCGCAGCCTGGCCGCCTATGAGCACCAGGACGTCCCCTTCGAAGTCCTCGTCGAACGGCTGCACCCCACCCGCAGCCTGACCCATCACCCCCTGATCCAAGTGGTCCTGGC
>NZ_LZJW01000031.1 GCF_001667885.1 Mycobacterium scrofulaceum | reverse complement strand
CCCGGCGAACGCCGCCTCGACGACGCCGGCGTTGGGGCTGGGGTGGCGGGCGGCGTCACGGCGCCAGGCGCGCACCGCACCCGAGGCCGACCCGCTGACGAAGGGCGCGCACAGCACCACCAGCGCCGCCGTCGCCCGTGCGCCGGCATAGTTGGCCGCATCGTCCAATCTGGCTGCGGCCCAACCGAATCGGGCATACCGCGCCGAGCGGTAGCCGACCATCGAGTCGAGCGTGTTGATAGCGCGGTAGGCCAGCACCGCGGGGACGCCGCCCACGGCGGCGCACAGCAGCGGCGCCACCTGGGCGTCGGACGTGTTCTCCGCGACCGATTCCAGCGACGCACGCGCCAGGCCCGCGGCGTCCAGCCACGCCGGATCGCGCCCGCACAACGACGGCAGCAGGCGCCGCGCGCCCTCGACGTCCCCGCGCTCCAGCAGTTCCGCCATCACCAGGCCGGTGCGCGCCAGCGACGTGCCGCCCACCGACACCCAGGTGGCCGCGGCGGTGGCCGCGACCGACGAGGGCCAACCGCCGCGGTCGGCGGCCCGTTGCAGGGCGGCGCCGAGCAGGCCCACCATTGCCACCAGCGCGCCGACGTGCACCACGCCCGCGAGCCTGGTGTCGCGGTAGGTCACGCGCTCGAGCTCGGCGGCGGCCCGGCCGAACGCCGCGACCGGGTGCCCCCGCGCCGGGTCGCCGAACGCCACGTCGGCCAGGTAGCCCGCCAGGACGCCGGTCAGCCGGGTCCGCGTCGCCAACACCCTGGCAGCGTCTCACACGCGGCCGATCGGCTAGGCCATGGCGAACATCCCGGCGACGATCACCGCGGCGATCAGGACGACGATCACCCACCACATCAGCAGGGGCGAGTCGAACGCGCCCGTCGGTGCGGCCGCGCGGTGGCGCGCCGGGCCGGTGGCCGGGACGCCGAATTGGGTGCTCATCTGGCTAGGCGTGCCCGTTTTCCGCCGGTTATAACCTCCGGGCTCCGGTACGTGGTTCACTCGGGGACATGGCGTCGTCCGCGATGAAGCGGCCCGCGAGCCGGGTCGCCGACCTGCTGAACCCGGCGGCACTGTTGCTCCCGGCCGCGAACGTGATCATGCAGTTGTCGTTGCCGGGCGTCGGGTATGGGGTGCTGGAGAGCCCGGTGGACAGCGGCAACGTCTACAAGCATCCGTTCAAGCGGGCCCGCACCACGGGCACCTACCTGGCGGTCGCCACCATCGGGACCGAGTCCGACCGCGCGCTGATCCGCGGCGCCGTCGACGTCGTGCACCGACAGGTCCGTTCGACGTCGTCAAGTCCGGTGTCCTACAACGCTTTCGACCCCAGGTTGCAGCTGTGGGTGGCCGCGTGCCTGTACCGCTATTTCGTGGACCAGCACGAGTTCCTGCACGGCCCGTTGGACGATGCCACCGCCGACGCCGTCTATCTCGACGCCGCGCGGCTGGGCACCACTTTGCAGGTGCCCGAGGGCATGTGGCCGCCGGACCGGGCGGCGTTCGACGCGTACTGGAAGCGCTCGCTCGACGAGCTGCGCATCGACCCGCCGGTGCGGGAGCATCTGCGCGGCGTGGCGTCGCTGGCGTTCCTGCCGTGGCCGTTGCGGGTCCTGGCCGGCCCGTTCAACCTGTTTGCGACGACGGGGTTCCTGGCTCCGGAGTTCCGCGAGTTGATGCGGTTGGACTGGTCGCCGGGCCGGCAGCGCCGGTTCGACTGGCTGCTGTCCGCCCTGCGGCTGGCGGACCTCTTCCTACCGCACGGGATCTGGCTCCTGGGGTATCAGATCTACTTGTGGGACATGCGATTTCGTGCGCGACGGGGTTGGCGGATCGTCTAGGGCCGCACGGTGGCGAAGAACGCGCGGACGTCGTCGACGAACAGCTCCGGTTGCTCGAACGCCGCGAAATGCCCGCCGCGCTCCATCGTTGTCCAATGCGTGATGTTGTAGACCGGCTCGCACCAGCTTCTCGGCGCCTTCAGCAGCTCGTGCGGGAAAGCCGCGACGCCCGTGGGTAATTCGACGCGGTCCACCTGCCCGAACACCCTGAAGCTCTCCCAGTACAGCCGGGCCGACGACGCCGCGGTGTCGGTCACCCAATAGAGCATCACGTTGTCGAGGAGCTCGTCGCGGGTGAACACGTTCTCCGGGTGGCCGTCGCAATCGGCCCACGCCCAGAACTTCTCGACAATCCACGCCAGTTGCCCCACCGGCGAATCGGCCAGCCCGTAGCCCAGCGTCTGCGGCCGGGTGGACTGCTGCTTGGAATAGCCGGTGCCCCACTTGCGGTGCTCGGCCAGCGCGGCCATCGCCCGCTGCTCCTCCTCGGTCGGGTTCTTCAGGGACTCCGGCGTGGGCCGCCCGATCGGCATGTTGAGGTGGATGCCCGCGCAGTGGCCCCCGTTTCGGCCGATCTGGGTGGTCACCGCGGCGCCCCAGTCGCCGCCCTGCGCGCCGTAGCGGTCGTAGCCCAGGCGCAGCATCAGCGCCTCCCAGGCCCCGGCGATCTTCTCCACGCCCCAGCCCGTGCGCGTCGGTTTGCCGGAGAACCCGTATCCCGGCAGCGAGGGGCAGACCACGTGGAAGGCGTCCTCGGCGCGCCCGGACGCCGGGTTGGTCAGCGGCTCGATCACCTTATGGAACTCCACGATCGAGCCGGGCCAGCCGTGAGTGATCAGCAGCGGGAACGCCCCGTCGTGCGGCGACCGCTGGTGGATGAAATGGATGTCCAGCCCGTCGATTTCGGTGATGAACTGGTCGAAGCGGTTCAGCGCCGCCTCGCGTGACCGCCAGTCGTATTCGTCGGCCCAGTAGCCCGCCAGCTGGCGGGTGTAGGCCAGCGGCATGCCCTGGCTCCAGTCGTCGACGCATTCGGCGTCGGGCCATCGGGTGCGCGCCAGCCGCGCCCGCAGGTCTTCCAGGACGACGTCGGGGACGTCGATGCGAAACGGTTCCACGGATTCACCATTCATCGTCGTCGATGCGGATTGAGCCGCCTCGGCCGGCAGCGGCCCCGGGCGCGGGGCCGAGCGCCCGCACCGGCACTGTCGAAGTCAGGCTGCTGGCCCACGCCGTCGACCTTGCCATAACGGGGTCACCGCGGACAGCGCGAAAACCGGGATCCGTGGGCGTAACGCCAGGGCGAAAATTCGGCCCGAAAATCACCATGGCGTTACGGTCGCGAGGCCGCGAAGGTCGCGAGGCCGCAAATAATGTGTGGGCGCGGACGGTATCGAACCGCCGACCGCTGGTGTGTAAAACCAGAGCTCTACCACTGAGCTACGCGCCCGTGCCCGAGGCAGGCTACACGCACAACGCCCGGGTACCCAAAACTTTCAGTCCCGCAAAGCCGCCAGCGCGTCCGTCCACAGCCGCTGGTTGCGGGATTCGCCGGGTTGCTTCATCTCTGCGAAGCGGATGACGCCGGCTTTGTCGATGACGAAGGTGCCGCGGTTCGGGTAGCCGGCCTCGTCGTTGAACACGCCGTAGGCCTGGCTGACCTCGCCGTGCGGCCAGAAGTCCGACAACACCGGGAAGGTGAACCCGCTTTCCAGCGACCAGATCCGGTGCGTGGGCGGCGGTCCCACCGAGATGGCCAGCGTCGCGCTGTCGTCGTTCTCGTAGTCGGGCAGGTGATCACGCAGCTGGTCCAGCTCGCCCTGGCAGATGCCGGTGAAGGCCAGCGGGAAGAACACCAGCAGCACGTTCTTGGCGCCGCGATACGAGCTCAGGGTGACCCGCTGTTGGTTTTGGTCGCGCAGTGTGAAATCCGGGGCGGTGGCGCCAACGGGCAGCATCAACGCTTCCCGGTTCGGGACTTCGGCTGCACCAGCCGGCTGGCGCTCCAGTCACCCAGGTTGACCGACGAGGTCGGCATCAGGCCGGCGGTCGGGGCGGCCTCGGCGATCTCGGCGGGCAGCACGTGGCCGGGCTTGCCGGTCTTGGGCGTCAGCACCCAGATGACGCCGTCCTCGGCCAGCGGGCCGATCGCGTCCATCAGGGTGTCCACCAGATCGCCGTCCCCGTCACGCCACCACAGCAGCACGACGTCGACCACCTCGTCGGTGTCCTCATCGAGCAGCTCAGCGCCACACGCTTCCTCGACGTCGGCCCGGATCTCGTCGTCGGTGTCCTCGTCCCAGCCCCATTCCTGGACAACTTGGTCTCGTTGGATGCCCAGTTTGCGAGCGTAGCTCGGGGCGTGATCCGCCGCGACCACCGTGGAGCCTCCTTATGCCGTCCCGCGCCGTGCGATGGGGATTATCGTCGCACAGCCGCAACCACGTCGACACCCGCGCCTTTAGAAGGACGCCAGGCACAGTTTCAACGCCTTGGTCTTGGCGTCGTTGAGCCGGTCCACCCGCCTGTTGAATTCGCCCGTGGCGGCGTGGGTGCCGATCGCGTTGGCCACCCCGCGGGCGGCGTCGATATAGGTGTTGAACGCGTCCTTCAGCTGCTGCGACAGCGCATCGTTGAAGCTGTTGCTCACGGTGTCGGCGCTGCTGTTCAGCGCGTCGATGGCCGGGCCCTCCGTCGGGCCGGTGTTGCGGCCCGCGTTGAACGCGCCGACGAAGATGTTCACCTTGTCGATCGCGTCCTTGCTCGAGGTGGCCAGCGTGTCGCACGACGTGCGCACGGCCCGGGTGGTCAGCGATTGCTGCCGCTGCGATTCGCGGACCCGCGAGGTCGCCGACGACGCGGACACCGACGCGGACACCGACTGCCGGTACGCCGGGGCGACCTGGGTGTCGGGGGTGGCGGTGCCGTTGGTGACGGTGGTACACCCCACGATCCCCATCAGCGTCGCCGCGATACATCCGAGCGCCAGAGCGCCTCGCCTGGGGGAACCCCCCGCAAGGACGGCACGCCATCCAATGAGCACGGCTCATGACGTTACCGGGTGACCTCCCCGATCGTTCTGCTACGCACGGGTTCGTGTCCGCCGGGTGAACCCGCGTCAGCTACCCGATGTCGGCTAGCCCCGCGAAACGCCGGTGCGGCACGATAGAGGGACACGGTGCACGGCACCCCGAGGGCACAAGCCCCGCCAACTACAGGAGAGTGCGTTGACAACCGAGTTCGCGCGCCACGATCTGGCCAAAACCCCTAGCAGCGCAAGCGAACCCGACCGCGTTCGGGTGATCCGCGAAGGCGTGGCGTCGTACCTGCCCGACATCGACCCCGAGGAGACGTCGGAGTGGCTGGAGTCCTTCGATGAGCTGCTGGAGCGCTCCGGGCCCGCGCGGGCCCGCTATTTGATGTTGCGGCTGCTGGAACGGGCCGGCGAGCAGCGCGTCGCCATCCCGTCGCTCACGTCAACCGATTACGTCAACACGATCCCGACCGAACTCGAGCCGTGGTTTCCCGGGGACGAGGACGTGGAGCGGCGCTTCCGCGCCTGGATCCGCTGGAACGCCGCCATCATGGTGCACCGCGCGCAGCGCCCGGGAGTCGGAGTCGGCGGCCACATTTCGACGTACGCGTCGTCGGCGGCGCTGTACGAGGTCGGCTTCAACCACTTCTTCCGGGGCAAATCGCATCCCGGCGGCGGCGACCAGGTGTTCATCCAGGGCCACGCGTCGCCCGGGATCTATGCGCGCGCCTTCCTGGAAGGCCGGCTCAGCGAGGACCGGCTGGACGGCTTCCGCCAGGAACACAGCCACGCCGGCGGCGGCCTCCCGTCCTACCCGCACCCGCGGCTGATGCCCGACTTCTGGGAGTTCCCCACCGTGTCGATGGGCCTGGGCCCGCTCAACGCCATCTACCAGGCGCGGTTCAACCACTACCTGCACGACCGAGGCATCAAGGACACCTCCGACCAGCACGTGTGGTGTTTTTTGGGCGACGGCGAGATGGACGAGCCGGAGAGCCGCGGGCTGGCGCACGTCGGCGCGCTGGAGGGCCTGGACAACCTGACGTTCGTGATCAACTGCAACCTGCAGCGCCTCGACGGCCCGGTGCGCGGCAACGGCAAGATCATCCAGGAGTTGGAGTCGTTCTTCCGCGGCGCGGGCTGGAACGTCATCAAGGTGGTGTGGGGCCGCGAGTGGGACGCGCTGCTGCACGCCGACCGCGACGGCGCGCTGGTGAACCTGATGAACACCACCCCGGACGGCGACTACCAGACGTACAAGGCCAACGACGGCGCCTACGTGCGCGACCACTTCTTCGGCCGCGACCCGCGCACCAAGGCGCTCGTCGAGAACATGACCGACGCCGAGATCTGGAACCTCAAGCGCGGCGGCCACGACTACCGCAAGGTGTACGCCGCCTACCGGGCCGCCCTCGACCACAAGGGCCAGCCGACGGTGATCCTGGCCAAGACCATCAAGGGCTACTCGCTGGGCGCGCACTTCCAGGGCCGCAACGCCACCCACCAGATGAAAAAGCTTGCGCTGGAAGACCTTAAGCACTTCCGGGACTCGATGCGGATCCCGATCAGCGACGCCCAGCTGGACGAAAACCCCTACCTGCCGCCCTACTACCACCCCGGGGCGGACGCCCCGGAGATCCGCTACATGCTCGACCGCCGGCGCACCCTCGGCGGCTTCCTGCCCGAGCGCCGCACCAAGGCCAAGGCGCTAAAGCTGCCCGCGCGCGACATCTACGCCCCGCTGAAGAAGGGATCGGGCACCCAGGAGGTCGCCACCACGATGGCGACCGTGCGCACCTTTAAGGAAGTGTTGCGGGACAAGGAGATTGGGCCGCGCATCGTGCCGATCATTCCCGACGAGGCGCGGACGTTCGGGATGGACTCGTGGTTCCCGTCGCTGAAGATCTACAACCGCCTCGGCCAGCTCTACACCGCCGTCGACGCCGAGCTGATGCTGGCGTACAAGGAAAGCGAAGTCGGGCAGATCCTGCACGAGGGCATCAACGAGGCGGGGTCGGTGGGCTCGTTCATCGCGGCGGGCACGTCGTACGCGACGCACAACGAGCCGATGATCCCGATCTACATCTTCTATTCGATGTTCGGTTTCCAGCGCACCGGTGACGGGCTGTGGGCCGCCGCCGACCAGATGGCCCGCGGCTTCCTGCTCGGTGCCACCGCGGGGCGCACCACGCTGACCGGCGAGGGCCTGCAGCACGCCGACGGCCACTCGTTGCTGCTGGCCAGCACCAATCCCGCCGTGGTCGCCTACGACCCGGCGTTCGCCTACGAAATCGCCTACATCGTGGAAAGCGGGCTGGCGCGGATGTTCGGGGAGAACCCCGAGGACGTGTACTTCTACATCACCGTCTACAACGAGCCGTACGTGCAGCCGCCGGAGCCGGAGAACTTCGATCCCGAGGGCGTGCTGCGGGGCATCTACCGCTACCGCGCGGCCACCGAACAGCGCGCCAACACCGCCCACATCCTGGCCTCCGGGGTGGCGATGCCGTCGGCGCTGCAGGCGGCCGAGATGCTGGCCGAGTGGGATGTCGCCGCCGACGTGTGGTCGGTGACCAGCTGGGGCGAGCTGAACCGCGACGGCCTGTCCGTCGAGAAGGCGAAGCTGCGTCACCCCGAGCAGCCGGCCGGGACCGCCTATGTCACCCAGGCCCTGTCGAACGCCAGCGGGCCCGTGATCGCCGTGTCCGACTGGATGCGCGCCGTGCCCGAGCAGATCCGGCCGTGGGTGCCCAACACGTACGTCACGCTGGGCACCGACGGCTTCGGCTTCTCCGACACCCGGCCCGCCGCGCGGCGCTACTTCAACACCGACGCCGAGTCCCAGGTCGTCGCGGTGCTGGAGGCGTTGGCCCGCGACGGTGAGATCGACCCGTCGGTGCCGGTTGCGGCCGCCCGCCAGTACAAGATCGACGACGTGCGGGCCGCCCCGGAGCAGACGTCCGACCCCGGCGTGGCCTGAGCGCCCGCTCCCCCTCCCCCCGAGCGTGAAGTTACCTTCACGGTGGGCGCCGAGCGTGAAGCTAACTTCACGCTCGCGCCGCACCTCAAAGGCAGGCACGCCCAAAACCGCCCACCTCTTTGGCGGATACTTCCAAAATGTGGCGTAGGTTTTAGGGGTGAATGACAACCCGTTCGCCGGCCCGTTCGCCAAGCAGCCCCGCTCGCCGCTGGAGATGCTCAACACGGTGCCCGACTCCGTGCTGCGCCGGCTGAAGCAATACTCCGGCCGGCTGGCCACCGAGGCGGTCTCGGTCATGCAGGACCGGTTGCCCTTCTTCGCCGACCTGGAAGCCTCGCAGCGGGCCAGCGTGGCGCTGGTGGTGCAGACGGCCATCAACAACTTCGTAGAGTGGATGCAGGACCCGCACAGCAACGTCAGCTACACCGCCCAGGCGTTCGAGCTGGTGCCCCAGGACCTGGCTCGCCGGATCGCGCTGCGGCACAGCGTGGACATGGTGCGCGTCACCATGGAGTTCTTCGAAGAGGTGTTGCCGCTGGTCGCCCGCTCCGAGGAGCAGCTCACCGCCCTGACCGTGGGCGTCCTCAAGTACAGCCGCGACCTGGCGTTCACAGCGGCCTCGGCCTACGCCAACGCCGCCGAGGCGCGCGGCACGTGGGACAGCCGGATGGAGGCCAGCGTCGTCGACGCCGTGGTCCGCGGCGACACCGGCCCCGAGCTGCTCTCCCGGGCCGCCGCGCTGAACTGGGACACCACCGCCCCGGCGACCGTCGTGGTGGGCGTCCCGGCGCCCGGACGGGACGGCTCGACGGGGCCGGGCGACGACCAGCGGGCCAGCCAGCACGTCCGCGACATCGCCGCCCAGCACGGCCGCGCCGCCCTCACCGACGTGCACGGCACCTGGCTGGTCGCTATCGTGTCCGGCCAACTGTCGCCAACCGACAAATTCCTCGGCGACCTACTGCAGGCCTTCTCCGACGGCCCGGTGGTCATCGGGCCCACGGCGCCGATGCTGACGGCCGCCTATCACAGCGCCAGCGAGGCGATTTCCGGGATGAACGCCGTCGGCGGCTGGCGGGGCGCGCCGCGGCCCGTCCAGGCCCGGGAACTCCTGCCGGAACGCGCCCTGATGGGTGACGCGTCGGCGATCGTCGCGTTGCACACCGACGTGATGGGACCCCTGGCCGACGCCGGACCGACGCTCATCGAGACTCTTGACGCTTACTTGGATTGTGGCGGCGCGATTGAAGCTTGTGCCAGAAAGTTGTTCGTTCATCCAAATACCGTGCGCTACCGGCTCAAGCGGATCACCGACTTCACCGGACGGGATCCGACGCAGCCCCGCGACGCTTACGTGCTGCGAGTGGCGGCGACCGTCGGCCAGCTGAACTACCCGACTCCGACAGCTAGCGTCGGCACCAACCCCATGCCTCCCGTTCCGCTGCCGGTCAGGACCGCTATTGTGGGCCAATCCGAGTAATAGTGACCCAGGCAACAGATCAACGGACGGTATCGAACACGTAGCTTACGGAGCGGTTTTGTGGGGAGTACACAAAAACCTAAGACCAGGTTCATAATCTGTTACACCCGCCAAAACCGTTTCCACAGTGTTCTCTTAAACACGTGATTGCATTGCTTGCGCCCGGACAGGGTTCGCAGACCGAGGGGATGCTCTCGCCGTGGCTCGACCTGCCGGGCGCCGCGGACCAGCTCGACCTGTGGTCGAAGGCCAGCGGCCTCGACCTGGTCCGGCTGGGCACCACCGCGTCGATCGAGGAGATCACCGACACCGCGGTCACTCAGCCCCTGGTCGTCGCCGCCACGCTGCTGGCCCACCAGGAGCTCACCAAGCGCGGCCTGCTGGCCGACAAAGACCTGATCGTCGCCGGCCACTCCGTCGGCGAGATCGCGGCCTACGCGATCGCCGGTGTGATGGCCGCCGATGACGCCGTCGCCCTGGCCGCCACCCGTGGCGCCGAGATGGCCAAGGCGTGCGCCATCGAGCCGACCGGCATGTCCGCGGTGCTCGGCGGTGACGAGGCCGAGGTGCTGGCCCGTCTCGAGCAGCTCGACCTGTTCCCCGCCAACCGCAACGCCGCCGGCCAGATCGTCGCCGCCGGCCCGCTGACGGCGCTGGAGAAGCTGGCCGAGGACCCGCCGGCCAAGGCCCGGGTTCGCGCCCTCGGCGTGGCCGGGGCGTTCCACACGAAGTACATGGCTCCGGCGCTCGACCGTTACGCCGCCGCGGCGGCCGCCGTCGCGACCGCCGAGCCCACCGCCACGCTGCTGTCGAACCGCGACGGCCAGCCCGTCGCCTCCGCGGCGGCGGCGATGGAGGCGCTGGTCGCCCAGCTCACCCAGCCGGTGCGCTGGGACCTGTGCACGGCGACCATGCGTGACCGGGAGATCACGGCGGCCGTGGAGTTCCCCCCTGCGGGCACTCTGACCGGCATCGCCAAACGCGAACTTCGGGGGGTTGCGACCCGCGCCGTCAAGGCACCCGCAGACCTGGACGCACTGGCTGAACTCTGATAGCCGCATCCAGTACAACCACATAACGCTCTAATAAGAACGCTCTGTTCGATTAACACAACACATCACGAAGGGAAGACGCTGTGGCCGTCAGCCAGGAAGAAATCATCGCCGGTATCGCGGAGATCATCGAAGAGGTCACCGGTATCGAGCCGTCCGAGGTCACCCCGGAGAAGTCGTTCGTCGACGACCTGGACATCGACTCGCTGTCGATGGTTGAGATCGCCGTCCAGACCGAGGACAAGTACGGCGTGAAGATCCCGGACGAGGACCTCGCCGGTCTGCGCACCGTCGGTGACGTCGTCTCCTACATCCAGAAGCTCGAGGAAGAGAACCCCGAGGCTGCCGAGGCCCTGCGCGCCAAGCTGGAGACGGAGAACCCCGACGCCGTCGCCAACGTCAAGGCGAGGATGGAAGCGGACAAGTGAGCAAGCCTTCCACTGCTAATGGCGGTTACCCCAGCGTTGTGGTGACCGCCGTCACGGCGACGACGTCGATCGCGCCGGACATCGAGAGCACGTGGAAGGGATTGTTGGCCGGCGAAAGCGGCATCCACGTACTCGAGGACGAGTTCGTCACCAAGTGGGACCTGCCCGTCAAGATCGGCGGGCACCTCAAGGAGCCCATCGACGAGCACATGAGCAGGCTCGACCTGCGGCGTATGTCATACGTCCAACGGCTGGCCAAGCTGCTCAGCACTCAGTTGTGGGAGTCCGCCGGCAGCCCGGAGGTCGACCCCGACCGGTTCTCGGTCGTGGTCGGCACCGGGCTCGGTGGCGCCGAGCGGATCGTCGAGAGCTACGACCTGATGAACGAGGGCGGCCCCCGCAAGGTGTCGCCGCTGGCCGTCCAGATGATCATGCCCAACGGCGCCGCGGCGGTGGTGGGTCTGCAGCTGGGCGCTCGCGCCGGGGTCATCACCCCGGTGTCGGCATGTTCGTCGGGCTCGGAGGCGATCGCGCACGCGTGGCGCCAGATCGCGATGGGCGACGCCGACTTCGCCGTCTGCGGCGGGGTCGAGGGTCCCATCGAGGCGCTGCCGATCGCGGCGTTCTCGATGATGCGGGCCATGTCCACTCGCAACGATGAGCCCGAGCGCGCCTCGCGGCCGTTCGACAAGGACCGCGACGGCTTCGTGTTCGGCGAGGCCGGGGCCCTGATGATCATCGAGACCGAGGAGCACGCCAAGGCTCGCGGCGCCAAGCCGCTGGCCCGGTTGATGGGTGCGGGCATCACCTCGGACGCGTTCCACATGGTGGCGCCGGCCGCGGACGGCGTGCGCGCCGGCCGGGCCATGCAACGGGCGCTCGAGTTGGCCGGCTTGTCCCCCAAGGACATTGACCACGTCAACGCGCACGGCACGGCGACACCGATCGGCGACACGGCCGAGGCCAACGCCATCCGTGTCGCAGGCTGCGAGCAGGCGGCGGTGTACGCACCGAAGTCGGCTCTCGGCCACTCCATCGGCGCGGTCGGCGCGCTGGAATCTGTTCTCACGGTATTGAGCCTTCGGGACGGCGTGATACCGCCAACGTTGAATTACGAAACGCCTGATCCTGAGATCGACCTTGATGTTGTCGCGGGCGAACCTCGCTACGGCGATTTCCGTTACGCCATCAACAACTCGTTCGGATTCGGTGGCCACAACGTGGCGCTCGCCTTCGGGCGGTACTGAGCACGACGGTCCCGCGACGACGCGGGCCGCGAGCGGCCCGAGGAGGAGCAGGACAAGTACGGAAGGAACGTTCGCAAGACCCATGACAGAGCTGGTTACCGGGAAAACACTCCCGAACGTGGTCGTCACCGGCGTCGCCATGACGACCGCACTGGCAACTGACGCCGAGAACACCTGGAAGTTATTGCAGGACGGCCAAAGTGGTATCCGCAGACTCGAGGACCCGTTCGTCGAGGAGTTCGACCTGCCCGTCAAGATCGGTGGGCACCTTTTGGAGGAATTCGACAGCCAGATGACCCGTGTCGAGCTGCGGCGCACGGGTTATCTGCAGCGGATGTCGACCATCTTGAGCCGCCGGGTCTGGGAGAACGCCGGCTCCCCGGAGGTCGACTCCGACCGCTTGCTGGTGTCGATCGGCACCGGTTTGGGGTCGTCGGAGGAAATGGTCTTCAGCTACGACGACATGCGCGCTCGTGGCATGAGGGCGGTTTCTCCGCTCGGCGTGCAGAAGTACATGCCCAACGGCGCGGCGGCGGCGGTAGGTCTGGAACGGCAAGCCAAGGCCGGCGTGATCACGCCCGTGTCGGCGTGCGCGTCCGGTTCCGAGGGTGTCGCCCAGGCGTGGCGCAACATCGTCTTCGGGGAGGCCGACATCGCCATCTGCGGTGGTGTCGAGACCAAGATCGAGGCGGTGCCGATCGCGGCGTTCGCGCAGATGCGCATCGTGATGTCGACCAAGAACGACGACCCGGCGGGCGCGTGCCGCCCGTTCGACCGGGACCGCACCGGCTTCGTGTTCGGCGAGGCGGGTGCGCTCATGGTGATCGAGACCGAGGAGCACGCCAAGGCCCGTGGGGCCAACATCCTGGCCCGCATCATGGGGGCCAGCATCACCTCGGACGGCTACCACATGGTCGCGCCGGACCCCAACGGGTTGCGGGCGGGGCACGCGATGAGCCGGGCGATCCAGCTGGCGGGCCTGAGCCCGAGCGACATCGACCACGTCAACGCGCACGCCACCGGCACTTCGGTGGGTGACGTCGCGGAGAGCAAGGCGATCAACAACGCGCTGGGCCCCCACGGCGGCAACGCGGCCGTCTACGCGCCGAAGGCGGCGCTGGGCCACTCGGTGGGCGCGGTGGGCGCGGTCGAGTCGATCCTGACCGTGCTCGCCCTTCGGGACCAGGTCGTTCCACCGACGCTGAACCTCGAAAACCTCGATCCAGAAATCGATTTGGACGTGGTGTCGGGCAAGCCGCGGCCGGGCAAGTACGAGTACGCGATCAACAACTCGTTCGGCTTCGGCGGCCACAACGTCGCCATCGCCTTCGGGCGGTACTGACCCGCTTTCCCTAACCAGAAAGCACACCGGAGAACAGGAGACCTGCGATGACAATCATGGCCCCCGCGTCGGTCGGCGAGTCGCTCGACCCCAGGGACCCGTTGCTGCGTCTGAGCAACTTCTTCGACGAGGGCAGCGTCGAGCTGCTGCACGAGCGTGACCGCTCGGGTGTGCTCTCTGCGTCGGGCACCGTGAACGGTGTGCGCACCATCGCCTTCTGCACCGACGGCACCGTGATGGGCGGCGCCATGGGTATCGAGGGCTGCGCGCACATCGTCAACGCCTACGACACCGCCATCGAGGAGCAGAGCCCGATCGTGGGCATCTGGCACTCCGGCGGGGCGCGGTTGGCCGAGGGCGTCAAGGCGTTGCATGCCGTCGGGACGGTCTTCGAGGCGATGATCCGGGCGTCCGGCTACATCCCGCAGATCTCGGTGGTCGTCGGTTTCGCCGCCGGCGGCGCCGCGTACGGGCCGGCCCTGACCGACGTCATCGTGATGGCACCGGAGAGCCGGGTGTTCGTCACCGGCCCCGACGTGGTGCGCAGCGTGACCGGCGAGGACGTCGACATGGCGTCCCTCGGCGGCCCGGAGACCCACCACAAGAAGTCCGGCGTCTGCCACATCGTCGCCGACGACGAGCTCGACGCCTACGAGCGCGGCCGTCGCCTGGTCGGATTGTTCTGCCAGCAGGGTCATTTCGACCGCTCCAAGGCCGAGGCCGGTGACACCGACATCCACGCGCTGTTGCCGGAATCGGCTCGGCGGGCCTACGACGTGCGTCCGATCGTGACCGCGATCCTGGACGCCGAGACGCCGTTCGACGAGTTCCAGGCCAACTGGGCGCCGTCGATGGTGATCGGGCTGGGCCGGTTGTCCGGCCGCACGGTGGGCGTCCTGGCGAACAACCCGCTCCGCCTCGGCGGCTGCCTGAACTCCGAAAGCGCCGAGAAGGCAGCGCGTTTCGTGCGCCTCTGCGACGCGTTCGGCATCCCGCTCGTGGTGATCGTCGACGTGCCCGGCTACCTGCCCGGTGTCGACCAGGAGTGGGGCGGCGTGGTGCGCCGCGGCGCGAAGCTGCTGCACGCGTTCGGCGAGTGCACGGTGCCCCGGGTCACGCTGGTCACCCGAAAGACCTACGGCGGGGCCTACATTGCGATGAACTCGCGGTCGCTGAATGCGACCAAGGTGTACGCCTGGCCGGACGCCGAGGTGGCGGTGATGGGCGCCAAGGCCGCGGTCGGCATCCTGCACAAGAAGAAGCTGGCCGCCGCGCCCGATCACGAGCGCGAGGCGCTGCACGACCAGCTCGCCGCCGAGCACGAGAAGATCGCTGGTGGCGTGGACAGCGCCATCGAGATCGGTGTGGTCGACGAGAAGATCGACCCGTCACACACCCGCAGCAAGCTCACCGAGGCGCTGGCTCAGGCCCCGGCGCGCCGCGGTCGGCACAAGAACATCCCGCTGTAAGTCCCGGCGGCACCGCTCTCTCACCATTGGGTGACCCACGGATTTGATATCGCCCGCGATATCAAATCCGTGCGGGCCGTCATCCTCTGCAGAGGATCTTCGTAAGCGCTTGGCGCAGTTCGCCTTCGGGGTCCGCGGGCAGCGCGTCGCAGCGCCAGCCGACGAAATCGTCCGGGCGCACCAGCAGGGCGCCCGACGGGCCGAGCCCGGTGACCGTAGCCCACTCGTCGCTGTCGACGCGATGCGCGGCCACCGACGCCGAAGCCGCGGCGGCACACCAGCGTTCGTCGCCGGTGAGCACCGTGAACCCCGGGCCCAGCAGGTCGAGCGTCGAAACCCCGTCGCGCAGCCAGACGTGCGGTACCCGGGTGCCGGGTTGGGCGCGCAACTCCCCCACCAGTTCCACCGCGTCGGCGTCCACCGGCGGCCCGTTCACAACGGCCGCCGAGTGGTAGCGGTATCCGATGAGCAGATCGAACATCGGGCGCTCTTCCTCGGCCGGCAGCTGCGGGCGGTCGTCGGTCACGGGTAGCACGTCGAGCGTCGGGCCGGTCAGCGACTGCCGGGCGGCGAACCGGCCCACCGGGTGCCGCTCGGTGTGGTAGGTGTCCAGCAGCGCCGGTCCGGCGGTGCCGTCCAGGACGGCCGCCAGCTTCCAGGCCAGGTTGTGCGCACTCTGGATCGCGGTGTTGGCCCCGCCGGCCTTGAACGGCGGCATGGTGTGGGCCGAGTCGCCGACGAGAAAGGTTCGGCCGCAGCGGAATTGGTCGGCCACCTGCTCGTAGGGTTGCCAGGCCGCGACCTCGATGACGTCGACGTCGATGGGCTCGCCGAACGCCTTGAGCAGCAGCTCCCGGCACCGTTGCGGGGTGAACTCATCGGCCGACTCGCCCTTGCCGGGGAAATACATGGTGACGAACATTCCCAGCTCGCCCTGGACCAGCAGGAAAATGCCGTCCACGTCGGCGTTCTTGACTTGCACGGCGTCGCCGTCGGCCAAGTGCGAGACGTACTTCGTCCAGGGCGCCCGGAAGTAGATGAAGACGACGAAGATCGGCAGCGCACCGTAACCGGACGTGCTGATGCCCAACCAGTTTCGGATCGGGCTGTGCACGCCGTCGGCGCCGACGAGGTAATCGGCGCGGACGGTTTCGGACTCCCCGGTGCCAAGGTCGCGGACCACCGCGGTGACCCCCGCCTCGTCCTGCTCCAGGGACGACAGCTCCGTCCCGTAGCGCACCTCGCCGCCGCGTCGGCGCGTGTCGGCGAGCAGGATCGGCTCGAGCCTGCTCTGCGGGCAGTACTGCGCCGCCGGCTCGGGGCTGAGTTGGTCGAGACCCGCGAAGAGCGCGCTGATGTCGATGGCCAGACCCTCCTCGGCGCTGTTGAGCGCCGGTCTGACCGTCAAGGCCGAAACTTGGTCCGCGACCGCGTGCACCTCGTCGCCGAGCCCCAGCCCGCGCAGGATCTCCAGGCTGCGGAAGCTCAGGTTGCGCGCCTTCGGGTAGAGGAAGACCTCCCGCCGCTTCTCGACCAGCAGCGAGCGGACCCCGTGTTTCCCGAGCAATGCCGACGTGGCGAGGCCGGCGGCGCCGGCGCCGACGATGAGGACGGGAACGCGTGAGGTCGTCATAGCTAAAATGATAGCTACTGTCATTAGATATTCACAGTCAGAACCGCTGAGGGTTCCTTGCCGTCCTAGAGGAGGCGTGCCACGAACTCCTCGGCCGCCGGCATCGCCCGCTCGCGATCGGACTCCACCAGGCCGATGCGGGTCCGCCGGTCCACGATGTCGGAGACGTCCAGCGCCCCCTCATGCGTGATGGCGTACTCGAATTCCGCCCGAGTGACGTCGATGCCCTCGGCGACCGGCTCGGTCGGGCGCTTGCACGTCGCGGTTGCCACGACCTTGGCGGCCTCGGCGCCGTAGCGCTGCACCAGCGAGGCGGGCAACCCGGCGACCGGGCCGGAGCCCGGCGGCCCGGGATTGGCGGCCGCCCCGACCAGCGGCAGGTCGTGCGTCCGGCACTTCGCGGCGCGCAGGTGCCGCAGGCTGACGGCGCGGTCCAGCACGTCCTGGGCCATATAGCGGTATTCGGTCAGCTTGCCGCCGATCACGCTGATCACCCCGGACGCCGACTCCACGACGGCGTGCTCGCGCGAGACGTCGGCGGTGCGGCCCTCGCCGGTGTCGATCAACGGCCGCAGCCCCGCGTAGGCGCCGATGACGTCGGCCGGGCCGAGCGCGACCCCCAACGCGGTGTTGACCGTGTCGAGCAGGAACGTGACCTCGTCGGCCGAGGGGGTGGGCACGTCCGGGATCGGGCCGGGGGCGGCTTCGTCGGTCAGCCCCAGGTAGACCCGGCCCAGCTGCTCGGGCATCGCGAACACGAACCGGTTGAGCTCACCGGGGATCGGAATCGTCAGCGCCGCAGTGGGATTCCCGAACGCTTCGGCGTCGAACACCAGATGCGTCCCGCGGCTGGGCCGCAGCCGCAACAGGCCGTCGACCTCGGCCGCCCACACCCCGGCGGCGTTGATGACCGCCCGGGCCGCCACGTCGAACGACTGCCCCGAGCGCTGGTCGGTCAGCCGCACCGAGGTGCCGGTGGCCTTCGACGCGGCCACGTAGGTCAGGATCCGCGCGCCGTGTTGCGCCGCGGTGCGCGCGACCGCGGTGACCAAGCGGGCGTCGTCGATCAGCTGCCCGTCGTAGGCCAGCAGGCCCCCGTCCAGCCCCGCCCGCTGGACCGTGGGCGCCAGCTGCACGACGCGCTCCGGTGAGATCCGGCGCGACCGGGGCAGGGTCGACGACGACGTGCCCGCCAGCATCCGCAGCGCGTCGCCGGCCACGAACCCCGCACGCACCAGCGCGCGCTTGCCCCGGCTCATCGACGGCAGCAGCGGGACCACTTGCGGCATGGCGTGCACCAGGTGAGGGGCATTGCGGCCCATCAGGATTCCCCGCTCGAGCGCGCTGCGGCGGGCGATGCCCACGTTGCCGGTCGCCAGGTAACGCAGCCCGCCGTGCACGAGTTTCGAACTCCACCGGCTGGTGCCGAACGCGAGGTCGTGCTTCTCCACCAGCGCCACCCGCAACCCGCGCGACGCGGCGTCCAGGGCGATGCCGGCGCCGGTGATGCCGCCGCCGATCACGACGACGTCCAGCGGTTCGCCATCGGCCAGGGCCGCGAGGTCGGCCTCGCGGCGGGCGGCGTTCAGCGCGGTGGGGTCGGGTATCACGAGAGGTATCCGTTCAACGAATAGGCGAGTTCGACCGCCAGCGTGTCGGCGTCCAGAAGCGGTTCGACGATCTGCGCCGACTGGATGGTCGACTGGACGATCAGCAACACCATGGTGGCCAGCTGGACGGGGTCGCCGGTGCGCACGCTGCCGTTGCGCTGGGCCACGCGCAGCCGGGCGGCGAGGGCGTCGATCAGCATGTGCTGGCTGGTCCCGAGCCGTTCGGTGATGTAGATCGGCGCGAGCTCGGAGTGCAGCACCGACATGACCAGCCGGTCGCGGCGCAGCAAGTTGGCCACCGTAACGATCTGTTGCACAAGGGATTCGCGGTCATCACCGAGCAGCGGCGCGTCGCGCATCACCTCGGTGATGTGGCGGGTCAACAGCGCCGCCACGATCGACGGCGTGTCCGGCCAGCGCCGGTACACCGTGGGCCGGCTGACACCGGCGCGGCGCGCGATCTCGGCCAGGGTCACCCGGTCCACCCCGAAGTCGACCACGCAGCTGGCCGCCGCCGCGAGGATGCGTTCGCCCGTGTCCACCGCGACGCGTTCGTTACTGATTGACAGCATGTGTAATACTGTAACGCATGACGCAAGCCGATGGCCTCCTCCCCCCGATGAAGTGGAACGCGTGGGGAGACCCCGCAGCGGCCAAGCCGCTCTCCGACGGGATTCGGGCGCTGCTGAAACAGGCTGTCGGCGTGGACGATTCCGGTGCCGCCGGGCTACAACCCGATCAGGTGCGGCTGCGCCCGTCGGCGCTGCCGCAGGCCCACCGCGACGGGCTGGCCGAGATCGTCGGCGCCGCGTACTGCCGCACCGACGACCGGGACCGGCTGCTGCACGCCGGCGGCAAGTCCACCCTCGACCTGCTGCGCCGCAGGGATACCGGCGTGCAGGATGCGCCCGACGCGATCCTGCTCCCGGGTGACGAGGACGCCGTCGCCACCCTCCTGCGCTACTGCTCGCACCATCGCATCGCCGTCGTTCCGTTCGGCGGCGGCACCAGCGTGGTCGGCGGCCTGGATCCCATTCGCGGCGAGTTCGCGGCGGTGGTGTCCCTCGACCTGCGCCGCCTCGATCAACTTTTCTCCCTCGACGAGGTGTCCGGCCAGGCCGTGTTCGGGGCCGGCGTCACCGGGCCGGACGCCGAACGCATGCTTGGCGCCCAAGGCTTTTCGCTCGGCCATTTCCCGCAGAGCTTCGAATACGCGACGATCGGCGGCTTCGCCGCGACGCGATCCTCCGGGCAGGACTCGGCGGGCTACGGCCGCTTCAACGACATGGTGCGCGGCCTGCGCGTGATCACGCCGGTGGGCACCCTGGACCTGGGCCGCGCGCCCGAGTCCGCCGCGGGCCCCGACCTGCGTCAGCTGATGATCGGCTCGGAGGGCGTCTTCGGCGTCATCACCCGGGTGCGGCTGCGGGTGCACCGGGTGCCGGAGGCCGTCCGCTACGAGGCGTGGTCCTTCCCCGACTTCGAGACCGGCGCCGCGGCCCTGCGCGCCGTCACGCAAACCGGCACCGGCCCGACGGTCATCCGGCTCTCCGACGAGGCCGAGACCGGGGTCAACCTGGCCACCACCGAGTCCATCGGCGAAAGCCAGATCACCGGCGGCTGCCTGGGCATCACGGTGTTCGAGGGCACCAAGGAACACGTCGAAAGCCGGCACGCCGAGACCGGCTCGCTGCTGGCGGCCAACGGCGGAACGTCGCTGGGCGAAGCGCCGGCCCGGGCGTGGGAGCACGGGCGGTTCGGCGCGCCGTATCTGCGGGACTCGCTGCTGGCGGCGGGCGCGCTGTGCGAGACGCTCGAGACCGCCACCGACTGGTCCAACGTTCCCGCGTTGAAAGCCGCTGTGACGCAAGCCCTTACCGAGGCGTTGGCCGCGAGCGGCACGCCCGCCCTGGTGATGTGCCACATCTCGCACGTCTACCCAACCGGCGCGTCGTTGTACTTCACCGTCGTCGCCGGGCAGCGCGGCAATCCGATCGAGCAGTGGCGCGCCGCCAAGAAGGCCGCGTGCGACGCGATCATGGCCACCGGCGGGACCATCACCCACCACCACGCGGTCGGCGCCGACCACCGGCCCTGGATGGGCGAGGAGGTCGGCGAGCTGGGCGTGCAGGTCCTGCGCTCGGTCAAGGCGGCCCTCGACCCGGCCGGAATCCTCAACCCGGGCAAGCTGATTCCATGACCCGGCGCGAGATCGCGAAGGTGATCGCGCTGACCAATCCCGTCTCGGGGCACGGGGCCGCGATCCGGGCGGCGCAGCTGGCGATCGCGCGGCTGCACCACCGCGGGGTCGAGGTCGTCGAGATCATCGGCGACGACGCGCAAGACGCGCGATACCTGGTGAGGGCGGCGCTGGAGAAGGGTGCCGACGCGGTGATGGTGACCGGCGGGGACGGCGTCGTGTCCAACGCGCTGCAGGTGCTGGCGGGCACCGACGTGCCGATGGGCATCGTGGCGGCCGGAACGGGCAACGACCACGCCCGCGCATTCGGGCTGCCCACCAAGGATCCCGAGGCCGCGGCCGACGTCATCGTCGACGGCTTCACCGAAACCGTTGACCTGGGCCGCATTCGCGACAGCGACGGGGCCCGCAAGTGGTTCGGCACGGTGGCGGCCACCGGATTCGACTCCCTGGTGACCGACCGGGCCAACCGGATGCGCTGGCCGCACGGGCGGTTGCGGTACTACCTCGCGATGCTCGCCGAGCTGTCGCAGCTGCGGCTCCTGCCGTTCCGCATGGTGCTCGACGGGACGCGCGAGCTCGATGCCGACATCACGCTGGCGGCCTTCGGCAACACCCGCAGCTACGGCGGCGGCATGCTGATCTGCCCCCACGCCGATCCCACCGACGGCCTGCTCGACATCACGATGGTGCACGAGGCGTCGCGCACCAAGCTGGTCCGCCTGTTTCCCACCGTCATCAAGGGCACCCACATCAACCTCGACGAGGTGAGCACGACGCGGGCGAAATCCATCCACGTCGAATGCCCCGGCATCAACGTCTACGCCGACGGCGACTTCGCCTGCCCGCTGCCCGCGGAGATCAGCGCCGTACAGGGCGCGCTGCGGATCCTGCGCCGGGCCGAGGACCGCTAGCGGCTCTTCGAAATTGATATCGCCCGCGATATCAAATCCGAGCGCCGCACATTCCTGCAGAGACCTAGCCGACGCCGCGGCTGAGCCAGGTCACCTCGCCGACCTCGCCGCCGTCGCGGTACGCCTCGAGGGCGTCGTCCCACGCCGTTCCGAGCACGGTGTCCAGTTCGGCGGCCAGGGTGTCGGCGCCCTGCGACATCAGCGCCCGCAGCCGCATCTCCCCCACCATGACGTCACCGTTGGCGCTCATCGCCCCGCTCCACAGGCCGAGCTGCGGGGTGTGGCTGAATCGGTGGCCGTCCACTCCGGGGCTGGGGTCCTCGGTGACCTCGAACCGCAGCACCGACCACGACCGCAAGGCGTTGGCCAGCCGGGCGCCGGTGCCCACCGGCCCGACCCAGTTGGTGACCGCGCGCAGCTGTCCGGGCATGGCCGGCTGCGGCGTCCACGTGAGGTTCGCCTTCGCCCCGAGGGTCGACGACAACGCCCACTCGACGTGCGGGCATACCGCCGCGGGCGAGGCGTGCACGTACACCACGCCAGTCGTCACGTCGGCGAATTGATTCGACGCACGCATATCCTGCTCCTTCGGTTCCGCGAGGGACGTCTTCCCCAACGACCTGGCGGGACCTGGCAAGCAGGATGTCTAACTATTTTGTGTGTCGTGCGTGTCTATTGTGCCTTGTGATACCCGTGTTGCGCTAGTGTGCATTTTTCCTCAGCCGTATTCGGCGATCACGGCGTCCGAAAGCGCCGGCCACGGCTGCAGCGCCCACTCCCCGAAGTCGCGGTTGGTGAGGGCCACCAGCGCCAGCTCCCGTTCGGGATCTGCCCAGATGAAGCCGCCTGCCTGGCCGAAATGGCCGTAGGTCCGCGGCGAGTTCCGCGCGCCGGTCCAGTGCGGAGATTTGCCGTTCCGAATCTCGAAACCCAGGCCCCAGTCGTTCGGCCGCTGGACGCCGTAGCCGGGCAGCACGCCGTCCAGGCCGGCGAATTGCACCGTCGTCGCCTCGCCGTGCAGCTGGGCGGACACCGTCGCCGGGCGCAGCAGGTCCCCGGCGAATTTAGCCAGGTCAGCCACCGTGGACACCGCCCCGAACCCCGCGGCCGCCGCGCCACCCTCCAGCCGGGTGGAGGCCATCCCCAGCGGCTGGCACACCGCCTCGGCCAGGTAGCGGCCGAATTCGATGCCCGATTCGCGTTCCACGCTCTCGGCGAGCACGGTGAAGCCGTAATTGGAGTAGATGCGCCGCGCGCCGGGCGCGGCGAGCACATGGTCGTTCTGCAGCGCCAGGCCCGATGCGTGCGCCAGCAGGTGTCGGATGGTGGCGCCCGGCGGGCCGGCGGCGGTGCCCAGGTCAACGACGCCCTCCTCGACCGCGACCTGCACGGCCCTGGCCACCAGCGGCTTGGTCACCGAGGCCAGCGCGAACACCCGCTCGGTGTCGCCGTGGCTGGCCCGCACCCCGTCCGGTCCGATCACCGCAGCGGCGGCGGCCTCGACCGGCCAGTCGTCGATAGCTTCGAGGGCCATCACTTCCTGGCGATGTAGTAGTTGTTGATCGGGTCCGACTCGATCTCAGCGACCCGCACGTCGCCGAACCCGGCGTCGGCCAGCATCGCGGTGGCCAGCTGCGTCCCCCAGGCGGCGCCGAGCCCGGCGCCGTCCAGTGCCAGCGACACCGTCATGCAGTGCATCAGCGACGTGGTGTACAGGTAGGTGCTCATCGGGACGTCGACGTTGTCCTCGAGCCGGCTGGAGGCCTTGATGTCGGCCATCAGCAGCACGCCGCCGGGCCGCAGGGCGCGGTGGATGTTCTCCAGCACCTTCGCGGGCTGCGCCTGGTCGTGGATGGCGTCGAACACGGTGATGACGTCGTAGGCCTCGACCTTGTCCAGCTCGGCCAGGTTGTGGCTTTCGAAGGTCGCGTTCGCCAGGCCGAGGTCGGCCGCCTCGCGGGCGCCGACGGCGATCGCCTCGTCGGAGAAGTCGATGCCGGTGAAGCGGCTGGCGGGGAACGCCCGCGCCATCACGTTGATCGCGTGGCCGCTGCCGCAGCCGAAGTCCGCGACGTCGGCCCCGGCCCGCAGCCGTTGGACCAGGCCGTCGACCAACGGCAACACCACGTCGACCAGGGCGTTGTCGTACACCACCCCGCTCTGCTCGGCCATCAGCGCGTGGAAGCGGGGGAACTCGCTGTAGTGCAGGCCGCCGCCGTCGCGGAAGCAGCCGATGATCTTCTGTTCGACCTCGGCGAGCAACGGGACGAACAGGGTCACCAGGGCGAGGTTGTCCGGGCCCGCCGCGCGGGTCAGCACGCCGGCGCGGTGCGCGGGCAGCGAGTAGGTGCCGGCGTCGGCGTCGTAGTCGACGACGCGCCCGGTCGTCATGCCGGCCAGCCACTCCCGCACGTAGCGCTCGTTGAGTCCCGCCGCCTCGGCGATCTGGGTGCTGGTGGCCGGCGCGAGGCCGGCCATCGTGTCGAGCAGACCGGTCTGGTGGCCGATGCTCAGCAGCAGGGTCAGGCTGGCGCCGTCGATGGCCGCGGCGATTCGTTCGCTGAATTCTTCGCTGGTTTCCGAGACGGTCTCGGGTGGCGTCATGGTCAGCGACGGTACACCGTAGTTTGGTGGCCATGAGTCAGACAGTGCGCGGCGTGATTTCACGAAAGAAGGGCGAGCCCGTCGAGCTGGTGGACATCGTCGTCCCCGACCCCGGGCCCGGCGAGGCCCTGGTGGACGTCATCGCCTGCGGGGTGTGCCACACCGACCTGACCTACCGCGAGGGCGGCATCAACGACGAGTACCCCTTCCTGCTCGGGCACGAGGCCGCCGGCCGGGTCGAGGCCGTCGGCCCGGGCGTGACCTCGGTCGAGCCGGGTGACTTCGTGATCCTGAACTGGCGGGCGGTCTGCGGTCAGTGCCGGGCCTGCAAGCGCGGCCGCCCGCACCTGTGTTTCGACACGTTCAACGCCGCGCAGAAGATGACGCTGACCGACGGCACCGAACTGACGCCCGCGCTGGGCATCGGGGCGTTCGCCGACAAGACGCTGGTGCACGCCGGCCAGTGCACCAAGGTCGATCCCGCCGCCGACCCGGCCGTCGCGGGCCTGCTCGGCTGCGGGGTCATGGCCGGCATCGGCGCGGCGATCAACACCGGCGCCGTCACGCGGGACGACACGGTCGCGGTGATCGGCTGCGGCGGGGTCGGGGACGCCGCGATCGCCGGCGCCGCGCTGGTCGGGGCCCGGCGGATCATCGCGGTGGACACCGACGACACCAAGCTGGACTGGGCCCGCAAGTTCGGCGCCACCCACACGGTCAACGCCCGCCAGACCGACGTCGTCGAGGC
>NZ_LZJW01000030.1 GCF_001667885.1 Mycobacterium scrofulaceum | reverse complement strand
GCCAGGAACAAACCGGCCGGGTCGAACCAGGGTTCGTCGCGCCGCTCGGCCAGCTGGGCTTCGGTCCAGCCGCCCTGTTCAGGATGGTCGGCAAACGCGGCGTTGTTGACACGCAGCAACTCGGCGTCGTCGGAGGCGCCCGCGTAGGTGCGGACCCGCACCCCCGGCACGGGGCGCACCAAGTCGTGGACGTCGCGCAGCGTCCGTCGCATCTGCAGGAGCTCGCGGACCGGAACGAGGCCGAGCGCGGTGGCGGTGGCCCGGGCCGGCTCGAGCGTGCCGTGCGCCCAGAATCGGTTGCTCCCGGCGGTCTCGGCCAACGCCGCACGCGCCAGGGCGGTACCGAAGCCCTGCCGGCGGGCGCGGGGGTGCACCACCAGTTCCGCCATCGGCGCGTCGGGGTCGCGCGACAGATTGAGGTAGCCGACGACCCCACCGGTCTCGTTGACGAGCAGGTGCCCGGTGCGATCGTGCGGGAGTTCCCGCAGTACTTGTTCACCGACAGGCGCCACCCCGTCGAATTCGGTTGCGGCCGTGACGAGTTCGCGCACCTGCCGTTGCTCGTCAGCGGTCAACGTCGAGCGCCAGGCCGGCGCGGTCACTGACTGCGCAACGGGTCACCCAGCGGCTGTTGCAAATCCTCGGAGTCGGACTCGATGTCGTCGACGGGCTCGTCGTCAGCGGCGTCCGCGAGCGGCGGGCGTCCGCGTGCCGGCCGGACGGCCTTGTAGCCGACGTTTCGGACGGTGCCGATCAACGCCTCGTATTCCGGGCCGAGTTTGGCGCGCAGCCGGCGCACGTGCACGTCGACGGTGCGGGTGCCGCCGAAGAAGTCGTATCCCCACACCTCGTGCAACAGCTGCGCGCGGGTGAAGACGCGTCCGGCGTGCTGGGCCAGGTACTTGAGCAACTCGAACTCTTTATAGGTCAGGTCCAGCGGGCGGCCCCGCAACCTCGCGGTGTAGGTGCCCTCGTCGATCACCAGCTCGCCCAGGCTCACCTTGCCGGCACTCTCCTGGTCGGCCAGCCCGCCCCGGCGACCCACCACCAGTCGCAGCCGGGCGTCGATTTCGGCGGGTCCGGTGCTCGGCAACAGGATCTCGTCCAGCCCCCAGTCCGCGCTGACCGCCACCAAGCCGCCTTCGCTCACCACGGCCAGCACGGGGACGGAACGGCCGGCGGTGCTCAGCAGACGGCAAAGGCCGCGCGCCGACGACAGGTCGGTGCGCGCATCCACGATTACCGCGTCCGCTGTCCCGGCCTCGAGCAACGAGGACGGTTCCGCCGGCGCCGTCCGGACGGCGTGGGGAAGCAAGGACAACGATGGCAGGACCGGGTCGGGATGCAGCTCCGAGGTCAGCAGTAATAGCTCCAACTAGCCCCTCCAGCTCGGGGGAACGGCATCTTCATAATTCGCAACGCAACGACGCGTTAGTTGCCAGGTCATCTAACGATAACTTGCCACCTGCCACTTTGGTGAGGCGACGACGCAGTGTGAGCGCCGCCACCCGGGCGGTCCGCGACGGCTCGCGCGGAGGGTTACGCGACAATATGCGGGTGCGCAAGGTGCTGGTGGCGGTCGCGGCCGTCGGGATCGCCGCGGCCGTGGTTGTGGCCGGTGCGGTCGCCATCGACTACGGGAGCAGCATCTACGCCGAATACCGGCTGTCGTGCAGCGTGCGCAAAGCGGCCAATTTGCGGTCCGACCCGTTCGTGGCGATTGTGGCGTTCCCGTTCATCCCGCAGGCGATGCGCGACCACTACAACCAGGTGGAGATCAAGGCCAACGCCGTGGACCACGCGACGGTCGGCAAGGCCACCCTCGAAGCCACGATGTACTCGGTCGACCTGAGCCACGCGTCGTGGCTGATCGGGCCGGACGCCCGGTTGCCGGTGGGCAAAGTGGAGAGCCGCGTCATCATCGACTCGACGCACCTGGGCCGCTACCTGGGCATCAGCGATCTGATGGTCGAGGCGCCGCCCAAGGAAACCAACACCGCCACCGGTGGCGTCACCGCGTCGGGCATCTCCGATAGCCACGGTGTGGTGTTCAGCGGCACCCCGCACTCGGCCAACTTCGACCACCGGGTCAGCGTCTCGGTGGACCTGTCCATCGCCCCCGACGACCAGGCGACGCTGGTGATCACCCCGACCGGCGTCCTGACCGGGGCGGACACCGCGGACCAGACGGTTCCGGATGACAAGCGGGATGCGGTGCTGCGTGCGTTCACCGCCAGGGTGCCCAACCAGCGGCTTCCCTTCGGGATGGCACCCAAGACCGAGGGGGCGCGCGGCTCCGACGTCATCATCGAGGGCATCGGCTACGGAGTGACCGTCAGCCTGGACGGCTTCAAGCAGTCGTGACCCGGTCGTCGCCGGACCCGTGGTCTGCACGCCGACCGCCGCAAATTTGATCGCCGTCCGTCATTCGGTAAGCTTGCCGACGTGCTAGCCCGCCTTGAGCCCCTGCTCACCCAACGCCGCGCAGTCGATCTGTGCCGCACCGCGGGCTGTTGCTGTCGCTGTAGCTGCTGAGTCGCCGCGCGCTTTCGCGTAAGCACTCGGAGCAACCCCGGAACGTTACCGAGGCCCTGTCTCCCGTCGTTCGTTCCCATAAGCAACAGGCGTATCCAGGAGTAGTACCGTGCCGAGCAGCAACACCACCACCCAGCCAGATGTCGTCGACGTGCGGGGTCCCAGGTTCGCTGCCTGGGTGACAACCGCGGTCCTGGTGATCACCCTCGCCGTGTCCGCCGTCAGTCCGCCGGCGGCGGCGGCCATTCTGGGCGCGCAGGCCGTCATCTTCGCCATCGGCGCCGTCGGCGGCCCGCGAAAGCATCCGTACGGGCGCATCTTCGCCCGCTTCGTGGCGCCCCGCCTCGGGCCCGTCGAGGAGCGCGAACCGGTCGCCCCCCTGAAGTTCGCCCAACTCGTCGGCCTGATCTTCGCGGTCGCGGGCGTCGTCGCGTTCGTCGCGGGGGCCTTTTTGGTCGGCGTCGTCGCCACCGCCGCGGCGCTCACCGCCGCCTTCTTGAATGCGGCCTTCGGCATCTGCCTGGGTTGCCAGCTCTACCCGCTGGTCGCGCGCTTCCGAGGCGCCGCGCGCACCGCATGACCCGTTCATTTCAAAGCGATCGAAAGGATCACCCCATGGCACGCTCCGACGTCCTGGTCTCCGCGGACTGGGCCGAGAGCAATCTCGACGCCGCCGGTGTCGTCTTCGTTGAAGTCGACGAGGACACCAGCGCATACGACACCGGCCACATCCCCGGTGCGATCAGGCTGGACTGGCGCTCCGACTTGCAGGACCCGGTCAAGCGGGACTTCGTCGACGCGCAGCAGTTCTCGAAGCTGCTGAGCGAACGGGGCGTCGCCAATGACGACACCGTGATCCTCTACGGCGGCAACAACAACTGGTTCGCCGCCTACGCGTACTGGTACTTCAAGCTGTACGGGCACGACAAGGTCAAGCTGCTCGACGGCGGCCGCAAGAAGTGGGAGCTCGACGGGCGTGCGCTGTCCAGCGACACCGTCAGCAGGCCGGCGACCTCCTACACCGCGGCCGCGCCGGACAACAGCATCCGGGCGTTCCGCGACGAGGTCATCGCGGCCATCAACACCAAGAACCTGGTCGACGTCCGTTCGCCCGACGAGTTCTCGGGCAAGATCCTGGCGCCCGCGCACCTGCCGCAGGAGCAGAGCCAGCGGCCCGGCCACATTCCCGGCGCGATCAACGTGCCGTGGAGCAAGGCCGCCAACGAGGACGGCACGTTCAAGTCCGACGAGGACCTGGCCAAGCTGTACGCCGACGCCGGCCTGGACGGCTCCAAGGAAACGATCGCGTATTGCCGGATCGGCGAGCGGTCTTCGCATACCTGGTTCGTGCTCCGGGAATTACTCGGCCACAAAAACGTCAAGAACTACGACGGAAGTTGGACGGAATACGGCTCCCTGGTGGGTGCCCCGATCGAGTTGGGAAGCTGATATGTGCTCTGCCCCGAAACAAGGAGTGACGCTGCCCGCCAGCGTCGACTTGGAGAAGGAAACGGTGATCACCGGCCGCGTCGTGGACAGCGATGGGCAGGCGGTGGGCGGCGCGTTCGTCCGCCTGCTCGACTCGTCGGACGAGTTCACGGCTGAGGTCGTCGCATCGGCCACCGGCGACTTCCGGTTCTTCGCGGCGCCGGGGTCCTGGACGCTGCGCGCGCTGTCGGCCTCCGGCAACGGGAACGCCGTGGTGAGTCCGTCGGGTGCCGGCATCCACGAGGTCGACGTCAAGATCGCCTGACACCCCGGCTGCCCTGACCGGGATGCCGCGGGGCGAATAGACTTGACCGCGTGGTGCTCTTCTTCGAGATCATGCTGGTCGTGGCGGTCGTGGTGATCTCCTGGTTCGCGCTGTACACGCTGTACCGGCTCATCACCGACGAATCGTGACTTCTGACGAACCCCTGGGCCCGGCGAGCTCCGGCGATCGCGCGGTGGCTGCCGCCGCTGAGCGCGCCAAGCTGACCGCCGGCCGCAACATCCCCGCCTTCGACGATCTGCCGCTTCCAGCCGACACCGCCAACCTGCGCGAAGGCGCCAACCTGAACGATGCCTTGCTGGCGCTGCTGCCGCTGGTCGGTGTGTGGCGCGGGCACGGCGAAGGTCGTGGCCATGACGGGGATTACCGGTTCGGCCAGCAGATCGTGGTTTCGCACGATGGCGGCGACTACCTGAATTGGGAATCCCGCTCGTGGCGGCTCAGCGAGGCAGGTGACTACCAGGAGCGCGGACTGCGGGAGACCGGGTTCTGGCGCTTCGTCACCGATCCCGACGACCCGAGCGAATCTCAGGCGATCGAGTTGCTGCTGGCCCATTCGGCGGGTTACGTGGAGCTGTTCTACGGACGGCCGCGCACCCAGTCGTCGTGGGAGCTGGTGACCGACGCACTGGCCCGAAGCCGATCGGGCGTCCTGGTCGGCGGCGCCAAACGGCTCTACGGCATCGTCGAAGGCGGTGACCTGGCCTACGTCGAAGAACGGGTGGACGCCGACGGCGGACTGGTGCCGCACCTTTCCGCCCGGCTCTCCCGCTACGCCGGATGACCGCCGACCCGTTGCCCGCCTGGGCAACTCGGCATGCGCGGGCCCGGAATCGTTGCCTTCGGCCGATCTTTTGCGTGTACTGTTCGACGTCCGAACAGCCGACACCGCGCGAAGGGAGATCGGCGGATGCCCCCCACCAGGACACCCTCGCCCATCTTGCGCTGGGGCGTAACCGCCGTCGGCCTGCTTCTGATCATCTATCTGGCCGTTCTGGACCTGCAGCCCGGCATCATCGACGCGCTGCCGCCGGCGCTCGCGTGGTTCGGCCGGCCGGGGTCGATGCCGACGCTGGCGATCGTGGTGACCGTGCTGATCGCCGCGTCGGTGCTGACCTTCCGCTCGGGCGGAAGCCACCGCATGGTGGGGGTTTCGTTCACCCTGATCGCAGGCCTGGTCCCGATGACCGCGGTTTTGGGCCTCACCTCCTACTGGGGTTGTCACGACGCCAACCATCCGGCCTTGTTCACCCCCCTGATGGCGACGGCCAGCCTGGTCAAGGGCGGCACCGGCGACTTCTCGGTGGGCGGGCGAACCTGTCCGAATCCCACGCCGGTCGGCCTGGAGCTGGCCCGCATCGCGGCGCTGTCGGCGATCTTCACCGGGTTGGGCGGCGTCGTCGTCGGGGTCTTCCGATCTCAGGTGGACCGGCTGCGGGCCAACCTCGCCGATTCCGTGACGGCGATCGTGGGCGTCGACGCGGACACGCAGTCGATGATCAGCGCGGTCGCGCGGACGCTGGACCGGCGCGGCACGCTGGTCGTCATCACCGGCGCCAGCGACGACCGGGTGCAGCGGGCCCGCAGGCAGGGCGCGCGGGTGGTCCTGGTCGACTTCAACAACCCGTCCACGCTGGTGTCACTGCGGTTGTGGCGCAACCTATCCCGGCTCTATCTGATGGCGCCCGACCCGGCGATCAACCTGCTGTGGCTGGACCTGATCAGCCGTCGACTCGACGAGGTCGCCCGCAAACGGCGGTTGCCACTCATCGTGCGCATGGACGACCCGTGGCTGGCCCAAGCCTGGCGGGCCCAACAATTCGGCGGATCGGACACCCGATGGGCGGCCGACGTGGTCGGCAAGTACGAGGTGACCGCGGGAAGACTGCTCGACGGCATCATCGCCACCGGGCGAACGAGACGTGTATTCGTCTGCGGCACTTCACAATTGACGCTGGCGCTGTGCGCGGATCTGACTCAGCGTGCGCTGGAACGGGACTTCTACACCCCGCCCGGCGCGGTGCCGTTGCCCGCGCTCACGCTGGTCGAAAAAGACGCCGCGGAGTATTTGGCCGATCACGAGTTCCACCGGCAGCAAGCCGGATTCGCCTCGGAGGGGCCGACGATCGACGCGACAGCGGAGGCACCGACCGTACCCACCATGCTGAAGCTGATCGGCGACGCCGACCCGGCGACCAGCGCGGTGATCTTCGTGGACTCCCACGCCGCGACGACCGCCGCGAGGCTGGCGGCCCGCTTCCCCGACATGCCCATCTACGCCTCGGACCTGAACACCAGCATCACCGACGACTCGATCCAGGTGGTCGGGCGGCTGCAGTCCTACTCCCTGGTGCTCGACACCCAAGAGGGCCAGGTCCAGGACGCGTGGGAGCGCGCGGCGAGGTTGATCCACGAGCGGTATGTCTCGACGATCGACCCGGACGCGCCGCGATCCCCGGCCGCGATGCCGTGGGCCGAGCTCAACGAGTTCTACCGCGGGTCCAACCGGCGTCAAGTGCGCAACGCGCTGTGGATGGTCGAGCAGATCGCGGGGCACACCTGGAACACGTGGGGCAGCCCGCCGGCGCAGCTGTCCGGCCACGAGATGGCCGACCTCCCGCCCCTGCAACAGCTTTCCCTGATGGGCTTCGACCAGGACTCGGCACTGAGCATGGCCCGGGCCGAGCATGAGGATTGGTGCCGCTACTACCGCCGCAACGGCTGGAAATACGGCTCCCCGCGTGACGATTCGCGCAAGATCCACGACAAGCTGGTCGACTGGTCGGCGGTCGAGAGCGATCCGGCTCTGCTCAACGCCGCCGTGCGCAGTCTGGCGGGAACGTTGTGGAGCCTGCGCCAGTTGGGCTTCCGGTCGCGGCCGCTGTGGCAATCCTTCACGCGGGTCGGGACGGTGGTCGCCGAACAACGAAGCGCCCCATGGACATGGACGTCTGATTCCGGGCACACCATGCGGGCCGACGCCGGCGACTGGGCCATCCAGGAGGACGGCAAGGTGTGGTCGGTGCGCGACGACATTTTCCGGGACACCTACGAGCCCGCCGGCGACGGGCGCTGGCAGCGAAAAGGCCGCGTCCAGGCCCGCCCCGCCTACCCGGGCGAGACCATAAACACCTTGGAAGGCCCGACAACCGCGGCGGAGGGCGACTGGGTGGTCCGCGGATCCACCGGTGAACAATGGCCGGTCCCCGGAGACGAATTCGCCCGTCGCTATGCCGAATTCCGCCCGCCCGAGGAGGCTTCCGCGGTGGACGGCGGCCGCGGCTGAGTTTGGGCCGCCCGGGCAAATGGCCTCGAATTTGCGCAGTCCGATACCCCCGGACACTGATACGGTATCGGCGCATGCGCAATAGCCGCACGCGCCGATACCACCCCTTCGTTTGCTACGCCTGCCCGTAGGAGACCGCGATGCCGCTGTTCATCAGCTATTCGAGCCAGGACAGGGCGACGGTCGACGCCCTGACGACGGCGCTTCGGCGCGGGCAACAACAGGTTTGGTTCGATCAAGAGCTCGGCGGCGGTGACTCCTGGTGGAACAAGATCCTCGAGCAGATCCGCTCGTGTGACGTGTTCATCGTGGCGCTGTCCAACAACTGGCTCCAGTCCAAGCCCAGTCAGGCCGAGTTGCGGTACGCGAGGGCGCTCAATCGGCCGATCCTTCCCGTTCGGATCGGCGACATCGACAGCATGCGGGTGAATCCCCTTGCCGCGTTGCAGATCATCGACTACCGCGAACCGACCGTCGACGCCGGCATTCAACTCGTGACCGCCGTACACGCCCTGCAGAGCAAGCCGGTGCCGTTGCCCGATCCGCTGCCCGAAGAGCCGCCGGTGCCGTTCGGGTACATCACCCGGTTGGGCAACACCCTCGCCGAAAAAGAGCTCAGCCCCCAGCAGCAGACCCAGCTGCTGATCGAGCTGAGGCAGGGGCTCGACGAGGACGGCGACGACCCCAGCGCTCGCGGCGACATCGCCCAGCTGCTGCGCATGCTGCGCCTGCGGCACGACGTCACCTACCGAACCCGCACCGAAATCGACAACGTGCTGGCCGAGATCGAGGCCAAGGGCGGTTCGCCGGCGGCGGACGCCGGCAAGTCGCCGGTACCCGCGGCGGCCGCAGCACCGCCCGCCGCAGCACCGCCCGCCGCGCCACCGGCCGCCAAGGCCGCGGCACCCGAGCCGGCGGGCGGATCCAACAAGCGGTTGCTCATCGTCGGCGGGGCCGCCGCGGCGGTGATCGCGGTGATCGCGATCGTGGTCGTCTTCACCACGCAGGGCGGCAAGACCAAGCCCGCCCCGCAGGCCGGCAGCGGCGCGACTTCGGTCCAGGGCGGCGCGAGCCCGGCTCCAAATGTCCCGACCACGGGCAACGGCGCGAAGCTG
Organism: Mycobacterium scrofulaceum; assembly: GCF_001667885.1. GTDB lineage: Bacteria > Actinomycetota > Actinomycetes > Mycobacteriales > Mycobacteriaceae > Mycobacterium > Mycobacterium scrofulaceum_C. The sequence goes on along the minus strand of NZ_LZJW01000030.1, from coordinate 71,014 downwards.
GACTCCTATCTGCTCGGCCCCGCCGAAGTCGCCGCGGTCGTGGGCGACCCGAACCTGGTGGTGTCCGAGAAAGCCGCACAACTGCGCAACTTGCGGGCGACGCTGTCTAACCCGGACTGCAAGGGCGCATACGAACCGATCGAAGAGTCGGCCTACCGGGGCGCGGACGGTTACACCGCGGTGAGCGCGCAGGCGGTGCACACCGCCGGCGAGAACCCGCCACACCGGGTCTACGAAGCCGTGACCGAGTTCTCGTCGCCCGAGAAGGCGACCGCGTTCGTGCAGGCATCCGCGGACAAGTGGCGGGCATGCGCCGGGCAACAGATCACGGTGACTTTCAACGGCAAGAGCAGCGGGTGGACGTTCGGGGACGTCACCGGAACGGTGCCGAGGATCTTCCAGCAGCGCACCGAAGCCGACGGAACGCGGATCTGCCACCACGCGCTGCATGCGGCGTCCAATATTGTCGTCGACCTCTTGCTGTGCGGCCCCGACGCCGAGACGGGCCAGGCGGGCAAGCTCGCCGGGCAGATAGCCGCGAGGGTGAGCCAATAACTGCTGCAGACATGGAGCGGCCCCCGAGCGAGGCTCCTGGTTGGACAGACCGGAAGCTCGGGGGCCGGGTGGCTGCGGGGAATTCGCTAGCGCGCGTATGCCGCCAGCTCTTCCGAGCCACTGCTGCTAGCGCGCAGCCACCTCACATGTCCATGAAGCTATCAATTTCGCGGACCACCTCCCTTCTTGTGTACGGCCGACCGTACCCGCGATTCCGCAAGCCGACAACACAATTCAGCGCTTAGCGATCGCTGACGATCGCCGAGTCGACCAATGCGGCGAATTCCGCGGCCAGCGGGGCCCGAGGCAGTGGGCGGCCGTCGAGCGTGTGCACGCGCGCGGCCAACGTCATACTCGACACCAACCAAATGCCTTGCGCGGCATGGAGATCGGCGGGTCGCAGGGCGCGATAATCGCAGTCGTACCCCTTGGCCCTCGCCACCTCGAAGAGAGCCTGCTGCGTCGTCCCGCGCAAAATCGGATACCACGGCGGCGGCGTGAGCAGGCATAGGTCCCCACCGGCCTCAGTCGCGATCACCACCGTCGAGCGCGGACCTTCCAGGATGTAGCCGTCCGAGCTGACGAAGACGACGTCGCCGGCACCTTGCCGGGCCGCATGCCGCAGGGCGGCCATGTTGACCGCGTAGGACAGGGTCTTGGCGCCGGCAAGCAGCCACGGCATCGCGTCGGCGCCGGCGGCGGGCAGCCCGCGATCCAGCATCACCGCGGCCAAGCCCTCGCGCCGAACCGCAGTGACTCGTTCGGGAACGGCGTTGACCATCACATATGTGGTCGGTCCCGTTCCGCTCTCCCGGCCGCGGCTGTAGATCAGGCGCATCGCCCCTTCGTCGGCGGTGGCGGCGACCCACTGCCGGGTGGCCGCGTCGATCGCGGCGCGCCAGCTGGGCAGGTCCGGCTCCGGCAGGTCCATCAACCTCGCTGATTGGGTCAGTCGCTGCAGATGCGACTCGACCAGACAGGGCCTGCCGTCGCGGACCAACAGCGTCTCGAAGATGCCGTCGCCGCGGACCGCCGCCAGGTCGTCGGCGTGCAGCAGCGAGGCATCCGGCGGATGTATCGCGCCGTCCAGCGTGACGATCACACCCGTCTGGCCTGCCATGGACGTAAAGCCTAGCCGCGGGTGTGGGACGGGCCGCACGCTCGGCGGCGAGGTGTGTGGCCGGCCGCACGGCCGGCGACGCGATCGCGGCCGATCCGTAGAGTTGACGTGTGTCTGCAGTACCCGCACCCGACGCCGGCCCCGACGCGGGCGCCATCTGGCATTACGGCGATCCCCTGGGTGAGCAGCGCGCGGCCGAGACCGGCGCGGTCGTGGTGGACCGCTCGCACCGCGCGGTGCTCACGCTGACCGGCGCCGATCGCCAGAAGTGGCTGCACAGCATCTCCACCCAACACGTCAGCGAGCTGCCCGAGGGCGCCAGCACGGAAAACCTCAGCCTCGACGGGCAAGGCCGCGTCGAAGACCACTGGATCCAAACCGAACTCGCCGGCGCCACCTACCTGGACACCGAGCCGTGGCGGGGCGAGCCGCTGCTGGCCTACCTGCGCAAGATGGTCTTCTGGTCCGATGTGAGCCCCGCCGCCGCCGATCTGGCAGTGCTCTCGCTGCTCGGGCCGCGGTTGGCCGACCGGGCGGTGCTCGACGCGCTGGGCCTGGACGCCCTGCCCGCGGAGCTGACGGCGGTCCCGCTCGCCGGTGGTGGCTTTGTGCGCCGGATGACCGGCATCCCGGCGGGCCAGATCGAGCTGGATCTGCTGGTCCCGCGGGACGAGGCCGCCGCCTGGCAGCAACGTCTCGTGCAGGCCGGGTTGCGACCGGCGGGGGTGTGGGCGTACGAGGCGCACCGGGTGGCGGCGCTGCGCCCGCGCCTGGGCGTGGACACCGATGAGCGCACGATTCCGCACGAGGTGGGGTGGATCGGTGCGGCGGTCCACCTCGACAAGGGCTGCTATCGGGGGCAGGAGACCGTCGCGCGGGTGCACAACCTCGGGAAACCGCCCCGGATGCTGGTGTTGTTGCACCTCGACGGCTCGGTGGAGCGGCCGTCGACGGGTGACCCGGTGCTCGCCGGGGGGCGCGCCGTCGGCCGCCTCGGCACCGTGGCGGACCACGTGGACCTCGGCCCCATCGCCCTCGCGCTGGTGAAGCGCGGGGTGCCGGCCGACACCGAACTGGCGACCGGCCCGCAGGGCGCGGTGGCCGCGGTGATCGACGCGGATTCGTTGCCGGCTACCGAACACGTCGGTGCGGGACGGCTGGCCGTTGAACGGTTGCGGGGCGGTGCGAGATAATCCTCGATGAAGTGCGCCACAGCGGCAGGGGGCACCGACGCCCGACCGTAAGGCACGGTAAACTGTCGGCAGGACAATAACGACACCAGGAGATCGGAGCCGCCTGATTCGGGCCGCTCCGTTATTGCGCGAGGGGGTTCCCCCATGGGCCGCGGCCGGGCTAAGGCAAAGCAGACCAAGGTTGCTCGAGAACTCAAATACAGTTCCCCGCAAACCGACTTCACGCGGCTTCAGCGCGAGTTGTCAGGAACGGGTTCCGACGATTCCACGGAGTCGGAGGACGACGGCATCGGCGACTCTTGGGAAGACAGCGACGACTGGCGCCGCTAGAACTGACGTCGCTGCGCCGGTGTAATCGGCTTCGGCACCGCGCCCCCCGCTAAAATCGCGGGTGCTGCCCGACGAGCTTCGCCCTCGGGCCCTCTTTACCGCCTTTGCAAACGGTGCCCAGCACCCAGCAGTCCAGGTGGCGTGCCGTCAGGATGGCCAGAGCCCGGTCGGTGTCCTCGGGCGCGACGACGGCGACCATGCCCACGCCCATGTTGAACGTCTTCTCCATCTCTTCCCGCGTGACCCGACCGCGCTGGGCGATCATGGCGAACACCGGTGCGGGCGTCCAGGTTCCGCGGTCGATCTCGCCGACCAGGCCATGCGGGATGACGCGTTGCAAGTTGCCGGCCAACCCGCCGCCGGTGACGTGGCAGAACGTGCGGACATGGGTTTCGGCGGCCAGCGCCAAACAGTCTTTGGCGTAGATCCGGGTGGGTTCCAACAGCTCCTCGCCCAGGGTCCGGCCGAATTCCTCGACATAACCGGCCAAATTCATCCGGTCGATCTCGAGCAGCACGGTGCGCGCCAACGAGTACCCGTTGGAATGCAGGCCCGAAGAGCCCATCGCGATGATGGTGTCGCCAGGTTTGACGCGGTCGGGACCCAACACGTCGTCGGCCTCCACGACGCCGACGCCCGTCGCCGAGATGTCGTAGTGGTCCGGTTCCATCAGGCCGGGGTGTTCCGCGGTCTCGCCGCCGAGCAAGGCGCAACCGGCGCGCACACACCCTTCGGCGATGCCCGCGACGATCGCGCTGAGGCGTTCGGGCACGGTCCGGCCCACGGCGATGTAATCCTGCAGGAACAGCGGTTCGGCGCCGCAGACGACGAGGTCGTCGACCACCATGGCGACCAGGTCGAGGCCGACGGTGTCGTGCTTGTCCATCGCCTGCGCGACAGCGAGCTTGGTGCCCACCCCGTCCGTGGACGCCGCAAGCAGCGGTTCGCGGTAGTCGTTGCGCAGAGCGAACAATCCTGCGAACCCGCCGAGGCCGCCCCGCACCTCGGGTCGGGTGGCCCGTGTCGCCAGCGGCTTGAACATCTCAACGGCGCGGTCGCCGGCTTCAATGTCCACCCCGGCCGAGGCGTAGGTAATGCCGTGGCTGCCCGGGTTTCGTCCGGGGCTTTTTCCGGGATCCGTCATCGCGATAAAGGCTACCGGGCGCCGCCGACCGCCGTTATCAAACGTCTTGGAAGGGCCGGATCGGAAGGCCGTCAGTGGACGATCGGCACTTCGTCGGGCGCCAGCTCGTCGAGCCCGGCACCGCGCGCGGCGTTGGCGAGCATGTGCTCGATGACGTTCTTGCCCAGAGCCGTCTCCTCGGGCAGTTCGATCGGATACTTGCCGTCGAAGCAGGCGGTGCACAGCCGCGACGCGGGTTGTTCGGATGCCGCCACCAAGCCGCGCAGCGAGATGTAACCGAGGCTGTCGGCGCCGATGGCGTGCCGCACCGCTTCGAGCATCTCCTCTTTGTCCTGCACGGCGTTGGCGATCAGCTCCGCCGGGGAGGGGAAGTCGATGCCATAGAAGCAGGGCCATTTCACCGGCGGGGACGCGATGCGCACGTGCACTTCCACGGCGCCGGCCTCACGCAGCATGCGCAACAGCGCGCGCTGGGTGTTGCCACGCACGATTGAGTCGTCGACCACGATGAGCCGCTTGCCGCGGATGACCTCGCGAAGTGGGTTGAGTTTCAGCCGGATACCGAGCTGGCGGATGGTTTGGGACGGCTGGATGAAGGTCCGCCCGACGTAGGCGTTCTTCATCAGGCCCTGCCCGTAGGGAATGCCGGACTCCTGCGCGTAGCCGACCGCCGCGGGGGTGCCGGACTCCGGCACCCCGATGACCAGGTCGGCCTCGACCGGGCATTCGCGGGCCAGCCGGCGACCGATCTCGACCCGGGTGGCGTGCACCGACCGGCCGGCGATCGTGCTGTCGGGGCGTGCCAGGTACACGTACTCGAAGACGCAACCCTTCGGGGTGGGGTTGGCGAAACGGGTGGAGCGCACCCCGTCGGCGTCGATCGCGAGCAACTCACCGGGCTCGATATCGCGGACGAACGAGGCGCCGACGATGTCGAGCGCGGCCGTTTCGGAGGCCACCACCCATCCGCGATCGAGGCGTCCGAGCGAAAGCGGCCGCACCCCATGGGGATCGCGCGCGGCGTACAGCGTGTTCTCGTCCATGAACGTCAGGCAGAACGCGCCGCGCACGGTCGGCAGTAGCTCCAGCGCGGACTGCTCCAGGGTGGAGTCCGCGGCACCGTGGGCGAGCAGGGCGCCCAGAATGTCGGAGTCCGTCGTTGCCGGCGCGGGGCAGCGCCGCGCGATCAGGCCCGCGTCGCGGGCGCGAGCGGCGAGCTCGGCGGTGTTGACCAGATTGCCGTTGTGCCCCAGCGCAACGCCGGTGCCGGCGGCGGTGTTGCGGAACACCGGCTGGGCGTTCTCCCACGTGGTGTCACCCGTGGTGGAGTAGCGGCAATGCCCGATGGCGACGTGGCCCGGCATCGCCGCGAGGGTCTGCTCGTCGAACACCTGACTGACCAGTCCCAGGTCTTTGAAGACCAGGACCTGCGATCCGTCGGCGACGGCGATACCGGCGGCTTCCTGCCCGCGATGCTGCAGGGCGTAGAGGCCGTAATAGGTGAGTTTTGCGACATCCTCGCCGGGGGCCCAGACCCCAAAGACACCACACTCTTCACGGGGCGAGTTCAGGTCCTGCTCGGGTGCTTCGGCTCCTGCGACGGTCACGATTGGGCGGCTCCCCGGGGAACGGTTGGTGACGTAACGGAGTCTACGGGTCCGACACCGTCGACTGCGAATCTACAGCGCGTGTTGCGCCCCGGAAATTCCCTCGCCCGACCCTAAACCTGCAGTTCAGGGTTACTATTCAGCTGACATCGAACAGGGGCAGACAGTGTTCGATCTCACCCGCGCGGGAGCCGGAAAGGCTCAGCGCGCCCGCGTCCTTCGCCTGGTCGAACGACAGGATTCCGGTCACCAGCAGCAGCCACGTTCGCGGATCGGTCTCCACCACATTGGGGGGCGTGCCGCGGGTGTGTCTGGGCCCGGCGACGCATTGCACCGCAACGAACGGCGGAATCCGCACTTCGACGCTGGCCCCGGGCGCCACCGCTGCCAAGGTGCGGGCTGTGAGCCGCACGGCGGCGCCCAGACTCTCGCGATCGGGAGCGGGCTGGGACGCGTCCCGCAACCAGTCCGCGACGGCCAACACGGCCTGCCGGGTCTTTGCCGGATCGGCCTTTTGACGGGCGGCCATACCCTAGGGTCTCAAACTCATGGAGCGTCGTCGCTTGCGGCGCGGGCCACCGTACAAGTCCGTCGGCCTCGTGACGCTCGTCATCATGGGGTTGGTCGGGTCGCTGCTGTATCTGCAATTCCGCGGTGAACTCACGCCGACAACGAAGCTGACGATGGTGGCTCCCCGGGCCGGCCTGGTGTTGGATCCCGGCTCCAAGGTCACCTACAACGGCGTCCAGATCGGCCGCGTGGCCGGCATTTCGGAGATCACCCGCGACGGTAGGCCGGCCGCCAAGGTGACGCTCGATATCACCCCGAGGTATCTCACGCTGATCCCGGCCAACGTGGCGGCAACCGTCAAGGCGACCACGGTATTCGGGAACAAGTACGTCGCGTTGACATCGCCGCCCAGGCCGGCGGCCCAATCGATCACACCGTCGATCGTGATCGACGCGACCGCGGTCACCACCGAGTTCAACACCGTGTTCGAGACGCTCACATCGATCGCGGAGAAGGTGGATCCGGTCAAGGTGAACCTGACGCTAAGCGCGGCGGCGCAAGCGCTGGCCGGGTTGGGCGAGGCGTTCGGCGCCTCTTTGGTCAACGGCAACACGATCCTCGACGACGTGAACCCCCGGATGTCCGCCATTCGCACCGACGTCGCGCGGTTGGCCGCCCTCGGTGAGACCTACGCCAACGCCTCGCCAGACCTATGGGACGCCCTCGACCGCGCGGTGACCGCCGCGCGCACGCTGAACCGTCAGCAAGCCGATCTGGACGCGGCACTGCTGGCGGCGGCCGGTCTGGGTGGCGCGGGCGCCGACGTCTTCGGGCGCGGCGGCCCCTACCTGGCGCGCGGGGCCACCGATCTGGTCCCCTCCAGCCAGCTGATCGACGAGTACAGCCCGGAAATCTTCTGCACCATAAGGAATTTCGCCGAGGTCGGCCCCAGGATCCACAACGCGCTCGGCGACAACGGCTATTCGCTCGGCGCCCACGCGGCCGGCGGCATCACCGGGGCGCCCAGCCCGTACATCTGGCCCGAGAACCTACCCCGCACCAACGCCCGGGGCGGTCCCGGTGGTCGGCCGGGTTGTTGGCAGACCATCACGCGAGAGCTGTGGCCGGCGCCCATGCTGGTGATGGACACCGGCGCGAGCATGGCCCCCTACAACCACTTCGAACTCGGCTCCCCGCTTTTCACCGAGCACGTGTGGGGCCGGCAGCTGGGTGACTACACCATCAACCCGTGACGCCGCACGCCCAGCGCCGCGATCGCGCCGGCCTCGTTGATCGCCAGGTGCACCAGCATGGGTGCGGCCACACTGCCGGAACGGTCAGCGAGCCAACCGAATAGCCAGCCCGCCACGCCCGTCACCAACACGGTGCCGAGCACCGGATCACCCTCGGCCCGCGCATCCGCGACATGGGAGAGCCCAAAGCTCGCCGCTTGCAACAACCTTGCGCCCGATTTGCCGTAGGAACCCGACGCGGCGGTGGTGAGCGCCGCGCGGAACGCGGCCTCCTCGGCCCATACGGTACCGACGGGGATGCGCACCAGCAGCCAGCCGGCCACCGACCCGGTCGGCTCCCGGTCGGCCATGGACGACCGCACCACCGGGACCGCCGTCGTCGCGGCGATCGCGCTCGCCACGGCCGCGCCGGCCGCGGACCCCAACCGCAGCCCCGCCCACAGCCGCGGCGGCGACAACCCCAGCGGTGCACGCGTCACAAGCACCAGCACTCCGGCCGCGGCCGCTTGAATCGTCACCCGCCATGCCGTGGGCAGGCGGGGGCCGACAAAGCTCCAGCCCACCAGGGCGGCGGCCAACGCCAATGCACGGACTCGACGGAAACCACGCTCGCCCACCGGGATTCGCCGTTGCGGCTCAACCGAAGAGGCGCGGCAGCACCGCCTCTGACGTCTCACGCAGTTCGGCCAGCGACACGGTGAACAGGCCCTGCACCTCCACCGCGTCCGAAGCCTGATCGACGACGCCGATGCGCACCGCCGGCAGCCCGCGCGCCTCACACATCGCCCTGAACCGGCTTTCCTCGGTGCGCGGCACCGCCACCAGGACGCGGCCCGCCGACTCGGAGAACAACGCCACGAACGGATCGGCGTCCTCGGGAAGCACGATGCGGCAACCGGTTTCACCCGCGAGTGCCGCCTCCACGATGGCCTGCGCGAGGCCGCCTTCGGACAGGTCGTGCGCGGCGGACACCAGCCCGTCGCGCGACGCCGCGCTCAGCACCTCGGCCAGCAGCTTCTCGCGCGCCAGGTCTACCGCGGGCGGCACCCCGCCCAGATGGTCGGCGCTCACCTGCGCCCAGATGGAACCGTCGAATTCGTCGCGCGTATCGCCCAGCAGTATCAGGGTCTCACCCGGCTCGCCGCCCAGGCCCGTCGGAATGCGCCGGCCCACATCGTCAAGGACGCCGAGCACACCGACCACCGGCGTGGGCAGGATCGCCGCCGACCCGGTCTGGTTGTAGAAGCTGACGTTGCCGCCGGTCACCGGAATGCCAAGGGCGGCACAACCATCCGCCAGCCCCCGAACCGCCCGCGAGAACTGCCACATCACCCCGGGATCTTCCGGAGAACCGAAGTTGAGGCAGTTGGTCACCGCAACCGGGGTGGCGCCGGTGACGGCGACGTTGCGGTAGGCCTCGGCCAACGCCAGTTGGGCTCCGACATAGGGATCGAGCAGCGTGTAACGACCCGATGCGTCGGTCGACAGCGCGATGCCCCGGCCCGTGGTCTCGTCGACGCGCAGCACGCCGCCATCGGCATGCTCGGCCAGCACGGTGTTGCCGCGGACGTAGCGGTCGTACTGTTCGGTGATGAACGCGCGGCTGCACAGGTGCGGGCTGCCCAGCAGCGCAAGCAAAGTCGCGCGCAGCTCCTCCCCCGTCTTTGGCCGCGGCAGGTCCGTCGACCGGTTCGCGTTCAGGGCGTCCTGCGAGTCCGGGCGCGCGACCGGCCGTTGATACACCGGCCCCTCGTGCGCCACGGTGCGCGGCGGAACGTCGACGACGGTCTCGCCGTGCCAGGTAATTCGCAACCGGTCACCGTCGGTGACCTCGCCGATTACGGTGGCCAGCACGTCCCATTTTCGGCACACCGCCAGGAACGCATCCACGTTCTCCGGCGCGACGACCGCGCACATCCGCTCCTGCGACTCGCTGCAGAGCACCTCCGCGGGCGTCATGTCCTTCGCCCGCAACGGGACGGTGTCGAGCTCGATCGCCATCCCGCCGTCGCCCGCAGACGCGAGTTCCGAGGTTGCACAGGATAATCCGGCGCCACCGAGGTCCTGGATGCCGATCACCAGGCCGCCCGCGTAGAGCTCGAGGCAACACTCGATGAGCACCTTCTCCGTGAAGGGGTCGCCCACCTGCACCGAAGGCAGCTTTTTGCGGGACCCCTCACTGTCGAAGGTGTCCGAGGCCAGCACCGACACCCCGCCGATGCCGTCGAGCCCGGTGCGCGCACCGAACAGGATGATCTTGTTCCCCGTGCCCGAGGCGAACGCGAGGTGTAGGTCCTCCTGGCGTAATACGCCCACGCACAACGCGTTTACCAGCGGATTGCCGGCGTAGCACGCGTCGAAGACGGTCTCGCCGCCGATGTTGGGCAGGCCCAGCGAGTTGCCGTAGCCACCGATCCCGCGGACCACTCCGTCGACCACCCGGCGCGTGTCCGGTGCGTCGGCGGCGCCGAACCGAAGCTGGTCCATCACCGCGACGGGTCGCGCACCCATCGCCATGATGTCGCGGACGATGCCGCCGACACCGGTCGCCGCGCCCTGGTAAGGCTCGACGTAGGAGGGGTGGTTGTGCGATTCCACCTTGAAGGTGACGGCCCAGCCGTCGCCGATGTCGACCACCCCGGCGTTCTCGCCGATGCCGGCGAGCATGCCCGCGCGCATCTCGTCGGTGGTGGTCTCGCCGAAGTACCGCAGGTGCACCTTGGACGACTTGTACGAGCAGTGCTCACTCCACATCACCGAGTACATCGCCAGCTCGGTGTCGGTCGGCCGGCGGCCCAGGATCTCGCGGATTCGCTGGTACTCGTCGTCTTTAAGGCCCAGCTCGGCGAAGGGCTGCGGCTGGTCGGGGCTGGCGGCGGCGCGCTCGACGGTGTCGATCGCCTGGGTGCGGGCGCTCGTCCCGGGGACTGTCACGCCAGACAGTCTAGGGCGGGGCTCCCGCCATTGTCGGGTCGCCGTGGAGGCTATTGGCCGACGACGCAGAACACGTTGCCCTCGGGGTCGGCCAGCACGACCCAGCGGAAGTTGTCACCGAACTGGTGCCGGCCTAACTCGGTGGCCCCGGCGCCAGTCAGCCGAGACGCCTCGGCGTCCACATCGGCGGGGCCGAAGTCGAGGTGCACGCGGTTCTTACCGGGGGTGGGATCGGGCACCTTCTGGAATCCGAGCCGAGGTCCCTCCGGGAGAGTCACCGCGGTGAACTCGCCGGCGAGCAACTCCTGCGTCGTACCGCCGAATTGCTCGGCCCACCAGCCGGCGAGCTGCGCGGGATTGATGCAGTCGAAGGTGATCATCTCCACGTTGAGCGCCATACCGCCAGACCTTAGGTGTTGACGAGGCTCGGTGGAAGGAACGGCCGCGTCGGCCACTAAGCGGCCAACAGCTAGTCGACGGTGAGAAAGTCGGCCATCATCGCCATGTCTTCGTGTTCAAGGTTGTGGCAGTGCAGAAGGTATGAGCCGGTGTAGTCGGAAAACCGGGTAAGGACTTCGACCGCTTCGGCCGGGCGCACATCGACGGTGTCCTTCCACCCCAGGTCGAACCGGCCCGGTGCGCGGCCGTTGCGGGTCAGCACCCGGAACGAATTCAGGTGAACGTGAACCGGATGGTGGAACTCGGAGATGAACCGCCAGATTTCTGTGGTGCCGAGCTTAGGGCGCGCCAGCGGCCGGCCCGGTTGATAGGGGAGGTCGTTGATCGTCCATACGCCTGTTCTACCCAACCGGAAGAGGAACGTTCGAGTGGCCACGGCGCCCTGGGGGTCGAGATTCGGGACGCGTCCGCTGAGCCGCTCGGGGATGGCCGAATCGTCGGAACGGTCGTCCCCGACGATGTCGAATCGCATGACCTCGCCTGCGGTTTCGGTATCCAACCGGTTGAGCAGCCGCACTTGTGTTCCCAGCTGGTAGCGGCTGAAGTCGACCACAATATCGAACCGTTCCGCCGGAGCGATGTCGATGACGTCGTGAGCTAGCGGCCGGGCGAGTAATCCACCGTCGCTGCCGATCTGGACCAACGCCGAACCACCGGGTGGCTGCGGATCCAACTGCAGCCGATAGCGACGGGCGTTGGATGCGTTCAGTAGTCGCAGGCGATAACGGGCAGGATCGGTCGACAGCACCGGCCATGGCGCACCGTTGACAAGGATGACGTCACCGAGGACTCCGTTCATGTAGTCACCGATTGCTCCGCCATCGTCGGCGCCCGGGTAGCGGAAGGAGCCGTCGGCGGCGAATGCGCGATCGGTGATCATCAGCGGGATGTCCCGCCGACCGCGAGGCAGCGGCAACGAGTCTTCCTCGTCATCGTGGACCAAGTGGAATCCGGCCAGGCCGCGCCAGACGGCGGCGCCGGTGTAGCCCATCCGGTGATCGTGGTACCACAACGTAGCGGCACGCTGATTCATCGGGTAAACGTATTCGCGCTCTCCGACAACGCTGTTGCGTGCCATGGCTTCAGCCCCGGGCTGACGGCCCGGGGGCAGGATGAAGTCGGTCGGATACCCATCGTGGGCTTCCGGCGTGTGGCCGCCATGTAGGTGCACCACAACGGGCACGGGCAGGGTGTTGCGGTGCCGCACGATGGTGCGTCGGCCGGACCGCGAAGCGATGGTGGGGCCGGGAAAGCTGGTGTTGTAAGTCCATGCCGCCGTGGGCAGCTCGGGCAGTATCCGCAGCTGCGTGGTCTGCTGGGTGATCTCGTAGTAGTCGGCGTGAGCGTCGGTCCGAACCGGCGTCAACTCCTCCGGGATCGGCAACGGGGCTTGATAGCGATCGGGCAGCCGGGTCTGACTGCGGATCAGCCGGCCCGACTCGGCGGTGCCCAGCAGTGCGCCGGCCAGCGGCCAGCCGGCGCCGACGAAACCGACGCCCGCCGCCGCAGCACCCAGGCGTAACGCGCTGCGCCGATTCATCGGATCGCTTCCCGCTCCGCCGATCGCGAGGGTGTGGCCAGCGGTAGACGCCACACCGACGCGGTCAACTGGAAGATCCCCACGATCAACAACACGCCGAGCGGAACGTGTAAGCCTGTCAGCCGCAATTCCCCCGATGCGAACTCGGCGACCAAGAGGATCGTCACGAGCGCCCCGACCGCTACCGGCCGCCGCGGCCCGCCCGTCCTGCTCACTATCACCAGCACCACCAGTTGAACGACGGACAGCACCGTCGTCGCCTTCGCGCCAACCGAGTGCAGCATCAGTGCGTCGTATCGGCCGCCCAGAAAGCTGCCGGCGAATGCGGCTTGAGCCAGCGCCAGCAGTGCCAACGTTGCGCTGGTGGCACGGGCGATCACCCGGGGCCAGCGGGGGCCGTACCAATCATCTGTTGTCATCAGTTCTCCCGGGTCGGGTTGCGTACTCAGGAGATGACGACGAGACGGCGCGGCAAAAAGTTACGCACGCGCGCGCGTAACTTTCCGCGCCGCCGACCCGTCCTTGAATACGGGTTGCTGATCACCCGGCCCCCACTGCGGCGAACCGCCGCACAACCGATTGCAAGCCCACGCAACGGAATTGGCGATAGGAGTAGACATGTCCAGCCCGACGCCCCCTCGTTGGCTGAAGCCGATGAACAAGTTCATGATCACGCTGCAAAAACTTGGCTTACCGACGGGGCCACCGATGGTGTTGACGGTGCCGGGCCGCAAAACGGGTCGGCCTCGCAGCACGCCGATGACACCGTTCACGCTGGACGGGCAACTCTATGCCGTGGCCGGATTCCCGGGTGCCGATTGGGCGCGCAACGCCCGCGCCGCGGGCACCGGAACGCTCGGCAAGGGCCGAAAGACGCGGCCCGTCAAGATAACCGAGCTGACGGCCGAGCAAGCTCGCCCGGTGTTGCGTCAATATCCGGCGGAAGTGCCGATCGGTGTTGGCTTTCTCAAACGCTCCGGACTGGTGCGCCAAGGCAGTCCCGAAGAAGTCGAGGCGCTGGCCGGCCGGATCGCCGTGTTCCGACTAGACCCGATGCCGGCGAGCTGACGCCGAACGATCGTCCACCGACCGACCAGCTAGGAAGCCGCCAAATGCACACCGCATATCTCGTCATGACGATATCCGCCATCATCCTCAACGGATTTTCCGGCGTGAGCGCGCTGGTGCACTTCGCGCCCATCATTCCACCCATGCAACGGGCCGGTGTCCCGGTCTCCTGGCTGACCTTCCCGATCGGCACCCTGAAAACCCTCGGGGCCCTTGGGCTGATCGTCGGCCTGTGGGTACCGGGAATCGGCGTCGCCGCAGCAGCCGGACTGACCATCTTCTTCATTTGCGCGATGTACACCCACGTCCTCGCTCACGACATCTCCGGCCAGTTCGGGCTGGCGGCATTCCTGTTCGCATTCAACGTCGCGACCTTCACGCTCACCGTGGCCGCGCATCCGGTCGTCCTCTAGCAGGCCCACATCTAGAGGCGTCGCTAGGGCTTGGGCGAAAGGAACGCTTCCATGGCCGCCGAGTAGGCGGCGACGTCGTGCACGCCCATCAACTCACGCGCGGAGTGCATGGCCAGCTGCGCGGCGCCGACGTCGACCGTCGGGATGCCGGTTCGAGCCGAGGCCAGCGGGCCGATCGTCGATCCGCACGGCAGGTCGGCCCGGTGCTCGTAACGCTGCAGGCCGACCCCGGCCTGCCGGCAGGCGAGCTCGAAGGCCGCGGCCGTGCGTCCGTCGGTGGCATAACGCAGGTTGGGGTGCACCTTGAGCACCGGTCCGGCGTTGACCTCGATCAGGTGGCCCGGCTCGTGCCGCTCCGGGTAGTTGGGGTGGGTCGCGTGGGCCATGTCCGCCGAGGCCAGCAGTGATTCGGGCAACCGACGCAGGAAGTCCTCACGGGTGCCGCCGGCCGCGAGCACGATCCGCTCCAGGACGGTGCCGAGCAAGTCGGATTGGGCGCCGTGGTCGGAGGACGACCCCACCTCCTCGTGGTCGAAGACCACCAGCACGGGCAGGAATCCCCGCGGTTCGGCGGCCAGCAGAGCCTCCGTGCCCGCATAACAGCTGGCTTGGTTGTCCAGGCGCGGCGCGCTGAGCAGGTCACGGTCGGCGCCGATCACCGTCGACGGGGTCAGGTCGTGGGTCATCAGGTCGGCGGCCAGCACGCTCGTCGGCGTCACGCCGGCGCGTTCGGCGACGAAGTCGATGAACCGCTTCATCTCGGCACCGGTTCCCCAGACCGCGTTAACGTGGCGTTGCGGGTCCAGCGTCAGCGATTTGCGGTCTTCGGCGAGGTGGATGGCCAGCTGGGGTACCCGCAGGATCGGGTCGTCGATGCGGACCAGCCGATGCTCGATCCCGGCGCCGTCCTGCACCGACAACCGTCCGCTGATACCCAGGTCGCGATCCAGCCAGGAGTTGAGCCACGCCCCGCCGTACGGCTCCAATGCGACCACGCGCCACCCGGCGACCACCCGATCGGGATACTGCTTGACCCGCAAGTTCGGGCTGTCGGTGTGCGCGCCGACGATCCGGAACGGGCCGTCGGCGCGCACGGAATTCCAGGCGACCAGCGAAGCGGCCCGCACCGTGAAATAGCTACCCGGTTCCGTCGGCCACCGGTCAGCCTCGCTCAGTTCGGTGAAGCCGGCAGCGGTCAGCCGCGCGGCCACCGTGGCGCAAACGTGAAAAGGCGACGGAGAAGCGTCGATGAAATCGCAGAGGCCTGCGGCGCTGGCCGACATGTTGATCATCATGGCTGTCGACGACGACCGTCGCCAGGCTGGGCCCGATTGCGCGGCTCCTTCTTCGCGCACTTCCTGCGCTCAGCGTCGCCACGCTAGGCCCGATTGCGCGGCTCCTTCTTCGCGCACTTCCTGCGCTCAGCGTCGCCACGCTAGGGTCAGCAGAGTGCCTTCCGTCCAGCCACAGCCCATCCTCGAGCCGTTGACGCCTGCGGCGGTCTTCTTGGTGGTGACCATCGACGACGGCGGAGAAGCGACAGTGCACGACGCGCTGCCGGACATTTCCGGGCTGGTGCGCGCAATCGGATTTCGCGAGCCGCCGAAACGGTTGTCGGCCATCGCCTCTATCGGCTCGCAGGCCTGGGATCGCTTGTTCTCCGGCCCCCGTCCGGCAGAGCTGCACCCCTTCGTCGAACTGAACGGCCCGCGGCACACCGCGCCGGCCACGCCCGGGGACCTGCTGTTCCACATCCGGGCGGAGAGCCTGGACGTCTGCTTCGAATTGGCCGACCGCATCCTGCGATCGATGGCCGGTGCGGTCACCGTCGTCGACGAGGTGCACGGATTCCGCTACTTCGACAACCGCGACCTGCTGGGCTTCGTCGACGGCACCGAAAACCCGGACGGCCCACTGGCCGTCAGCGCCACCACCATCGGCGCCGAGGATCCCGACTTCGAAGGCTCGTGCTACGTGCACGTGCAGAAGTATCTGCACGAGATGTCCTCGTGGAACGCGCTGTCGGTCACCGATCAGGAGCTGGTGATCGGCCGCACGAAACTGGAGAACCTCGAACTGGATGACGAGGAAAAGCCGGCCAACTCCCACATCGCCCTCAACGTCATCACCGATGCGGACGGCACCGAATTGAAGATCGTGCGGCACAACATGCCGTTCGGCCAGCTCGGAAAGGGTGAGTATGGCACGTACTTCATCGGGTATTCCCGCACGCCGCAAGTGACCGAGCAGATGCTGCGCAACATGTTTCTCGGCGATCCACCCGGCAACACCGACCGAATCCTCGAATTCTCCACCGCGGTCACCGGTGGCCTGTTCTTCTCGCCCACCGTCGACTTCCTCGACGATCCACCACCCCTGCCCGCAGTGCCGGTGGCCGAAACCCCTGCCGTGCATGACGGCTCACTTTCGATCGGCAGCCTGAAAGGAACCAGTTGATGAACAACCTTTACCGCGAGTTGGCACCGGTCACCGAAGCGGCTTGGAAAGAAATCGAAACCGAGGCGTCCCGGACGTTCAAACGCCATATCGCCGGGCGCCGGGTAGTCGACGTCAGCGAGCCGGGCGGTCCGGTGACCGCGGCGGTCAGCACCGGCCGCCTGGTCGACGTGACGTCACCCTCTGACGGCGTCGAAGCCCACCTGCGAGCGAGCAAACCCCTTGTCCGGCTGCGTGTTCCGTTCGCTCTGTCCCGTTATGAAATCGACAACGTGGAGCGCGGCGCGCAGGACTCGGACTGGGACCCGGTCAAGGCCGCCGCGAAGAAATTGGCGTTTGTCGAGGACCGCGCCATCTTCGAGGGTTACCCCGCGGCGTCGATCGACGGCATCCGCACCTGCAGCTCCAACAAGCCGCTGACCCTGCCGGCTGATCCCCGCGAGATTCCGGACGTCATCACGCAGGCGATTTCCGAACTGCGGCTGGCCGGTGTCGACGGTCCTTATTCGGTGCTGCTGTCCGCCGACGTCTACACGAAGGTCAGCGAAACCACCGAGCACGGCTACCCGATCCTCGAGCACATCGACCGGCTGGTGCCCGGGGACATCATCTGGGCGCCGGCCATCGACGGCGCGTTCGTGCTCACCACCCGCGGCGGCGACTTCGATCTGCAGCTCGGGACCGATGTGTCGATCGGGTACACCAGCCATGACGCGGAGACCGTGCAGCTGTATCTGCAGGAAACGCTGACGTTCCTGTGTTACACCGCGGAGGCGTCGGTCCCGCTGAGCTCCTAGGAATATTTGGCGGCGTCCGGCTGCTGTCGGGGAGACAAGTGAACTTCTCTCCCGGAGGCAGAGTTCGATGGCAACAACAATGGCCGGCTCCACCGCGTTGGTGACCGGAGCCACATCCGGTATCGGCCGCGAGATTGCGCTACAGCTGGCGGAACGCGGGGTGGCGGTGGTGGTGCACGGCCGCAGCGCCGAGCGCGGCGCCAAGACGGTCCGTGATATCGAAAACGCCGGTGGCACGGCCCGTTTCGTCGCGGCCGACCTCAACGACGCCGACGACGTGCGCCGCCTGGCGGCCGAGGCGGGACCGGTCGACATCCTGATCAACAACGCCGGCATCTACGAATTCGGAGCCACGATAGAGACGGATGACGCGGTATTCGACGAGCATGTGAGTGTGAACCTGCGCGCGCCTTACATCTTGGTCCAGCAGTTGGTGCCGGGCATGATCGAGCGCGGCGGCGGCTCGGTGGTCAGCGTGAGCACCGTCGCGGCTTCGGTGCCGGCGAGCGGTGCCGGCATCTATGGCGCCACCAAGGCCGGCCTCGAATTGCTGACCCGCGTATGGGCGGATGAGTTCGGGTCAGCAGGGGTGCGCGTGAACGCGATCTCCGTCGGACCCACCGACACCCCCGGTACCGCGGCGCTACCCGGCATGCTGGAGGCGGTTGCGGCCACCACCGCGTTGGGCCGACCGGCCGATCCGAGTGAAATCGCCAGCGTGGTCGTCTTTGTCAGCGCCGCCGACGCCAGCTACATCAATGGCGCCGTCGTGCCCGTGAGCGGCGGTCAACGCGCGATCAGCGCCTGAGGCAACGGTTTTCGCTACAGGTCCAGCACGAGCTCGGTTTCCGGAGCGGCCGAGCAGATGAGCACCGTGCCCTGCTCGGGCGGCTCCAGAGGTTGCTGGACGTAGGCGGTTCTGCCGGCAACGACGCCGGTGACGCACAGATGACAGACGCCGCTTCGGCAGGAAAACCGGGTGGGTACGTCGCAGGCTTCCGCCAGCTCGAGGATGCTTCCGTATGCGGACGACCAGGTGACCGTCAGGCCGCTGCGCGCGAACGTGATCGGCGGCCCCGTCCCTGGAAGCCCCGCTGGAGGGTGCGGCGCGTTGCGCGGGGTGTCGTCGACGACGCCGGGGTTGATCGGCGGCAGGGCGCCGAAAAGTTCGCTATGGATCCGCTCGGGGGCCAGACCGCCGGCGGCGAGTGCGTCGCGCATGTCGCTCATGAACTGGGTTGGGCCGCAAAGGTATGCAGTGGCACTGGCCGGGATACCAAGCGCCGCGATGGCGGGGCGGTCCAACCGGCCTTGGGTCTGCGTATAGAACACCGACAGCCGAGCACTCGGCAGGGATTCGACCAAACTGGCGACTTCCGTTGCGAATGCTTGCGTTTCGCGGTTACGGGTGGTGTGCAGCCACCAGATGTTACGGTTGCTGCCGGCCGCCGCGAGCGCGTGCAGCATGGCCAAGACGGGTGTGATGCCGATTCCCGCCGACATCAGCACCACCGGGCCGCCGCCGTCGGCGAGGCAGAAGTCGCCGCGCGGGGCAGCGGCCTCGACGACCGAACCCGGCTCGACGTGCTCGTGCAGCCACGAGCTGACCAGACCGTGCTCTTCCCGCTTGACGCTGATGCGGTAGCGCCCCGCTGCGGGGTCCCCGGAGAGGGAGTAACTGCGCAGCGGCGCCGGCGCACCGGCGCCGGGGATTCGCACCGTCAGATATTGCCCCGCCAGCGGCGCCGGCAGCGCGGAATGGTCCTCGGCCTCCAGCTCGATGGACATCACCTGTGGGCTTTCCCTGCGCACCCCCGTGACCCGCAAGGGCCGAAACCCAGCCCACGCGGGTATCGCGGCCGCAGGCTCGGAGGCCGATCCCTGCGGTGATGCGAGCATGTCCCGGAACGACTGTTGCCAGCCCGGACTGAGCGCGGGGACGTCGATGATCTTGTGGAGGAGCTCGAGATCACGGTCCGGCAAGTACAACAGCGCATCGACGTCGGCGACGCTGAGCGCATGGCGACCGCGGCGGGTACGCACGATGTCATCACCCGCGCGCACCTGCCCTTCGGAAATCACCCGAAAGTAAAATCCTGGCCTGCGTTGGGAGACAAGAAGATTCGGCATCCTGGGTTCGTTGAGGCGCATTCCAACCCGGAAGCAGGTGACGCGGGGTTGGGTGACCTCGAACTCGGCTTCACCGATACGGTAGCGGTCACCGATGCATACCTCGTCGTCGGGCAGCCCGCTGATGGTGAAGTTCTCCCCGAAGTGGCCCGGCACGAGGTCGTCGCGGCCCAGATATTTCTTCCAGAAGTCGTATGACTCGGTCTGATACACCATGACGGCGCGCTGCTCGCCGCCGTGGCCACCGAGGTCACCCTGACCGTCGCCGTCGATATTCAGCCGACGTACCGTGACCGGCCCTTCGACAGGAGTTTTCCAGATTCCCGTATAGACGGTCTTGTCCCGCCACTGCACGTTCTGGGGCAGCCCCACGTTCACCGATATCAGCTTGCCCACCGGGCCACCTCCGCAGGCCCTGACTGGAGGGCTGGCTCACACTATGCCAGCCAGAAGCCAACGGCAACATCGGACGACGACATCGCTAGGTGCGGCGCCGCGACTGTTGCGCGGAGCGCGATCCGGTGCATACTGGGTTGCATAACCCAGAACCTCGGCTCAGCGCGGCGTTCGTTGAAATTCGTCGCTCAGCGTTCGAGGGCGAATGCAGGGAGGAACGCCATGGCGGCTGTCCATCATCGTTACGTCACCGTCGACGGTCACCGGCTGTTCTTCCGCCAAGCGGGCGACCCGAACCATCCCGCGCTGGTGCTGTTGCACGGGTTTCCCACCAGCTCCTACATGTTTCGCCATCTGATCCCGATGCTGGCCGACCGCTACCACGTGATCGCACCCGATCACCTGGGCTTCGGGCTATCCGACGCGCCGTCCGCCGAGGAGTTCGACTACACCTTCGACGCGCTGACCGACCTCACCGCCGCACTCCTGCGCGCCGCCGACGTCGACCGGTACGCGATATACGTCCAGGACTACGGCGCGCCGATCGGCTGGCGGCTGGCGCTGCGCGACCCGTCGTCGATCACCGCGATCATCACCCAGAACGGGAACGGCTACGACGCGGGATTCGTCGACAGCTTCTGGAAGATCGTGCGCGCTTACCAAAGCGAACAAACGCCCGAGACCGAGGACGCGGTCCGGCAGTTCCTCACACTGGATGCCACTCGATGGCAATACGTCACCGGCGTTGCCGACGAGACCCTCGTCGACCCCGAATCATGGCACCACGATTACGCGCTCATATCGCGACCGGGCAACGATCTGGTGCAGCTGAAATTGTTGCGGGACTACGCAACCAACGCGCCGCTCTACCCGCGCCTGCACGAATACTTCCGCGCCAGCCAGGTACCGCTGCTGGCGGTGTGGGGCCGCGGGGACGAGATCTTCGGCCCGGCCGGCGCCCAGGCGTTCGCCGACGACCTCCCCAATGCCGAGATCCGCCTGCTCGACGGCGGACACTTCCTGCTCGAGTCCGCACTCGACGAGGTAGCCGAGCTGATCGGGGGCTTCCTCGCCAGGGCCGACATCGCTGCCTGACCGCGCCCGCCGGCCGCCGGAGCATCAATGGGTTGGATATCCCATAGTTCGGGGCGGCCGAGGGTTAGCCTGACGCGATGGCCCATCCCGATGTTCGCGACGAACAACGGTTGACCGCCAAGGGGCGTGCCACCCGGGATCGCATCGTGGAAGCGGCCGCCCGGCTGATCGTCACCGAGGGCCTGTCGGCTGCCAACATGGAGAACGTCCGCAGGGCGGCGTCGGTCAGCGGATCACAGCTCGCCCACTATTTCGCCGATAAGGCCGCACTCATTCGCGCGGTCATCCGACGCCAGATCGGGGTGGTTCTCGACTTTCACCGCCAGCCCAGGCTCGGAGGTTTGACCACGTTCGACGACTTCGAGCGGTGGGGCGATCTCAACATGCGATATCTCAGGCGCATCGGCTATTTCGGCACGCCGACCTACCACGCTCTCGCGGCCCAAGTGGCGAAGTCGGACGAGCCGACGCGGGAAACGCTGGCCACCGGCTATTGGCAGTGGATCGACCTGCTCGAGGCAGCGATCCGGCGGATGAAAGATAACGGCGTCTTGGTCGGTTCCGCTGACCCGAGACGGTTGGCAATGGTCATCGTCGCCGCACATCAAGGTGGTGGCACCCTGGCCTTCACCTACCGGGCGGAATGGCCGCACGCCGACGCGGTGCGCTTCGCGATCAACTACCTACGCACGTTCGCCACCGATCCGAACGAGCGAGCGCCCCGGCCGGCACGGCGTACCCGGCGCCGGGCGAGGACCGCCACGTGAATACCGAGAGCTCGCAACGATTTACCCGCAAGGGATTGGCGACGCGCGCACGCATCGTTGACGCGGCCGCGCGGCTCATGTTCGAGCGCGGCGTCGCCAACACGAGCATCGAGCAGGTACGGCGTGCGGCCCGAGTGGGCGGCTCGCAAATCGCGCATTACTTCCGGGACAAACGCGAGCTGACCCGTCAGGTCGTTGCCACTCGCCGCGACGACGTGCGCGCGTTCCACACCCAGCCACCGCTGGGTGCCCTGGACAGCATCGCCGCCCTGCAGGCCTGGGCCGACGCCTGCGTCGCCGAAGCCGACGCCGTGTATCGGGTCGGCGGTTGCGTCTACGGCTCCTTGGCGGGCGAGCTGATCGACTCCGACGACGAGATCCACGACGAGCTCTCCGCCGGTTACGACCAGTGGATCGAGCTGTTCGAGACCGGTCTTGATGCGATGCGCCGGCGCGGCGACCTGCGCCCCGACGCGGACCCGCGACACCTGGCGGTGTCGTTGGTTGTCGCTCACCAAGGCGGCGCCATGCTGACATACGCCACCGGGGATGCGGAACCGCTGCGCGCCGCTGTCAACGCCGGCGTCGACTACGTCCGCTCCTTCACAACACAGGCACGCGCGCGCCGAGCCACCTCGACGCGGCAGCGCGGCGCGGAACGATCCAAGTAGGCTCATGACTTCTCTGGACAGAATGGGATAGCTAGCCCATAATAATTGGGTTGGTTGGCCCAGTAAGGTCGGCGACGGCTCACCGGTTCGATGGGCAAGCCCGATTCCCCAACGCCTGCTGAAGATTTGGGAGGAGCGGCACGTGTCCACCACCAATGCACCCGAGGTACCCACCGCACCCGCGGTAGTCCGTGAGCGGCCCGGCGGGGAAACCATGCGGGCGATCATCCTCAAGGGATTCGGCGGCCTGGACAGCCTGGTCCACACCGACATCCCAAAGCCCCTGCCCAAGGACGGCGAAGTGGTGATCGAAGTCAAGGCCTTCGGCATCAATCACGCCGAGCTGCACATGCGCCGGGGCGAATGGGCCGAAGCCGCGGAGGTCAGTGGCATCGAATGCGTCGGCATCGTCGACTCGTGCCCGAGCGGTGAGTTCCGCGTGGGCGCCAAGGTGGCGGCGCTGATGGGCGGCCTCGGCCGAACCATCAATGGCAGCTACGCGCAGTACACCCGCGTGCGGGCGGCGAATGTCGCCCCCATCGAATCCGATCTGCCCTGGGCAGACTTGGCCGCGCTGCCCGAAACCTTCGCCGTCGCATGGACGTGCCTCTTCCGTAATCTCGACCTCGAGGCCGGGCAGACTCTGGTCCTGCGCGGCGCGACCTCGTCGCTCGGGCAGGCCGCACTCAAAATGGCCGTCGCCGCCGGCGCGCGCGTCATCGCCACCGCCCGAAGCCACGGCCGGTTTCCCATGCTCGAGGGGCTGGGCGCGTCGCGTGTCGAATTGGAAAGGCGCGACCTTGCCGACCACCTCCCCGAGGCCAAGCAAGTCGACGCCGTCCTGGATTTGGTCGGCAACAGCACCATCCTGGATTCTCTCGACATGCTGCGCCGCGGCGGAACGGCCTGCCTGGCGGGATGGCTGGGCGGGCTGGACCCGATCGGGGATTTCAATCCGCTGTTGCGCATGGCGAGCGGGGTCAATTGGAACTTCTTTGGCAGCTTCGTCTTTGGGACTCCCGGCTTTCCGCTGTCGGACGTCCCCCTGCAAGACATCGCGCGCCAGGTCGCCGACGGTGCGCTGGAGGCCAGGCCGTCCCGCGTCTTCGCTTTTGACGAGATCCGCGAGGCGCACCGCGTGATGGAAGCGGGGCAGGCGGGCGGCAAGATGGTCGTCGTTCTGCAATGAGGGGCTCACGGTCCCATACTGAAAAGATCGAGGCCTGACAATGCGCGTACCCTCCGTACTGGTTTTCGACGTCAACGAAACCTTGGTTGACATCGAGTCACTCGCACCACTTTTCACCGAACTGTTCGGCGATCAGCGGGTGCTCCGCGAGTGGTTCGCCCAGCTGGTCATGTACTCGATGTCCGCGACATTGGCGGACAGTTACGTGGACTTCTCCACCCTGGCCCAAGGCGTGCTTCGCATGGTCGGCGATATCCACGGCGTGGCCGTCTCCGACGATGACGCGCACCGCCTGAAGGCCGGCTTACTCACCATGCCGGCCCACCCGGACGCGGTGGAGGGGCTCACCATGTTGAAGAACAACGGTTTTCGTTTGGTCACGCTGACCAACTCACCACCCAACCCGGACGGCCCGACCACGCTGCAGAGTTCCGGGCTGGCCGAATTCTTCGAACACCAATTGAGCGTCGACGCCTGCCACGCCTTCAAGCCGTCGCCAACCGTGTACCGATACGCGTGCGAGACGCTCGAGGTGGCCCCGGCCGACTGCATGATGGTGGCCGCTCACGTGTGGGACACCCTTGGGGCCCAGAATGTCGGCTTCAGCACTGCGCTCATCACCCGCCCCGGCAATCCACCGCTGCCCGTCGACGCGCTGCCCCAACCGAACCTGGTAGCGAAAGACCTGCGCGAGCTGGCCGCGAAGCTCATCGCCAACTGAGGACAACCCGGGGGAGGACCACGGACCATGGCAGCACACGAGGAAGCCGGCTACGACGTCATCGTGCTTGGCGCCGGACCCGTCGGGCAGAACGCCGCGGAGAGCGCCCGGGCGGCGGGCCTGAGCGTCGCGCTGGTCGAGCGCGAACTCGTCGGCGGTGAGTGTTCCTATTGGGCCTGCGTTCCCAGCGAAGCAATGCTGCGTCCGGTGATTGCCGTATCGGAAGCCCGCCACGTCGACGGCGCCCGTGAGGCGGTCCGCGGGCGCATCAGCGTTGCGGGGGTCTTCGGCCGCCGAAACCGCTACGTCAGCAACTGGGACGACACCGGCCAGGCCGACTGGGTCGGCGGAATCGGGGCCACCCTGGTACGCGGCCATGGCCGGTTGGATGGCCCCCGACGAGTCGCGGTCACCGCGCCCGACGGAGCCACGTCCGTGCTGACCGCGCGGCACGCGGTCGTGATCTGCACTGGAAGCAAGTCTTCCCTACCCGACGTGCCCGGCATCGATGAAGCCAGGCCGTGGACCAACCGCCAAGCCACCGACAGCGGCTCCGTTCCCGAGCGGCTCGCTGTCGTAGGCGGCGGTGGCGTGGGCGTCGAAATGGCTACCGCGTGGCGGGGATTGGGATCTCAGGTGACCCTCCTCGCGCGGGGGCAGGGCCTACTCCCCCGGATGGAGCCCTTCGTGGGTGAACTCATCGGCCGCGGCCTCGCCGATGCTGGCGTGGATGTGCGCGTCGGCGTATCGGTCCGCGCGCTGCGCCGGCCCGACGGCGGGGCGGTGACCCTCGAATTGGACGATGGCTCCGAATTAGAAGTCAGCCAAGTGCTTTTCGCGACGGGCCGGGCACCGCTCACCGACGACATCGGTCTGCACACCGTCGGGCTGGCACCCGGCGACTGGCTCGAGGTCGACGACACCTGCCAAGTGCGAGCGATAGAAGACGGCTGGCTGTACGCCGCGGGTGACGTCAATCACCGGGCCCTGCTGACCCATCAAGGGAAATATCAGGGCCGCATCGCTGGAGCGGCCATCGGAGCGCGGGCCGCGGGCGCCCCGGTGGACACCGCGCCGTGGGGTAGGCACGCAACTACCGCCGACCATCACGCGGTGCCGCAGGCCTTCTTCACCATCCCCGAAGCAGCCGCGGTCGGGCTGACGGCCCGGCAAGCCGAACGGGCCGGGCACCGGGTGCAAACCGTCGATGTGCAGATTGGCGACGTCGTGATGGGGGCCAAGCTTTATGCGGACGGGTACTCCGGACGGGCAAGGATGGTGGTGGATCTCGACCGCGGGCGCTTGCTAGGGGTCACATTGGTCGGGCCGGGGGTCACCGAAATGCTCCATTCCGCCACCATCGCCGTTGCGGGCGAGGTGCCCATCGACCGGTTGTGGCACGCCGTGCCCTGCTTCCCCACGGTCAGCGAGCTGTGGCTGCGGCTCCTCGAGGCGTATCGGGATGCGTCGGACCATAATTGAGGCATGGCCACCGCGGACGGATTCCACCCCGATTTCGACGAGACAACGACGCAGTCCACCCCCAATCGGGTGCACCTCGTCAAGGCGGGGGACATCAGTTCCGACACCGCGCAATCCGAGGGACTCCGCCGGTTCGCCGCGCTCAGCGGAACGTCGGTCGGTGCCGAGAAGTTGTGGATGGGAGAGACACACGCGTCGCCCTCGACCGTCTCGTCCAACCACCACCACGGCGACTCCGAAACCGCTATCTACGTGCGCAGCGGCCACCCGGAATTCGTCTTCCACGACGGAGACCAAGAGGTGCGCATCTCGACTTCACCCGGTGACTACGTGTTCATCCCCCCGTATCTGCCGCACCGGGAGGAAAACCCCGATCCGAACACACCGGCGGAAGTCGTCATCGCGCGCAGCACCCAAGAGGCGGTCGTGGTGAACTTGCCGGCGTTGTATCCGCTTCAGTAAACGGCGATTTCGACGAGATTCCCGTCGACGTCGCGGCAGTAGTGCGAGGTCATCGGACCCAGAGCCCCTGTCCTGGCGACGGGCCCCGCAACGATCTCCGCTCCGGAGCGCACGAGGTGGGCACGCACCTCGTCCGGGCTGCACCGAGTGATGAAGCACAAGTCCTCGGACCCGGCCGCTTCGACCGACCCGGTGACCCATTCGGGATCGTCGCGCAGCGCCCCGACGGGCCGCAGGTTCAGTTTCTGCTCCCCGAACCGCAGGGCGACTCGGTTGGACGACCCGAACGTTTCCCGCCGCATCCCAAGAACCCGCTCGTACCACGCCGCGGTGGCCTCGACGTCTCGGCAGTTCAGCACCACATGGTCAATCCGTTCCACATTGAGCCCCACGTTCGGCCTCCCTACGGCTGGGCGAAAACCATTCGGCATCAGACTAATCCGACTTGGTGCAACGCGTTCGACGACGGCAACCGCGGCCACCGTCACGCATTAGCGCGTGCCGCGCGGCGGGCGGCTGCCCAGTGAGCGGGCTGATCGATCGCTCCGGTTTGAGCCGGGTGACCGTCTCCTCAACGACCATGCCGGGTCCCGGCGCCGGGATCGTCGAGCGGCGCCGCACTGACTGACCTCGGCGGCCGACGCAAGTCGCCCCGACCGCTCAGCCAATTCTCAACAGATTCTTCGGTGACTCATGGCTTGCCTCCCAGCATCCGCAAAGCCACTGGCCGCAGCATATTTCCATGACGAACGAGCCCATGTGCGCGAACCTGGTCGAACGGTACCTGCGCGCGCGAGGGCGGCGCTATTTCCGCGGCCACCACGATGGCGAATACTTCTTCGTGATCGGCGCCCACCGGCGCCTGCACGTCCATCTCGAGATCTCGCCCGCGCACGGCGATGTGCTGATCATCCGGGTGACTCCCGGCTGCTTCTTCCCCGCCACCGAGCGGCCCTGGCTGGTGCACTTCTCGGACACGTGGAACCGCCAGGATCGCGAAGTGACGGCGATCGTGCACGGCTCATCCGATCCGCAGCGGATCGGCGTGGTGGCGCGCAGGTCGCACTGGATCCGACGGAACGTCTCGTTCGATGATTTCGCCGCCTTCGTCGACCGCACCATCGCGGACGCGACCGACCTGTTCGACGAATTGAGCCCGGCCGTCGTGCTGCCGACGGCACACCCGTTGCTGCGCGACGCGGGCTGACGCATGCGATGGGGCGGACCCCCGCCGAACGCTAGCGACGTCTCCGTTCCGCGCCGATGAGCCGACAAAACCGAAATCCGGAGTGCCAACCGCCGTTTGAGGCGTGCCGCCCGGCGCGAAAACCGTCCAGCAAACGGATATGACATTCTCCTATTTGGAGAGTAGCCTATGTCGTGCAGGTACGGGGGTTTGAGATCTGGGTCACACCGGCAATCAATAGCAAAACGGATTGAGACGAACGGCGGGGAGCCATGGCGGGCAGCGGCGTTGAGGTGACCGACAACCACGAGACCACCAAATGGGACCCCGTGTTCACCGAGCAGGTCAGCAAGGCCCTCGGACCGCTCATCAAGCGGTGGTATCGCGCCGAGGTGCGCAACATCGATAACGTCCCGCCGTCCGGCGGCGCGTTGGTCGTCTCCAACCATTCGGGCGGCATGCTCACGCCGGACGTGTTGATCTTCTCCCCGGCGTTCTACAACAAGTTCGGCTACGACCGCCCGGTCTACACGCTGGGCCACTACGGCATCTTCATGGGCCCGCTGGACGGCTGGCTCCGCAGACTCGGGGTCATCGAGGCCAGCCGTGAAAACGCCGCAGCAGCGCTGCATTCTGGTGCCGTGGTGCTGGTCTTCCCCGGCGGCGACTACGACTCCTACCGGCCCACCTTCAGCGCCAACACCATCGACTTCAACGGCCGCACCGGCTACGTGCGCACAGCCATCGAGGCCGGGGTGCCGATCGTGCCCACCGTGTCGATCGGGGGCCAGGAGACACAGCTCTTCTTGAGCCGCGGAAATTGGC
Source organism: Mycobacterium scrofulaceum (assembly GCF_001667885.1). GTDB lineage: Bacteria > Actinomycetota > Actinomycetes > Mycobacteriales > Mycobacteriaceae > Mycobacterium > Mycobacterium scrofulaceum_C. The sequence goes on along the minus strand of NZ_LZJW01000030.1, from coordinate 42,710 downwards.
TGGCGCGCAAGCTGGGGCTGACCAGGGCGCGCATGGACATTTTGCCGGTGAGCTTCGGGTTCCCCTTTGGGCTCAGCGTGATATTCCCGCCGAACCTACCGCTGCCCGCCAAGATCGTCACCGAAGTACTCGAACCGATCGACGTCACCGCTCAGTTCGGTGGTGATCCCGACATCGACGAAGTCGACGCGTACGTGCGCGGGGTCATGGAGTCGGCCCTCAAACGGCTGGCCGGTCAGCGCCGGCTGCCCATCCTCGGCTGACCCCACGAAACCGGGGGTCGGCGACATGCGAAATCCACTGCAGCGCAAGGTGATCGCGTGGCGGGCTGAGGCATGAAACGGCTGAACGGCATGGACGCGATGCTGCTCTACAGCGAAACGCCCAACCTCCACACCCACACGCTGAAAGTGGCGGTCATCGACCCCGCTGACTCCGAGTTCGGCTTCGACGCATTCCGCGGCCACGTGCGTCGACGGTTGCACCTGCTGGAACCGCTGCGCTACAAGCTCGTCGACATTCCCTGGCAGCTGCATCATCCGATGTGGCAGGAGGACTGCGCGGTTGACCTCGACTACCACCTGCGGCGGGTACAGGTCCCGGCTCCCGGCGGGCGGCGAGAGCTCGACCGAGTGATCGGCGAGGTCGCGTCCACGCCGCTGGACCGCAGCCGCCCGCTGTGGGAGTTTCACTTCGCCGAGGGCCTGGCCGGGGGACGGTACGCGCTGATAGGCAAGGTCCATCACGCATTGGCCGACGGTGTGGCATCCGTGAACCTGTTGGCACGCGCCATGGATCTCGAGGACGGGCCCACCGACGAGCGCGACAACGACGAAGCGGGCGTCACCGCGTCGGCCGCCGACCTGCTGCGCGCCGCCGCTCGCGATCACGCCCGGCAGATCGCCGAACTCCCCGGGCTGCTCAGGGACGCCGCCACCGGATTGACGCGGGTGCGCCGCCGGTCCAAAGAACGCGGGGCACACCCGGATCTGGCCGAGGCCTTCGACGCTCCACCGACGTTCCTGAATCACGTGGTGTCGCCCCAGCGGCGGTTCGCCAGCGCGACGCTGCCGCTGCCCGACGCCAAGGTGACCGCCAAAGCGCTGGGCATCACCATCAACGACCTGATACTGGCCACAGCGACCGGCGGACTGCGCACGCTGCTGCTGGCCTACGACGGCGCGGCCGATCGGCCGCTCATCGCCTCGGTGCCGACCGCCACCGACAAGTCGAACCGCGTTACCGGCAACGAGATCAGCGGTCTGATGATTTCGCTGCCGGTGCACGTCGCCGATCCCGTCGAGCGGGCACGGCTGGTGGCACTGGCAACCCGGATCGCCAAGGAAGATCACGAGATCCTCGGCCCGGAGCTGTACGGCCGGCTGATGGCCTACCTGCCGACCGCCGTCGCCCCGGCCGCGTTTCGCTGGCTGGGTCGGCGCGACGCCCCCAACAAGCTGATGAACGTCGCCGTCTCGAGCGTGATGGGTCCGCGCGAGCGCGGCCATTTCGGTGGCGCGACGGTCAGCGAGATCTACTCCACCGGGGTGCTATCACCGGGCGCCCCGGTCAACATCACCGTCTGGAGCTACGTCGACCAGCTGGGCGTCGCCGTGCTCACCGATGACCGAACGTTCAAAGATCCGCACGAGGCGACCGACGCCATCTGCGCATCGTTCGCCGAATTACGCGCCGCGGCAGGGGTTTCCGCCTAGACCGAAAGCGCCGCGTCCAAAACCGAATAGAACAGGCCCAGTCCGTCGTCGGACGGGCCGGTCAACGCTTCGATGGCGTGCTCGGGATGCGGCATCAGTCCGACCACACGACCGTTGGCGGAGCTGACGCCGGCGATGTCATGCAGTGAGCCGTTGGGATTGTCGTGGTAGCGGAACACCACCCGGCCCTCACCCTCGAGCTCCTCGACGACGTCGGCGGGCGCCACGTAGCGGCCTTCGCCGGACTTCAGCGGCACCAGCAGGTCCGCGTCGGGCGCGAAACGCGACGTCCAGGCCGTCGATGTCGACGCCACGCGCAACCACACGTCGCGGCAGACGAAGTGCAAACCGACGTTACGGGTCAGTGCCCCCGGCAACAGCCCCGCCTCGCAGAGGACCTGAAACCCGTTGCAGATGCCCAATACTGGCATGCCGCGGTTCGCGGCGGCCACCACTTCGCCCATCACGGGGGCGAACCTGGCGATCGCGCCCGCGCGCAGGTAGTCGCCGTAGGAGAAACCGCCGGGCACCACCACCGCGTCGACACCCTTGAGGTCGGCGTCGGCGTGCCACAGGCTGACGGCCTCGGCACCGACACGCCGCACCGCGCGGGCGGCGTCGACGTCGTCCAGGGTTCCGGGGAACGTGATGATGCCGATCCGCGCGTTCACTGAGTCTCCCGGCTGATCGTCCAGTCCTCGATCACGGTGTTCGCCAAAAGGGTCTCCGCTATGTCGGCGAGCACGGAGTCGTCGACGGTTTCGTCCACTTCGAGTTCGAACCTTTTGCCCTGTCTGACTTCTGAGATCCCCGGATGACCCAGCCGGCCCAGCGCGCCGACAATAGCCTGACCCTGCGGGTCGAGAATCTCCGCTTTGGGCATCACATGAACGACTACCCGGCCCACCGGCGCTCCTCCTCAGATTTGTCTCCGCGCCAACTCTACCGGCGAAAGCGCAGCTGGGCCGCTACGGGCACGAGGCAATGTAGGCATCACACAGGGGCGCAGTCATCGCGTTCAGCACCGGGTCGTCGGCCATGGCAGGCCAAGCGACCTGCGGCGGCGCCGACGACCAGAGTGTGAGCTCGGTGATCGTGCTGCTCGACGGGTGGGCGACCAGGTACGTATGCATGATGACGGGGCCGCTGATCACCGCGGCCATCCGATTCGATTCGTCGGTGGTGATCGACGGGGATTGCAGCGGTGCCCGCTGCTGGCAGGAGCGCAGCGCGGCAACGGCAGTGCTGAACGCCGAAGACGCGATCGCGCCGCCGTTGGCGGTATCGCCGCGCCAGTGCAGGATCTGCGCCTGCAACTGCCACTGCCCGTCGGGATGGGTGACGGTCGCGCGCGCCGCGACCGCCGAGTCGCGGGGGTCGTGCGGCACCGGGGCTGTGGCGCACAGCTCCTCGAAGCGGAATCGGGGCCCGGGCGCCGCGCCGGTCACCTGCGCCGCCAGCCCCGCCAGCGCCGGCCAGCCGTAAACGGGGTCCAGTGGCACGGCTCGTCGCTGCATCCAGGCGGAATCCGGAATCTGGTCGCATACGGGCGGGCAAGCCTGCGGCTCGGCATGTGCGGGCACCGCGACGATGAACGCCACCGCGAGGCCGCCGACCACAACCATGGTCGCCAGGATCACCCGCATCGGCATCACTCTCCCGTCAGGGCACAATCGTAAACATGCAACTGACGCATTTCGGCCACTCCTGTCTACTTGCAGAATTCGACCACACCCGCGTGCTCTTCGATCCCGGAACGTTCGCGCACGGTTTTGAGGGCATAACGGGGTTATCGGCCATCCTGATCACCCATCAACACCCCGACCACGTGGACGGGGCTCGCCTCCCGGCGCTGCTCGATGGCAACCCGGGGGCGGCGCTGTACGCCGACCCGCAAACCACCGCCCAGCTCGGGGCGCCGTGCCAGGCGGTGCACGTCGGTGACGAACTGCGCATCGGTGAACTGACGGTGCGCGCCGTGGGCGGCAAACACGCCGTCATCCACCCGGAAATCCCTGTGATAGAGAACATTTCGTTTTTGGTGGGCGACGGTGACCATCGGGCCAGGCTGATGCATCCCGGTGATGCGTTGTTCGTGCCCGACGAGCCGGTGGACGTGTTGGCTACGCCGGCGGCCGCCCCGTGGATGAAGATCTCCGAGGCCGTCGACTACCTGCGCGCGGTCGCCCCCGCGCGCGCCGTGCCCATCCACCAGGGCATCATCGCCCCCGACGCGCGGGGCATCTACTACGGCCGACTCACCGAGATGACCACCACCGACTTCCAAGTGCTTCCCGAAGAAGACGCGGTCAACTTCTGACTCGGCCGAGCGTCATGCCCGCGTGACGTTCGGCGCCGCCGCTCGGGCGCGCTAGGCGATATCGTCGCCGACACCGCGGCCGGCGGATCGCCCGGAGAATATGCAGCCCCCCAGGAAGGTGCCCTCCAGGGCGCGGTAGCCGTGCACGCCGCCGCCGCCGAACCCGGCCACCTCACCCGCGGCGTACAGCCCTGTCAGCGGCGTTCCGTCGGCCTTCAGCACGCGGCCCGCCAGGTCGGTCTCTATGCCGCCCAACGTTTTGCGGGTCAGGATGTGCAACTTGACCGCGATCATCGGCCCCGCCTTGGGGTCGGTCAGCCGGTGCGGTGCCACCACCCGGCCCAGCCGGTCGCCGAGGTAGCCGCGCGCGGCGCGGATGGCGGTGATTTGTCCGTCCTTGCTGAACTTGTTGGCCACCTCGCGGTCGCGGGCGGTCACCTCGGCCTCCACGGTGGCATAGTCCAGCGGCGCCACGTTGGGCAGCTTGTTCATCGCGGTCACCAACTCGCGCAACGAGTTTGCAGTTACGAAGTCCACTCCGCGGTCGACGAATGCCTGCACCGGCCCGGGTGGTCCGGAGCGCGCCCGGTTACGCAGCAGCTCTCGCAGGCTCTGCCCGGTCAGGTCGGGATTCTGCTCCTGCCCGGAGAGCGCGAATTCCTTCTCAATGATCTTGGCGTTCAACACGAACCACGTGTAGTCATACCCGGATCTGGTGATGTATTCCAACGTGCCCAGGGTGTCGAAGCCGGGGTAGAGCGGTACCGGCAACCGCTTGCCGGTCGCGTCCAGCCACAGCGACGACGGTCCGGGGATGATGCGGATGCCGTGCATCGGCCAGATCGGGTCGTAGTTGGTGATGCCCTCGGTGTAGTGCCACATCCGGTCCGGATTGATCACCCGGGCACCGGCCCGCTGGGAGATTCCGATCATCCTGCCGTCAACGTGGGCGGGCACCCCGCTGAGTAGCTGCTCGGGTATGCGGCCCATGCGCTGGGGCCAGTTCTTGCGCACCAGCTCGTGGTTCCCGCCGATGCCGCCGCTGGTCACGATGACCGCGGGTGCGCGAAATTCGAATTGCCCCACGGGAGTTCGCGACGACGCGACACCCCTGGGTGCGGCCGAAGGCTCGAGGACGGTGCCCCGGACGCCGGTCACCGCCCCACCCTCGACGATCAACTCGTCGACCTGGTGGCGGTGCGCGAAGCGCACAGTGGAGCGGTCCCGCAGCTGACGGGCGAAGGTCTCAACCAAGGCGGGCCCGGTGCCCCAGGTGATGTGGAAGCGCGGGACCGAATTGCCGTGTCCCTGTGCGTCATAGCCGCCACGTTCGGCCCAGCCCACCAACGGGAAGATCTTCAGGCCCCGGTCACGCAGCCAACGGCGTTTCTCCCCCGCGGCGAAATCGACGTAGGCGTGCGCCCATTGCCGTGGCCAGTAGTCCTCGGGCCGATCGAACGCCGCGGTTCCGAGCCAGTCTTGAAGCGCAAGCTCGTGGCTGTCGCGGATCCCCAGACGGCGCTGCTCGGGGCTGTCGACGAAGAACAGGCCGCCGAACGACCAGAAGGCTTGCCCACCCAGGTTGGCGCTGCTCTCCTGGTCGAGGATCAACACCCGCAGGCCCCGGTCCACCAATTCGCAGGCGGCCACCAAGCCTGCCAGCCCCGCGCCGACGATGATGGCGTCGGCACCGAACCCCGCGGCCGAAGAATCGCTCATGTCCGACCAGGGTAGTGCCCGAGCGGAGCGGGTTGAGGAGACGCTTCGTCAGGCCGCGTCGAGAATGGCCTTATCGCGCTGCCAGCGGTACACGGTCGGAGCGCAGCCGTGCATCAACGACAAGTCGACAGCGTCGACCATGGCCTGCAGCGGCCCAGGTTTGCGCAAGTGGCGGGCGGCCACGGCGACGCGCACGACGCCGCCCCGGCGGGCGATCCGCTCGGCGGACAGCACCACCATCCGGCACCACCACGGTTCGGTGAGAAAGCCTTCGCCGATGCCCAATACGCGCGAGCGCACGGTGGTGTGCCGGACCAAGTCGGTGATGCCGTGCAGATCCGCGAGCAGCCGAAAGCCGTTGTCCGGTAAGGCTTTGACAACGCCCGGCGACACCACCCAGCCGGGCGCCGCGAACAGCCGGGTGCGCAGCCCGAGGTGCTCGAGCACCCGGTCGGCGGCCATCAGCCGCAAGTTCGCCTCATGCGCCCGCAGGATCGCGAATTCACCGCGGCGCTTCTTGGTGGCCGCATCGTCATAGCCGTGCAGCACGATCGCGTCACCACCGGACCTCCGGTCGGTCAGCCATTCGACGGTGCGCGGGTCGCGGTCGAGTCGATAGTCACCACTGAGCCGGGGAGCAACCAACAGCGACACCGGGACATTGCGGGCATCCATTTGAGCGCAGAACGCCTCAACGTCAGCGAGGGTGCGTTCGCCGATCCCCGAGACCGAGACGATCAATTTTCCAGCCACACCCGCAGTTTGACGATCTCAGGTTGCGGAACGGTGAAGGACACGCAGACGGCAGGCGTATATCGACACCGAAAGGCCGCAGGTCGTGCGGGCTGAGCGCCGCCCGGAAAGGGGCCGTGGGCAGACCGCGGGTGAATCGGTTCGATATGCTAAGCAACGCCATGGATCAGGCCCCGTACGTAGCGGCCGACACTCCGCTGCCTTACGACCCCGCCCCGCCGCCGGGCGCGGGCGAACGGGACTATCCCGACAAGCTGGACGCCGGCCTGTTGCGGATTTCCGGCGTCTGCATCCTGGCCACCGTCATGGCGATCGTGGACGTCACCGTGGTCAGCGTCGCTCAGCGCACTTTCATCGACCAATTCGGGTCTTCACAGGCCGTTGTCGCATGGACGATGACCGGCTACACGCTGGCGTTGGCGACGGTCATACCGATCACCGGGTGGGCGGCCGACCGATTCGGCACCAAACGGCTTTTCCTGGGCTCGGTGCTCGCCTTCACCCTGGGCTCCCTGCTGTGCGCGCTGGCCGCAAATATCTTGCAGCTCATTGTCTTTCGGGTTGCCCAAGGGATCGGCGGCGGGATGCTGCTGCCCCTGAGTTTCATGATCCTGACCCGGGAAGCGGGCCCGCGTCGACTCGGCCGCCTGATGTCGATCCTGAGCATCCCGATGCTGCTCGCCCCGATCGGCGGCCCGATCCTGGGCGGCTGGCTCATCGACAGTTCGAGTTGGCGGTGGATCTTCCTGATCAACCTGCCGATCGGAGTCGTCACCATCGCGCTCGGGGCGATCATCTTTCCCCGGGATCACCCGGCGCGGTCGGAGACCTTTGACCTCGTCGGCGTGCTGCTGCTGTCACCCGGCCTGGCCACGTTCCTGTTCGCGATGTCATCGATCCCGCGATGCGGCACCGTCGCCGACCGACGCGTGCTCATACCGGCCGCCATCGGCCTGGCCTTGATCGCCGGGTTCGTCGCGCACGCGTGGCACCGCGCCGATCACCCCCTGATCGATCTGCGGTTGTTTCGTAACCCGGTGCTCACCCACGCCAACGTGACGATGCTGGTATTCGCCGGCGCCTTCTTCGGCGCCGGCCTACTCCTGCCGAGTTACTTCCAGCAGGTGCTGCACCAGACCCCGATGCAGGCGGGCCTGCGGATGATCCCGCAGGGACTCGGCGCCATGCTGACCATGCGTCTGACAGGGCCATTGGTGGACCGGCAGGGGCCCGGCAAGATCGTGCTGGTCGGTATCGCGCTGATCACCGCCGGACTCGGCACGTTCGCCGTCGGCGTGGCCAGGCAGGCGGACTACATGCCCACGCTGCTGATCGGCTTGGCAATCATGGGCCTGGGAATGGGCTGCACCATGATGCCGTTGTCAGTCGCCGCGGTGCAGGCGCTGGCCCCGCACCAGATCGCCCGGGGCACGACACTGATGAGCGTCAGCCACCAGGTGGGCGGATCGGTCGGCACGGCCCTGATGTCGATGATCCTGACCAATCAGTTCAATCGCAGCGAGAACATCGTGGCCGCGAACAAACTCGCGGCGTTAAAAGAGCAGGCCGCGCTCAGCGGAATCCCCGTCGATCAGTCCGCGATACCGCGCCAGACGATGAGCGCCGGCTTTTGGGACAACGTGGTGCATGACCTTTCCCGCGCCTACACGGCGGTATTTGTGATAGCGGTGGTGTTGGTGGTGTTCACGATCATTCCGGCCTCTTTTCTGCCGAAAAAGCCCGCGAGCCAAACGGTGGGCAGTTAGGGCGAGGCCCTGTCGGCGCCCACGAGGCCGCGGGCCGTCCGCAACCATGGGTACAGCAGCGACATACGCAACCCAAGCTCGATCAACGCGTTGACGCCCGGCTCCACACGGGCCGACGCATCGTGTCCGACCGCCAGCCCCACCCCTGGCCAGCGCGTAAAGGCACTGGTGAACGAAACGCCTAAAAGCTTCTACGGAAGGGTACCGGTATAGATATGCTCGGCAGCACCATGCAGAAAGCCTTTTCCGCCACTTCAGATGACACGGGCGGTCCGGATAGCGGTTCCGCTTCAACCAAAAAATCGGGCGCGGACAAACACGAGTCTCCCGACAGGCTTGACGCTGCGCTGCTCCGCGTAGCCGGCGTGTGCGGGCTCGCTTGCATCATGGCGATCTTGGACAACACAGTCGTACTGGTCGCGCAACCCACTTTCCTGGCCGAATTCGGCTCGACCCAGGCCATCGTCTCCTGGACGATCGCGGGCTACATGCTCGCTTTTGCGACCGTGATTCCGGTGACCGGCTGGGCAGCCGACCGATTCGGCACCAAACGGCTTTTCATGGGTTCGGTGCTGCTGTTTACGGTGGGCTCGTTGATGTGCGCGTTCGCGCCGAACATCCTGACGCTCATCGTCTGTCGGGTGCTGCAGGGTATCGGTGGCGGCATGCTGTTGCCCCTGAGTTTCGTGATCTTGACTCGCGAGGCCGGCCCAAAACGCGTCGGCCGCCTCATGGCAGTCGGGGGCCTTCCGATTCTGTTTGGGCCGATCGCCGGCCCGATTCTCGGTGGTTGGCTCATCGACGCCTACGGCTGGAAATGGATTTTTCTGGTAAACCTCCCGGTTGGCGTCGCCGTGTTCGCTCTAGCAGCCGTCATGTTCACCAAAGATCGCTCGACGCCGTCGGAGGCATTTGACTTCGTCGGAGTACTGCTGCTGTCGCCCGGTGTAGCAGCTTTCCTTATCGGGGTTTCGTCCATTCCAGGCCGCGGAACGGTCGCCGACCGCTACGTGTTAATCCCGGGACTGGTCGGGTTGGCTTTGATCGTCGCGTTCGTACTGCATGCCTGGTATCGAGCGGACCACCCACTGATTGACCTGCGGCTCTTCCAGAATCGAGTGGTCACACAAGTAAATGTGACATTGCTGATATTCGCCGTCGCCTTCGTCGGAGTGGGGCTGCTGGTTCCGAGTTATTTCCAGGTCGTACTGCATCAGACGCCCATGCAGGCGGGTCTGCACATGGTGCCGGTCGGAGTCGGTGCCCTCGTGACCATGCCGCTCGGCGGGGTAATCGTCGACCGACGAGGACCGGGCAAGATCGTGGTCGTCGGCCTTGCGCTCATGACCGCAGGGCTCGGTTTGTTCACTTTCGGGGTCGCCCAGCAGGCTGCCTATCAACCGACACTGCTGGCCGGGCTGACGATTATGGGCCTGGGCATAGGCCTCACCACGACGCCACTCAATGCGGCGCTCATGCAGTCTCTGACACCACATCAGATTGCTCGCGGGACGACGCTGATGAGCGTCAACCAACAGATAGGTGGGTCGACCGGAGCCGCCTTGATGGCTGTGATATTGACCAATCAATTCAATCACAATGCATATATCAGCAGTGCGAATAAATTGGCAGCGCTGCAGGATAGCGCGACGCGGCGCGGTCAGCCGATTGATCCATCCACCATTCCGCGGCAAACGACCGCCCCCGACTTCGCGGGTAATCTACTGCACAGCCTTTCGCACGCTTACACAGTGGTCTACGTCCTGGCTGTCGTGTTGGTGGCGTTGACGATCATTCCGGCTTCGTTTCTGCCAAGGAAGGCAGCGAGTCAGAACGTCGCCGAGTAGGCCGCCCATGACGACCGTTCCGGCCCGTTATGTCCCGCAGGGACGGCAGGCCGAGCACACCAATTCTGGACCAGCCACCTAATCGCCGTTTTCGCCACCGCCGTGGTCGACACCGGCAGCAGCCAACAGCCAGGCGTATTGGAAGGCGGTCTCCTGCCACGCCTTATAGCGACCGCTGACTCCGCCGTGTCCGGCGTTCATTTGCGTCTTCAGCAGTATCGGGCTGCCGTTGCCGTTGGCATGCCGCAACGCCGCTACCCATTTGGCCGGCTCGACGTAGTACACCCTGGTGTCGTTGAGTGACGTCATCGCCAGGATGGCAGGGTACCGCTTGGCCTCGACGTTTTCATACGGCGAATATGACTTCATGTACGAGTAGACGTCCTTGTCCTGCAACGGGTTTCCCCATTCGTCCCACTCGGTGACGGTCAGCGGCAAGGACGGATCCAGGATGGTGGTAAGCGGGTCGACGAACGGGACCTGCGCGAGGATTCCAGCGAACAGTTCGGGCGCCAGGTTGGCGACCGCCCCCATCAGCAGGCCGCCCGCGCTGCCCCCCAGGGCCACCAGCTGGCGCGGCCGAGTGACGCCCGTATCCACCAAATGCTTTGCCACCGCGACGAAATCGGTGAAGGTGTTCTTCTTCTCCAACAGCTTGCCGTGCTCGTACCACGGCCGGCCCATCTCACCACCCCCGCGGACGTGGGCGATCGCAAACACCATCCCCCGGTCGAGCAGCGACAGCCGAGCGATGGAAAAGCTGGGGTCGGTGCATATCTCGTAGGCACCGTAGCCGTACAGCAGAGCCGGTGCGGGGAACTCGACACCGACGCGATGCACGATGGATACCGGGACGCGGGCGCCGTCGTCGGCGATCGCCCAGTCGCGCCGCTCCACGTAGTCGGCGGTCCGGTAGCCACCGAGCACCGGTTGTTCGCGCAGTAAGGTGCGTTCACCGGTCGCGAAGTCGACGTCGTACACCCGCGCCGGGACGACCAGCGAACCCGCCCTGATTCGCAGCTTGGGCGCGCGCCAGTTGGGGTTGCCGGCAAGACCGGCCGACATCAGCTCGGATTCGAAGGAGATCTCCTCGGGCTCGCCGTATTCCCCTCCGGCGCCGATGTCCCACACCTGCAGCCGGGGCAACGCCTCCCGCCGGTAGCTGACCACCAGATGGCCGGCGAAGGCGTCGACGCCGTCGAGTCGCACGTCGTCGCGGTGCGCGATGAGGGTGCGCTGCTGCGTCGGGTCGCTGACCGGCGCTTCGGTGAGGGTGAAGTTGACGGCGTCCTCGTTGTGCAGGATCAGGAACCGGTCTTGACCACCAACGACCGCGTGTTCGACCGCGTACTCGATGCCTTCGCGCCGTGGCAGCACGACGGTGAACGGTGCGTGCGGGTCCGCGGCGTCGGCGTACCGATACTCGGAGGTGATCGAGGAACCCGATGCGATGAAGACGTAGGCCTCGCTGCGAGTGAGCCCGACGCCGAGCCAAAACCGTTCGTCGGCCTCGTGATACACCAGCTCCGACTGTTCGCCGGAGCCCACGCGATAGCGCCAGACCTTATCCGGGCGGTGGGCCGCATCCAGGGTCAGGTAGTACACCGTGTGGTTGTCGGCCGCCCAGGTCGCGCCCGCCCCGATGTCGACGATCTCGTCCGGATACCGTTCGCCGGTCCGCAAGTCCTTGAACCGCAACGTATAACGCTCGTCGCCTACAGTGTCGACGGAGTATGCCAGCAGATGCCCGTCCAGGCTGACGGTGGCGGCACCGAGCGCGAAGAATTCGTGCCCCTCCGCCTCGGCGTTCGAGTCGAGCAGGATCTGCTCGCCGGGCACTTCGGTGTCCTCTTCCATGATCGGCGGGTCCCAGTCATCGGGATTGCCCACCGGACAGCGGCATTGAACGCGGTACTGCTTTCCCTCGAAGGTTCGGGCGTAATACCACCAATCGCCCTGGCGCGTCGGAACGGACAGATCGGTCTCCTTGGTACGCGCCTTGATCTCGGCGAAGATCTTCTGCCGCAACGGTTCGAGATCGGCCGTCATCTTATCGACGTAGTCGTTTTCCGCCTCGAGATAGGCGATGACCTCGGGATCGGACTTGTCACGCAGCCATTCATAGGGATCGATGAAGACGTCCCCGTGATGCTCACGCCGGGTGTCCCGCCGCTTGGCGACGGGTGGTACGGGGGCTGCGGCCGTCGTCTCCGTCACGCGCCGATCCAGTCGCCGAAACTCAAGCCGGAAATGCGTTCGTAGGCATCGATGTAGCGGTCGCGGGTCGCGCCGATGATGTCGTCGGGCAGCGGTGGTGGCGGCTGCGAGCCGTGACGGTCCCAGCCCGACTCGGGGCTGGTGAGCCAGTTTCTGACGAACTGTTTGTCGAAGCTCGTCTGCACCACCCCAACCCGGTAGTCCTCGGCCGGCCAGTATCGCGAGGAGTCCGGGGTGAAGATCTCGTCGGCCAGCAGCAGGTTACCGTCGCGGTCGGTGCCGAACTCAAACTTGGTGTCGGCGATGATGATTCCCCTCGTCAGGGCGTGGTCGGCGGCCTGAACATATGTTTGCAGCGTCCGGTCGCGCAGCTGGTTCGCCCGCACCCCGCCGACCAATTCGATCACCCTGTCGAACGAGATGTTCTCGTCGTGATCGCCCAGCGCGGCTTTGGTCGCCGGGGTGAACAGCGGCTCGGAGAACTTGCTGGCCTCGACCAGGCCGGGCGGCAGCGTGATGCCACAGACCTTCCCGGTCGCCTGATAGTCCAGCAGGCCGGACCCGGTGAGGTAACCACGCGCCACACACTCCACCGGCAGCATCTCCAGGCGCCGCACCACCAGCGCGCGGCCCAAAACCTCCTCGGGGATGCGCGGGTCATCCGGTGGACCGGCCAGGTGGTTGGGCGCGTCGACCAGACCGAAGAAGAAGACGCTCATCGCGGTGAGGATGCGACCCTTGTCCGGGATCGTGCTGTCAAGGACGTAGTCGTACGCCGAGATCCGGTCGGTCGCGACCAGCAGCAGATGTTCGTCGTCGACGGAAAAGATCTCGCGGACCTTTCCGCTGGCCAGGTGCTGGTATTCGGACAGTGCGGGGCGCATCGGGTCAGCCTAACGGGCACCCGAATAGGGGTCGCGTGTCGGGAGCTGTGCTGGGATCGAGAGCATGACCCCGCGGTTCTTGCCCTACTCCACCCGCCCGGGCCGGCTGATGGCCCAGCTGCTCAGCGACTTCGCCGTCGTTGTGTGGACCGCCATCTGGCTGCTCGTCGGCCTGGCGGTTTACGACGCCGTGTCCACCATCGCCGAGGCCGGCCGGCAGGTCGAGAGCGGCGCGCACGGCATCGCCGGCAATCTGGCCTCGGCCGGCCACGGCGCCCAGCACATCCCCTTGGTTGGCGACGCGGTCAGTCAGCCGCTGAATTCCGCGAGCCAGGCGGCGCTCGACCTTGCCGGCGCGGGCCACGACCTGGACTCGACGGCCAGCTGGCTCGCAGTCCTGCTGGCGATGGCCATCGCCGCCGTACCGATCCTCGTCGCGGATGTGCCGTGGCTTCTCCTGCGGCTGCGGTTCTTTCGGCGGAAATTGACGGTGACCGCCCTGGCGGCGACCCCCGCCGGCGAGCAACTCCTTGCCCTGCGGGCATTGACGAACCGGCCGCCGGGCAAGCTCGCCGCTGTCAGCGCCGATCCGGTCGGCGGCTGGCGCCGCGAGGATCCGCTCACCATCAGGGCCCTGGCCGCCCTCGAATTACGGGCGGCCGGCATCTCGATTGGTGGACGGTGACAGCGCGCGGCCGAGGAGCAACAGCCCGGCGACCACCACAACAACCCACGCCGCCAACGCATCCCAGAAGAAAACCAGCGAGACCGTCAGCAATGACCGCTGGCCGGTTTCGCTTGCCATGGCATAGCTCGCCGCGGAATACATGCCCAGCGGGAACACGAACGCCCACCACACGCCGGCGAACCGCAGCATGTTGGGCCGCCGGCTGATCCGGTGCAGACCGAAGTAGATCAGCGGCGGTATCCATACGGTGGCGGTCACCCACGTCACGACGGTCACGATGCGCACGGGGCCGGCCAGCCAGGTGGGCGCCAGCGAGTGGATGTCGTCGCCGGCCAGCGTGGCAATCGCCATGCCGCCCATCAAGATCCAGGTATCCGGCTCGAACCCGTCCCGGTCCTGTCGCTCGTTGACGACCCGCCACAGGATCAGCCAGGTCATCAGTCCGTAGATCAAGATGGCCGCTACCCACACGGCGACGGCCACCGCCAGCCACCAGCGCTCGCCGGTGTGATAGGCCGCGCGGGCGATCACGATCGCCAGCCCAGAGGTTCCCACGCTGCCCAGTTCCCATGCCCCGTGGGCATCGTCGCGCAGCGCAACCCACCCGCGCGCGAACATGTTGCGCACGCTGACAGCCACCAGAATCAACCAGGAGCACAGCCCCACCCCGCCGAGCACCCGCAACACCCACACGTGGGCCGACAAGCGGGTGTCGATCACCGCGCAAGCGGCGACGAAGGTGAAGAGCCGAAGGGTGACATCGGGGTCGCTGAGGTCCCAGCGCAACGTCCGCCGCCTGCCGACGACCGCGGTGACCACCAGTGCGACCAGAAACACCAGGCCGACGGTGGCGATGACGCCCAGTGCGTCGCTGATCCAGCGGTAGCCGTGGTTGCGTGCGGCGATCGAGAGGATTCCGGTCGCCATCACGGCGGCGAAGACGTCCGGTGCCGGCTCGACATCGGCGCGTCGGATCGTCACCTCTCCTCGAGAAGTTCCACGACCAGGTGACGGATGCCGGTATGCCGATTGCTGCGGGCCCATTCGACAGGCCGGACAACCCGCACCGCACCGAACCGGGAGAACAGCTCCTCATAGAGCACGCGGAGTTCCAGCCGGGCCAGGTTGGCGCCCAAGCAGTAGTGCACGCCCTGACCGAATCCCAAGTGCGGGTTGGGTTTTCTGGTGATGTCGAATTCATCGGCGCGCTCGAACGCGCCGGGGTCACGGTTCGCCGAGCCCTCCCAGACCTGGACCTTCTGCCCCGCCTCGATCGCCTGTCCACCGAGCGTGACGTCGCGCGTGGCGGTGCGCCGTTTGGACGGCGATGGCGACGTCCACCGCACGATCTCCTCGACGGCGGTCGGCAGCGCATCGAGATCCGCGCGCAGGGCGCGTAGTTGCTCCGGGTGCTCGGCGAGCGCCAACAGCCCACCGGCGACCGCGTTGCGCGTCGTCTCCGCACCCGCGCTGAACAACAGGCTGAAGAACAAGTAGAGCTCGAGGTCCGATAGCGACGGCGCGTCCAGGTCGTCGACGGTTGCGTTCGCGACGACCGACAGCATGTCATCGGTCGGCTCCGCCCGCTTCGAGGCGATCAACTGCTGGCCGTAGTCGTACATCCGCGACCCAGCCTCCTCGACCGACAGCTGAGAAAGGGACGCCTTGCGCGAACCGCCGAAATCGAACTGCGGCTCGATGGCCTCGAACAACCAATGCCGTTCGGACTCGGGGACTCCCAGCAGGATGCAGATCATCTGCATCGGCAGTTCGGCGGCGATGTCGACCAGGAAGTCGAACGGTTCGCCGGGCACCACCGCATCGAGCAGCCGTCGTGCCCGCGCCCGCAGATCATCCTCGACCAGCCGTATCATTCGCGGCGTCAGGCCGGAGCTGACGAGTCGCCGGATCTGGGAATGGCGTGGGTCGTCCATCATGTTGAGCACCTGGCCGGCGATCGCCAGGTCCTGCAGCAGCGTGCCACCGTAGGGGCGCCCGCCCCCGGTAACCGAGGAGTATGTCGCCGGGTCCTTAAGAACCTCAAGGGTTTCCGCATACGTGGCGACGGACCAGAAGCCCTCGCCGTCGGGGGTGTTGTCGGTCGGCTCATGCCAGTACACCGGCGCCTCGCGGCGGTGGATGGCGAACAAGTCGTGCGGAAACCCGTTGGCGAAGTTGTCCAGATCGGTGAAGTCGATCCCCGCGAGCGCACCGGCGAGGGTCACAGGATCGCACCGGGAGCGTATTTGGCGGCATCCGGGTAGCGGCTCACCAACGCGTCCACCAACGCGGCGACCTCGTCCACCTGGTCTCCGGCGGCGCCGATGAACGCCTTCTTGTCCGCCAGTGCGGCATCCAACGCCGCTCGGTCCAGCGGCAGCCGCTCGTCGGCGGCCAACCGGTCCAGCAGATCGGGCTCCGCGCCGCGTTCCCGCATGGCCAGGGCCGTCGCGACCGCATGTTCGCGGATCACGTGATGCGCGGCCTCGCGGCCCATGCCGGCGCGGACCGCGGCGATGAGCACCTTCGTGGTCGCCAAGAACGGCAGGTAGCGGTCCAGCTCGCGGGCGATCACCGCCGGGTAGGCGCCGAACTCGTCGAGCACGGTCAGGAAGGTCTCGATCTGTCCATCGATAGCAAAGAAGCTGTCGGGCAACGCAACTCGGCGCACCACCGAGCAGAACACGTCGCCCTCGTTCCACTGGGCACCCGCCAGCTCGGCGGCCATCGACGCGTAGCCGCGCAGCACCACCTGCAGCCCGTTGACGCGCTCACAACTTCGGGTGTTCATCTTGTGCGGCATCGCCGAGGACCCGACCTGGCCCGGCGCGAACCCCTCGGTGACCAGCTCGTGCCCGGCCATCAGCCGGATGGTGTGGGCCATCGACGACGGCCCGGCCCCCAACTGGACCAGAGCCGAGAGCACATCGTGGTCCAGCGAACGCGGGTACACCTGCCCGACGCTGGTCAAAACGCTTGCGAAGCCGAGAAATTCGGCCACCCGCCGTTCCAGCTCGGCCAGCTTCGCCGCGTCGCCGTCCAGCAGGTCCAGCATGTCCTGGGCGGTGCCCATCGGACCCTTGATGCCGCGCAGCGGGTAGCGGTCGATCAGCTCCCGCAGTCGAGTCAGCGCGATCAAAGTCTCTTGCGCGGCAGAGGCGAACCGCTTGCCCAGCGTGGTGGCCTGCGCGGCGACGTTGTGGCTGCGTCCGGCCATCACCAGGTCGCGGTAGGCCACCGCCCGCTCGGCGAGCCGGGCCGCAACCGCGACGCCGTGGGAGAACACCAGTTCCAGCGACCTTCGGATCTGGAGCTGCTCCACGTTCTCGGTGAGGTCGCGGCTGGTCATTCCCTTGTGCACGTGCTCGTGGCCGGCCAGCGCGTTGAATTCCTCGATCCGGGCCTTGACGTCGTGGCGCAGCACTCGCTCGCGGTCCGCGATCGAGGCCAAGTCGACGTCGTCGAGCACCCGCTCGTAATCGGCGATCGCGTCCTGCGGAACGTCCACACCCAGCTCCGCCTGCGCCCGCAGCACCGCCAGCCACAACCGGCGTTCCGCGACGACCTTGGCCTCCGGCGACCAGATCGCGACCATTTCCGCGCTCGCGTACCGGTTGGCCAGGACGTTCGGAATGCTCACAGACATAGAGCTTACGATCGGCCCGCCCCGCTGACCGGCTTGCGGTCACATTGGCCACATCTGCCTCTGCGATGGCCGGCTCCTCAAGTGCCCGCCTTTGCGCGACAACGCGTGGAGGTCTCTCTCCGCCGTCGACTTGTCGCTATGAGGCGGGCACAACGCGCCCCGTTCCGGGGCGATGCCCCTGTGGCCAAAGTGACAGGCAGCGGCCCCATACCCTGGGCAGGGTGTACTTCGCCGGCGTCGATCTGGCCTGGGCCGGGCGCAACCCCACAGGTGTGGCGGTCGTCGACGCCGGCGGCCACCTCGTGCACATCGGCGCGGCAGGCGACGACGCCTCGGTGCTCGCCGCGTTGTCGCCGTACGTCCGGGAAAACTGCGTGGTCGCCTTCGACGCGCCGCTGGTGGTGACCAACCCGACCGGCCAGCGTCCCGCCGAAGCGGCGCTCAACCGCGACTTCCGCAGGTTCGAAGCCGGCGCGCATCCGGCCAATACCGCGAAACCGGAATTCGCTGACGGACCGCGGGCGGCGCGATTGGCCAGCGCGCTCGGCCTCGAGTTGGACCCGCGCTCATCGGCGCCGCGCCGCGCCATCGAGGTCTATCCGCATCCGGCGACCGTGGTCTTGTTCCGGCTGGCGCGAACGCTCAAGTACAAGGCCAAGCCCGGCCGTGGCCTCGACCAGCTCCGATCAGAGCTGCACTTGCTGATGGACGGCATCGAGAGGCTGGCACACGCCGCGGTGCCGTTAGACGTGGCGGCCCATGACGATTGGGGCCGGCTGCGCATGTGCGTAACCACCGCCCAGCGCAAGAGCGAGCTGCGCCGCGCCGAGGATCCGATCGACGCCGTCGTCTGCGCCTACGTGGCGTTGTACGCACAACGCCGCCCGGCGGATGTGACGATCTACGGCGACTTCGCCACCGGGTACATCGTGACGCCATCGCTGCCCGCCGACCGCACGGGCCGCTGATCGATCGGCGCGAGCACGTCGATGAGGTCGACCACCGTTCCCAGCGCCGCCGCGCGTGGATCGCGACCTTCGACCAAGGCGGACACCACGGAACCGTCCACCGCGCAGATCAGCGTGCACACCAGCTCGATGTGCACCGTCCGGCCCGATCGCTCGATGGCCTCGGCCACGGCCTCGGCGCGCTGCCGCAGACTGCGACGCATGGTCTCGCGCAACGCGGGCAGCCGGGTGCACGCGATGTGTCGCTCGTAGCGCGAAATCAGTTGGTCGCTGAGTCCCGGGCTGGACACGTCGCCGACGAGCAGGTCGACCAACACCTCGGCGATGGTTTCGGGACCGCGACGCCGGCGGGAAAGTGCGGTGACGCGCGACCGCAGTTGCGCCACCTCGATCATCGCGATGTGTTCGACGGCGCGCGCTATCAAATCATCAAGGGACGAGAAGTAATACGTGGTCGACGCCAACGGAAGTCCGGCGCGCCGAGCGACCGCGCGGTGCCGCACCGCCTCGAAGCCGCCCTCGGCAAGCAGCTCGGCG
Organism: Mycobacterium scrofulaceum; assembly: GCF_001667885.1. Lineage (GTDB taxonomy): Bacteria > Actinomycetota > Actinomycetes > Mycobacteriales > Mycobacteriaceae > Mycobacterium > Mycobacterium scrofulaceum_C. The sequence goes on along the minus strand of NZ_LZJW01000030.1, from coordinate 23,650 downwards.
GCGGCGCTGACGAGCGCATACCGTCGACGTTCTCCCTTGGGAGTAACCGCTGCCGTCACGAGTAGCCATCGTGCCAGTCAAAGTGGTACTGCATTGCCATTTCCGCCAAACGGCCCGCCAAACGAACGTGGCATGATGGCCCGCATGCCCGACCTGAGTCGCCGTGCCCTGCTGGGCCTCGGAGCCAGCGCGGCCGCGGGCGCAGTCGGCACTTATGCCCTCGACATCCTGTTCAAGCCCCGGCCGTCTCAGGCCATGCCGCTGTCGCCGGCCGGCACCCAGGCTCCGCTGGCGCCGCCGCCGCCCCTCGAGCCGGCCTCGCCGGGTCAGCCGGCACCCACCATGGTGACCGGTTCCTTCGTCTCGGCGGCACGCGGCGGCGTCAACACCAACTGGGCCATCGCGCGTCCGCCCGGCCAGACCAAGGCGCTGCGGCCGGTGATCGCCCTGCACGGCAAAGGCAGTGATGCGTCGACCGTGATGGCCGGCGGCGTCGAACAGGGTTTGGCGCAGGCCGTCAACGCGGGGCTGCCGCCCTTCGCGGTGGTCGCCGTGGACGGCGGCGGCGGTTATTGGCACAAGAGGGCCTCCGGTGAGGACAGCGGGGCGATGGTGCTCGACGAGCTCATACCCATGCTGGGCAACCAGGGCCTGGACACCTCGCGGGTGGCGTTTTTGGGGTGGTCGATGGGCGGCTACGGCGCGTTGCTGCTCGGCGGGCGGCTCGGTCCGGCGCGCACCGCGGCCATCTGCGCGGTCAGTCCCGCTCTGTGGCTGTCCTCCGGCGCCGCTGCGCCCGGCGCGTTCGACGGGCCCGACGATTTCGCGGCGAACTCGGTGTTCGGAATGCCGGCGCTGGCGTCGATTCCCATTCGAGTCGATTGCGGCGACAACGATCCCTTCTACGGCGCCACCAAGCAGTTCATCGCGCAACTGCCCCATCCGCCGGCGGGCGGCTTCTCACCCGGCGGGCACAACGCGGAATTCTGGAGTTCGCAGCTGCCCGCCGAGCTGACCTGGATGGCGCCGCTGTTGACGGCCTGAGGCCGACCGTTGTGGGCGCGCGTCACGCCAGTCACTCCGGCGCCAGCGGACGTCCACCATGCGAATCGAACCCTTGCTATCGCAGGCGATATCAAATTCGGAGCGAGCACAATGCCTTTCGCGGGCCGGACTTCCGTTGGGCCCGTTCGATACCTCGTGCGACGATCACAGGGTGACCGCACCCTTCGACTGGAACCTCCCGTACGCCTGGCCGCGAAAGCCCACCCTGGCGGAGAACGTGGTGTGCACGTCACAACCGCTGGCCGCGCAAGCGGGGCTCCGCATGCTCGCCGAGGGCGGCAGCGCGGCGGACGCGGCCGTCGCCACCGCCATCGCCCTGACGGTCGTGGAGCCGGTATCCAATGGCATCGGCTCGGACGCCTTTGCCATCGTCTGGGACGGCCGGCAGTTGCACGGCCTGAACGCGTCGGGCCGCTCACCCGCGGCCTGGACCCCGGAATACTTCGGCGGCAACGCCGTTCCCGCGCTCGGCTGGAACGCGGTGACCGTGCCCGGCGCGGTGTCGGCGTGGACCGAACTGCACGCCAAGTTCGGCAAGCTTCCGTTCGACAGGCTCTTTGCACCCGCAATCGACTACGCGCGCAAGGGCTTTCTGGTCTCTCCGACGGTCGCCGACCAATGGGCGGCGCAGGTGCCACTCTTCGAAAATCAGCCCGGCTTCGCAGCGGCGTTCATGCCCGCCGGCCGGGCACCCAAACCCGGCGAGGTGTTCAGGTTTTCCGAGCAGGCGGCCACGCTGGAGAAGATCGCCGCGACCCACGGTGAGGTGTTCTACCGCGGTGAACTGGCCGACCAACTCGAGGCACACGCGCTGGCCAACGATGGCGTGATGCGCGCGAGCGACCTCGCGTCTCACCGGGCCGACTGGGTAGGCACGATCAGCGGAAGCTACCGCGGATACACGGTTCACGAAATTCCGCCCAACGGCCAGGGCATCGTGGCGTTGATCGCGCTCGGGATCCTCCAGCATTTCGACATGTCTTCGTTGCCTGTCGATTCGGCCGAGAGTTTGCACCTGCAGATCGAAGCGCTCAAGCTGGCCTTCGCCGACGCGCACGCGTACGTGTGCGACATCGACCACATGCGGGTCCGTCCGGAGGACCTGTTGGACGCGGAGTATCTGAGGCAGCGGGCCGGCCTGATTGACCGCAACCGGGCGAAGCCGGCGTCGGCGGGCACGCCCCGAGGCGGCACCGTATACCTCACCGCCGCCGACGCATCGGGGATGATGGTGTCGATGATCCAGTCGAACTACATGGGGTTCGGGTCCGGCGTGGTGGTACCGGGAACCGGGATCTCGCTCCAGAACCGGGGAGCGGGTTTTGTTGCGGATCAAGGGCATCCGAATCGGGTCGGGCCGAACAAGCGGCCCTTCCAAACGATCATCCCGGGCTTCGTCACCAAGGACGGTGCACCGGTGATGAGCTTCGGAGTGATGGGCGGCCCGATGCAACCCCAGGGCCATGTGCAGGTCATGGTCCGCATCGCCGACTACGGCCAGAACCCGCAATCGGCTTGCGACGGCCCCCGGTTTCGCTGGGTACAGGGCATGCAAGCCAGCTGCGAGCCGGGGTTTCCCCCGTCGACGCTCGACGAATTGCGTCGTCGCGGACACGACCTGCTCGCGGTGGATGACTACAACCAGTTCGGCAGCTGCCAAGCGATCTGGCGCCTCGACGGCGGATATTTCGCGGTCAGCGATCCCCGTCGCGACGGCCAGGCCGCGGGTTACTGAACGCTGATCTTGCCTTCGGCGGCCAGCAGCGCGATGTCACTTCGAAAATGACCGCCCGGCAACCGAATCGACCCCATCAGCTGATAAGCCTGGGCCCGCGCGGCGGCGAGGTCGGCGCCGGTGCCCACCACCGACAGCACCCGGCCGCCCGAGGAGACGACCTCCCCGTCATCGCGGCGCGCCGTGCCCGCGTGTAACACTCCCTCGGCCTCGGCTCCGGCGACCACGTCGCCGATGCGGGGCCGACCGGGATAGTTTTCCGCCGCCAGCACCACCGTGACGGCCGCCCCGCGGTGCCAGCGCAGTTCGCCGAAGTCGGCCAGTTTGCCGGCGCCCGCGGCGTACAGCAGCTGCCCGAGCGGTGACTCCAGCAACGCGAGCACCGCCTGAGTCTCGGGATCGCCGAAGCGGCAGTTGAATTCGACCACCGCCGGCCCCTTGCCGGTGATCGCCAACCCGGCGTACAGCAAACCGCAGAACGGGCTGCCGCGCCGAACCATCTCGGCCGCAACGGGTTCGACGATCTTGCCGACGATGTCGCGGTACACCACGTCGGGAAGCCACGGAACCGGTGCGTAGGCGCCCATGCCGCCGGTGTTGGGCCCGGTATCGCCATCGCCGGCACGCTTGAAGTCCTGCGCGGGCAACAGCGGCACCACGGTTTCGCCGTCGACGACGCAGAACAGCGACACCTCCGGGCCGTCCAGGAACGACTCGAGCAGCACCGGGTGGCCCGCCTCGAGCAGCCCGGCGGCGTGCGCGCGCGCGACAGTCCGGTCCGCGGTCACCACCACGCCCTTGCCGGCGGCCAGCCGGTCATCCTTCACCACCCAGGCCGGGTCGCCGGCCGGCGGCCCGAACCGGTCCAGGGCGGCGTCCAAATGGGCCGGGCTGTCAACGGTTTCGCTGGTAGCGGTGCGCACGCCGGCCGCGGCCATGACCTCCTTGGCGAACGCCTTGGACCCTTCGATGCGGGCGGCGTCCTTACTGGGCCCGAAGCAGACGATGCCGGCGGTTCGCAGGGCGTCGGCCACTCCCAGCACCAACGGCACCTCGGGCCCGATCACCACCAGGTCGGCCCGGACCTCGCGTGCCAGGGCGACGACGTCTGGACCCGAGGTGATGTCCACGTCGTGCTGCTCGGCCAACCGTGCGGTCCCGGCGTTGCCGGGGGCCACAAATAGGTCCGTGACCTGCGGGTCTCTGCGAAGGGCCAGCAGCAGCGCATGCTCTCGGGCACCCGAACCGATCACCAGGACTCGCACGACACGTCAGACTAGCCGGGGCATAAGCCGAACGCCTATGCACCCGCGTTCACAGAATCTTTTCGAGCAGACCCTTGAGGTCTTTGCGCTGCGCCACCGTGAGGCGTCCGAGACGCTTGTCGAACTCGGCGGACAACAGCGCCAGCCCGTCCGCCGCGGCTTTGCGCCCGGCCGGGGTGAGCAGGAGTCGATGGCGCCGCAGATCGGCGGGGTCGATCTCGCGCCGCACGAAGCCCGCGGCCTCGAGCCGTTTGAGGTAAACCGTGACCGTCGCTTTGGGCATGCTCAACGTCGCCGCGAGTTCGGCCGGGTATGGGTGCTCATCGATCTCCGCGAGCAGGAACAGCTCCTTGGACTCGAGCCCCAGCGCGCAGATGTCCGCCTCGGCGCACGAGATCACCGACAGCAGCACCCGGTAGTTCAACGACCAGACCCTGGCCGCGTCGACCGCCGGCACCGACTTGCCAGATTGTTCAGACATGAACTAGTTTAGAAATGAACAAACCCATAATCGAACAATTTACCAGAAAGCGGCCATTATGCCTCTGGATCAGTATGTGACACTCGGACGCTCCGGCCTGCGCGTCAGCCCGTTGTGCCTGGGAGCTATGACGTTCGGCGAGGACCTCGGCTGGGGCACCAGTGTCGAAGAGTCCCAACAGATCATCGATCGTTACACCGACCTCGGTGGCAACTTCATCGACACCGCCAACTTCTACACGCGGAGCCACTCCGAGAAGATCATCGGCGACCACATCGGGCGCGACGCCGGTCGCCGCGATCGCCTGGTGATCGCGACGAAGTTCAGCGGCAACCTGTATCCGGGCGATCCCAACGGAGGCGGCTCGGGCCGCAAGTCGTTGATCAACGCCTGCGAAAACTCGCTGCGGCGACTGCAAACCGACTACATCGACCTGTACTGGCTGCACATCTGGGACGCGAACACACCGATCGACGAGACGATGGCGGCGCTCGACGACCTCGTCCGCGCGGGCAAGGTGCGCTACATCGGCGTCTCGGACACCCCGGCGTGGAAGATCGCTCAGGCCAATCTCATCGCGCGGTTCCGGGGCTGGTCGAGTTTCGTCGGCCTGCAGGTCGAGTACTCGCTGCTGGAACGCTCCATCGAGCAGGAGCTGGTTCCGATGGCGTCCGAATTCGGGCTCGGCATCACGCCGTGGTCGCCGCTCAAGGGGGGCGTGCTCAGCGGCAAGTACACCCGGGCCAATGCCGGCCGGCAGGACGCCGACCGCGGCGCGATGGTCAATGCCTTCCTCAACGAGCAGACCTACGCGTTGATCGACGAGCTCGAGACCATCGCCAAGGCCCACGAGACGACGGTCGCCAGTGTGGCGCTGGCCTGGGTGCGCGCCCAGCCGGCCGTCTCGTCGGTCATCATCGGGGCGCGCCGGCTCTCGCAGCTCGACGACAACATCCGCGCCGTAGACGTGGACCTCAGCGCCGATGAACTGGCCCGGCTCGACGCGCTGACCAAGCCGGAGTTCGGGTTTCCGAACAACATGCTTCAGATGGCGCCGGGCATCCTCAACGGCGGGACGTCGGTCAACGGCGTGTCCGCGCCGATCTCCGAGTACGTGATGCCCGAAGGAGCGCGGCCGTACTGACCCACCGGGTCAGTCCTTGTCGCCGGAGTGCATCTTCAGCGCGGTGTCCACATTGGCCTTCTTGTCCTCCCCCGCCCCTTTGGCGGCGGCCTTCTTGCGCTTGGCGACGACGGCGTCGACGGCGCCGTTGAGCGCGGAACCCAGCGGGAACCCGAGATAGTGGGTGAGGAAGACGGCCATCTCCTTCAACTCGGTCTCGGTGAGCTCCCCGTTGAGCAATGCGGCGTTGATCTGAATCTCGGCCAGGTCGCGGTTTCCGATCGCGGTCACCGCGGTCAGCGTCATGATGCGCTTGTCACGCATCGACAATCCCGGTCGTGTCCAGATGCTGCCGAACAGGTGGTCGACGGTCAGGTCGAAATACGCGTCGCCCTCGATGTTGGGCATTTCCCAGCCGTAGACCTCGTTCATCTTCTCGAGGCCCTTGCGGCGACGTTCGTCCATCACGCCTCTTTCTCTGTGTGTGGCACCCCGAGGCCGGCCGCCAGCCCGGCGTACGCCAGCCTGGCCAGCGGCAGGTCGACGGAGACCGCCTCGCCCAACTCCAGCGCCAGGCTCAGGTCCTTCTCGCCCAGACCACGGGTGTGCGTGAACGGCTGATACAGAAAGTGTTCTGGCGCAAGGTCGTTCATGTCATCGCGGACCATGATCGCGCCCGGCCCGCCGGTGAGGGCGTCGGTGTGCCGCACCACCCGGCCCAGCGCCTGCAGATCCAGGCCCGCGGCCTCGGCGAGTTTCATGGCCTCGCATGCCGCGACATACGACGTGAACGTCAACATGTTGCGGGCCAGTTTCATTCGCGTCCCCGCGCCCGGCTCGCCGGCGTGGATGACCAGCGCCGCCCAATGTTTGAACGCCGGTTTGATCCGTTCGTACACCTCGCGATCGGCTCCGACCATTGTGGCAAGTTCACCTTTCGCGGCGGCGGCCGCACCGCCGCTGACGGGGGCGTCGACGATGTGAATACCTTGCGGGTTGAGTTCGGCCGCCAGCTCAACAGCCGTCGTGTCGCTGATGGTCGAATGGATCGCGATGACGGTGCCGGGCTTGGCGTGGGCGGCCAGCTCGCCGACGACCTCGCGCACCTGGGCGTCGTTGAGCACGGTGACATGGATGATGTCGGCGGTCGCGACGTCGGCGACGCTGTCGGCGAGGCCGGCGCCCTTCTCGGCCAGCGGTGTCATCGCCTCCGTGCGGATGTCGTAGACCGTCACCCCGCCGGGCCACTCGGTCATCTTCGTGGCCATCGGGGCACCCATGTTGCCCAAACCGATGTAGCCGAGCTTCAGTTCCTCACTCATGAGCGGATTATCTGCCCGCCGTCGACGTTGAAGATCTGCCCGGTGATCCACGAGGCCTCGTCGGAGAGCAAGAACAGGCACATCCCCACCAGGTCCTCGGGAGTCCCCATCCGCGACAGCGGAAGGCCCTTGACGATGTCGGCCACCATCTCCTGCGGCGTGGTCGTCCGGTTGGCCTCGGTGTCGATGGGGCCGGGCGCGATCGCGTTGATGCGGATGTTCTGGCCGCCGAGCTCGCGCGAAAGCTGTTGTGTCAGACCGTTCACGCCGACCTTGGCCAGGCCGTAGTAGTTCGAGTACAACCACGCCGCCGTGGACGACTGATTGACGATCGCCCCGCCGCCGCGCTTGGCCATCTTCTTGTAGACGGCGCGGGTGCACCACAACGCGCCGTCGAGGTTGACGCTCATGAACTTCTTGTAGTACTCGGGGTCGATGGTGAGCAGGAAGTCCAGCTTCATGCCCCCGAAGATCGCCGCGTTGTTGACCAGGTAATCGATGCCGCCGAATTCCGCCAGCGTGCGATCCGCCATCGCCTTGGCCGACGCCGGGTCGGAGACGTCCACCGGGATGCTGATGGCCGTGCCGCCGTCGGCGGAGATCTGCTTGGCCACCGCTTCGGCCGCCTCGGCGTTGATGTCGGCGACGACCACGGCCGCGCCCTCGCGGGCGAGCGCCTCGGCGTAGGCCTGGCCGATGCCGCCGCCGGACCCGGTGACGATGCCGACCTTGTTCTCAAACCGCATGCTCTCAAGCTCCTCTGGTCAGATCGCCGTCGCGATGGTCTTGATTTCCAGGTATTCCTCGAAGCCGGCCACGCCCATCTCGCGACCGTTTCCGGACTGCTTGTAACCGCCGAAGGGCGCATCAGCCGAATACCACACGCCGCCATTGACATTGATCGTGCCAGCACGTACCCGCGCGGCGACCCGCGCCGCCCTATCGGGATCGGCGCCGAACACGGTGCCCGACAACCCATATGGCGAGTCGTTGGCGATGCGGACCGCGTCGTCGTCGCCGTCGTGCGGGATCACCGTCAGGACGGGGCCGAAGATCTCCTCGCGCGCGCAGCGCGCGTCGTTGCCCAGTCCGGCGATCACCGTCGGCTCGATGAAGAAGCCGACGTCGCGGTCGGCCGGGCGGCCGCCACCGCAGGCGAACGTCCCGCCCTCGGCGATGGCTGAGTCGAGATAGCCCTGTATCCGGTCCCGTTGGCGCGCCGAAATCACTGGGCCGCAAATTGTTCCGGGATCGGTGGGGTCGGCAGCCTTGATGCCGCCCATCGTGGCGGCTGCGATCGCGACAGCCTCGTCATACTTCGCTCGCGGCACCACCAGCCGGGTGGTGATGGCGCACCCCTGCCCGGCGTGCATGCACACCGAGAACCCGGCCATGCCCACCGCGCCGGCCAGGTCGGCGTCGTCGAGGACGATGAACGCCGACTTGCCGCCCAGCTCGAGGAACACCTTCTTGATGGTCGCGGCGCCGTCGGCCATCACGCTGCGGCCCGTGGCGGTTGACCCGGTGAACGAAATCATGTCCACCCGAGGGTCTTTGGCCAGCAATGCACCAACGCCGTGGTCGCTTGACGTCACGATGTTGATCACACCGGGCGGAAAGTCGGTGTGTTCGGCGATGAGTTCCCCAAGCACGGCGGCGCACCACGGGGTGTCGGGCGCCGGCTTCAGGACGACGGTGTTACCGGCGGCCAGCGCGGGGCCGATCTTGGCGAGGTTGATCTGATGGGGAAAGTTCCACGGGGTGATGGCGCCGACGACGCCGACGGCCTCACGGGCGATCGTGCGGCGGGTGGGGATGCCCATCGGTGACGCCTCGCCGAGATCCTGGTTGTATTCGTAGGATTCGGCGGTGTCCGCCGCGAACGCCAGGTCGTTGACGGGGACTTCGAGCTGAGCGATCGACGTGAGCATCCGGGGCGCGCCAACTTCGGCGATGGTCAGGTCGCGCAGCTCTTCGAGGTGCTGCTGCATCGCCTCGCGCAGCTGGCGCACGCACCGCACCCGCAGCTCGGTGTCGCGCGACCAATCCGTCTCGTCGAATGCGCGCCGGGCGGCGTCGATGGCGCGGCCCATGTCGTCGGCGTCGGCGTCGGCCGCCGCCCCAAGGACTTCCTCGGTGGCCGGATTGATCGTCGGGAAGGTGCCGGCACTGCCGGGCGCCATCTTGCCGTCGATGAAAAGTGCACTCACGCCGTCGGCCAGCAAGGCCATCTCCCGCTCCCGTCTGTGCGGCCAATCGCGATAGCGAATCGAGTGGACAGTTGTCCGATATCGTCCGATCGAACCATAGCCGCCGCGCCATCAGCGGTGCAAGGGCCGATCTCGCCAGGGCGCTCAGCCCAACGGGAAATAGCAGTTTGATCAGCATCTTTGTCGACCGGTCTTGCTTCCGGTCTGGTGGGTCCGATAGCTTGGACATGTGTCCAGCGATGCACTGGTGACGATCACGTCTCAGGCCGAGCACCAGAGCGGTCGGCCGGCGCGCAACCGCCGCCAGGAGGAGACGTTCCGCAAGGTGCTCGCGGCCGGCATCGAGACCCTGCGGGAGAAGTCGTACGCGGACCTCACGGTGCGCGCGGTCGCGGCCCGCGCCAAAGTCGCACCCGCCACCGCGTATACGTACTTCTCGTCGAAGAACCACCTGATCGCCGAGGTCTATCTCGACCTGGTGCGGCAGGTCCCCTACTTCACCGACGTCAACGACCCCATGCCCCACCGCGTCGAACAGGTGTTGCGGCACCTGGCCCTGGTGGTCGCCGACGAACCCGAGGTCAGCGCGGCGTGCACGACGGCATTGCTCAGCGGCGGCGCCGAGCCCGCGGTGGCCGCCGCGCGCGACCGGATCGGCGCGGAAATTCACCGCCGCATCACGTCCGCCATGGGCCCCGACGCCGACCCCACCGCCGTTTCCGCGCTGGAGATGTCCTTCTTCGGGGCGCTCGTGCAGGCGGGCAGCGGTGAATTCACCTACCGCGAGATCGCCGACCGGCTGGCCTACGTGGTGCGGCTCATCCTCACCGGCGCCGGAGAGACAAGCCAGGAGAAGACCACCGAATGACAGTCCACGTTGGCGACAACGAGCTGGTCCTCGATCCCTACGACTACGACTTCCACGAGGATCCGTACCCGTACTACAAGCGACTGCGCGATGAGGCCCCGCTGTATCGCAATGACGCCCTGAAGTTCTGGGCGCTGTCGCGACACCAAGACGTGCTGCAGGGATTCCGCAACAGCACGACCTTGTCCAACAAGTACGGTGTGTCGCTGGATCCGGCATCGCGCGGCCCGCACGCGTCCAAGACGATGTCGTTTCTGGCTATGGACGACCCCGCGCATCTGCGGCTGCGGACCTTGGTGTCAAAAGGGTTCACGCCGAGGAGGATTCGGGAAATCGAACCGCGCGTCACCGAGATCGCCACCCAGCACCTCGACGCCATGCTGGAACGGGCGAAGGACGGCGCGGTCGACTACGTCGACGAGTTCGCCGGGAAGCTGCCGATGGACGTCATCTCCGAATTGATGGGCGTTCCCGAACCGGATCGAGTTCAGGTCCGTGCCTGGGCCGATGGCGTGATGCATCGCGACGAGGGCGTCACCGACGTGCCGCCGGAGGCGGTCGAGGCCTCCATCAACCTGATCGTCTACTACCAGGGCATGGTGGCCGAGCGGCGCAAGAAGCCGACGGACGACCTGACCTCCGCCCTGCTGGAGGCCGAGATCGACGGAGACCGCCTCACCGACGACGAAGTGCTTGGCTTCATGTTCCTGATGGTGATCGCCGGAAACGAGACCACAACCAAACTGCTTGCCAATGCCGCCTTTTGGGGACACAAGAATCCGGACCAACTGACCCCGGTCTATACCGATCTTTCACTGGTGCCGCTGTGGGTCGAGGAGACCCTGCGCTACGACACCTCCAGCCAGATCCTGGCCCGCACCGTGTCCGGGGAGCTCACCCTGTACGACACCACCATCCCCGAGGGGGATGTCCTGCTGCTGTTGCCCGGTTCCGGCCATCGCGACGAGCGGGTCTTCGACAACCCCGATGACTACCTGATCGGGCGCGAGATCGGGCCCAAGCTCTTGAGTTTCGGCAGCGGCGCACACTTTTGCCTGGGCGCGCATCTGGCGCGGATGGAAGCCCGGGTCGCGCTCACCGAGTTGTTCAAGCGAATCCGCGGATACGAGGTGGACGAGGCCAACGCCGTCCGCGTCCACTCCAGCAATGTCCGCGGATTCGCTCACCTACCGATGACCGTGGAGGTCCGCTGAATGCCCCGCTTTGACCCCCTGCCCGAACGACGGCCGGCGATCGTGGCCGGCGCTTCCTCCGGCATCGGGGAGGCCACCGCCATCGAACTGGCGGCGCATGGCTTCCCCGTCGCCCTCGGTGCCCGCCGGGTGGAGAAGCTCAACGACATCGTCGGCAAGATCAACGCCGACGGCGGCGAGGCGGTCGGATTCCATCTGGACGTCACCGACCCCAACTCGGTGAAATCCTTTGTCGCACAGTCGGTCGACGCCCTCGGCGACATCGAGGTGCTGGTGGCCGGCGCGGGCGACACCTACTTCGGCAAGCTAGCCGAGATCACAACCGACGAGTTCGAATCTCAGCTGCAGATCCACCTCGTCGGCGCGAACCGGCTGGCCGCCGCGGTGCTGCCAGGCATGCTGGAGCGCCAACGCGGCGATTTGATCTTCGTCGGCTCCGACGTGGCCCTGCGCCAGCGGCCGCACATGGGCGCCTACGGCGCGGCCAAGGCCGCGCTGGTCGCGATGGTCACCAACTTCCAGATGGAGCTCGAGGGTACCGGCGTGCGGGCTTCGATCGTGCACCCCGGACCGACGAAGACGTCGATGGGCTGGAGCCTGCCGGCCGAGAAGATCGGCCCCGCACTCGAGGACTGGGCCAAGTGGGGCCAGGCCCGCCATGACTACTTCCTGCGGGCGGCGGACTTGGCGCGCGCCATCACCTTCGTCGCCGAGACCCCGCGCGGTGGCTTCATCGCCAACATGGAGCTTCAGCCGGAAGCCCCGCTGGCCGACAAGAAGGATCGCCAGAAACTCGCACTCGGCGAAGAGGGGATGCCGTCATGACAACTACCGCTATCGTGCCGCGGGTTTCCGGTGGCGAGGAAGAGCACGGTCACCTCGAGGAATTCCGCACGGACCCAATCGGTTTGATGAAGCGCGTCCGGGAGGAATGCGGCGATGTGGGTTGGTTCCAGCTGGTCGACAAACACGTCATCCTGCTGTCCGGCGCCCAGGCCAACGAATTCTTCTTCCGCTCCGCCGACGAGGATCTGGACCAGGCCGAGGCGTACCCGTTCATGACGCCGATCTTCGGCAAGGGCGTCGTGTTCGACGCCAGCCCCGAGCGGCGCAAGGAGATGCTGCACAACTCGGCGCTGCGCGGCGAACAGATGAAGGGCCACGCCGCCACCATCGAGGGCGAGGTCAAGAAGATGATCGCGGACTGGGGGCCCGAGGGTGAGATCGAGCTGCTCGATTTCTTCGCTGAGCTGACCATCTACACGTCGACGGCCTGCCTGATCGGGCTGAAGTTCCGCGAGCAGCTCGACCACCGGTTCGCGGAGTACTACCACATGCTCGAGCGCGGCACCGACCCCCTGTGTTACGTCGATCCGTACCTGCCGATCGAGAGTTTCAAACTCCGCGACGAGGCGCGCGTCAAGCTCGTCGCGCTGGTGCAGGAGATCATGGACCAGCGGCTGGCCAATCCGCCGAAGGACAAGTCCGACCGCGACATGCTCGACGTGCTGGTCTCGATCAAGGACGAGGAAGGCAAACCGCGCTTTTCGGCCGACGAGGTCACCGGGATGTTCATCTCGCTGATGTTCGCGGGGCACCACACCAGCTCCGGGACCTCGGCCTGGACGTTGATCGAGCTGATCCGCCACCCCGACGTCTACGCCGAGGTGTTGGCCGAGCTCGAGGAGCTGTACGCCGACGGCCAAGAGGTCAGTTTCCATGCGCTGCGGTCGATCCCGAAGCTGGACAACGTGGTCAAGGAGACCCTGCGGCTGCACCCGCCGCTGATCATCCTGATGCGCGTGGCGCAGGGCGAGTTCGAGGTGGAGGGCTTCCCGATTCACAAGGGCGACTTCGTCGCGGCATCCCCGGCGATCTCGAACCGGATTCCCGAGGACTTTCCCAACCCGGACGCGTTCAACCCCGACCGCTACAACAAGCCCGAGCAGGCCGACATCGTCAACCGGTGGACCTGGATTCCGTTCGGGGCCGGGCGGCACCGCTGCGTCGGCGCCGCCTTCGCCCAGATGCAGATCAAAGCGATCTTCTCGGTGCTGCTGCGGGAGTACGAGTTCGAAATGGCACAGCCGGCCGACAGCTATCACAACGACCACTCCAAGATGGTCGTCCAGCTCGCCCGCCCGGCGAAGGTGCGCTACCGCAAGCGGAAAGCCTGAGCACGCCATGGGATTTCGCATCGAAGCCGACCTGGATCTCTGCCAGGGGCATGCCATGTGCGAACTGGAGGCGCCGGACTACTTCCGGGTGCCCAAGCGGGGGAAGGTCGAAATCCTTGACCCCGAACCGCCCGAAGACGCCCGCGACGAAGTCGAACGCGCGGTCGAGATGTGCCCAACGCATGCACTGTTCATCAAAGAGAAAGAAGACTGACGATGGCGTCACGTGAGGAACTCGAGACATGGGTCGATCGCTGGCTGCAAGCCAACAAGGACTGCGAGAAGGCCGGTGACTGGCGACCGTTGGCCGACTTCTACGCCCAGGACGCCACCTACGGCTGGAACATCGGCCCTAAGGAAGACGTGATGTGCGTCGGCGTCGACGAGATCCGCGACATCGCCCTCGGCTTAGAGATGGAGGGCCTGGAGAACTGGGTGTACGAGTACCAAAAGGTCCTCATCGACGAGAAGCAGGGCGAGATCGTCGGCTTCTGGAAGCAGATCGTCAACAAGTCCGACGGCACCCAGGACGAGATCTACGGCATCGGCGGCAGCTGGTTCCGCCTGAACGCCGACAACCTCATCGAGTGGCAACGCGACTTTTTCGACTTCGGCCACGTCGCGAAGATGTTCGCGACCCTGATCGAGTCCGGCGACCTCAGCACCGGCATGCAGAAACGGATCGAGCGCAGCATCGCCGGCGAGAAGCTTCCGGGCTACTACCCGCTCGGCCAGGCACCGGTTCCGATCTGGTGACGGGCGATATTGCGATCGCCCGCGCTGCCGCGCTTGCGATCGCCGCGGGGCCGATGGCGGCGACCCGCCGCGCGCGGCGCCGGCGCGCCCGCGCTGCCGCGCTTGCGATCGCCGCACCAACCAAGCATTTGATTTGTTGCACGCGCTATGCTGACGCGACAAGGGTGCCTGTGGCGCCCGTCACCGAGTTGTCCGGCAAGAACGGGCCGGGCAGCACTGATCGATTCAAAGGCGAAATGGGGTCAGGACCATCGTGAAGACAAAAGGCGCACTGATCTGGGAGTTCAACCAGCCCTGGTCCATCGAGGAAATCGAGATCGGCGACCCGCAAGCGCACGAGGTCAAGATCCAGATGGAAGCGGCGGGCATGTGCCACTCCGATCATCACCTCGTCACCGGCGGAATCCCGATGGCCGGCTTCCCGGTGCTCGGCGGGCATGAGGGTGCGGGCATCGTCACCGAGGTCGGTCCGGGCGTCGAAGACATCGCCCCGGGTGACCACGTCGTGCTGTCGTTCATCCCGTCCTGCGGGCAATGCGCGACCTGTCAGGCCGGCATGCGCAACTTGTGCGACCTGGGCGCCGGTCTCCTCGGCGGTGCCGCCGTCTCCGACGGCACGTTCCGCATCCAGGCAAAGGGTCAGAACGTCTTCCCGATGACGCTGCTGGGCACGTTCTCGCCGTACATGGTGGTGCACCGCAGCTCGGTGGTGAAGATCGACCCTTCGGTCCCGTTCGAGGTGGCTGCGCTGGTCGGCTGCGGCGTCACCACCGGCTACGGCTCGGCGGTCCGCACCGCCGACATCCGGCCGGGCCAGGACGTCGCCATCGTCGGCGTCGGCGGGGTCGGCATGGCCGCGCTGCAGGGCGCCGTGAATGCCGGTGCGCGCTACATCTTCGCGATCGACCCCGTCGAGTGGAAGCGCGACCAGGCGCTGAAATTCGGTGCCACCCACGTCTATCCCGACATCAACGCGGCGCTGATGGGCATCATGGAGGTCACCTACGGCCTGATGGCCCACAAGGTCGTGGTCACGGTCGGCGAACTGCACGGAGCCGACATCGACAACTACCTCAACATCACCCAGAAGGGCGGCACCTGCGTGCTGACCGCCATCGGCAGCCTGCTGGACACCAACGTCAATCTGAACCTGGCGATGCTCACGCTGATGCAGAAGAACCTGCAGGGCACCATTTTCGGTGGCGGCAACCCGCAGTACGACATCCCGCAATTGCTGTCGATGTACAAGGCCGGCAAGCTGAACCTGGACGACATGGTGACCACCCAGTACCGCCTCGAGCAGATCAACGAGGGCTACCAGGACATGCTGGAGGGCAAGAACATTCGCGGCGTCATCCGGTACACGGACGCCGACCGGTAGCCAACCACCCGCTGAGTCGCGCGTGACCGGGTTCGGTCACCTGATGGCGCCGGGCCGCATCGGCGCCATGACGGTGCGCAACCGCATCGTCATGTCTCCGATGGAGACCATGTACGGCACGCCGGACGGGTTGCCGTCGGAGCGCACCCGCGACTATTTCGCCGCCCGCGCCGAGGGCGGCGTCGGCCTGATCACGCTGGGCGCCACCGGAATCGATCATCAACACCCCGAGACGCCCGGCGGCCTGCACCTGGCCACCGACGAAGCGGTCGACGCGCATCGGGCGCTGGTGGACGTCGTGCACGAGCACGGCGCCAAGATCCAGCCGCAGATCGTGCATGCCGGCCCCGACGGCCTGGGGCCCGAAATCTTCGGGGTCACGTCATTGGGACCGTCGGTGATTCCTTCCTACCTCACCGGGCGCCCGTCGGTCGAGATCAGCAAGCAGCAGCTGTGCGGTGTGTTCGATCTGTTTAAGGCCGCGGCGCGGCGAGCCGTCGAGGCCGGCTATGACGGCATCGAGCTGCACGCCGCCCACGGCTACATGCTGCTGGGCTCCTTCCTTGCCCCGCAACGCAATCGACGCACCGACGACTACCGCGGCGATGCACCGCGCGGCCGGGCGCGGGTGGTGCTGGAGGCGCTGGCCGCGATCCGCTCCGAGATCGGCGACGCCCTGCCGATCACGTTGCGCATCTCGGGCTACGAACGCGTCGCGGGCGGGCGGCCCATCTACGAGACGGCGCAGCTGGCACCTGAATTCGTGGCGGCCGGTGTCGACGCGTTTCACGTCAGCGGCGGGGTCATCGACCGGTTGGTGACCGGGATGGTCAACGGCGCCGACGACGGCGACGGGCTCAACGTCGGGGCCGCGGCCGCGGTCAAGCAGGTGGTCGACGTGCCGGTGATCGCCGTCGGCCGCATCCACGACCCGGTGCGGGCCGAACGGATCCTGGCCGACGGGCGTGCCGACTTCATCGCCATGGGACGTCCCCTGTTGGCCGACCCCGATCTCCCACGCAAGGTGCGCGAGGGGCGCGCACACCGGGTTCGCAAGTGCATCTCTTGCGAAAACTGCATCGACGCAATGGAACAGCGATTTTCGGTCGACTGTGCCGTCAATCCGCGTACCGGTAAAGAACGGGAATTGTCGGCGGCTCGCGCCGCGCGCGCGAAGCGCGTGGTGGTCATCGGCGGCGGGCCGGCCGGCATGGAGGCCGCGCGGGTCGCCGCCCAACGCGGTCACCGAGTCACCCTTTTCGAACGCAGCGCCGCATTGGGCGGGGCGTTGCGCTGGGCCTCGATCCTGCACCCGGAAAACCAGCCGTTCCTGCGCTACCTGCGCGACGAGATCAGCCTCAGCGACGCGGAAATCCGCCTGGGCCACGCGGTTTCGGCTCAGGATGTCGTCGATGCCGGCCCCGACGCGGTGGTCGTGGCCACCGGGGGCCGTGTCGCCGTGCCTGCGATCCCCGGGTGCGATCTGCCGCACGTGTACACCGGACCCGGATTGCGCGAACTGCTCGGTGGCCAAGCCCAATCCGATGCACCGGCCTGGCAACGGCTGGGGGCTTCCGCGCTCGGCGGCTGGCGGCAACGGCTCCTGCGGCCCGCCGCGGTTCGGCTGGCCAGCCGCGTCTGGATGCCGATCAAACGCCGGGTCACCATCATCGGCGGTGACCTGGTCGCCCTGGAACTGGCCGAATTCCTGGCGAGCCGCGGCCGGTTCGTGTCGATACTCGAACCCGGCAAGACCATCGCCCCGGAAGTGGGCAACAAACGCAAGACCGAACACATGGATCGCCTCGACCGGTTAGGCGTCACCGTGCTCGTCCGGGCGACCGTGGAACGGATCACCAGCGACGCGGTGGTGTTCACGTCGGTGGGAGGCGCCAGCCGGCGGCTGCAGGCCGACAGCGTCGTGCTGGCCGGCACGGTCGAACCCGACACCACTCTGTTCGACGCGCTGGTCGCCGCCCTGCCCGGCGCCCAGGTGCACGCCGCCGGTGACTGCACCGGGCTGGGACTGATTCGCAAGGCAACCGAGGAAGGCGCACGCGCCGCGTGCAAAATCGAGTGACAGGAGAGATAACCATGACCCAAACCGCTCAATCCCCGGCATTGACCGCGTCGCAGTCGTCCTGGCGCTGCGCGCAAGGCAAAGACCGGGACGGCTGGCTGGCGCTGATGACCGACGATGTCGTCATCGAGGATCCGATCGGCAAGTCCGTCACCAACCCCGACGGCACCGGGGTGCGCGGCAAGGCGGCCGTCGGCGAGTTCTTCGACAACAACATCGCCAAGAATCAGCTGACCATCACCTGCGAAGAGACTTTTCCGTCGAGCTCGCCCGATGAGATCGCTCATATTCTCGTGCTGCAGAGCAAGTTTGAGAGCGGGATGACCAGCAAGGTGCGCGGCGTGTTCACCTACAAGGTCAACGAGGCGGGGCTGATCACCAACATGCGCGGGTACTGGAACCTCGACGTGATGGAGTTCGGCCAGGAAGACTGAGCCGGCGGCGATTTGCCTAGCGGCGCGTAAAGCTCAGGTGCGTGACCCCGCTAGGGCTGGTCGTCGACTCCAGCTCAAATCGCCGCTCGAGGCCTT
This sequence comes from Mycobacterium scrofulaceum, assembly GCF_001667885.1. GTDB lineage: Bacteria > Actinomycetota > Actinomycetes > Mycobacteriales > Mycobacteriaceae > Mycobacterium > Mycobacterium scrofulaceum_C. The sequence continues at coordinate 5,443 of NZ_LZJW01000030.1, read as the reverse complement.
CCAGACCTTCCCACAACGACTCCCCGTGTCCCAGGACGATCGGCACCAGGACGACGTGCAGGTGGTCGACGAGGTCGGCAGCGAGGAATTGGCGGACGGTCGAGGGGCCCCCGCCCACGCGAACGTCGACATCTCCCAAAGTCTTTCGCACGTGCCGAAGGGCTTCCTCGGGACTGGCGTCGAGGAAGTGGAAGGTGGTGCCACCCTCCATCTCGATCGACGGTCGGGGGTGATGGGTGAGTACGAAGACCGGGGTATGAAATGGGGGATCGGCGCCCCACCAGCCTTTCCATTCCGCGTCGCCGTCTTGGTCCGCCCACGGGCCGCGCTGAGGCCCGAACTTGTTGCGCCCCATGATTTCGGTGCCGATTCCTCGCTCCCACATGCTGGCCATGGCGTCGTCGATGCCCGTCGTTCCGCCCGGCTCGCCGTGCATCGCGTGGAAGGTGCGGGTCGCGAAAAACCACTCGTGCAACCGACGCCCGGCGTGCCCGAACGGTGCGTCCAGGCTTTGGCCACTGCCCGTGGCGAAACCGTCGAGGGAGACCGAGAGGTTGTGCACGCGGACCTGTGGCATGGCGAATCTCCTGAACATCTATCCGAGTTGGCGATCTTGCAGGGATTGACCTTCGCCATCCGTCGAACTCATCGCCGAGGTTGCCGTCATGGTCGTGATGTGGACGGCGACCACAGCCGTGGCGGCAATTTCGACGCCCTATGCTGGGGCCATGGCGTCGATCTTCACCAAGATCATCAACCGTGAACTTCCCGGCCGTTTCGTCTACGAGGACGACGACGTCGTCGCGTTCTTGACGATCGAGCCCATGACCCAGGGCCACACACTGGTGGTGCCGCGGGCCGAAATCGATCAGTGGCAGGACGTCGACGGCGAGGCCTTCGGCAAGATCATGTCGGTGAGTCAGCTCATCGGTAAGGCCGTGTGCAAGGCCTTCAAGACGGAGCGCGCGGGGGTGATCATCGCTGGCCTCGAGGTGCCCCACCTGCACGTTCACGTCTTCCCCACCCGCCGCCTGAGCGACTTCGGGTTCGCCAACGTCGACCGCAACCCGTCACCGGAGTCCCTCGACGACGCCCAGGCCAAGATCAAGGCGGCGCTGGCTCAGTTGGCGTGAACTGGCTCCTGGGCCGGCACCTCGCTGACGCGGGGCAGCGTGACGCGGAAACAGCAGCCCTCCCCAGGTGAGGTCGTCACCTTGACGTCGCCACCGTGCGCGCGCACCAGTGAGTCGACGATCGACAGCCCCAACCCGGTTCCGCCGCTGGCGCGGGCCCGCGACGAGTCGGTGCGGTAGAACCGCTCGAACACCCGTGATGCGTCCTGCTCGGTCATGCCGGGTCCCTTGTCGGCCACTTCCAGCACCGCGTCGGCGCCCTTGGTGCCGACCCGAACGGTGACGTCGGCGTTCTCCGGGGTGTGCTGCAACGCGTTGGCGACGAGGTTGCTCAGCACCTGACGGATCCTCGGTTCGTCGCCGAGCACCTCCGGGGTGCCGGGGCCGTCGAGCACCTCCATGGTGATAGTGCGTTTCGGATCCATCGCCTGTGCGTCGTGAACCGCGTCGCTGGCCAGCGCAAGCAAGTCGACGCGGTTGTGCTCGAGCGGCCGCTGCACATCGAGGCGGGCCAGCAACAGCAGATCGTCGACCAGCAGGCCCATCCGGCTGGCTTCGCTTTCGATCCGGGACAGCAGCATGGCGACGTCGCGCGCGGCGCCCTGGCGATACAGTTCGGCGAAACCGCGGATGGTGGTCAGCGGGGTGCGCAGCTCATGACTGGCGTCGGTGATGAACCGTCGCATCCGCTCCTCGGATCCGCGGGCCTTTTCGGCCGACGACTCCGACGACGCGAGGGCCTGCTGGATCTGCGCGAGCATGCCGTTGAGGGCCAGGGACAGCCGGCCCACCTCGGTGCGCGGATCACGTTCGGGCACACGGCGATCCAGCTGGCCCGCGGCGATCGCCGCGGCGGTCTGCTCGACCTCGGACAGCGGCCGCAGGCTGCGCTGGACCACCGCGAAACCGGCGATGCCGACCACCACCAGCACCGCGACCCCGATGCCGATCTGCAACCAGACGAGGGAGCTGACCGTGTGTTGGACGTCGGACAGGTCGATCGCGACCGTCGTCAGGCCGTGCGGGCCACGCACCGACACCGCGCGCCACAGGATGTCGGACCCGTTGACCGAGGGCAGCGTCGTCGGGTTCGGACCCACGTCGTTGTTGGCCGGCAGCGCCGGTTCTGCGTTGCGGTCGTTGATGGCGGTGAACGGGGTGCCGTCGGTGCCGATGCCGCGCACGTAAAACTTCGACGGCGGCCGGGCCGGGTCCGGGCCCTCATAGGGCGGCGGCGACTGCCGCCGCGGGGCCTGCGCCCAGCCCCGGGACGCGTCGAGCAGAGTTTGATCGATCCGGGCGACCAGGCTGTGCCGCAGGATCGACGTGACCGCGATGCCCGAGACAGCCAGGCCGCAGGCCACCAGGACCAGGGTGGCGGCGACCAGCCCTACCCGGAGCGGCAATCCGCGTCGATGCTGTGTGGCCATGTGGGTGATTCTTCGCTAGCGCTGGCGACCGAGCCCGGGCTCAGCGTGGTTCCCGCAACACATAACCGACTCCGCGCAACGTGTGCAGCAGCCGCTTCTCGCCGGTGTCGATCTTGCGGCGCAGGTACGACACGTAGGACTCGACGACATTGACGTCACCTCCGAAGTCGTATCGCCAGACGTGATCGAGGATTTTGGGCTTGCTCAAGACGGTGCCCGCGTTGATGACAAAGTAACGCAGCAGCGTGAATTCGGTCGGCGAGAGCGAGACCGGTTCGCCCGCCTTCCACACTTCGTGGGTTTCTTCGTCGAGTTCGATGTCGGCGAACGTCAATCGGGCGCTGCGGGGCTCGGCGCCGCCCTTGCCGGCCCGCCGGAGGATGACCCGCAACCGGGCGACCACCTCTTCGAGGCTGAACGGCTTGGTCACGTAGTCGTCGCCGCCGAGGGTGAGGCCGGCGATCTTGTCCTGCAACGAATCCCGGGCCGTGAGGAACAGCGCCGGGGCGTCGATGCCGTCGGCGCGCAGGCGCCGCAAGACCCCGAACCCGTCCATGCCCGGCATCATCACATCGAGGATCACCGCGTCGGGACGCGCTTCACGCGCCCGATCCAGCGCCTGGGCTCCGTTGGTTGCGGTGTAGACCTCGAAACCCTGGAATTTGAGGCTCACCGAGAGCAACTCGACGATGTTGGCCTCGTCGTCGACCACGAGGACGCGAGCCTCCGGTTTCGTTTCGGTTGGGGATGCCGCGGTCATCAGGTTCTTCGCCCCTTAGTTGAACGTTTCCTATGTGAAGATTGTGTGATTGCTGGGAGCTCAGTGCCAACACTCTGATAGTAGTCTGCCAGGAATCAGCGCATCGGCTTGGACCTGCGCCGGATGACGCCGCCGCGTCGCGAATAGACTCGTGGAATGAACTTCGCCGCACGGATCGTCGCGACCGCGACCGCCCCGGCACGCGTCGGGCTTGCCGCCGCCGACGCCGGCCTGACCGTCGCGAGCGCCGCGGTGGGTGTGGCGAAGCGGGCTTTGGGCGACAGCGGGACCGCCGGATCGACCGCCATGACATCGATGTGGGGAATCGACGACGCGATCGTTCGCGCCAATCGGCTCGCCCGCCTGCTGGACGACGACGCGCCCCTTGGGCGGGCGGTGGCGCCGGACGGGCCGATCGACCGGTTGCTGCGCCCAGGCGGGGTGGTGGACATGCTGACGTCGGAGGGCGGTCTGCTCGACCGCCTGACCGCGGAGGGTGGCGGGTTGCACCGCACGCTGCAGCCCGGCGGGCTGGCCGATCAGCTCGTCGCCGAGGACGGGTTGATCGAGCGGCTGCTGGCCGAGGATGGGCTGGCCGACCGGCTGCTCAGCGAGGGCGGCCTGGTCGACAAACTGACCGCGAAGAATGGACCGCTGGACCAGCTCACAGACGTCGCCGACACCTTGGCGCGGCTGACGCCCGGGATGGAAGCGCTGGAGCCCGCGATCGCCACGCTGCAAGACGCCGTCGTCGCGCTGACCATGGTGGTCAACCCGCTGAGCAACATCGCCGACCGCATTCCGCTGCCGGGTCGTCGGCGTCCCGCGTCCCGGTCGGTGCGCTCCACGCGTGTGATCGACAGCGGCGAGTGACCGATTAGGCTTGGACCGGTTCGATCCCGCCTCCTTAGCTCAGTGGTAGAGCACTCGCCTTGTAAGCGAGCGGTCGTCAGTTCAATCCTGACAGGGGGCTCCACGCGCCAGGTCGCGCGGCCAAGGTCTGCCGGCTCCCGGACGAAGACCGGTGGAGTAATCACGACCGCAATGGGTAGCCGATGCGATAGCAGTTGCTGTTCAGGCTGGAGGTCGCGCGATGCCGGTTACGGCGGGGCCAGTCCCGGGGGCGACGTCGGGTTTGCGCAGGGTCCGGATGGACCCGGGGCGGTTTCGTAGCGGGCGGTGGTTGCTGCTCGCCGAGGGCGTTCTGGTGTCTGCGTTCGGTATCGCCGGGCTGGTGTCGGCGGCGCTGCATCCGCGGGCGGGCCCGACCGGGACCCCGGTCCTCGGTCTGGCGGCAACACCCGCGGAAAGCGCCGTGCTGCTGGCGCTGGGAGTGGCGGCCATAGCGGCCGTCGCCCGTCGCCGCGCCGCAATCACGGTCACGGCGCTGAGTGCGGTGGCCTACACGTTGTTGCTGTTTTTCAGCAGCGTCGCAACGGCGCGCGCGATGCCGACACCGTTGGGGTTCCACGCGGCTGACATCGTCTTGCACGGTGTGCTGGCGGCGGTCAACTTCGCGCTGCTGATGTGGCTGATTCCCGACGAGCTGGGCGACGAGACCTGGGTGCCGCGACGGGGACGTGATCAGGGGCAGGCGTCGGCGACTGCAGCGGACCGCCCGCCAGATGCTTCGCCACCCGCGGTAACGGCGCCGCAGGTCGGCGCCCGGCGAAGCTCGTCCCCGGCGCCGGCAGAGGCAGCCCGCCCGCGACCGACCATGCCGGTCGACGCGGGCACAACGCATCGCGATCTGCCCGAGCGGTCGGGGATCCCGGCGACGCACAAGCCCGTGGCCCCGCACCTCGAAAACTCAACACCGGCGAACCACTTCGCCGCTGCGGCGCCGAGTGCGGTCCCGTCACGCCGCGTCGCGCCGGTGGTGGCCGCGGTGGCGGTTCTGGCGGCAGTCATCGGCGTCGTCGTGTGGATACGGCGCCGCTGAAACCATCTCGGGGTGAGCCCCCTGGTGGGTATCAGCCGGTTTGGCGTTCGTCGGGTGATGTCAGATTCCGGCGCAGATATGGACGAACGGGATCGGCGCGCAGATGCTGGCCGAGATGTATGGCCTAGGACCGTAATAACCACCCCAGGGCGGGGGCGGCGGTGGGGGGGGGGGGGGG
>NZ_LZJW01000029.1 GCF_001667885.1 Mycobacterium scrofulaceum | reverse complement strand
GCGCTGTGCCACATAAGCGCGGCGGTCCCCTCCCCCCGCGCCGCAACCCGCTCACCCGAGCGATCCGAACCTGCGTGCCCCGACCGAGCGTGAGACCCAGCGCATGCGTGTGCTGCCGCCGCCACCGCCGGCGGCCGAACGTCCCGCCCACCCGCAGCCGGCGCCGCCCGCCCAGCCGATCCCGGCGGCGGATGCGCAGGCGAAGGGTCCGGGCCTGATCGAGCGGATGGTCACCTCGAAATTCCGCGTGCCGCGGCCGGCCGTCGCCGCCATCGAAACCGGAAACTCCACCTATCGATTGCCGCTCAAAGCCGAGGCCCGCACGCTCGGGGTGACCGCGTACCAACTGGGATTGACTGTCGACGGGCGCGACGTGTTGTCGGGCATCTCGTTCTCGGCGCGTCCGGGCACGTTCACCGCCGTCGTCGGGCCGTCGGCCACCCGCAACTCGGCCCTGCTCGGGCTGCTCGCCGGGACGAGGCAACCCAGCTCCGGGCGCGTCACCGTCGACGGCCACGACGTGCATGCGGAAGCGGCGTCCATGCGAACCCGCATCGGCATCGTCTCGCCCCAGGACCGCCTGCACCGGCACCTCACCGTCGAAAGCGCGGTGAAGTACGCCGCCGAACTGCGCCTGCCACAAGACATCTCGCGCGAGCAACGCGACCGCGTGGTCGGCCAAGTTCTCGAGGAACTGGATCTGTCGGAGCACCGGGCCACCCGGATCGGCAAGCTTTCGCCCGAGGTGCGCCGGTGCGCCGCGTTGGCGATAGAGCTCCTCACCCGGCCGACGCTGCTCGTCGTCGACGAGCCGACCGCGGGCCTGGATGCGGAGCAGCAACGTCACGTCATGGCCATGCTGCGGCGCCAGGCCGACATCGGCTGCGTGGTGGTGGCGGCCATGTCATCGCAGCCGTCGTTGACCAACCTCGACCTGTGCGACCAGGTGCTGGTTCTGACCTCAGCCGGTACGACGGCGTTCCTGGGGCCGCCCGCGCAGGCCGAATCGGCGTTGGGCAGCGCCGACTGGTCGCAAGTCCTGGAACGGGTGCGTGCCGACCCCGACGGAACCCACCGCGCATTTCGCGCCCGGCAACCTGCGGCTGCCCCGCCGCCCGAGATCGCCCCACCGGCGCCGCCGCCCGCCGAAGCCCCATTCGGGCGGCAGGTTCGGCTGCTCGCCCGCCGCGACGTCCGGCTGCTCTTCGCCGGCCGCCTCTACGTCGTGTTCTTGGCGCTCCTGCCGTTCGTGCTGGCGGGGCTGGCTCTGCTGATCCCGGGCGATTCCGGCCTGACCCGGCCCCGTGCCGGCGACGCGCACCCCCACGAAGCCATCGAGATCCTGGCCGCGCTCAACATCGCCGCGGTGATCATCGGCACCGCACTGACGATCGGGACCGTGGCGCGTGAGCAACGCATCTTCCGCCGCGAGCAGGCGCTCGGTGTCTCGACCGCGGCCTATCTGGCCGCCAAGATCCTGGTGTTCGGCCTCGTCGCGGCGATCCTGACGGCCATCGTGTTCGCCATCGTCGTCGCCGACAAGGGCGGACCGGCGCGCGGGGCCGCCCTGCTGCACAACGCGACCGTCGAGCTCTACGTGAGCCTGGCTATGACGGCCATCGTGTCGGCAGTGGTCGGGCTCGCTTTGTCGAGCCTGGGCAAGTCGCTGAGCGAAGTCCTGCCGCTGCTGCTTCCGGTCATCCTGGCCTCCGCGCTCTTCAACGGAAGCCTCGTTCAGCTGGTGAGCAAGTGGGGCTTACAACAGATCTCCTGGTTGGTGCCCGCCCGCTGGGGCTTCGCCGCGTCGGCCGCCACGGCCAACCTGCGCAGGGTCGACCCGTTGGCCGCCGACTGCCAAACGTGGACCCATTACAGCGGCTGGTGGCTGTTCGACATGATGATGCTCGTCCTGCTCGGCGTCGCGGCGGCCGGCTTCACCCTCTACCGGCTGCGGCCCGGGGGGGGGCCAAGCCCCGAAGAACTGAGTCGTCGCTGACCAGCGCCGCCAATTGGGATCGGGTCGTTATACCGGCGGCGTGAACCGCGAGATACGGTCGGGTTATGGCGCCAGAGACCACAACCATTGCCGACCAGCTGCGCAACGCGCTCGACGGGCGTTGGCGTGACACGAGGAACCAGCTGCGGTCCACCATGAGCGAGGAGCTGTTCCGGCCGCACTACACGCCCAACACCGTGATCGCGCGGACCAAGGTGGCCGAGCAGATGAGGATCATGGCGGCCTTCGGTGCCGCCGCCGACAACTTCCGCAAAGAGCACGGCGGCACCGGCGACATCGGCGCGGCGATCACCATGATCGAGATGCTCGCAATGTCGGATCTGTCGCTGATGGTGAAGGCCGGCGTCCAGTGGGGGTTGTTCGGCGGTGCCGTCGAAAATCTGGGCACCGAGCGTCACCACGAGGCGTACGTGAATAAAATCATCAGCCTCGAATTGCGGGGTTGCTTCGCGATGACCGAGACCGGACACGGCAGCGACGTCCAGTCGCTGGAGACCACCGCGACCTACGACCCCACCACGGAAGAGTTCGTCATCGACTCCCCGACGCCGACGGCCCGCAAGGACTACATCGGCGGGGCGGCCGAAACGGCCACCATGGCAGCGGTATTCGCCCAACTGATCACGACCGAGGACGGCGAACCCGTCAACCACGGCGTGCACTGCCTGCTGGTGCCGATCCGGGACGCAGACGGCAACGACCTGCCCGGCGTGACGACGTCGGACTGTGAGTACAAGGGCGGCCTGCCCGGTGTCGACAACGGCCGCATCGTGTTCGACCACGTCCGGGTGCCGCGGGTGAACCTGCTGAACAAATACGGCGACGTGGCGCCGGACGGCACCTACAGCTCGCCGATCGAGAACACCAACCGGCGGTTCTTCACCATGCTGGGCACGTTGGTGCGGGGGCGGATCACCGTCGGCGGCAGCGCCGGCGCCGCCGCCCGCGTCGCGCTGGACATCGCGACGCGATACGCGTTGCAGCGCAAGCAGTTCAGCGCTCCCGATGACGAGTCCGAGGTGTTGATCATGGACTACCTGGTGCACCAGCGCCGGCTGTTCCCTTTGATCGCAAAGTCATACGCGTTGCAGTTCGCCCAGAACGAGCTGGTCGGCAAGTGCCACGACATCCAGACCGCGGACGCGGTGGACGCCGACGAGCAGCGCGAGCTGGAGGCGCGAGCCGCCGGCCTGAAGGCGGCCAACACGTGGCACGCGTCGCGGGCGATTCAGGAGGCGCGCGAAGCCTGCGGCGGCGCGGGTTACATGGCCGAGAACCGGTTGATCGCGCTGCGCGGCGACACCGACGTGTTCACCACGTTCGAGGGCGACAACCACGTGCTGACGCAGTTGGTGGCCAAGGAGCTGCTGACGGCCTACGCCGACGACATCCGCAGCATGAGCCCGGTCGAGTGGGTTCGGTTCGCCGCCAACACCGTCGGTGAGCGCGTCGTCAAAAGAACTGCGGCAGAAACCATTATCCAAACGATCGTGGATGCCCGGCAGGACAGCGAAGAAGAGGGCAGCCTCTTCAACCGCGGCACGCAGATCAAGATGTTCGAGGACCGAGAGGAATATCTGATCGCGTCCGTCGCCCGTCGGTTGCAGTCCAAATCCAAGGAGATGTCGGAGTTCGACGCGTTCAACGCGGTGCAGGACCACGTTTTACACGCGGCGTCCGCCCACGTCGACCGGGTGGTGCTGGAAGCGTTCGTCGCCGGCATCGACGCCTGCCCGCACGAGGAGACCCGCGAACTGCTCGGCGTCCTCTGCGACCTGTACGCGCTTTCGGTCATCGAGGACGACAAGGCGTGGTACATCGAACATCGGTACCTGTCCACCGAGCGGGCCAAGGCGGTCACCCGGGGCATCAACGATCGGTGCCGCGCGTTGCGACCGCACGCGGAAACTCTCGTCGACGGTTTCGGAATCCCCGAGCAGCTGCGCTACGCCGAGATGCTGCACCCGGAGAACCTGACGAACGCCTGACGCGGCGCCTGCGACGTTGTGACACAACGCTATTGATTCGGGATCGGGCCGAGCGCCTTCAGCTTGCCGTCCGGGCCGATCCCGAACTTCACGGTGCCGCTACCGGTGGGACAGCACGGCTGATCGTTGCCCTTCAACCATTGGTATTGAACGGCAACGGTGTCATCGGTGGGCGGTAAGACGGTGATGTACGGCTTGGGATTCGGCGTGGCGGCACCCAGCGGCGTGTTGTGATCGAAGAACAGCAGCTGCTGCCCGGTGGACTCGCTGGCGATGGTCGGGATGATCTGCACCCAATACAGCCGGCACTTCTTGGCATGTCCCCGAGCGATTTCCACCCAACTGGTACCGGGGACGGTGATGGGCACGGACGCGATGGCCCGCTGCACCGTGTCGGGCGTCGGCCCGTCGGAGTCCTTGCACTTCTCGGATGACGTCGGCGGCGAACTGGTTTGATTCCCGCCGCACCCGGAGGCCAGCAGGATCGACAGGATCACCATCAGCTGACGCACTCGGTGAGCTTAGCGAAGGCTGTGAATGTCCCGTTTGTTTGGTCGGAGACCTCGTTCTGATAGGTAAAGCATCTGCCCCCGCAGGTAGCCTTGACCGGGGTCGGCGGGTCGACGATGACCCGTCCTGACCTGGGGTTATTACGGCATTCCCGAGAGTTCACGGCCGCGCCTGAGCCGGTGAGAGGAAGCCGTAAAACGGGGGAAACTCCCGATACCCGGTGCCGAAACATCCTCGTCGCACCATTCATGTAAGCCCGTTGTGCTCATTGGAGGGAAGGTAGGCGTGTCCACCGAGTCCATGGCGTCGAACAACGATGCCGTGAACACCGTGTGCGCTTACTGCGGCGTCGGTTGCGGAATGGTGTTGCAGGTCACAACCGATCCGCAGAGCGGTCAGCGCCACATCGGGAAGTCGGTTGGAAACAAACAACATCCGGCGAACTTCGGCCGGCTGTGCACCAAAGGCGCGACCACGTCGGACTTGCTGAGCGCGCCCGGGCGACTGGAATCGGCCCACCTGCGCGCCGACCGTGGCGAGCCCATCGAGCCCGTCGACCTGGAACGCGCAATCGCCCAGTCCGCGCACCGGTTACGCGCAATCATCGATGCGCATGGCCCGGATTCCTTTGCCATGTATGTATCGGGCCAGATGTCCATCGAGGCGCAGTACCTGGCGAACAAGCTGACCAAAGGCTTCATCGGCACCAACCAGATCGAGTCGAACTCACGACTGTGCATGGCCAGTGCCGGTTCCGGTTACAAGCTCTCCCTGGGCGCCGACGGCCCGCCCGGCTCGTACCAAGACTTCGAACACGCCGACGTCTTCTTCGTCATCGGCGCGAACATGGCCGACTGCCATCCCATCCTCTTCCTGCGGATGATGGAACGAGTCAAGGCCGGGGCCAGACTGATCGTTGTCGATCCGCGCCGCACCGCGACCGCGGACAAGGCCGACCTGTTCCTCCAGATCGCCCCGGGTTCCGACCTCGCGCTGCTCAACGGGCTGTTGCACCTGATCGTCGAGAACGGGCACACCGATCCCGAATTCATCGCCGAGTTCACCGAGGGATGGGAGGTGATGCCCAGCTTCCTGGAGCAGTACACCCCCGATGCGGTCAGCGAGATCACCGGGATTCCCGAGGACGACATCCGCGCGGCGGCCCGCATGATCGGCGAAGCCGAGAACTTCATGAGCTGCTGGACCATGGGCCTCAACCAGAGCACCCACGGCACCTGGAACACCAACGCCATCTGCAACCTGCACCTGGCCACCGGCGCGATCTGCAAACCCGGCAGTGGCCCCTTCTCCCTCACGGGCCAGCCCAACGCGATGGGCGGCCGCGAAATGGGTTACATGGGACCGGGATTGCCCGGCCAGCGCTCCGTCCTGTCCGCGGTCGACCGCGCCTTCACCGAAGACCAGTGGGGCATCCCGCGGGGAACGCTGCGCACGGACGTCGGCACCGGCACCATCGACATGTTCTCCCGAATGGCCGACGGCGACATCAAGGCGTGCTGGATCGTATGCACCAATCCCGTTGCCTCCGTTGCGAATCGGAAGACGGTGCTGGCCGGCCTCGAGCGGGCCGAGCTGGTGATCGCCCAGGACGCCTTCCTCGAAACGGAGACCAACGAATACGCGGACGTGCTCCTGCCGGCGGCGCTGTGGTCGGAAGCCGAGGGCGTGATGGTCAACTCCGAGCGCAACATGACGCTGTTCCAACCGGCGGTCACCGCGCCGGGCGACGCGATGCCCGACTGGCAGCTCATCGCCCGGATCGCCTGCGCGATGGGATTTTCGGACGCTTTCAGCTACGACTCCGCCGAGGAAGTCTTCGAGGAAATCAAACGGTTCTCGAACCCGAAGACCGGCTACGACCTGCGCGGGGTCAGCTACGAGCGGCTGCGCCGGGGCCCCCTGCAATGGCCGTGCGCATCCGAGAGCGCGGGCGACCGCAACCCCATTCGCTACCTCAACGACGGCGTCAGTCAGGCCCGCCTGGTCCGCGAGGACGGCAGCACGCCCCGGTTGGCCTTCCCCACCGAGAGCGGCCGCGCGGTGTTCTTCGCCCGCCCGCACCTGCCGCCCGAGGAGATGCCCGACGACGACTACCCATTCCTGTTGAACACCGGTCGCCTGCCGCACCAGTGGCACACGATGACCAAGACCGGCAAGGTCGCCAAGCTCAACAAGCTCAACCCCGGGCCGTTCGTCGAACTCCACCCGGACGACGCCGCGCGGCTGCAGGTCGCCGAGGGTGACGCGATAGAAATCGCTTCCCGCCGCGGTCGCGCGGTGCTGCCCGCCGCGATCAGCGACCGGGTGCGGCCCGGCAATTGCTTCGCTCCGTTCCACTGGAACGACGCCTTCGGCGAATACCTGGCGATCAACGCGGTCACCAACGACGCGGTGGACCCGATCTCGAACCAACCGGAATTCAAAGCGTGTGCCGTCGCTTTGGCGAAAGTGGCTGTCCCGGTGACACATCAGGGCCCGGGCCCGAAGCCATCGGTGGATGCCGACGCACCAGCTCCCGCGCCCACGGAGGTACCGGAAATCAGCGTGTCACAGGTCGACGCCCTCGCCGCCTTGCTCGGTGTGGCAACAAAACCCGTGCCGGAATTCGATGAGCTCGGCCGCAACTATCTCGCCGGGATGCTGACCGCCCTACGGTCGGATGCGGGTCGATGCACGGCCGGAGTGCCGACCCTGCCCCAGAGCGCTCCTTTCGATCCGGGCACCCGGCTGTGGGTGGATGGCCTGCTCGCGGGTTTGTTCTCGCGCATCGACGGGCCCCGGGCAGCGCCGGCGGTCAAGGAACCGACGACCGGGCCGCCCGAAGCCGAACCCGCCGAGCGCTCGCCCGTCGTCGTGCTGTGGGCGTCGCAGACCGGCAACGCGGAGGAACTCGCCGCCGACATCGCGGCGCGGCTGGGCGAGCAACGCCTGCCCGTCGCGCTGCACAGCATGGACGACTTCCCGGTGACCGAATTGCCGGCGACGCGGCAGCTGCTGCTGGTCACCAGCACCACCGGCGACGGCGAGCCGCCCGACAACGGCGCCGGTCTCTGGCGGGCGCTGACGTCGGACGCCGCACCGCGATTCACCACCACCCGCTACGCGGTGCTGGCGCTGGGCGACTCCAACTACGACGACTTCTGCGGTCATGGACGCAAGCTCGACGAGCGGCTGGCCCAGCTCGGCGCCACCCGCATCATCGAGCGGGTCGACTGCGAACCGGACTACGACGACGCCGCCGCCAAGTGGCTCGACGGTGTCATCGAGGCGTTGTCCCGCACGCCCGCACCGGTGGGCCACGACGGGGGTGCGCCGGTGGCGGCCACCTCCGTGGTCGCGACGCCACCCCGATCGGCCGAGCCGCGGACGGCCGGGTACACCAAGAAGCATCCCCTGATCACCGACATGGCTCGGAACATCAAGCTGGGCCGGCCGGAATCGGCAAAGGACGTGCGGCAGCTGGTGTTTCGTGTGCCCGAGGACACGATCAGCTATGAAGCCGGTGACGCACTCGGGGTGTGGCCACGCAACAGCGACCAGCTGGTCGACGAATGGCTGTCCGTCACCGGCCTGGACGGACAGACCCCCGTCGAGGTCGGCGAGCACGGTTTGATGTCGTTGCGCTCGGCGCTCACCGAGCGGATCGAGATCGCCCACATCAGCCGGGACCTGGTGCGGTTCGTACAGGAGCGCACCGGCGACCCGAAACTTGCCGAGCTGCTGAAGCCGGAAAACAAGGCGGCTCTGTCCAATTGGACGTGGGGCCGGCAGTCGATCGACCTGTTGGCGCAACATCCGGTCTCCGCGTCGGCCCACGAGTGGCTGCGGGTCCTCAAACGCCTTCAGCCGCGGCTGTACTCGATCTCGTCGAGCCCCAAGGAATGCCCGCAAGAGGTCCACCTGACGGTCTCGCCGGTGCGCTACAACTTTCAGGGCATCCCCCGCCGCGGGGTGTGTTCGACCTACCTCGCCGACCGCTCACCCGGCGATCGCGTCGCCGTCTATCTGCAGCCGTCGACCAATTTCCGGCCCCCCGGCGACCCGGACACGCCGATGATCATGATCGGTCCGGGCACCGGCATCGCACCGTTCCGCGGGTTCCTCCAGGAACGACGCGCGCTCGGGCACACCGGTCCCAATTGGCTGTTCTTCGGCGAACAGCACGCGGCCACCGACTACTACTACCGCGACGAGATCGAGCAGATGCACGCCGACGGGCTGCTGACCGAGCTGGACCTGGCGTTCTCGCGCGACCAGCGCGACAAGATCTACGTCCAACATCTGATGCGCAACCGCGGGGCGGAGCTGTGGCGCTGGCTGCAGGACGGGGCGCAACTGTACGTCTGTGGGACCGCGGACCCGATGGCCAAAGACGTCGACCGCGCGCTCTGCGAGGTCGCGGCCGAACACGGCAACCTCGACCCCGACGCCGCGAAGGAATACGTCCGGTCGTTGAGCGCCGACAAGCGCTACCACCGCGACGTCTATTAGGCCCCGCCGCTTTCGGCCCCACTCGTAATACGACGGAAACGTCACGCACCTGCCGCTGAAACAACCTCGCCGCATCATTCAGACATTGGTCGCGCCGAGGAGGGACGTAGTGGCTCTGGATTTCGACGGGCCCCTCGAGGACACCGTGCGGGCCGTCTGCCCGCTGCAATGCCGGCTGCGGCGTGGCACTGCGGGCGACGACCAGTCCGGTGAGCAGGTCGACTGGGCCGGATTACCGATCAATTTGGACTTCGCGTTCTCGCCACAGCAACGCGACAAGGTCTACAAGCAGCACCTGATGCGCAAGCGTGGCACGCAGCTTCGGCGCTCGCAGGACCGGGGCCAGTGGTGCGCCTGCGACTTCGCGGCCGACGGCCGACGCGTCTACCCGGGCGACACCGACTCCATGTCCAGTCGCTAGAACACCCGGCCGCCCGCGTCCGATCGCGCGGAGAAGAAATCACCGGGGTTGGAATTGGTCGGGCCTTCATCGGCCAACCAGTTTGCGGACTTCAGCTAAACCCGACACCATCGCTGCGCGTCGTTGAGCGGTACCTACGGGCGATCGCCGCCGACACCACGGGATCCCGATTGTCAACCGCCGCTTCCGCTGACGACTGAGCGACAGCGACGCCCGGTTTGCTGGGCGATTAATTTAAAGGGGTCGGTCGGCCCGGACCAGTCGAGCAGGTTGGAACAACGATGGTGGACGTATCGGTTATCGAAACCTCGGGGCTGGGCGACCGCAGTTACCTGGTGAGCGACGGCGATGTCGCGGTCGTCATCGACCCGCAGCGTGACATCGACCGGGTGCTGGGGCTGGCCGCGGGCCTGCGCATCACCCACGTGCTCGAAACTCACGTCCACAACGATTACGTGACCGGTGGACTGGCGCTCGCCCGAGCCACCGGCGCCGCATATGTTCTCCCCGCCGGGGAAGACGCCGAATTCTCGTACCAGCCCATCGGTGACGGCGACCGAATCGACACGGGCGGAATCCAGCTCCAGGCGCTATCCACGCCCGGGCACACGCACCACCACGTCAGCTACGTGCTGCGCGACACTGCCGGCCAAACGGTCGGGGTGTTCACCGGCGGATCCATGTTGTTCGGCAGCACAGGTAGGACCGACCTGGCAGGCGAGGAGCATGCCGCCGAATTGACCCGGCTGCAGCATCGGTCGGTTCGCCGGATTGCGGGCGAATTGCCGGCGAGCACGGCCGTGTATCCCACCCATGGCTTCGGAAGCTTCTGTTCGGCCGCTCCCACGGACAGCGACGAGTCGACGATCGGTGACGAACGCCAAACCAATCCGGCGCTGATCCAGGACGAACGGGAGTACGTCGAGCAACTGCTGTCTGAGCTTTCCGCTTACCCCGCCTACTACGCACACATGGGCGTGATCAACAGGAAGGGTCCCGAAGCACCGGACCTCTCCCCGATAAGGCCGGTGCACACCGACGAGCTTCACGCGCGAATCGATGCCGGCGAATGGGTCGTCGACTTGCGCAACCGAACAGCGTTCGCGTCCGGACATCTGGCCGGAACGTATGGCTTCGAGTTTTCCGGCTCCTTCGTCAATTACCTTGGCTGGCTCTACGCTTGGGGCGCACCGCTGACCCTAATCGGAGAAGACGCCGCGCAGGTGGCCAAAGCCCAGCGTGAGCTCTCCCGCATCGGCGTCGACCGACTGACCGGCAGCACCACCGGCGACATCCGCGCCCTCGCAGCGGGATCCGAGCTCAGAAGCTACCGCGTCGCCAACTTCGAGGATCTGGTCGACGCGCTCGACGACGAGCGTGTCCTCGTCCTGGACGTCCGCCAAGCCGGCGAATTCGACAACGGGCATGTGCGCGACGCGGTCAACGTGGCATTGCACGAGCTGCCCCAGCGAATTGGCGAGCTCCCCGCGGACCGCGCCTTGTGGATCCATTGCGCCAGCGGCTACCGTGCATCGATCGCGGCGGCCCTCCTCGACCGCAATCAGCGCCACGTCGTGCTCATCGACGACGAGTACGGCAACGCCGAAAAGCTCGGGATAACAACGTCCACCACACCTGGGGAGAAAGCATGAGCGCACCCACCGCCGACACCATCACCTCTATAGAGCTGCGCGGGCTGATCGGATCGCCCGAATCCCCCCGTCTTGTCGACGTGCGGACCCCCGCGGAATTCGAAACCGCGCATATCGCCGGATCTGTCAACGTGCCCCTCGACCTCTTGCACCAACACGGCGCCGAGATCGCCGAGCGCCTTGGCCGCGACGACGACGTGGTGCTGGTGTGCCGTTCGGGACAACGTTCGACGAAGGCGCAAGCCCTGTTACGCGATGCCGGGCTGACCACTGGGCGGGTGCTGGAAAAGGGCATCACCGATTGGGAGGGCCAAGGTTTCGAGGTGGACCGCGGCGCGCAACGTTGGGAACTGGAGCGTCAGGTTCGGCTCGTCGCCGGATCGGTGGTGCTGTCGTCGGTCCTGGGCAGCGCAGCGGTACCACGGCTGAAGTGGGTGGCCGCCGCCATCGGCGGTGGGCTGACGTACGCCGCGCTGAGCAACACCTGTACCATGGCCACGGCGCTGTCCAAATTGCCGTACAACCGCGGAGCCACCTCCGACGTCAAGAAGGTGCTGTCCCAAATCCCGGGCTAAGCCGGCCCGCGGCGTTCACCTCACCCTCGACGCTGATCCCGCAGACCGCGATACCACTGTGGGAGAACCGATTCCGGTCAGAATCCCTTGCCGGCCTGTCAACGATTGCGCGGGGCCGGTTGTCCATACATCGCCACCACGACGGTGCGGTCCATGCTGTTCTCCGACCACACCCCCATCGAGCTATTCGCGCAGTCGCGGATGATCGCCATATCGTCGGGGTTGTAATACCACTGGTTGACCAGCTCCAGGCTGCTGATGGCGATGGCCGGGTTGATCGCGATCGTTTCGGACGCCTTGCCGCGGAAGCCGGCGGCGTTGGCCCGGTCCTGCGGCGTCGACCCGTCGGATCCGATGTCATCGTTGATGTTTCGGTTGTTCATCATGTCGTCGGCGTGCCATTGCGCGGCCAGCGTCAGGGCGTTGTCCCGGATGACGTCGTTAGTGCAGCCCGCCTGGTGTTGCAAGGTGTAGACGGCGGAGACGACGGCGCTGTTGAGTCGCTTGTTGTCGGCATGCGCGCTTGCCGGTTCCAGCAGCATCGGCGCAGCGAGAAGCACGGCCGCGGGCAGTGCGCGTAGCCATCGGATCATGACCACTCCGCTCACACCGGGTCGAAATGCGAAACCAGCCATCGGCCGTTGACCCTCTCCAACGCCACCCGGATAACCGGCTGCGTGTCGGTGGGAGCACCCTCCCCGATCGTGACGGTCTGATTGACATACAGCAAAACCACGGCGTGATTGGCCGTCACCGAAACTGGTGCCGCCGCACTCACTTTGGCCACCGCGGTGATGCGCTTTTCCTTCGCACCCGGGATGACCACCTGACGGGTGAGCTCCGTATAGGCGTCCTTGAAGTCTCCCGTCAGTCGCTCGCGCGCGGCGGCCAGGTCCTTGTCCACCGAATCCGCCTTATACGAAAGCAGGGCGACGGCGTCTTCGCTCGCGGCCCGCACCGATTCCGCTCGCACTCGCGCGAGGTCATCGGACGAGGCCACCACCCACTTGAAGTAGCCCGCGCCGAGCGCCAGCAGCAACGCCAATGCGGGCAGCACCGCGTACGCGACAACCCGGGACCACGCGATCGGTGGCCTCGCCCGCGTGGTGCCGGGCTCGTCGTCAGAGCCCTCTTCGACGTCGGGAGCATCTGATTCCTCTAGCACCGCGTCGTCGACGTCGACCAGTTCCTGGTCCTGCGTGGCGGTTTCACTCAATGTCGTCATGGTACGAACACCACGTTCGACACCTTGGCGTCGTCGCCGACCGACCGGACCTCGATCCGCATGCGCCACTCCCGGGGCGCCTCCTCGCCGCCGGCGGTGCGCGACTTCACCGCGACCGCCACCAACACCTGGGCCGCATCGCCGCGCTGGGACTCCAAGCCGGCATCGGTCACCGTGCCTTCGGATTTGGACTGCGCTGCCTTGACGACCTCGATGAACGGCTTGGACCGCTGTTCGAAATCTTCGCGGAAGCCTCCGGTGGCCAGATCGAGGATGCGCTGCACGTCGGCATCGACCTCCGTGTAGTTGATGGTGGTGAGGTTCACGGCGCCCTGACGCGCCACCTGCACGAACAGATCACGCTGCGCTTGGGCCTCGTGCGTCCGGTAGGCCCGGAAGCCCAGCCATCCGGTCAACCCCGCCAGCACCGCGATGGCGAGGGCGCCGGCCAATAACGCCTGCCCGGTGGGCGACAGCCGCGGGATCACCCGGTTCCGCACGCGCGCGAGCCGGCTATTCGCACCCGCTTGATCCTCAGCGATGTCGTCGGCCTCGCTGACCTGTTCGGCGGCCACCGTCGATTCGCTGAGTTCCTCGGCGGAATCGTCGGTTTCGTGCTTCTCGGTATCTTCAGCCATCTTGCTCCTTCTGCTTAAGCCGGCGGCACCAGAAGTGACTGCCAGTTCTTGGCACGCGGGTGGGCCAGGTCGAATTCGGTGTAGCGGCGCCCGTCTGGCCCGATGTAGTCGCCGTTGGCCGGGTCGTAGGTGGCGACGGCGAGCGGCGGCGGCGCGGGTGCCGGCGGCGCGGTGCCCCGCGGCGGTGGGAGCCGCGGGTCTTGTCCGGGCGGGTACATCGGTACACCCTGACCGCTGTAGGTGGCGTTCGGGTCGCCCTTCCAGTTGTAGCCGTCGTTGAGCGGTACGTATTCTTCGTCGCTTTCGCACAATTCGACAGTGGGGGCACGTTTTTCCGGCTTGCTCTCACACGGGATGTTCCGGACCCCGCGAACGTTGAACTCCGAATCCTGCGGGACGCGGCAGAAGAGATCCGCGGCGGGTCGGTCGGGTGCGTCCACGTTGGCCGGGGACCGGCGCTGCGTGGGCGGCAGGTATCCCGTCGTGCATGGCGGCGGCAGATTGATGTTGAGGTTGAAGTCCAATTGCGCGCCGCGGTACTCCTGTTTGGTGTTGGAGCTGGGCACGACGATTGCGGCCATCGCCGCGATGCCCTGGGGGAAGAGCACCAGAAGTTGTTCTATGTCATGCCGGTAGACGACGGCAATGTCGCCCAGGCTGACCAGGTTCGCGAACAGCACCGGCAGCGCCGGCGACACCCGGTCGAGCAGCGTCCGACTTTCCTCCACCCCGTTGGTCCCCTGCGTCAAAAGGTCGCGGAAGGCGGCGTCCTGCGCCTTGAACTGGGCGGTGATCGCCGCGGTTCGACTGGCCCACCTTTCAATCGAATCCGACGTTTGGATCTGGGAGTCGAGGACCGGAGGCGTCTGGTCGATCAAGGCGGCAAGCGGCCCGACGGTCTGCCCCCCGGCGATGGCCAGCGCCGCCGACCCGTCGACGATTCGCGACAACTCGGGTCCGAGACCGCCGACCGCGCGATCCGTCTCGTTGACCACGGTGCGCAGGTTGTCGCGCGGAATCGCCTGCAGCGCACGGTTGGTCACGTCGAGCAGGTGCCCGATGTCGACGGGCACGTCGACTCGGCCGGCGGGGATGACATCGCCCGCTCGCAGCGCCCGGCCGTGATCACCGTCCTTGCCGGGCTGAGGGGTGAGCTCGATGTATTGCTCGCCGATGGCCGAGCGGCTGTGCACGGACGCCTGGACGTCGGCGGGCACCTTGACGCCCGACCTGATGGCGAGCACCGCGCGGACCCCGGTTGCGGTCACATCGACCGACTTGACCTGACCGATGTCGGTGCCGCGATAGGTGACCACGGAGGTCTGGTAGAGCCCGCCCGACTCGGGCAGGTCGACGGTGACGACGTACTCCCCGATCCCGAAGAGGGTTTCGGGCAGCTTCATGTAATTGAACGCCATTGCCCCGCAGGACAGGACGGTCACCAGGGACAGGATCGACAACTGGATCCAGGTCCGGCGGTTCAGACGCAGCACTCAGTACCCCCCGAAGTGATATGGGTAGGTCAGGGGGTTGCCCGCGGTGGCCGGGCTGGGCTGCATCCCGATCGTCCGCCCCCACTGCAGTTCGAGCTGGGTGAGGTTGCCCTCCCACCGCGAGCCGGTGAAGAAGCCGGTGTCGAGGCGGCTCAACGTGAGATCGACGATCAGGGTGAGGTTGGCGTAGTCGCCGCGGAACCAATTCCTCGCGGTCGACGCCGGCCACGGGTAGGCCACCAAGCCATCCAGCCCTTTGGTCAAGGCCGGTCCCGCGTCAGCGAGTGAGCGCAGGACCGGCGCGATATTGCGCAAGTTGTTGACCAGAGATTCCTTGCTCTGGCGCACGGTGTCGGCCGCGATGGCGCTGAACTTGCCGAGTTGGTCGATCGCGTCGGCGATCTTGGTGCGCTCGTCGGCCAACACCGTCAGCGCTTTCGGCACGGTCGTCAACGCCTTATCGACCACCGGGTCCTTGTCGGCGAACTGGCCGACCAGCGAGTTGAGATTCTCGGCGGCGGCAATGATGTCGTCGGTTTGATCGTTGGTCCGGGCGATGAATTCGTCCAGCTGGCGCAGCAGGCTGCGCATGTCGTTCTCGCGTCCGGCGAATGCCTTGGCGATCGCCTGCGTGATCTCCTGCAGCTGCCCAATTCCTCCGCCGTTGAGCAGGACTGAGACGGAAGCCAGGGTCTGCTCGGTGGTCGGGTACATGCTCGCGTGCGACAGCGGGATGAGCGAACCGTCTTTCAGTTGGCCGACCGGCGGTTCGTCCTTGGGCGCGGCGAGTTCGATATGCATCGATCCGAGCAGGCTGGTCTGCCCCAGCTTGGCCGTCGCGTTGGCCGGCAGGTGGACATCGCCGTTGATGCGCATGGTGACCAGCGCGTGCCAATCCTGCAGCTGGATCTTGGTCACATTGCCGACGTTGACGTCGTCGACCCGAACCCGGGTGTTCTCCTGAATCGTGACGACATCGGGCATTTGGGCCTGGATCGTATAGGCATCGGGGCCGTTGCCGGAGGTGCCGGGAAGGGTGAACGAGTTCAGCCCCTTCCAGCCGCAGCCGGTGAGCCCGCCCAGGCAGGCGAGGACGAGCGCCGCCGTCATCGCGCGCCTCATGACACACCTGCCGGGAGCATCAAGTCCCGCAGCACCTGCGTTGAATTGACCGTGCCACTCGGCGCGGGCGGCGGCGCTTGCGCGGGTGGCGCTTCGGCGGCCGGCGGCGTCGGCGCTTCGGGCGGTGGTGGGGGCGCGTCGGGCGGCGGTGCCGGAGGCGTATACCCGGGCCGGAGCCAATCCTCGCTGTAGGTGATCTCGCTGGGGCGGGCCTGGGTGCCGACAAAGGGGTTGAGGCCCGCCGGGATGTAGTTGTAGAGCCGGTTTTTGATGATCGGGTTGATGTATTGCAGGCACAGCTTCGACACCCGGTCCAACCGGGCCCGCGACGCCGCCTCGATCGAGCTGCAGATCCACTGCGGGATGTCGGCGAAGTTGTTCAACGCGATGATGCCGGTCATCGCGCTTTGAGCCGGCTGGTAGATGTTCAGGAAGTTCTGGAACACCGTCGGCGCGATGTGCAGGATCTGCTTGATGTCCATGCGGCTGTCGTTCAACGCGGTCGTCACGGAGCCCAGCCGGTCGAAGGTAACCCCCATGGCTTCCCGGTTTTCGGCCAGAAAGTCGCGCAGATCGGTCAGCGCACCGTCGAGGCCCTTGACCGCATTGGCGACTTCGCCGGGCGTGTTCGTCAGCAGCGTCGTGACGGCGGCCAGGTTCTCGTTGAACGAGGCCAGCAAGTCACTGCTGGAGGACAGCGCCGAGACCAGCAGCTGCAGGTTGCGCACGGTGCTGAAGATGTCGTCGGCGTGATCGCCGAGTGCGGAGATCGCGGCGGACAGCTTGATCACGGTGTCGCGGGCGGTGTCGCCCTGGCCGCGCACGTTGTCGGCGGTGGAGTTGATGAATTCTCCGAGCGAATTCACCCCGTCCGGGGAGGTCGGCTGCAACGCGTCGGTCAGTTTCTCCAGCTGCTTGCGGAAGTCGTCCCATTCGACGGGGACGGCGGTGCGGCCCAGCGGGATCGACGCGCCGGGGCTCAGTTTGGGACCGCCCGAATAGGCGGGAACGAGTTGGACCGCCCGCGGAGTCACCAGCGACGGGGACAGAATCGCCGCGCGGGCGTTGGCGGGGATGGCGTATTGCTTGTCGACGGAGAAGGTCACCTTTGAGCTGTCGGGTTGCGGTTCGATCTTGTCGATCACCCCGACCGTGACGCCGAGGATGCGCACGTCGTCGCCGACGAACAAGCCGTTGGCTTCCGTGAAATAGGCCGTGTAGGTGTTCCTTTCGACCTCCTTCCACAGCTTCGAGCCGACCAGGAACGAAGCCACGGCAAGGGTGCCGATCAGGCTGACGGCGGTCAGGCGTTGCAGAGTGCGGCGGCTTATCTTCACTGTCCCCCCGCTTGACCGTTGACGGGCGCCGGCTCGGGCTCAGGCGGCGGGCCCGGCGCCGGGCCCGGCGAGGGGGGCTGGGACCAGATCGGGTGCGGCGCTTGCTCCGGCGGCACGGGGGGCGTTCCGGTGGGTGGGTCCACCGATTCCGAAGGAAGCTTCTGCTCGGGGTCCAGGAACCGGTTGTACATGCGGGCGTCGATCGTCGGCCCGCTGATCTGCCCCGGGATCAGGTTCGCCACGTAGGCCTTGAAAAACGGTCCGGAGCCCAGGCATTCGCCGAACGACATCGCGTAGCGTTTGAACTTGGGCAGGCTCGCCTGGATGTCCTGCTTGCGGTTGTCGAGGACCTCGAGCACGCCGTTGAGCTTGTCGAGGGCGGGCTTCAGCTGAGTCCTGTTGTCGTTGACGAGCCCTGAAACCTGATGTGACACCGCGGTGAGATTGTTCATCAGCGCGTCGATGGAATCGCGTTCGTCGAGCAGCGCGGCCAGCAGCGCATTCGAGTCCGCCACCAGAGCGGCGATCTGCTGGCTGCGTCGGCCCAGCACCGTCGAGACCTTGTTGGCGTTCCCCAGCAGGCTGCGCAGCTGGGCGTCGCGGTTGTTCAGTGTCTCGGAGAAACGGGCAACGCCCTCCAGTGCGGGCCTGACCTCCGACGGTGTCTGCCGGAAGGTGTCCGCCAAAGTCGTTAACGCAGAGGATAATTGCGTGGTGTCCAGTCCGCTGATCTCGGTCGTCAAGTCCCCGAGCGCGTCGGGAAGATCGTAGGGCGAGTGGGTCCGTTCCAGCGGAATGGTGCCGGCTAACTTCCCTTCTCCGCGTGGCGTGAGCTCGAGCATCTTGGCGCCCAGTATGGTTTCGGTCTTGATCGCGGCTTCCGTGCGGTCCCCCAACGTGATGAAGTTACGGACGGTGAAGCTGACTCGAACCTTGGTGCCTTCTAATTTGATGCCGGTGACCCTCCCGACACCCATGCCGGAAACGCGCACCGAGTTACCCGCTCGGATGCCGCCGGCCTCCGAGAAGTAGGCCGCGTAGTCGTTGGTGTTCTTGATGAATGGCAGCTTGTCGTATTTGAAGGCCGCGACGGTCACGCACACCAAGATGAAGACGCCCATCGCGCCGATCTTCCACGGGCTTCGCCGGCCGCCGGCTTTGGTTTTGGACTGGCTCATTGCGGCGTGCACCGCCCGCTCGGCTGGCCGAACAGCTTGATGAAGATCGGATTGCCCCCCTTCCCGTTGACTTTCATCAGGACCTCGCAGAAGTAGAACCCGAAGTAGTCGCCGTTCAGGCCTTGCCGGGCGAGTACCTGATAGATGTCGGGAAGTTGCTTGAGGAGGTTGTCGACATAGTCACGGTCGGAGAGCACCTGCGCCGACATGCGGTCCGTCTCGTGCACGACGTCTTTGATCGGCTGGCGGGCCTGGACGAGCAGGTTGGCGACCGAGCCGGCCGCCGCGTTGACGTAGGCGAGCCCGGTGGAGATGTCATCCTTGCGTTGCGCCAAGCCATTCACGAACTGGGACAGCTTGTCCAGGCCGTCGGAGAATTCGTGGTCGCGGGCGGCGAAGGTGTGCAACACGGTGTTCAGGTTGCTGATCAACTGGGTGATGAGCTCGCTGCGCCCAGCCAATGTCGAAGTCAGCATCGAGGTCTGGGCCAGCACCGAAGCGACGGTTCCGCCCTGACCCTGAAAGATGCGGAGCAACTGACCGGACAGGGCGTTGACCTGATCGGGGTCCAGCGCCCGGAACAACGGCCGGAACCCGCCGATCAGCGCATCGATGTCCAGCGCCGGGGACGTCCGTGCCAACGGGATCGTCGCGCCCGGCGGCAGGCGCTGCGCGCCGGGCCCCTCCTCCAGGGCGAGGTAGCGATCGCCGATCAGGTTTTCATAGCGCACAGCGGCTTTGGTCCCCTCGGTGAGGCGCACCCCTTTGTCCACCGAGAAGCCGATGGTGACGGTGCCGTCGCGCTGCAGGTGCAGGTCCCCGACCTTGCCGACCTCCACCCCCGCGATGCGGACGAAGTTGCCGGACTTCAGACCGGAGATGTTCGTGAAGACCGCCTGGTAGCCGGTGCGGTCTTCGAAGCGAAACTGGCCGAAGACGGCGATCAGCGTGAACGTGAAGACCGCACACACCGCGGTGAACGCCGCGATGCGCACGATGATGGCGGACATCTTTCGTCGTTTCACGGCGGCGGTTGTCCCCCCCGGTAGAAGTAACGCGGCGCTTCCGGCGGGTTCTTGGTGGTCGGGAACCAGTTGGCCCACCACGGATTGCCGACGGCCATGTTGGTACGGATCTCATTCGGGGCGGCACCCCACCCGGTGTCGGTGACCAGCGCGCGCACCGGGAAGTTGGCGCTCGGGTCGGGCAGCGACCCACAGCTGGGCTTGCCCCCCGGTCCGCCAGTGGCGTTGGTTTTCGGTAGGTGTTTGGGGTAGCGGTACGGATCGTCACCGAACAGCAGCCCGGCGTCCAAGATCACCGAATAGCCGTTGCCGCCCAACGCGTCTCGGCCCCCGTGGTCCACGTACCATTGCGCGCCCTGGAACAAGCAGGTGAAGGTCGGCGAGTACTTGTTCAGCAGCGCCGTGGTCGGATCGAGCAGGTTGATCGACCGCACGATGTTGGATTCGTTCCGGCCGATGACGTTGATGCCGGTCTGACTCAGGCCGACGGCCGACAGCAGCAGCGTGTCAAGGGACCGTTGGTTTTCGGTGAGGGTGGTGCTGGTCGTCGCCGCGGAGTCCAGGATCGACAGAATATTTTGGGCCGCATCGGAATAGATCGCTGTCGTCTTGCCGAACAGCCTCCAGTCCTTGTCGATGGTGTCCATCCGGGGGTTGACGGTCAGCAACACGCCGTTCGCCCCGGTGATGGCCTGCCCGAGCCGTTCGCCTTTGCCGCGCAACGCTTCCGAGAAGGCGGACAAGATCGAGTTCAGCTTTGCCGGGTCGATCGCATGGACCACCGATTGAAGATTCTCAAAAACGGTGTTGACCTCGACCGTCACGTTGCGCGAGTGCAGCACCGCGCCGGGTTTGAGCGGAGTCGCGCTGGGGTGTTCCGGCACGATCAGGTCGACGTATTTCGACCCGAAGGCCGTGGTCGACTTGATCTCCGCCTCGAGATTGCTCGGCAGGTACTTGAACGGGCCGGGTTGCATCTTGAGTTGCAGCTGAGCGGCTTTCACGTCGGTGCCGATCGACCCCACCTGGCCGACCTGCACGCCGCGCAGCTTGACCTTGGCGCCCTGCTCCATCACGAGCCCGGCCCGGTCCGACACCAGCGTCAACGGGATCGTTTCCTGGAATTTGCCCGAGAACGCCCCCGCGGTCAACGCGATGATCGCCGCCACAAGAATGAACAGAGTGGGCGCCCACCAGATCGGATCGATTCTGCTGCGACGCACCCGATTCCGTTGCCGAGACCCGCTCGCGCTGTGATTGCTCATGCAGTCATCCCGACAGGTTGAAGTTGCCGGACTGCCCGTAGACGGACAACGAAATCGCCAGGCAGACAAACGCCGTGACGATCATCGATGACCGCACCGAACGCCCGACAGCCTCCCCCACGCCGGCGGGACCACCTGTCGCGGTGAAACCGTAATACGTGTGCACGACCATCACGCCGGTCGCCATGGTGAGGGCCGCGAGAAACGACCAGAACAAGTCGGTGGGGCGCAAGAACGTGGAGAAGTAGTGCTCGTACACCCCGCGTGACTGGCCGTAGCTGTAAATCGTCAGGAACTTGGCCGCGATGAACGACATCAGCACCGCGACGGCGTAGAGCGGGATGACGACCAGGATTCCGGCGATGATCCGTGTCGATGACAGGTACGTGATGGCGCGGATGCCCATCACCTCCAGCGCGTCGATCTCCTCGTTGATCCGCATGGCCCCCAGTTGCGCGGTCGCGCCCGCACCGATCGTGGCTGCCAGCGCCAGGCCGGCGGTGCACGGCGCGATCATCCGAACATTCAAGAAGGCCGACAGGAACCCGGTCAGCGCCTCGACGCCGACGTTGGACAGCGTGTCGTAGCCCTGGACGGCGACCAGGGCGCCGGTGGTCAGGGTGAGGAAGCCGATAATGCCCACGGTGCCCCCGATCACCGCCAAAGCACCTGTGCCCATGCCCATCTCGGCGATCAGCCGAAGCAGTTCGCCCGGGTAGCGTCGTACCGCGTCGATGATGTTGGCCAGGGATTGCCCGTAAAACGCGGTCTGCTCACCGAGCTTGCGGGCGTAATCGGTCGCCCTCGGGCCAAGGCCGATGATCCACGACGGCTCCCCCGCTGCATCGGTCATTTCGCGGTGACCTTCACGCCGAGCGCGGTGAGGACGATATTGATGAAAAACAGTGCCATGAAAGAAAAGACCACCGTCTCGTTGACGGCATTGCCGACGCCGGTAGGACCGCCGCCCACCGACAGGCCCTTGTAGCAAGCGATCAGCCCCGCCGACAACCCGAACAGCGTGGCCTTGATCAGCGACGTCACTACCTGGGGCAGCCCCGTGACGAGCGTCATTCCCGCGACGAAGGCCCCTGGCGTGACGTGCTGAACGAAGACCACGAAAACGTAGCTGCCCGCCAGCCCGGTGACCGCGACCACCGAGTAGAGCAGGACCGCGACGAACGTGGCCGCGATGATGCGCGGAACCACCAGGGCCTGAACGGGATCGACGCCGATCACCCTCATCGCGTCGATCTCCTCGCGGATGGTGCGGGCGCCCAGGTCGGCGCACATCGCGGTCGACCCGGCACCGGAGACGACCATCGCCGTGACGACGGGCCCGACCTGCGTCACCGACGCCAGACCCGCGCCGGCGCCGGACAGATCACCGGCGCCGATCTCGACCAGCAAGATGTTCAGGACGAAGACGATGAGGACCGTGTACGGGATCGACAGCATGATCGTCGGAAAGATGGACACCCGCGCGACGAACCAGATCTGCTCCAGCAACTCCCGCCACGCCCACGGGCCCCGCACCGCGGCGATCAGCGCTTGGGCGCTGAGGAGGAAGAACTCGCCCAACGCGTTCATGGGCTTCGCGATGGCGGAGCCGTTCACGAGGCTCACTCCGCCCGACCGCCGTCCATATGCCCCAATCCCGTGTTCCATTCTCGTAATGCAATCAATGCGCCGGCAATTAGCCAGCGCGAAAGCACCGGTTGTTGTTACACGCCGACCGCGGTGTCAGTTTGTGCGCGCCTAGATCACGCGAGGAATTTACGGGCAAACCCAAAACCGCGTCAGGGTTGGAATCAACACGAAGCTAACTTGGTCAATGCGACTAACGCTCCGCGATGGGCTCGTGCCGTCTGCACACCCGGCACGCGAAAACAGAGGGAACCCCAGGTTGTGGCGCTGATCCGTCGTTCGAGTTCAGACCGCGGGGCACCCGGCCGGTGGGGCGCGAAGACGCGCGGGCCAGCAGGCGGCGAATGTCACAGACTTCGCGGAGCGCCTCGGCAGCGGGAACGCGGAATGGCCGCTCGTCGCGTGACGAGTCTTCCGTTGCCAACAACTTGGTTGAGCGCCCACGGCCACCGTCCCGTTCGGCTATCGCCGCCAGACGACACGGTGCGGATCATCGGCGCTCAAAGCAATGGTTAGGTTCAGGATGAGGCTAAAAGCGCGGATAGCGACGGCATTTCCGCCCGGATACGCTTAGTCGGGTGACCGATACCCCGTCCTCCTACCTGGTGTTGGCCTCCCAACGCAGCGGTAGCACACTCCTGGTCGAATCGCTGCGCGCGACCGGCGTCGCAGGCGAGCCGCAAGAGTTCTTTCAATACTTGCCCGCCACCAGCCAGGCGCCCCAGCCGCGGGAGTGGTTCGCCGGCGTGGAGGACGAATCAATCCTGAGCCTGCTTGACCCGCTGGACCCCGGAACACCGGACCTCGCGCCGCCCGAGATTTGGCGTGACTACATCCGGACGGTCGGGCGGACACCGAACGGGATCTGGGGCGGCAAGCTGATGTGGAACCAGACGCCACTCTTGCTGAACCGCGCGAAGAATCTCCCGGATCGCAGCGGCGACGGTCTGCTGGCCGCCATCACCGACGTGGTGGGCGAAGAGCCGCTCTTCATCTATGTGCATCGGCCCGATGTCATTTCGCAGGCGGTGTCGTTCTGGCGAGCGGTGCAGACGCGGGTGTGGCGAGGCAGGCCGGACCCGGCGCGCGATGCGCGCGCCACCTATCACGCCGGCGCGATCGCGCACGTCGTCACCATGCTGCGCGCCCAAAACGAGGGTTGGCGGAATTGGTTCGCCGAGGAAGGCGTCAAGCCGATGGAGATCCCCTATCCGGTGTTGTGGCGCAACCTGACTCAGGTGGTGGCCTCCATTCTGGAGGCGCTGGGGCTGGACCCACGGCTGGCCCCCGAGCCCGTACTGGAACGTCAGGCCGACCAGCGCTCCGATGAGTGGGTGGACCGGTACCGCGCGGACGCCGAGAAGCTCGGCCTGCCAACCTGACCCACATCTAGATTCAGCACGAGCCAATCACTTGGTCGTCGCACGACGAGACGCGACCATTCCGTCAGCGAAGTGTGGCGTCGAAGGCCGCCCTGGACGAATGAGGAGCACCGAACGTGAGTGAAGGCGTGCCGACTGAAGGCGACCAAGAAACGTCGCGACCGCCCGGCTGGGCCGCGCGGCTCGGCTCGATATCGGTGGACTGGTGGGCGACCGCGGTCGCCGGTGTGATCGTCGCGTTGGCAGTCGCCGACGCGCTTCCGAAGATCCCGTGGTGACGCCCGTGAGCACCCTTCGCACCGAGCCCGACGAGACCTCCGCTGAGGCCACTTTCACCAGCACCCGCCCGCTCGACTACCTCCCCGGCATCCTGCTTCTCATCGGGGTCGGCCTGCTGGGCAAGTACGCCCAGATCTGGTGGAACGCGCTGGCCAAACACCAGCACCTGACCCTTCCCGACATCGAATACGTGTTGTGGGCCATCGTGATCGGGCTGCTGATCACCAACACCGTCGGCCTGCACCCGATCTTCCGACCCGGCGTGCTGACCTACGAATTCTGGCTGAAGGTCGGGATTGTGGCGTTGGGTTCGCGTTTCGTGCTGGGCGATATCGCCAAACTGGGCGGCATCAGCCTGGTACAGATCCTGGTGGACATGACGATCGCCGGAACGATCATCATCGTGGCGGCGCGCGCTTTCGGGCTGTCGGGCAAGCTCGGCTCATTGCTGGCGATCGGAACATCCATCTGCGGGGTGTCGGCCATTGTCGCGGCCAAGGGCGCAATCCGGGCCCGCAACTCCGATGTCAGCTACGCGATCGCGGCGATCTTGGCCTTGGGCGCGGTGTCGCTGTTCGTGCTGCCGCCGTTGGGCCACGCGATCGGACTGACCGATCACGAATTCGGCTTGTGGGCAGGCCTTTCCGTGGACAACACCGCCGAGACCACGGCCACCGGCTACCTGTACTCTGACCATGCCGGCAAAATCGCGGTGCTGGTGAAGTCGACCCGTAACGCCCTGATCGGGTTCGTGGTCCTGGGCTTCGCGCTGTACTGGGCCGCGCGTGGCCAGGCCGTTGCGATCGCGCCCGGCGCGAAGGCCAAGGCCGCGTTCGTCTGGGACAAGTTCCCGAAGTTCGTGCTCGGCTTCCTGGTGGTCTCCGCGATCGCGACCGCGGGCTGGCTGACCAAGGGTCAAACCGCCAACCTCGCCAACGTGTCGAAATGGGCGTTCCTGCTGACCTTCGCCGGCGTGGGACTCAACACCGACATCCGCCAGATCGCGCGCACGGGGTGGCGGCCGCTGGTGGTCGCGGTCATCGGCCTCACCGTCGTCGCCGCGGTGTCGCTGGGCATCGTGTTGCTGACATCGCGCGTGTTGGGTTGGTACACGGGCACTTAGCCGTGGCCCGCCGCGCGGGGGCCGTCAACCGACGTTGGTACCACCCTCGGCGATCCTGCGCACCGCCCGGAGGAAGACGTCGATCTCCTCGAAGGTGTTGTAGAACGCGAACGACGGGCGGACGGTGGCCTCCAGCCCCAGTCGCCGGAGCGCGGGCTGCGCGCAGTGATGCCCGGCGCGCACCGCGATCCCCTCGGCGTTGAGCGCCTTACCCACTTCGAGCGGCTCGTGTCCCGCCAGCACGAAGGACAGCACGCTGGCCTTCTCGGTGGCGGTGCCCACGAGCCGGACGCCGGGAATGTCGGCGAGGCGCGGGGTCGCGTACTCCAGCAACGAGTGCTCGTAGGCCGCGATGCGTTCGATGCCCAACCGCTGCACGTAGCGCAGCGCCTCGGTCAACCCGACCGCGTCGGCGATGTTGCCGGTGCCGGCCTCGAACTTGGTCGGCGGCCCCTGATACAGCGAGCGTTCGATCGTCACATCGGCGATCATGTGGCCGCCGCCCTGCCACGGCGGCGTCTCCGTCAGTGCCTCCTCGGTACCGTAGAGTGCGCCAATTCCGGTGGGGCCGTAGATCTTATGCCCGGAGAACACGAAGAAGTCGGCGCCGAGTTCGGTCACGTCGACGGGCATGTGCTGAATCGACTGAGCTCCGTCGATCAGCACCCGGGCGCCGTAACGGTGGCCCAGCTCGACGATCTTGTCGACCGGCACCACCGTGCCGAGCGCATTGGACACCTGGGTGGCGGCCACCAACTTCGTCCGCGGACCGAGCAGTTCCTCGAATTCGCTCAGCAGCAGGTTGCCGGCGTCATCGATCGGCGCAACCTTGAGGATCGCGCCGGTCTTCTGCGAAATGAGTTGCCAGGGAACGATGTTGGCGTGGTGCTCGAGGTGGGTGATGACGATTTCGTCGCCCGGTTGCAGATGCTTTGCACCCCAGGCGTGGGCCACCAGGTTGATGGCTTCGGTGGTGCCACGGACGAACACGATGTTCTCGGGGCTCGGCGCCCCGATGAAGTCGGCCACCGTGTCACGCGCCTCTTCGTACGCATCGGTGGCCCGGGCCGCCAATTCGTGTGCCGCGCGGTGAATGTTGGAGTTCTCGTGGGCGTAGAAGTGTGACAGCCGGTCGATCACCACCTGCGGCTTCTGGGTGGTCGCCGCGTTGTCGAACCAGATCAACGGCTTTCCGTTGACGACCTCCTTCAGGATCGGAAAGTCCGCCCGGATCGCGTTGACGTCGAACACCTCGTGCTCGTCGGGCAGCCGCGGCACGGTCTCGGCGACGCTCAGGAAGGAGTAATTGTGCTCGTCACCTCCGGCCGTTACCGGCGTTGGCGCGGCGCCGTCCGCCCAGCCCAGGTCGGGGACCGGGGGCGCGTCGGAGCCCCAGGAGGGCACCGAGTACGGCGACGCCGCACGCGCAGCCGCGGGGACTGCCGTGGGCACCCCTGTCCCCGCCCCGGGCACGATCGGCACGATGCCATGGCCCGGCACCCCGAAACCGACGAAGTCGCCGAGCCCCGCGGCCGTGTCCGGCAGCCCGCCCCGGGGCGCGACGGGAACCGTCTGCGGCGGGGCGTCCACCTCCGGTGTCACCGGAGCCGGAAGGTAGATGTCGGTGACACCCAGCGCCGGAATCGGCGCGGGATAGACGTCCGCGGCGCCGGCGGCCGCCTGCCCGGCCGACGTGGCCGCCGTGGCGTCGGGCGCGCTGCCGCGCGGGGCGACCGGAACCGCCTGCGGTGGCGTTTCGGGTTGGGGAGACGTCGGGGCCGGAAGGTAGATGTCGGTGACACCCAGCGCCGGAATCGGCGCCGGATAGACGTCCGCGGCGCCGGCGGCCGCCTGCCCGGCCGACGTGGCGGCCGTGGCGTCGGGCGCGCTG